>NZ_JBQFRS010000008.1:0-169173 GCF_056537525.1 Ruegeria sp. CE12 | reverse complement strand
GCAAAATCAACTATCTTACCACCCAACTCAACGTGCAAGTCATACAACGGCGTGCGGTTCAAACCAGGCATCTCATAAACCTCTCTTTTAGTTGAATCCGGCAGGTATCTGGCATCGTTGGAGAACATGGCGCACATTGCAATGATTGTTTGGTCAACTCAGGAGACGTGCCGATCCATAAACCATGACACTGGTGGCGCAGCGGGGCGGGTATGAAAAAGATCGACAACATTGCGCTGGTTTCAAAATCAGGTCGCTGTGGTTCGTGGACGCCCAGATCGGGGTGATGCAAGGATGGTATACAGCAGCATGCCGCCCTTATGTCTCCTATAGGAAACTTTTCTCCGTTTCACAACATCTCAGCCTGCCTTATGAATAACAGGAAGAAACTCAGGCACATATTTCTATAGAACCGGCGGGGTCTTGTGAGATCATCAAAGCAACGCGAGATCCGCACTCAATCTCACAACTGTTCGACAGCCTGCCCCAGCACTTTTAGTCCGGCAACCAGATCGCTTTCGGATGTGTCCTCAGCAAAATCGTGACTGATCCCATTGATTGAAGGCACAAACAGCATAGCGACCGGCATCAGGCGGGACACATTGGTTGCATCGTGCAGCGCGCCAGAAGGCATCCGGCGCCACTGATTGGGTGCGATCTGCTCTGCCCCGGCTTCCAGCGCAAGGCGCAGACGCTGATCCATCGCGACCGGCTCAAGACCCAGCATCGGACCGAAACTGAGATCCATTCCAACACGGTCAGCCACTTCCTGCGCGACGCCCCGGATAATCTCTTCCATACGCCGCAGACGGTCTGCGTCTCCGTCACGCCACTGCATGGAAAACCGGACACGCCCGGGAACAATAGAAGAGGCGTTTGGGTGGACATCCACATGGCCAATCGTCCAGACGGTTTGGGGCGTCACCACATTCTGAAACCGCTCATTTATCTCGGCGTTGAATTGCGAAAGTGCCTGAAACGCATCGCGGCGCAGATGCATCGGGGTGGTGCCGGCATGGTTTTGCTGCCCCTCAAAGCTGATCACCATGTCACGAATACCAACGATATCGGTCACCACACCGATCAGGTCACCTTCGGCATCCAGCGTTGGCCCTTGTTCGATGTGCATCTCGATAAAGCCTGAGAACCGGGCCAGATCGACAAAACCCTGTGCCATATCTGACATGGATGATCGGGCCGCCGCAAAACTCGTACCTGAGTGGTCGGTCAGAGTATCCGCCTTTGCAAGATCCAGAGTACCCGACCAGACAGCCGAACCCGTTGTTACACCAAACCGGCCCTCTTCATCCTGAAAGCTGACAACCGAGATTGGTCTATCACTGGAACGCGCGATTTCCAAAGCCGCAATCACGCCCAGCGCGCCGTCCAGCCACCCTCCTTCGGGCTGGCTGTCGGAATGGGATCCCATCAACAGAGAGGTACCCGGCGCCAGACCAAACAGATTGCCCACCGGATCAAAATGAGGGCGCAGTCCGGCTTCCTCCATCCGTCCAGCCAGCCAGCGTCGCGCCGCAATATCAGCATCGGAATAAGCAGGTCTTACCACACCCTTGCCGATACCCGACGCCCCGAATTCACGCAGCTTGTGCAGATCAGCCAGAAACCGGTTTTCATTTACCGTCATGACGTTCCCCAATTTTCCGAATGGCCCAACCATAGACACGGCATCTGGCCCGGCAAGCTGTGATGTATCGATATGCGACGATTTTTGCCCGCTGCCGATCAAACCCCTCTGGTCCCGGCACGGAACCTGCCCTAAGACTTGCCTGCAAGAGGGACCGTCATGTCACATATCACACTGGTTCGTCACGGACAGGCCAACACCACAGCCCGGGACGAGGAAAACTATGACAAGCTGAGCGATCTGGGTCACCAGCAGGCGCGCTGGCTTGGGGCGCATTTGCGGGACACTCACGCCCACCATCCCCGAGTCTATTGCGGCACCCTGAAACGTCACGCTGAAACCGCTGCCAGCATGGGCTTGCCCGAACCGATCCGGGATGCACGGCTGAACGAGATCGAATACTTTAACATTGCGAAACTGTTCGAAGAGCAGCACGGAGTAGCCATTCCAACAGATCGCGAAGGGTTCGTGCAGCATCTGCCCCGGACCTTTGACGCTTGGGCCAATGGTGACATCAGGAATGCACCGGAAACATTCGACGAGTTCGAAACACGCGTATCTGATGCTCTGAAAGACATCGGAACCGAAGGTGGTCCGGCAATTGTGGTAACTTCGGGTGGCCTGATCTCGATGGTGGTTCGACAGGCCATGGGTCTGGATATCCAGTCGATGGCCCGAGTGGCCCTTGCGATCATGAACACATCAATGCACCGTCTTTACCCGATCGGCACTCAGCTAAGCCCGGTCCTGTTCAATGCCGTCCCACATCTGGAATCGCCCGAACGGCACTTTGCCCAGACCCACCTTTGACCGGCACAAACAACGGAGTTCCCTCATGCAGCTCTACTACGCTCCCAGAACCATTTCGGTCGCCGTGGCCATCGCGCTGGAAGAAGCCGGTCTGGAATACGAAGCAATCCGTCTGGATTTCGCAAGCGGTGAGCAAACGCAACCGGCCTACAAGCAGATCAACCCCAAAGGACGGGTTCCGGCACTGGTTGTCGATGGCGGTATTCTAACGGAAACGGGCGCCCTACTGGAGTATGTAGCCGCAAAGGCACCTCAGGCGGGTCTGGTTCCCGTCGATCCGGTGATGGCAGCACGGATGCGGGAAGTGATGTACTACCTTGCATCGACCATGCACGTGAACCACGCACATAAGATGCGCGGACATCGCTGGGCCGACAAGAAATCCAGCTGGAAAGACATGAAGGAAAAGGTAGCACAGACCATGACAGCGTCCTGTGACTACATCTGTTTGAACGGTCTGCGCGGTCCGTTTGTGCTGGGCGAGGCGTTCTCGCTGGCCGACGCATACCTGTATGTGGTCTGCAGCTGGCTGGAAGGCGACGGTGTCGATGTCCCGACCTTTCCGAAAATTCTCGCCTTCCGTGAGGCGATGGAGGCACGCGCCTCGGTTCAGGCGGTTCGTGCCGCCGGAATGCTCTGACAAAAGGAATATACATGACACATCTCTGGGTCCGGGCAGAACAACGCCCGAACGAAGAACGGGTGGGCCTCACGCCCGAAGGCGCGAAGGCACTGATCGCCGCGGGTATTCGTGTCACGGTCGAGGAAAGCCACGTCCGGGCAATCCCGATCGATGGCTACAAGGATGCCGGGTGTGAGATCGCGGCTGAAAACTCGTGGCCTGAGGCCCCGGCCGATGCCATCATCTTCGGCCTCAAGGAGCTGCCCGAAGATGGCACACCCCTGCCTCACCGCCACATCATGTTTGGTCATGCCTACAAGGGCCAACATTCCGGCCGTGCGTTGCTAGAGCGGTTTAAGGCTGGCGGCGGCACCCTTTATGATCTGGAATACCTTGTGGAAGAGAATGGCCGACGCGTCGCCGCCTTTGGCTACTGGGCCGGATATGCAGGCGCGGCAGTCACACTCAAGACCTGGGCCGCTCAGCAACGGGGTGAAGAATGTCCGCCCGTCGGCGTCTACCCTGGCAAGGATGTTCTGAACGCCGAACTGTTGGCCGAATTGGATGCGACCGGGCAAGCGCGCCCGCGCGCCATTGTAATCGGTGCGCTGGGACGTGTTGGCACCGGTGCAGCGGATTTATGCGAGGCTATGGGCGTCAGCGTCACGAAATGGGACATGGCAGAAACCGCAAGCGGCGGGCCTTTTCCCGAGATCCTTGAACATGATCTGTTCCTGAACTGCATCTTTGCCCGTCCCGGCACGCCGGTCTTTGTCCCGCGCGAAGCACTTACTGCGCAGCGCAATCTGACTGCCATTGGCGACGTCGCCTGCGATCCGGACAGCGACTATAACCCGGTACCTGTCTATGACCGGGCCACCACCTGGGACCATCCTGCCCTGCGTGTCGCCACTGATCCTATTCTGGATGTGACGGCCATCGACAACCTACCGTCGATGCTGCCAGTCGAAAGCTCCGAAGATTACGCAGCGCAATTACTACCTTCGCTCCTGACCCTGACTGCTCTGGAAAACGGCGTCTGGGGCCGGGCAGCGGCTACCTACAACACTCATATCGAAGGGATCTGAGCGATGACGATTCATTGGTGTGGCACCGGCCTGTCGGCCATCCCCGGCCTTCGCCGCCTGATCGAGGGGGATCACAAGGTTACCGTATGGAACCGGACTATCGAAAAGGCAAAGGCTGAAATCGGTGATCTGACGGATGACATCCATGCCTTCGACATTGATGCGATTGCTAAGGTTCTGAAACCTGGCGACGTGATCGTCTCGATGCTGCCCGGAGATTGGCATGTACCTCTGGCTGAACTTGCCATCTCGAAAGGTGCGAATTTCGTTTCATCCTCCTACATCGCGCCCGAGATGCGTGCGCTGGATGACAAAGCACTTGAGGCCGGTGTGGCATTGGTGAACGAGGTCGGGCTGGACCCAGGCATCGACCACCTGATGGCCCATGCACTGGTTGATGACTACCGCGCCTCGGATGCGTTTGATCCGGAAAACCATCTGAGCTTTATCTCTTACTGCGGCGGCATCCCCAAGAACCCCAATCCGTTCCGCTACAAGTTCAGCTGGTCACCACTCGGCGTACTCAAGGCTTTGCGGTCTCCGTCCAGATCGATCCGGAATTACGCCCCGCTTGACGTGGCGCGCCCTTGGGATGCGATCAGCACCTACATCGCCCCGCTACCGTCCCCGGAAAGCTTTGAAGTTTATCCGAACCGGGATTCACTGCCCTTCATGCAACAATATCATTTCGAAAAGCACTGGCCGGTCAAGGAATTCGTCCGGGGCACATTGCGGTTGAACGGGTGGTCCGATGCATGGTCCGGCGTATTCAGCGAAATCGAAACCTTGTCTGGCCCGGAAGGTGATGCCCGGCTGAAGGAAATGTCGGATCAGTTCTGGGATGAGAACGCCTATGACGAAGGCGAGCCGGACCGGGTTGTCCTTTGCGTTGGGCTTAAGGCAGAGAACGAAGGCCGCGAAGTCTGGAACAAAACCTATGTGATGGATGCATGGGGTGACGAGCGCGGAACCGCCATGGCGCGGTTGGTTTCAATTCCCGTTTCACTTGCGGTTGAGGCCGTACTGAACCGAGAGATCCCGGCTGGCGTGCACGCCGCCCCCAGCGATCCGAAACTGGTGCAGGGCTGGATGGCAGAGATCGACAAGCTGGCACAACACCTTCAGATCGTCGATCACACCTAATGACGAAACTCGGACGAGAGGAATACGCTGTTGGATTTCTTGTTTGCCGCGTCTGATACCTGAAAAAGCAAGGGCCATTCCTGAACTGACGGAATGGCCCTTTGCTTTTACGTCTGGCGCGGATCGCTGATCAAATGACATCAGTATTCAAATGTATCTTTCGATCGTTTCATCGATATCGCTGCGGTTGATCCCAAGATCAGAAAGCTCGCTGTCTGACAAGCGGCCAAGCTCCTGAGCTGCACCAACAATATCTTTCCGGATTGCGCGTATTCTCATGGCCCGGTCAAACAACGCTAAAGCGCTGGCGGATGGGACCGTTTCAAGCATCGGATATGTGTCCAATTCCCGTACCTCCTAATAACCCGTTGATTGGCGTTCAATGAGCCAATCAAAAGCGGTCAGTGTACATTCTGCCGAATGGGCTCATGGTGATAGACGCTCTGATACGCACGCCGGTGAATTTCGCTGCGTGGAATACCGATATCCTGCAGGCGCTGATCACTAAGCTGCTCCAGCTCGCGAACTGTTTTTGTGTAGATCCGACGACGAAAGCTCTCGACTCTGGCCTCGGCATAATTGGCAAACAGGCCACCAAACAAACCTTTTTGCGTCTTGATTGACTGAACGTTTTCCATTTTCGTGCTCCTCCTGATCTGATCTTCGTTGCGGTTGTAAGATCAGATAAAGGAACGCTTGCTTAACGAAATCGGGCCGTTTCATTAAGCTATGTTTAGAATACGCATCTGCGTCAGAAGATATTGCAAAAAGCCCGTCACAACTGAAACCGGCACCTAGTCCTCGGGCTCAAGCACCAGTTGAAGAACAAATCTTGTTGCAGGTTCCGTCTCTTCACGCGCGAGCAATTCCCGAAACAACGGATCAAGCCTGTCATCATTCCAGTCGCGCATTGCAAAGGCGATCTGCCCAGCGAAAGATACATCGGCCCCTAGTACACGTTCATAGACTTCAGCAATTTGCGGACGAAACTTAGGGATCGCTGACCCGGCGTCCGATAGTGCTCGGATCAGGATCAGCTTGTCTTCACTTGGCCAATCAGCTTGCGTCACCCGCCCATCAATGGCGGTAATTGCGAAAGTGCCATCCACCTCGATACCGGCCAATGCCCACTCATGCAGGTTCGGCCCTGCTGTCTTCAACCTCGTCAGATAGCGGGACCGGATAAACTCAATTGCATCCGGGTCAGTCTGCAGACCCAAAAGCCGAATGGTGGCCGGAGCATAGTTCAGCCTCTGAATGCTGCCGATATCATCGAGCAGTTGATCTGTGGGCGTTGAAACATTCGTCTGCCGGACCAACGCATACGGAGCGCGGTAGACCTCTACCAACGCAGTATCCCGCAAAACTCGATCTTCACTCGAAAGATAGTTGGCGAAGAATTGTATACGTTCGGACGTTCCACCTATGCCTAGTTTCCAGTGAACACCGTGACTTTGCAGGATTTCAACGAACTGTGACCGTTCCGCCGACATCAGGAACAGCTTTCTCCAGCCTTTGGACAGTTTACGCCCGGCCCGATCCTGACTTTCAGCACCGTAGACAAACAAGACTGTCCGATCTGGATCTGACAGAAACATCTTTCGCGTTGTTGAATCGATCAGAAACGGTATCTCGGGCAAGTTCTCTACCTGCTCTTTGGTTCCTTTGAGAACTTCGGCAGGTATGTACCTGAATGCGTTGTCGGGCGACGGGCGTGCCAGAACAATTACATCTGCTGAAAGCAGATGATCCCCAAGCGATGCTTCAGGCAACGAGATACAAACGACACAGGCATCAGCGGGGCGCGGATCCAGAATTCGCGCCAACAACATGGCTACAACAAAAATGGCCTTCAAACCGCTTTGCATCAGCGTAAGGATAGCGCGACAAAGCGTTTACGGCGACAAATTTGAGTACGAGAAGCGCTTAGGTCCGTTTTATGGAACTTCGCAACAAAACCTTGATGGTTGACTACATCAGATCGTTTTCGACGTCCTCGGCTGAGATGCCCAGCGCATCCAGCCCGTTTTCGAGATGATCTGACAGGTGCGGTGTTCCGATCAGGTAATCGGCGCAAGGGGTCGAAGCCTCGGATTTAGCCGTTGCTATGGCCTCGGCCAGATCTTCGGCGAAAAAGCTCTCGCGGCCAATCCACATGATCGCCACCAGTTCGGCCTGTTCGTCTTCGCTCATCCGGTCGACAAAGGCTCGAAGTTCACCTTCGGCCCGATTTAATTCGCGCCCCATCATGGCGACCTGGGCAACTTTTCTTGCCGAGATTTCCAACATGCGTTCAAACTCCTCTGTCCGCGATTTCAGTTTATCACAAACAGCTAAGCAGATGCGCGTCTTTGATCTCACTCAAACAAATCGGGGCATCGCATACATCTTAACGATGGGATCGTGAAACAGGCTGTTTGGGAACCGGGGCCTTCCTGAAAGGCCGAAACTTCGCCTTTTTTATCCAAAGCCGCAGGCCCTGCCACAAGATCAAAGCAAATGCGCGCCTAGCTCCAAAAGGACGACGTATAAGCGACCAGAGAATTGTGCGGTTTGAAAGTTCGGACCTCGATCCTGTCAGGGTTGCGATCAGCCCCCCCCGCGCACGACCGTAGTCGATCCACACACCGATGCGGTCGGAGCGATAGTCGAAGCGGAACGTATATGTGCCCTCGATCTTCTGAAACGGGGATACATGCATCAGTTTATCGGCGATGATGCGGTCTGTTGGCAAAATGGGCGACATGTCGGGATTACAACAAAGATAGCTATGTCGCGTTCCGTAGGTGTTGGTGACCTCAGCAAGCACTGCGTAAAGCTGATCATCACTGTCAAAGCAGAACCAGAAACTGACCGGATTGAAAACATATCCAAATACCCGGGGCTGCGTCAGCAACTCGATACGGTCAGGTTGGGGAAATGCGAGTTCATCAAAACACTCACGCAACCATTTTGCAGCGCGCCCATGCTTTGGATGCCCTCCATGATCACGGGTCCGCCATCCCATGATGTTTGCGCGATCCAGTGAAAACAGAGACGGGGTTGCAGGTCGATCCTCCGGATCCAGCATGATGTAGTCGATGGAATAGCGAAATGCGTTTTCGATATTGCCTTTACGTCCATGGTAGGTATGCGCCGCGATATGCTGGACGCGGTCCATTCGCAAACCATAGTCATGAAAGCGTTCGGGGTTGCCGATAACGGCACCCTCTGCATGTGTGCTTTCAAACTGTTCAAATGGCATTCTTTTCTCCGCAACACCTTACGGTGCACTACGAAGAATATCGCAATCCGGATTAAAATTCGCATTCAAAGTGATCCGGCTTGGGCAAGGCCCCGTAATGCGGTTATGTTTACCGAGATTGACATCGCGACCATGGATGAACCTGCGGCGGATTCAGTGCCTCCGCAACCTTGGCGCACAAATAAACGCATCAAGGGTAAACCGGTGAACGGAACAAAAAAGAGTTGCGACACCAGAGCCGAGTGGGTGAACCACATCAAGCGCATAAGGGACGCTCAGGATCAGGCGGCCTTTGCCGAGCTGTTTCAGCACTTCGCCCCACGCGTTAAGGCGTTTCTGATCCGGTCCGGATCTGACGCGACAACGGCTGAGGAATGTGCGCAGGAAGTCATGGCCACCCTGTGGCACAAGGCGCATTTGTTCGACCCAAGCCGTGCAACGGTGGCCACCTGGGTGTTCACGATCGCGCGGAATAAACGAATAGACGTAATCCGAAAACAAAGACGCCCGGAACCGGAAGAACTGGACTGGGGTCCGGAAGCGGAACCGGAACAGGATGACGTAATCGCATTGCAGCAGGAAACTGCACAGCTTCGAACGGCCATTCTGGCTTTACCCGAAGCACAAAGAGAACTGATCGAAAAGGCATATTTCGGAGACCTGAGTCACCGGGAAATTGCCTCCCAGACGGGGCTACCGCTGGGAACGATCAAATCACGAATTAGGCTGGCGCTGGATCGCTTGCGCCACGCGATGAACTGAGATGACGACGATGAGCAAGAGTATAAAACATCACCTGACGGATGACCTGTTGATGGCCTACGCTGCCGGCAATCTGCCCGAGGCGTTTGACCTGATGGTTGCTACGCATCTGTCGCTCTGCGACCACTGCCGCGCACGGGCCGAGAGCTTTGAGGCCGTGGGTGGACAGGTTCTGGAAGACCAGACCCACACGGCGCAGATGGGATCGGACGCGCTTGCGGCAACAATGGCTTTGATCTCGCAAGGTGCTCCGACACCCAAACCTGCGCGTAAGAAATGTGCAGTGCTGCCCGCACCGTTGCAGGACTATGTAGGCGGAGATGTGAACGACATTCGGTGGCGGCCGGTTGGTATGGGCGTCAAACAAGCGATCCTGCCAACGACCAATGAGGCAACTGCCCGGTTGCTGTTCATACCTGCGGGCGCAGCCGTACCGGATCACAGTCATCGCGGTATCGAGATGACCATGGTTCTGCAGGGTGCGTTTTCGGATGAGGTTGATCATTTCGCACGGGGTGATGTCGAGATTGCGGATCAGGATCTGGAGCATATGCCCGTCGCTGATATCTCAGAAGACTGCATCTGTCTGGCAGTGACTGACGCGCCGTTGAAGTTCACCAAACTCATGCCGCGTTTGTTCCAGCCATTCCTTCGGATCTGAGTTTCTCGGAAATTTGAATAAACGCCCGAAAACCGTCGTCGCAATGGCGTCGGTTTCGGGTAACCTCCGGGCATGAGATTTGATCTGCCCGATGACGATACGCTTTACTTTGCCCTGATGGCCCGCGATCCCTCTTGGGATGGGCGCGCTTACGTGGGCGTTACCTCGACCGGTGTGTTTTGCCGACTGACCTGTCCGGCCCGCAAACCGAAACGTGAGAACTGCCAGTTCTTTGCGACCATCGCAGACTGCCTGAATGCGGGGTTCAGAGCCTGCAAACGCTGCTGCCCGACGGCACCGGCCGCCCAATCTGACCCGGCCATTTCATCGCTTCTGGCGAAACTCGAGGCCGATCCTACCCGTCGCTGGCGCGAAGCCGACATCGTTGCAATGGGGCATGACCCTTCTACCATCCGCCGTGCCTTTAAACGCCATTTCGGCACCACCTTTCTGGACATGGCACGACAAGCTCGGTTGCAGGCAGGTCTGACCACTCTGGCACAGGGTGGAAAAGTCATCGATGCGCAACTTGAGGCGGGATTTGACTCTCCGGCAGCCTTTCGCGTGGCCTTCGCAAAGCTGCTGGGTTTGCCGCCCGGTGCTTTCAAAGCCAATGCGATGCTGCGGGCCGATTGGTTCGACACGCCCTTGGGATCTATGATTGCGATCAGCGATCCGGTTCACCTTCACCTGCTTGAATTTGCCGATCGCAAAGCACTGCCTACCGAGCTGAAACGGATCCACAAGGCCTGCAAAGGGTCACTGGGTTTTGGACGTTTCGCGCCAACCGATCAGGTCGAAGCGCAGCTAGAGTCTTTTTTTCAGGGCCGCTCAGCCCAGTTTGATCTACCACTTGCACTGCACGGCACTGAGTTCACCAAAGCGGTATGGCGCATTCTGCAAACACTGCCTGCTGGGACGACACAGTCTTATTCGGATATCGCGCGCCGTCTTGGACGACCTGATGCGGTTCGGGCTGTAGCGCGCGCAAACGGGGCAAATCAGATCGCGATCATAATCCCCTGTCACCGTGTTTTAGGGGCTGACGGTACGCTGACCGGGTATGGCGGCGGCCTTTGGCGCAAACAAAAACTCATCGAACTGGAACGGCACTACGCCCCGAAAGAAAGGCATCCTGCATGACTCAATCCGACAAGGCGCGCGATTTCGCAGCGCTGCATCAGCCTGGAAAACCGCTGATCCTTTACAACGCTTGGGATGCGGGCAGTGCGCAAGCCATCAGCAAAGCCGGCGCTTTGGCTATCGCAACGGGCAGTTGGTCACTGGCAGCGGCACAGGGTTACAAGGATGGCCAGGACATGCCGCTTTCTTTTGCCACGCAAATCCTCGAACGCATGGTTGGTTCGATAGCTCTCCCAGTCAGCTTTGACTTTGAGGCTGGTTTTGCAGAGGACCTCGACACGCTGGCTAACAATATTGAACAGGTCATTTCCACGGGCGCGATTGGTGTCAATTTCGAGGACCGTTTGATCGGTGAAACCGGATTGCGCTCTGCATCAGATCAGGCCGATCGCATTGCAACCTTGCGTCGTGTGGCCGACGCTAAGGGCATCCCACTATTCATCAATGCCCGAACCGATGTTTTCTTCCAGGGCAGCAAACCCGAAGAGCACGCTGATCTAATGAAGGAGGCACAGTCCCGCGCCCAGTCCTATGCGAATGCAGGAGCAAACGGGATATTCGTCCCCGGACTGATCACACCCGAACTGATCGGCAAATTCTGTGCAGCGGCCCCATTGCCGGTCAATATCATGCAGATCGGGCAGTCTCCGGATCACGCTACTCTTGCTGATCTCGGCGTCGCGCGGATCAGCCATGGACCTGCGCCTTATCTGGCAGCCATGGCAAATGTCACCAATGCGGCGACCGCTGCATTAAAGTTCTAATCCGGGCATTTAGTTCGAAATCAGCCCTCGGTTTTACCCAGCGGAACCACGTTCGGGTGTTCATCGGGGGCAAGCTCTTCGAAATCGAAATTGTCCAGACGCTGAGCGCGGCGGCCAGCCTTTTCCGCACTGATCTTGATCTCAGAAATATCCTTGGCCGCCTGCCCAAAATGTCGATCAAGATTGCTGACACGATCGCCGAGACGGTCAACATCTTTGTGCAACATCCCCAGCTCCTTGCGGATTGCACCCGCCTGCTCCCGCATTCTTGCATCCTTGAGGATCGCGCGCATCGTATTCAGGGTTGCCATGCAAGTGGTGGGTGAAACGATCCAGACGCGTTTGGCAAAGCTCTCCTGAACCAGTTCCGGAAACTTGGCATGCAGCTCGGCATAGACCGCCTCGGATGGCAAAAACATCAACGCACCATCGGCTGTTTCCCCATCAAGGATATATTTCTCCGAGATATCGGTGATGTGCTTGCGAACGGTACTGCGAAACATCTGAACCGCTGCTTTCAGCTCCATGTCATTTGTGGACCCGATCAGTGCCTCATACGCCTCAAGCGGGAACTTACTGTCGATCACGATAGGCCCGGGCGGGTTTGGAAGATGGATCAGACAGTCGGCGCGACGGCCATTTGACAGTGTCGCCTGAAGCGAGAAACTGTCTGTCGGCAAAGCCTTGGACACGATATCGTTCAGCTGGATTTCGCCAAACGCACCACGGGTCTGTTTGTTGGACAGGATATCCTGCAGGGACAACACGTCGCCTGACAGCTTGGTGATGTTGTCCTGCGCTTTGTCGATGGCGGCCAGTCGCTCCTGCAACTGCGTCAAAGAAGTAGCGGTCTGCTTCGAGGATCCATGCAGGGATTCCTTCATCCGTTCCTGCATATCGGCCAGCGCGCGCGCCGATTTCATCGCGTTGTCTGCCAAACGATCATTCATCTGCTGCTGCACCGAGGACAGCCGCGACTCGACGGTCTGGATCACCTGCACATGTGCATTGGCTTGTGTATCTGAAACCTGCTGCAACCCACCGCGCAACTGATCTTGTCCCTGACCCAATTGCTGAACGTGCTGTCCCAGATGTGCCATCTGCCGTGCCAGAGGTTCGGCCATTCGCGCAGACCTGTTGGCCGCGCGCAGGGACAGAAACAGCAACATCAGAATCAGCAGCAGCACACCGGCCCCGATCAGAACCGCCATGACCACCGGGTCATTCAAACTATACTGGTTGCCTGCAATCTCGATCATGTCAGCCCATTTGTTCTTGTTTTGTTTTACCCTTCTTAGCCGGGTAAGGAAATTGGATCAACTGCGCCCGAACAGCCGTTCGATATCGCTCAGTTTCAATTCCACATATGTAGGTCGCCCGTGGTTGCATTGACCGGAATGGGGCGTTGCCTCCATTTCGCGCAACAGGGCGTTCATTTCTTCGGCTCGCATTCGGCGACCCGAACGTACCGAGCCATGGCAGGCCACCCGGCTGAGGATCGCCTCGATCCGGGCCTGCACCGTCTGGCTTTCACCCTGATCGGCAAGTTCGTCGAGGATATCCAAGACCATAGCGCGCGAATCAACTTCGCCCAGGATGGCGGGGGTTTCACGCACTGCCACCGCGCCGCCTCCAAATGGTTCGATGGTCAATCCTAGGCGGGTCAGGTCAGCCGTGACTGCCATCAGCCGCGCGCAATCGTCTTCGGAAAGCTCGACAATCTCTGGGATCAGCAACGCCTGCGCTGCGACACCATTCTCAGCCATCTGAGTTTTGAGCTTTTCATAGACCAGCCGTTCATGGGCTGCGTGCTGATCAACGATCACCATGCCGTCTGCGTTTTGGGCAATGATATAGTTCTCATGAACCTGCCCACGTGCAGCACCAAGCGGCAGGTCGCTGGCCGTAGGTTCGGGTACCTCAGCGATCGCATCGGGGGCAGGAACCGGTTCGATCACTCTGCCGCTGTAGTCATTCGACAATTCGGCAAATCCCGGAGACTGCGCCTGAAACGCGACCTGTCGAGCTGCGGGCGAAGGGCGATCCATCTGATACACCCGCGCCGGACCGGCGGTGGCTGGTTCGGGCCGCATCGCCCCGAGCGTTGCATTGGCGACGGTCGAAGACGCGCGGTGGCCCGCATCCGCTAATGCGTGCCGCAGGGCTGAAACGATCAATCCACGCGCAAGCCCGGGATCGCGAAATCTGACCTCGGATTTGGCAGGGTGGACATTCACATCTACCAGAGTCGGATCACAATCGATGAACAAGGCGGCAGCCGGATGGCGGTCCCGGCTGAGGAAATCGAAATAGGCCGCGCGCAAAGCTCCGGTCAGCATTTTGTCCCGTACAGGCCGCCCGTTCACAAACAGGTACTGTGCCACTGCCGCGCCACGCGAATAGGTCGGCAATGCAGCATAGCCATAGAGGCGAATGCCCTCGCGCGTGGCGTCGATCTGCAAGGCATTCTCGGCGAATTCGCGGCCCAGCACACGGGCTAGCCGGGCGTGCAGCGCATCAAACAGGTCTCCATTCTCGCGATCGGCCCGAAAGACGACCCGCCCTTCTCCTCCGCCCGAGACATCGCGCAGGGTAAAGGTGACAGAGGGTTCCGCCATAGCCAGACGCTTAACGGTATCCGAAATCGCCTGCGCTTCGGCCCGATCCGTACGCATGAATTTCAAACGGGCGGGTGTGGCAAAGAACAGATCGCGCAGCTCAACCACCGTTCCGCTGCGCAGCGCGGCGGGTTTCACCGCTTCCATCTTGCCACCTGCCACGCGGATTGAGGCGGCTTCGCCCCCAGCAGCGCGACTTGTGATCGTCAATCGACCGACGGCACCCAGTGATGGCAAGGCCTCTCCACGAAATCCGAAAGTGTGAATGTTCAGAAGGTCTGAGCCATCGATCTTGGAGGTCGCATGGCGCGACAAGGCCAGCGACAAATCTGCTGCTGCGATCCCACATCCATCATCGGTTACGCGGATCAGGGTTTTGCCGCCATCAGCGATATCGATGGCGATTCTGGTCGCGCCAGCATCTATGGCGTTTTCCACCAGCTCCTTGACGGCGGATGCCGGGCGCTCCACGACTTCACCGGCAGCGATACGGTTGATCGCCGCATCGTCGAGTTGCCGGATTACCGGTCGTTTTTCGCTGATATTGGGGTTCGCCTGCACCATACCGCTAGACCTAGCACGACCCGACGCGATTCTGCCACCGGTTTGAGGACTGTATTTTAGCGGGAGGGGGGCGTCCGGATGATTGCGGCAGGCCAACAAATCGTAGGCTCACAGTTCCGCAATCATCCGAACGATCCGAAGTGAGTGGTGGTCGTTCATTAACAATTGAACTAGTTATAACACGAGCAGATCGACAAATCTCGTTAAGCTTTCACCGCAGTTCAAACTTGGCAATTATCGGCCTATCTCCGCAGAGACGGGGTGGCAAGAAAGCGCCACGTCAAGCCCCGGATGGGGCGCCAGCGCGGGTTCGACACGGACCAAACACCGCCGCTGTAGCCAGAATAAGCCCGGACATCGTGGCGATCATCCCCGCAGCGCTCACTGCATCGGCCCCGCCCAGCCACAAGGGTCCATAGCCCGCCAGTACATAACCCGACACGGCCGAGACAATGGCAAACACAACGCTCCACGCAATCTGCGCCTCAAGCCTGTTGGTCATCATGCGCGCAGCCGCAGGTGGACAAATGAACATGGCGATCACGATGATCGAGCCCACAGCGTCGAAGGCAGCAACTGCAGCAATGGCCGCGACGATAACCAACGCCATGCCCAACGCTCCCGTCCGGATCCCGATGGTGCGGGCAAAGCCTTCGTCAAAGGTTGATATCTTGAGTGGCCGCCAGAACAGCCAAGTGAACAGGATTACCCCTGCAAGCGTCAACGCAATTCGAGGCAGTTCTGGCGGAAGGCCCGCCAGCGCCTCTAGGTCCCATAAAGAGGGCCAGCCCGTTGCATCCAGCCAGATCAGGCTTTCGAGGTTACCGTATAACGCATGTTCCACGTCCAGATGGACGGTCGAGGTATCGGTTTGCTCCAGCAGCAGGACCCCTGCCGCAAACATTGTGGTGAATACAACACCCATCGCCGCCCCCGGTTCGATCTGACCCAGCCTGCGAATGGCTTCGATCAGAACGACGGCAACCACAGCGGCCCCTGCAGCGCCCAGCATCATGGGCCAGGTTGAAATTGCGCCGGTCAGCAGGAAAGCAACGACAATACCAGGCAGCACCACATGACTGATCGCATCCCCGATCAACGCTTGCTTGCGCAGCACCAGAAAGTTGCCGGGCAAAGCACAGGCGATGGCCGCAAAAGTCCCGATCAGCATCGGTGTGAGGGACAGCGGGACAAATTCTTCTCCGCTCATGGCCGAACCTCCTGCGGGCCACCAATGCGGCGGTCGATTTCCGTGATCTGGTCTTGGGTCAGAACAGTCTCGATATCGCGTAGACCGTCATAGAGCGCTGCGGTGGCTTCATGGGCCTGATCAGCGCGCACGATCTCCCAGCGTTTTTCGTCGCGCAGCGCTTTGGCCGCGCGTGCTTTTCCGGTTTCAGTCGCCACGCCATCGGCGCGTACCATCCCCTCACGCCGCAACAGGCGCAGGGTCAAAGGCTCATAGATCTTTTGGCCTTGTGCCAGCGCCAACAACCCTTGCCGGATATGGACCCGGCGTTGAAACCGCAAATGGCGCAGAACCGCCGCCAATACGCCACGAACGGGTGCAAAGAACAGCGACAGGGCAAAGAAGGCAAAACTGACCAGGACGATGATCGGGCCGGTCGGCAAATTCGGTGCCGAGGCCGACAGCGCCGCCCCAATATATCCTGCAAGACCACCAGCCAGACCAGAGAGCAGCACAACGCGATCCGCGCGCTGGGTCCAGAAGCGTGCCGTCACGGGTGGAATGATCAAAAGCGCCACGATCAGGATCAGACCTACAATCTTCAGGCCAACCACCGTCACGGCCATAACCAGCCCCATCATGGCAAGATCGATGCGATGTACGGACAAACCGCGTGCGGCAGCATATTCGGGATCAAAGGCCACCATCATCATAGGGCGCCGAATGATCATGACCAAAACCAGCGTAGCTGCACCACCAAATGCGATGATCAGTGCATCAGCCCAGAGCATGCCCGCAGTCGACCCCAACAGGAAACCTTCTAGGCCGGCCTGACGGCCCACGCCCATTGTCTGGATCACTGTCAGAAGCACGATGCCTAAACCAAAGAACACCGACAGGATCGCGCCTATCGCGGCATCTTCGGCCAGACGCGTATGGCGCGTGAGCCAGTTCATCGCAACCAGACCAATCCAGGCCGAGATTGCAGAGCCAGCCAGCAACCCGAGCAGATTGCGCCCGTCACCCCCCAGTGCGACCAGGATCATGAAGGCGATACACACACCCGGCAACGTCGCGTGGCTGATGGCATCGCTGACCAGAGCCCGCTTGCGCAGGAAAAGAAATGTACCCGTCACGCCAGCAGAAATACCAAGCAACGTGGCACCAACCGCCACCAGCGTGGCGTTATAGCCAAGCTGCAGCGTCAGAGCATCCCAAAGCATGATTTACCCCAATGCGCGTGAAATCTGATCGATCTGCGCCGTAGCCAGACGACCACCATAGGCAGCTTGCAGGGTCTCGGCAGTAAAGGCCTCGGCCACCAGACCTTCGGCTACCTTACGGGTATTGATCAGGAATACATGGTCGAAATAGTCGGTAACGGTTGCCAGGTCGTGATGTACGACGACCACGGTTTTACCGGCCTCTTTCAGCGATTTCAGAACAGCAATAATGGCTTTTTCGGTTGCCGCATCAACACCGGCAAACGGTTCATCCAGCAGGTACAGGTCTGCATCCTGTGCCAATGCACGCGCCAGAAAGACACGCTGCTGCTGACCACCTGAGAGTTGGCCGATCTGACGATCAGCAAAATCGCGCATTCCGACCCGGTTCAGGCAATCCATTGCCCGTGACATGTGGCGCGCCCGGATGCGGCCCAACAGGCCCAGCTCTCGCGACAATCCCATCAGCACCACGTCAATAACGCGGGTTGGGAAATCCCAATCGACACTGGCACGTTGCGGAACATAGGCAATACGGGCGCGCTGATCATCCAACGGCTTTCCGTAGACTGTGACCTGTCCGGACAACGGCGCGACTATTCCCAACGCCGCCTTGAGCATGGTTGACTTACCCGCCCCATTCGGGCCGATGATCGCGGTCATCGCACCGGGCTCTACAGTCATATCAACCGAGAACACTGCCGGTTTTTGCCCGTATGAAACGGTCAGGCCGCGAATGGCGAGCGGGCTGTTTTCCACGCCCCGCTCTTCCACCGATACACCCTGATCAGCCGCAAGCTCCAACATGGTCTCAGAACCCCGCCGACAATTTGCCGTTCATGCCGCGCTCTGGCACATCTGCGCCCAGCGCTCCTGCAATCACGGTAATGTTGTGATCCAGCATACCCACGTAAGTGCCTTCGTATGATCCCGGCTCGCCCATGGCATCTGAATACAGCTCTCCACCGACGCCGACGTCATGACCTTTGGACGCAGCCCCTTCGATCAGGGCGCGCATTGAGCGGTCAGAGACAGAACTTTCGACAAACACAGCCGTCAGTTGCTGGTCCACCAGCGTATCGACTAACTCGCCGATCCGGTTCAGGCCAGCCTCGGACTGGGTTGAAATACCCTGAATACCCAGAACCTCATAACCGTATTCCTCGCCAAAATATCCAAACGCATCGTGCGCGGTGACAAGTACACGGCTGTTTTCAGGCACCGCAGCCAGAACCTGTTTTCCGTAGGCGTCCAATTGATCAATTTCTGCGAGGAATGCCTCGGTATTGGCGGCAAAGGTTTGGGCTGCTTCGGGGCGGGCTTCGGTTAGTGCTTCCTGTACCTGAACCACCACATCTTTCCATAAAACCGGGCTCATCCACAGGTGCGGATCGTATTTGTCTGCATAATCGTCATGCGCACGCAACTTGGATTTATCGACACCGTCTGCCACGGCGACCACGTTCCGTTTGCGCTCGAGATCATGAAAGAACTCTTCCATCTGCGCTTCCAGATATAGACCATGCCACAGCACCAGATCGGCGCGGGTCATCGCCACGATATCGCTGCGGGTCTGACGATAGGCGTGCGGGTCAACACCAGGCCCCATCAGGCCTTTGACCTCAACCTGATCACCACCCACCTGACGCGCGGCATCAGCGATCATACCCGTTGTGGCAACTACCTTCAGAGGTGCTTCAGCCCACGCCGCCAAAGGCATAGCCGCGGCAAACGCGATTACTGCAAGAAAACTGCGACGAATCATTTCCGACCCCATTTTGGTATCCACTTGAGAATGAATATGCGAACCATTCGCAACTAAGTCAACGCTATTGAGAATTATTCGCAAGAAAACCTATTATATTTGTCCAAATGGTCAAAAAATGTGACCTGAAGAATGTTACACATCTTCCATTTGGCCGCGTCCCGTGCGATTTTGGCGCAAACCTCCCAAAGGATGTGAAGATGGAAACGCAGAGCTCAGAAAGCCCCGTGCGCACCGCGCATCTGCCGCAAGTGACCGAGCCCAGAAACCCCGGCATGGACCTCGATCTGGACTGGGTACGCGCAGTGCAGGTCAATACCTCGGCCATAGAACGGCGCGCCGCGACCTTGCCCGGCCGTCGGTCGGTGAAGAAAGAGTATCAGGCCGCGTGGCTGCTGAAGGCGATCACGATGATCGACCTGACCACACTGTCAGGTGACGACACGGTTGGCCGCGTTCGCCGCCTTTGCGCCAAAGCCCGGCAACCCGTGGCGCTTTCGGTTCTGCAGGCGCTGGACATGCCGCCGATCACCACAGGGGCCGTTTGCGTCTATCACGACATGATCGAAACCGCCGTGGGCGCCTTGCACGGCACCGGCATTCCGGTTGCGGCCGTGTCGACGGGCTTTCCGGCAGGCCTGTCTCCGTTCCACCTGCGCGTGGCAGAGATAGAAGAAAGCGTTAAGGCCGGGGCCGAAGAGATCGACATCGTCATATCGCGCCGTCACGTCCTGTCAGGCGACTGGCAGGCTTTGTATGAAGAAATGAAGGCCTTCCGCGTCGCCTGCGGCGATGCCCATGTCAAAGCCATCCTCGCCACCGGAGAACTGGGCAGCCTGCGTAATGTCGCGCGTGCTTCACTGGTTTGCATGATGGCGGGCGCTGATTTCATCAAGACTTCGACCGGTAAGGAAAGCGTCAACGCCACCCTGCCCGTATCGCTGGTGATGATCCGCGCGATCCGCGACTACTATGACCGCACTGGCTATCGGGTCGGTTACAAGCCCGCAGGCGGTATCTCGAAGGCCAAAGATGCGCTTGTCTACCTGTCGCTGATCAAGGACGAACTGGGCGATCGCTGGTTGGAACCGGACCTGTTCCGCTTTGGCGCGTCGTCGTTGCTGGGCGATATCGAACGGCAGTTGGAACACTATGTCACCGGGTCCTACTCGGCTGGCTACCGTCACTCCATGGGCTGAATAGTTTCAATGTTCAAACTAGCCACAACCACTTCGTTGCTTCTATTGCAATTTGGCCCTGTCTATTCTGAGGCAATGGAATGCAGTCCGTGGATCGTTGATGGCAAAAGCAACGGCAATACCGTGAGTATCGACATAACCGATCAACAACTCACTTGGACCGACGGACACATCGAGTTCAAAGCTCCAATGGTCGATGAAACGCCACTTGGTCAAATCTTTGCGGGACACGGCGAAGTCTACTTCGCTTACTTGAATCGTACACACTCCACAGAAAACGTGAAATCCAAACCACTTAAAGTTGTACGCATTCCCCAAGATCAGACCACAGTTCGATTCCTCACCCTCAACTGCGGGGAAAACTAAAATGACAGTCAAAGAGATTTTTGAAACCATGGACTATGGCCCTGCCCCCGAAAGCGCCGCGGAAGCGCTTGCTTGGTTGGTCGATCAGGGCGACAAGTTCGGTCACTATATCGACGGTGCCTTTACCAAGCCGGGGAAGGGGTTCGAAAGCCGCAACCCAGCGACTGGAGAGGTTCTGGCCAAGCTCACACAGGCGAAACAGGCCGATGTGGATGCCGCTGTTACTGCCGCACGTAAAGCGCAACCGAAGTGGGCGAAGCTGGGCGGCGCAGGCCGTGCCCGTTACCTTTATGCCATTGCGCGCCTGTTGCAGAAGCATTCGCGTCTGTTTGCCGTGCTGGAAAGCCTCGACAACGGCAAACCGATCCGGGAGTCACGTGATATCGACATCCCGCTGGCGCAGCGGCATTTTTACTATCACGCGGGCATGGCGCAGTTGATGGACAGCGAACTGCCCGATGCTGAGGCGTTGGGTGTCTGCGGGCAGATCATCCCGTGGAACTTCCCGTTGCTGATGCTGGCGTGGAAAATTGCCCCGGCTCTTGCGATGGGCAACACCGTGGTTCTGAAACCAGCCGAATACACTTCGCTGACCGCACTTCTGTTTGCTGACATTTGCACACAGGCCGGGCTGCCCAAAGGCGTTGTCAACATTGTCACCGGTGACGGAGCTGTGGGTGAGATGATCGTGTCTTCGGACGTCGATAAAATCGCCTTTACCGGCTCGACCGTCGTGGGCCGTCGTATCCGTGAGGCGACCGCTGGATCGGGCAAGGAACTGACATTGGAGCTGGGCGGCAAGTCTGCCTATATCGTCTTTGACGACGCCGATATTGATTCAGCGATCGAAGGCTTGGTCGACGCGATCTGGTTCAATCAGGGCCAAGTCTGCTGTGCGGGCTCGCGCCTCTTGGTGCAAGAGGGCATCGCGGACCGCTTCCATGACAAGCTGCGTGCCCGTATGGACAAGCTGCGCATCGGCGATCCGTTGGACAAGTGCATCGACGTCGGTGCGGTTGTGGACCCCGTGCAACTGCAGACCATCAAGAGCATGGTCGAAAGCAACACGGTTGGGCATGTTCATCAGGCGGCTTGCGATCTGCCTGCGAACGGCTGTTATTACCCACCGACGCTGATCTCGGGCCTCGAGACTTCCGACCCGCTGATGCAGGAAGAGATCTTTGGCCCGGTTCTGGTGTCCTCAACCTTCCGCACACCGGGAGAGGCGGTCGAGCTGGCCAACAACACCCGCTACGGGCTGGCTGCGACTGTATGGACCGAGAATGTGAACCTCGCGCTGGATATCGCGCCCAAGCTGGTCGCGGGCGTGGTTTGGGTGAATGCCACCAACCTGTTCGACGCGGCAGCCGGATTCGGCGGCGTGCGCGAAAGCGGCTTTGGCCGTGAAGGCGGCTGGGAAGGCTTGACTGCGTACACCAAGCCCAAGGGCAAAGCTAAGCCGCTGGCCAAGGTCGAGGCAACGATGGGTGAAGGGGCTCCGGTCGATCCCATCGATCGCACCGCCAAGATGTATGTCGGCGGCAAGCAGGCGCGGCCCGATAGCGGCTATTCGAAACCCGTTTGGGGCAAGTCCGGGCTGTTGGGCCACGTGGGCCTCGCCAATCGCAAGGACATCCGCAATGCGGTTGAGGCTGCGGCGGGCGCCAAAGGTTGGTCCAAGACCACTGGCCACCTGAGGGCGCAAATCCTGTATTACATCGGCGAAAACCTCTCGGCCCGCGCCGACGAGTTTGCCGCTCGCATCGACGCGATGACCGGCAAAAAGGACGGCGCGAAAGAGGTTGAGGCTTCGATCCAGCGCCTGTTCACCGCCGCCGCCTGGGCAGACAAGTATGACGGTCAGGTACACGGCGTTCCGATCCGCGGCGTGGCGATTGCCATGAAAGAGTCCGTTGGTGTCATCGGAGCGCTCTGCGCCGACGAAGCACCTCTGCTTGGGCTGGTTTCGGCGATGGCGCCCGCGATTGCGATGGGCAACCGGACGGTTCTGGTGGCTTCGGAGCCCTACCCGCTGGCGGCTACCGATTTCTTCCAGATCCTTGAAACCTCGGACGTGCCTGATGGCGTGGTCAACATCCTGACCGGCAGCCATGCGGAACTGGCGAAACCGCTGGCCTCACACCTGAACGTTGATGCGGTCTGGTCGTTCTCATCCACCGACCTGTCGAAAGAGATTGAGGTCGTCTCGGCCGGGAACCTGAAACGGACCTGGGTGAATAACGCGACGGCATTCGATTGGGGCATGGACCATTCCCGCCGCTTCCTTCAGGCTTCGACCGAGATCAAGAACATCTGGGTGCCCTACGGCGAGTAGGGCTCCCACCAAGGGAGGCCTACATGGATTTTTCAGGTAAGACCGTCATTGTCATTGGCGGAACCAGCGGTATCAATCGCGGCATTGCCGAGGCCTTTGCGGCCTCGGGTGCCAAACTGGCCGTCGCCAGCCGTTCACAGGAAAAGGTCGATAACACCGTTACCGCACTGAAAGCTGCGGGCGCACAGGATGCAATCGGTGCGGCGTTTGACGTGCGTGACCCTGAGGCTGTGGCCGAGGGCCTTAAGCAATTCCACGACGCATTCGGTGACTTCGATGTTCTGGTGTCTGGCGCAGCAGGCAATTTCCCGGCATTGGCAGCGGAAATGTCGGTCAATGCGTTCAAGACCGTGATCGATATCGACCTGATGGGCACCATCCATGTGATGAAGGGGGCGTATCCCTATCTGAAGCGTCCCGGAGCCAGCATCATCAACATCTCGGCTCCGCAATCCTATCTGCCATACGAAGGGCAGGCTCATGTCTGCGCCGCCAAGGCGGGCGTCGATCAGATTACCCGCACATTGTCGATGGAATGGGGCGTCGAAGGCATCCGCGTGAACTCGGTCGTGCCTGGCTTTATCGAGGGCACTGAGGGCGCCAAACGTCTGGCCCCAACTCCAGATGCAGGAGAGGCCTTGCGCAAGGACGTTCCGTTGGGCCGCTGGGGTCAGCCACAGGACGTGGCAAACGCCTGCCTGTTCCTCAGCTCTGATCTGGCCAGTTACATCAGCGGCACTGTTCTGGCCGTTGATGGCGCGCTTTATCAGCGCGGGTCGGGCAAGTTCGGCCAGATGATGGGGCAAATGCTGCGCAGCATGAAAAAGGGCTGAGCAGCGCTCAGCCCCAATTTCTTAGTTCGTGGTGTCCAGACCCACAGGTTTGCCGACCACGGTGAAGTGCAGCCCCTCCGGGTCGAGCAATTCTGCAGCGACCCGGTTGACCTCTTCCAGCGTTATCGCGTTCACCTTGTCATTACGGGTGGCAATGTAGTCGATAGGCAGGTCTTCCATCTGCATCCCGACCATAATTCCCGCAATCTGCCCGTTTCCATCAAATCGCAACGGATAGGCACCGGTCAGGTAGGTCTTGGCGTCATCCAGCTCTTTCTGGGTCACGCCTTCGGTCGCGGCGCGGGCCCATTCATCGCGGATCACTTCAACCGCTTGGGCAATACGGTCATTGGCTGATGAAACGGACCCCAGATAAACCGAAGCGAGATCCTTGGGCACGAGGTAAGTTCCCACGCCATAGGTCAGGCCACGCTTTTCCCGGACTTCGTGCATCAGACGGCTTTCAAAACCACCACCGCCGAGAATGTGGTTCAGGATGTATGCAGCGAAAAAATCCGGATCGTCACGATCGATGCCCTTCTGTCCGAACATTGCAACGGATTGAGGCGTATCAAACTCCACAACATTGACGCCACCAGAGATCGTCACATCGGCCCGATCAGGTATCGGCTTGCCGGTATCCGGCAGCTCTGCAAGCAGTTCATCCAGCAGAACACCCAGTTCCTCTGCAGTGATATCCCCGACCGCACCAACATAAAGGCGATCTTTGGCAAACACGCCGTCATAGGCCGCGATCACGTCATCGCGGGTCAAAGCCGACACGCTTTCGATCGTACCCTTGCCCTCTGACCCGTATGGATGATCACCAAATGCCATTTCGGCAAAGTTTCGGCCTGCAATATCATTCGGGTCAGTCTGGTCAGATTTCAGCCCAGACAGCACCTGAGCGCGTACTCGATCCACCGCATCCTGATCGAACCGGGGTTCGTGAATTGTGGTACGCAAAAGATCAATAACCTCATCCCTGTTTTCTGTCAGAAACTGAGCGGAAATCGAAACCGTATCATCAGTTGCGTTGTATCTGAACGAGGCGGCCAGTTCTTCCAACTCACGGGCATAGGTGCGGGCATCCATATCACCAGCACCTTCTTCGATCAGGCCGCTCATAAGGTAGACTGCACCACGTTTGTCGGGATCATCGAGTGAGGTGCCTCCGCGAAAACGCAACTCCAGCGCGGTAAAGGGGATCGAGTGATCTTCGACCAGCCAGGCCTTGATGCCGCTTGGAGAGGTGACCTCTTCAATCTCGATCTCAGCCCAAGCAGGCAGTGCGATGACAAACGCAATCAGCGTCGCAAAAATCCGTTTCATTGCGTCACCTCATCGTCGCGCATCAGCCATCCGGTCACCGACGTTTCGGGTTGTATCACCTCACGCGCGGCAGCGATGATTTCATCCGCCGTCACAGCCTGAAGGATATCAGGCCACGCCTGCACATCCTCGACCGTCAGGCCACTGGTCAGGGCCCGCCCATAACGGTTTCCGATCCCATCCACATTGTCGCGTGCATAGGTCTGGGCCGCACGCAACTGCATCTTGATCCGGTCCAGATCTTCTTGATTCACGCCTTCGGCGATGAAATCCGCGACTGCCTGATCCATTGCATCCTCAGCTTCCTGCAGAGATACGCCTTCGGCCGGAACAACGATCAGATCAAAGGTGGTGTCATCGAGGGACACACCCCGGTAGAACGCCCCGGTATAGACGACCTTCTGCTGTTCGAACTGCAGCTTCTCATTCAGGTATGAGGTTGTGCTGCCACCCAGCAGTTCCGCCAGCAGGTATAGGGCGGCGGCTTTCTCCTGTGCACCAGCGTCCCGTTCCGGGGCCAGATAACTGCGCTGAACATATGGCTGTGCGACACGCGGATCTTTAA
The DNA here is from genome assembly GCF_056537525.1 of Ruegeria sp. CE12. NCBI lineage: Bacteria > Pseudomonadati > Pseudomonadota > Alphaproteobacteria > Rhodobacterales > Roseobacteraceae > Ruegeria > Ruegeria sp. CE12. Next base: position 143,302 of record NZ_JBQFRS010000008.1, on the reverse strand, counting down.
AGGTCAGGCGACGTTCGGCCGTTTGCGGCGGCTCCTGCGAACGCACACGTTCTGGCAGGTCCGGGTTGGCGGGGATCACACCATAATACTCTTCAGCCAGCGCTTTGACTTCATCCGGCTCCACATCACCGGTAACGACCAGAATGGCGTTATTGGGGGCATAATGGGTCTGGTAGAAGGACAGCGCGTCTTCCATGTCCAGCGTTTCCATCTCGTGCCTCCAGCCGATGATTGGCACGCCGTAACGGTGATTTAGGTACTGGGCCGCACTCATCTGTTCCCCGAACAAGGATCGCGGATTGTTTTCAGTGCGCTGATTGCGTTCTTCGAGAATCACATCACGCTCTGTGGCGATATCATTTTCAGTCAGACGGATGTTGCGCATCCGGTCCGCTTCCATCCGCATCATCAGCTCGAGGCGGTCTGCGGCGACCCTCTGGAAATAGGCGGTGTAGTCATACGAGGTGAAGGCGTTATCATTGCCTCCATTTGCAGCAACAGTTGCCGACAGTTCACCCGGCGCCATGGTATCCGTGCCCTTGAACAGCAAATGTTCCAGAAAATGGGCGACACCTGACGATCCAACAGGTTCATCGGCTGATCCGGCGCGATACCAGACCATGTGCTGGACAACCGGCGCGCGATGGTCTTCGACCACGACGACATCCATGCCGTTATCCAAAGTAAATGTAGTGACTGCTTCGTGCCCGTCTTCAGCCAAAAGCGGGGTCGCAGACAATAAGGCGGCCGACAAGGCCAGAGCCCGAACCATAGGGCATCCTCCGTTTCGTTACAGTGTTCAAACTACGGTGGCGCCCGCCGGGTTCAAGAGAGATGACGGAAAGTTAAATATTATTCATCCGGCGGGGAGGACGGTGTTTCATACCCGCGGCGACGGAACGCTTCGGTCTGTTGATAGGGGTCGATCGCGTCACGTTTGTAGACTTCTGCATAACGGTCGATCTTGAACAAACGCAGGCGTGTCCAACGGCTCTGACGGTCGCGGAAATCAGCGTCTTCCTGATTGACGGTCTGGCGGGTATTTGCCGGAACGCCATATCTACTGGATGCTGTAACCAGCGCCGCATCCGAGGATGGGACAGAGGTGTTTGGATTCAGAGCTGCAGCGTTTCCACCCAGGGCCACCACAGCGTCTGCTTTCGGATTAGGATCCGTCAGGTTAGCGCCGCCTGGCGTCGGAGCCGGCAAAAACTGATAATCTTTGGGCTCTGTCAGCGGTTTGACTGGCAGAACCGAGAATTCATCCGGTCCCGCGCCGGGCGGTTCCAAATTGCGCAAGCCGATATCGGAGCATCCCGCAACCAAAGCAGCGAGTGTCAGAGCAAATAGGGCACGCGGCATCCGCATTATCGTCTCCAGCCTGTTTCAGGCGCTTTTATCGCATATCATCGGGCGCGTCACGAGGCCTTTTTGCTGTCAAATAGCACCAGACCGAGAGCGCCTGCAAATATGAAGACATCCGCCAGATTGAACACAAACGGGTTGTTGATCCCGCAGCAGGACATGTTCAGGAAATCCAGAACATATCCATATAAAAGGCGGTCCACCACGTTGCCCAATGCGCCACCGATCAACAATCCGCCACAGATCAGCATAAACTTGGACGCCGCTATACGGCGGAGCCAGATCAATACTGCCAGGCTGATGGCTATCGAGATACCGATCAATACCCAACGCGCGGCCTCGCTGTTCCCCTGGAACAAGCCGAAATTGATACCGCGATTCTCTCCGTATTTGAAAACGACCAGCGGCGGCAGAACGTCGATGCCACCGGGTTGTTCAGCAACGCGCATCACGTGAACGACCAGATACTTACTGATCTGGTCGATCAGAAACGCGGCCAACCCGGCCCAGAACAGAAACCGATACCGCATCAGTGACGGAAGTGCCGCATGCCGGTGAAGACCATGGCCAACCCGGCCTCATCCGCCGCCGCGATCACCTCGTCATCACGCATCGACCCACCCGGCTGGATGACACAGGTCGCACCAGCCTCTGCGGCTTCCATGAGCCCGTCAGGGAAGGGGAAGAAGGCATCAGACGCAACGGCCGAGCCGATGGTGAGCGGTTGCGGCAAGCCGACCGCGTCGGCCATGCGTTCGGCCTTCTTGGCGGCAATCATGGCAGAGTCCAAGCGGCTCATCTGACCCGCGCCGACGCCAACGGTCGCACCGTCCTTCACGTAAACGATTGCGTTGGATTTAACGTGTTTTGCCACTTTCCAAGCAAACAGCAGGTCGCGCATCTGCTCTTCGGTCGGCGCCTTCTTGGTGACGACCTTCAGATCGTCCATGCCGACAAAACCATTGTCCTTGTCCTGCACCAGCAGACCACCCGCTACCTGACGAACGGTCTTACCGCCTGCGGTCACGTCCGGCAGAGCTTCAGTGGTCAGCAGGCGCAGGTTCTTCTTGGCCGCGAAGATCGCCTTTGCTTCATCCGATGCACCCGGAGCGATCACGACTTCGGTGAAAATCCCGGTGATTTCCTGTGCAGTTTCGGCGTCGAGCGGTTGGTTCAGTGCCACGATCCCACCAAAGGCCGAAGTCCGGTCGCAATCGAATGCCGACTTATACGCGTCCAGCAAGGTCGCGCCTGTGGCAACGCCGCAGGGGTTGGCGTGTTTGATGATCGCACAGGCCGCACCTTTTGCAGGATCGAACTCAGCCACCAGTTCAAACGCTGCGTCGGTGTCGTTGATGTTGTTATAGCTCAGCTCCTTGCCCTGGTGCTGAACGGCGGTCGCCACACCCGGACGGTTGGTTCCGTCAGTGTAGAAAGCCGCTTGTTGATGACTGTTCTCACCATAGCGCAGAGTCTGCTTCAGCTCACCGGCAAAGGCGCGGCGCTTGGGCGCTTCAAGCTGCAGTGCCTCGGCCATCCAATTCGAAACCGCGGTGTCGTACGCTGCGGTCCGGGCGTAAGCCTTTTGCGCCAGCCACTGGCGGAAACCATAAGAGGTTTTGCCGTAATTCTCTTCCAACTGATCCAGAAGCGAAGAGTAATCTTCGACATCCACAACCACGTTTACAAAGGCATGGTTCTTCGAGGCCGCACGGATCATCGCGGGACCGCCGATATCGATGTTCTCGATACATTCGTCATAGCCCGCGCCTTTGGCCACCGTCGCCTCGAACGGATAGAGGTTCACCACCAGCAGGTCGATCGCGCCAATGCCGTGTTCGTCCATCGCTGCGATATGGGTGTCGTTGTCGCGCAGTGCCAGCAGGCCGCCATGCACCATCGGGTGCAGGGTTTTCACACGGCCGTCCATCATCTCGGGGAAGCCAGTAATCTCACTGACATCCTTCACCTCAAGCCCCGCATCACGCAGTGCCTTGGCGGTGCCGCCGGTCGACAATAGCTCGACCCCGCGCTCTGCCAGCGCCTTTCCCAGCTCGATCAGCCCGGTCTTGTCGGAAACGGAAAGCAACGCGCGGCGCACGGGGTGAAGATCGGTCATGGGTCCAAAGGTCCTTTTGGCGTCAGTCAAACTCGGGCTCGTCCCGGTGCAGATCGCGTACGGCATAGGCTGTATCCTGAGCCTTGCTCAGCGTCCACCGGATGCGGGTCGCATACTCCATTGCGCGCCCGGATAGAACGATCTGTTTTGTCGCGCGGGGCTTTAATCGACCTTTTTCAAGATAAACGCTTGGTTCAACGGACAATTTTCCCACACCATCATGGCGGAAAACCCATATCTCACCACTTTTGAGCGCCATCGACACGGCCGCACCACCCAAATCGATGGCCGCATCCACGTCCGGATGCAGGTGAAAGCGGATGTCAAAGGCGATGCCTTTCAGGCCCGAGCTGTCCATTGCCCGGTCAAATTGCCGCTTCGCCTTTTCAGTGGCGGTCAACAAAATGTCCTCGCCCGCCAGTTCACGCCCATCAAAGCGCAGCTCGAATGTGCGGGCATGAGTCAGGCCAAAGACCGTGGTATATCCATCATGCCCCACCATAAAGCGGGTGCCCTCAAAGGCTTCCTCAAACTCATGGGGTACATCTTGCGGCGCATCCACAAGCGCCTCATGCGCCGTACCTTTGAGCGGCTCGGTCAAACGAGCGCTGGAATAGCCATCAAGACATAGAGTCGAATGTGAGGGTGTGGCCCGACCCGCCCGACGCCAGTCCAACCCGAAACTCTCGCCTGATCCGCAATTCACGATCAGCGGGCGGCGTCCCGACGTCAGTTCGAAAGCCAGAGTCGAGGCATGTGCATTATACGAGGCTGCCCCTTTCGGCGGAACACTGGCATCGACAATCACAGTTGTGCGCGCGGCGGATAATCGGGCATACCCCATCGACAGCCCTGTCGACAGTTGCGGTTTCACACCGCTTTGCGCCAATGCCTGATCCAACCGTCCCTCGACACCTCGGCCGCCGCCATGAAACCGAGCCAGTGCGCCATCCGCATGACGCAGGCTGCGCAAGGTTGGGGCGATCCGTTTGATCGCTCTGGTCTGGGCTGCGGGCGTTCCCCGGCCCACCTCGTGCAACGCTGCAGAGGTCCACGCCAGCAAGGTGAATACTTCAAGCAACTCCTCGGGGTTCCGCGTCGGTATCCCCCCTTGTTCATCCACTTGCCGGTCACATTCCCGGGCCAGTGCGCGCAAGGCCGGATCTGACATCGCTTCGAGCCCTTCGAGCGCAAGTCCGGCCTGTACCAGCCCGGTCAAGGCTTCAAACCGGGGCAGTCCTGGTGTCGCCGCGTTCCAGCGTTTGGATAAAAACCAAGTCTGTTGTGCTAGCGAACGAAAGAACAGTTTGCTTTGCGCATCGTTCGCACCACGCAACAGAAAAAGAGCGTGATTGATCCAGCGGATCAACCGCCGGCCTGTCAGATCGGGCGCCCAGCCAGGGCCCTGCCCTCGCCCATGCGTCTCAATCCAGCCCCAAACCCAGCGCTGCGCCTTTTCCCGCGCACGCATGTCTCCAACAGCGGCCAGATCATCCAACCAGGCAAAACCGTGCCGTTCATCATCAAAAGGGGCGTTTGGAGCTATGACATCCCAAAGATCGGTATCCTGAGCCTCGACCAGATACCCCGCAAACAGCAAGTTTCCTGCAACCAGCTGCCGTCCTCGGGCATAGGAACCAATTGTGCGCGGTTCGGGTTGTCCAACGAACCCCGTCACCGCCTTTCGGCGCTGACTAAGCCGCGCATAAAGACGGTTCTGAAACCGTATCCACCGGCTGGCCATGGTGTCCGTATTCGACATGACGCTCGTTACTCTGCCCCTAACGCTCTGCTGGCGCTTGAACCAACGATAGCGAGCGACGAAGGTCAAGTCACCGAAAAGCGGCCTGCTCAGACCGATTTGTTGAGACAGGCGACATAGAACCCATCCATTCCACCGCGTTCTGGCCAATAGTCCGGCCGCAGACGCAGGCCTCCTTCTTCGGTGATCCAGTCACTTTCGACACCCGGAACATCCAGAGCTTCACGGTTTACCCGCATGTCCGGATACATCTCCAGCGCCTCTTCGATCTGCACTTCGCCTTCATCCGGCAGCAGTGAGCAGGTGCAATAAACCAGCCTCCCGCCGGGTTTTAACAGGGACCATGCGTGGGCGAGCATCCGGGCCTGCAACTCGATCAGTCCACCAAACTCGGACCCGTCCTTGGCAAAAGGAAGATCCGGGTGCCTGCGAATTGTGCCGGTGGCAGAACAAGGCGCATCCAGAAGGATGGCGTCGTATTGCCTCTGATGCTCCAGCGCATCGCCAGTGACTACATTCGCCTTCAAGCCGGTACGCTTGAGGTTTTCCTGCACCCGGGCGATTCGGGCCTCGGAAACATCCAGTGCTGTTACATCGGCACCTGCAGCGGCCAATTGCAGCGTCTTGCCACCCGGCGCTGCGCATAGATCCAAAATCTGCTCGCCTTGTTGTGGCCCAAGAATGCGAACCGGCAAGGCGGCCGCTGCATCCTGCACCCACCAATCGCCAGCTTTGTATCCGGGCAAGGCAGAAACCTGGCCTGCGTCCTGCAACCGGACCGAACCTGTTGGTAGGGCGTCTCCTCCCGGAGCCTTGGCGCCCGGCTTCAGCGTGACATCCAATGGTGCGCCTGTGAAATGCGCCTGTTCCATCCCTTTGATGGCATCCTGACCCCATGCGGCGATCAAAGGCTCTCGCAACCATTCCGGCAAGCGGGGAACACGCATTTTGGGCCAGGCGTCCGGGCCTTCGTCAGCCACTTTGCGCAGCACGGCATTCACCAGCCCTTTAAGCCGACCGTGTTTGCGCGACCTTCCAACGATCTCGACCATCGAATTCACTACGCCATGCGCAGCCTCACCATGGCATAGCTCAACAGTGCCAAGGCGCAGCGCGTTTTGAACAGTCAATGCCGGGGTGCGCTTCAGGTGGCTTTCAAGCAGCCGGTCCGCTCGTTCCAGACCACGCAGGGTTTCCAGGGTCAGGCGTTGTGCTCGGGCACGATCCTCGGGCGTCAGTCGATCCAGCGCACCCGCAGCCAGACATTCGGACAACAGTCGCCCCTCGCCCAGAATCTGATCCAGCAGATATACTGTGCTGCGCCGTGCTGCTGTTGCGTTATTGGACATGAAACCGCCTTTGTGACTTGTGCCCGCATTGCGTTTGGCGGACGGGGGCGTATATCAAGGCTGTGCACGGAAAGGAACCCGAAGTCATGAGTGACGACCGCAAAGACCTGCCACCTGCCGCACAGCGCGCACTTGCCGAAGCGGAAGAACGTCGTCGCAAGGCCGAAGCGGATGCAAAGGCGTTACCCAAAGAACTCGGCGGTCGCGATGGCCCGGATCCAGCACGCTTTGGCGATTGGGAAAAAAAGGGAATCGCGATCGATTTCTGACCTGTCAGGCAACCTCTCGCAGGGTCTTTAGAAAATCCGTTAAAAGGGCGTGTTGTCTCTTTGACTGCGCGCGTTCCTCTGGCCAGGTCAGCCAATATCCGTCCTTCGTTTTCAGCTCCGGTAGATCCAGCCTGCGTAATCTGCCCGTCTGCAAATCACCTGCAGCCAGCGGGATAGACCCCAGAACAATACCCAGCCCATGCCGCGCCGCAGTGATCGCGTGCTCCATCGAGTCAAAACTGAATTTGGTGAGAGGTGGTTCGCCTTCGCCCGCCTGACGCGCCCACTCGCGCCAGCCAGGCCGCTCACCACGCAGGTCAATCACGGGCGTCCCCCATTCGATACCGGGTGCAGCCATCGGCACCAGAACCTCAGGCGCGATCAGGGCCGAATCCCGGCCCGACCACGCCCCGCGACCATACCGTAACTGCAACCATGTGCGTTCCTCATCCAATGACGTCCGGCGGGCGACCGAATCCGTTGTCACCTGCACATTTGGCCTTTCCGCGTGAAACGCCGCAAGGCACGGAAGAACAAGCGCGTGGATATGCGAAGACAAACCCGCCACCCGCAACTCACGCGGCGACTTACCGAACAGATCCTCGGTATTTCGCTCCAGCGCCTGCAGACTGTCCTGAACCAGCGGCAGATAGCTTTCGCCCTCGACCGTCAGCGACACACCACGCGCCTCGCGGACAAACAGCGACCGGCCCAGCCAGACCTCGAGGTTTCCAATGCGCTGGCTGACCGCCGCCTGTGTCAGACCAAACTCGCGCGCGGCCGCGGAAAAGCCACCAAGCCGCCCAGCGGCTTCAAATACACGCAACCAATCCAGCGGGGGCAGTCCGACCTTTTTCTTAGCCATTAGATTTTCCAAGCCTCAGCAGAAAGAAGGATTAATTGTCGTAATGCCACAACCAGCGTATCTCCTCAATCAAAGCTCGCGCTGAACAGGAGAATCCCCATGCTGCGCCTCGCCACCCATGACTCGTCGGTCGTCACCGTAGACTTCAGCGACGGCACGAAGGCTCGTTTCCATGCAATCTGGTTGCGCGATAACGCGCTGGACCCCGAAACCCGCGCAACGGGGAACGGTCAGCGCCTGATCACCATCGGCGATATCCCTACAGATATCTCGGTCAGCGCTGCTGAGGTCGTGAATGGCGATCTGCAAATCACCTTTGCACCCGAAGACAAAACCGTCACCTTCCCGGCCGATTGGCTGGCAGGTCACGTGTACGATCGCGATCACACCCAGCAGGCAGGCAGGCTTGCGCCCGGTATCACTTCATGGGAGCGCGGCATCGACGCCCCAAGCGGTGACTGGACACAGGTTCATGAAAATCCTGCCGCCAAACGCGATTGGCTGGCTGCTGTCGCAGAGTTTGGCTTTGCCAAGCTTACCAATGGCCCAACCGAGCCGGAGTCTTTGCTGAAGGTGGCTGATCTGTTCGGTTATGTCCGTCAAACAAACTACGGCCCCTACTTTGAGGTTCGGACCGAAGTGAACCCGACCAACCTCGCCTATACCGGCCTTGGTTTGCAGGCCCACACTGACAATCCCTATCGCGATCCGGTGCCAACGCTGCAAATCCTCTATTGCCTGGAAAACAGTGCCGAGGGTGGTGACTCGATCGTAGTGGATGGATTCCGAGCCGCTGAAAAGCTACGTGATCAGAACCCAGAGGGTTTTGCCCTTCTGGCAGGTTATCCCGCACGTTTCGAATACAAAGGCTCGGATGGCGTGTGCCTGCGCTCGCGCCGCCCGATGATCGAACTGTCGCCGGATGGTGAGCTGATTGGCATCCGTTTCAACAACCGCTCTTCCGCGCCGTTCGTAGATGTGCCCTTCGACCAGATGGAGGCCTACTACGCTGCCTATCGCCAATTGGGCGAAATCATCGACGATCCAGCCATGGGTGTTTCGTTCAAGCTGGAGCCGGGTGAGAGCTTCATCGTCGACAACACCCGTGTTCTGCATGCGCGTCTGGGCTATTCCGGCGCGGGTTCACGCTGGCTGCAGGGTTGCTATGCCGACAAAGACGGGTTGCTGTCCACATTGGCCGCGATGGAAATGGCCCAGCCGGAGGCGGCGGAATGAAACCCGATTTCTCGACCCTGAACCGAGACAACATAGTTGCCTTCATCGGAGATATCTTCGACCGCCGTGGCGGTGAAGAATATCTGGGGGAACCCGTCACCATGGCCGAGCACATGCTGCAAGGCGCCACCATTGCCGAGCAGAACGGTCAGTCCGAAGAGATCATCGTTGGTGCCCTGCTGCATGACATCGGTCATTTCACATCCGAGTTTGGCACGTACCATCCGGATGATACTGAAGACCGTCATCACGAGGATGCGGGCGCGGAAGTACTGGAACAGTTCTTCCCCTCGGTCATCACCGACTGCTGCCGATATCACGTGGCAGCCAAACGCTATCTCTGCGCAACCAAGCCCGAGTACTTCAAACGCTTGTCCACTGCTTCAGTCCATACACTTGAACTGCAGGGTGGGCCGATGAGCGACGAAGAAGTCGCTGAGTTCGAAAGCAACCCGAACCTGAAAGAGATCATTCAGGTCCGCTATCTGGACGAGGCAGGCAAACGCGCGGACATGGAAACCCCGGACTTTGCCCATTTCGCACCAATGGTGCAGCGTATGGTGGACAAGCATCTGGGGTCGGCATGAGCGCGCCAGAGTACATCTTTGAAGCCAGTTCAAAACCATCTCTACCGTGGCATGAGGTTCCACTGATCCGGGCCACTGAAGAGTCGGTCAAAGGCTATGGCTGTCTGGTCGATGATCCTGACAGCTTGGAAATCGAAATCGTCCGTTGGCCCCAACAGGGCTGGCGGCCGATTGACGAAGGCACCGGCGACGAAGCGGGCTGGGTCGAAGGTACGTTCAAATGCGACTGGCAGGGTGACATGCTTTATGGAGAGAATGAAGCAGTCAAAGGCCACTATGTGCTGGGTTGGTCTGCCGATCCGCAAAAGGCACAGACAGACAGGCAATCTGCACCGCGCGATCAGGTGCTGCTGTGGCATATGAACTACCACCCCGATGGTGGGCAAATGTTCTGGCCGCTGGACAACAAGCCGTTCATCGTGCCCGCTGCGCTACCCGGCGACAACCTGACCCCGGACAAGGTTGTGGCGTTCTGGTGTGATGGCTCACGCGGTCTCTATATTCATCCCGGCATCTGGCATGAGGGGATTTTCCCCGTCGAAGACAATCAACGTTTCCTTGACCGGCAAGGCCGGGTGCATGCCCGGGTCAGCGCCGATATCGGCAAGGAATTCGGAGTTTACCTCGCCTGTCCGCTGCGCGCGGACAAGGTTCGGGATCTTTGACAAGACAAAGTCTTGGCAGGGCCGACTCCACTTGGAACCGGCCCTGCAAACGATCGGATATCCACTGACCGATTATTATTCCTGCTTAGCGGACAACCCGGCATAGATCAGCACAGTCACAAGAATGATTGCACCCCCGATAAAGCTTGCGACAGGCGGAATTTCTCCAAAGAACCCGAAGGCAAATAACGGCGCAAAGACCACTTCGGTCATCAGGATCATGCCAACTTCCGGCGCGGTGATATAGCGGGTCGCAACCGCTGACATCACACGGCCAAACGGCGCGGTGAACAGTCCCATGACCCCCATGATGAGCCATGTGCTGAGGCTGTACCCCGAAGGTTCCGCCACTGTCGCCATCGCAAGTGCAAGGAACAACCCGCCCAGCCCGACACTCGCCATGCGGCTGACGTCCTGATATTTGCGCAACAGAGTTTGATTCAGCGACAGGCAGATTACCGCAAAGAACGCGAGCAAATCGCCTTTGAGGTTCCCGGAGCCAAAAGACCCCGACACCACAATCGCGATCCCCAGCATGACGAACACGATCGAGATCCACGTTGACCGTCGTGTGATTTCTTTCAAGAAGAACCAACTAAACAGCGCGGCCAGCGCGGGCGAGGTGCTGAGGATCACAAACGTATTGGCGACCGACGTGTTCTTGATGCTCAGAACAAGGGCCGAGGCGCTGCCCAGCATCAACAGGCCCGACAGCAAGATTGGCCAGCCGCCGGCCTTAAGGACTTCGAACAATCCACGCTCACCCCGCAATTGAATGAACGCCGTCATCGAGATCGCCGTGAACAATCCGAACAGCAAGGCGGTGTCAAATCCACTGACACCCGAGAGGCGGATAAAAATGGGATCAAAGCTCATCAGCAAAGCGCCAAGAAGGGCAATCGCAATGCCGGTCATACGTGGGTTTTGGGATCGCAGAGCGAGGGTAGAGGAAGGTTTCATGATAGCCACCGAATAGAATCATACTGATCGGTATGATTATTACCCGCTTGCGAAGATTTCAAGATTATCATACCAAATAGTATGATTTTAGGGTGCAAGCATGAGCAAGCAGGAAACACGCAAAGAAAAGACCCGCCAAGCAATCCTGAATGCCTCGAAATCTGTCTTTCTGACAGAAGGTTACGTTCTGGCCAGCATGGACACGATCGCAGCTCGGGCGCAGGTCACGAAACAGACGATCTATCGGTACTTTCCATCGAAACTTGAGCTGTTTGAAGCAACGCTCAGGCACATGGGCCCAGGACCCAAGGCGGATTTTCTGGAGAGTCTGGAAGTGCCAGACACGCGTGAAGCCCTTATCGGATTCGCCACCGGTTTCATGCGATCGCACCTGAGACAAGAGCATCTGGATACAATCCGCCTGCTGATCGCCGAGGCCCCAAAAGCACCTGGAATCGTACGTTCATTTTTTGCGATGGGACCGAGCGACACCAAGGAACGTCTGAACGAATTCTTCAAAAACAGGCTTGGTGTAGATCAACCGGAAATCCCGATGCGCCTGTGGACGGCCATGTTGTTTGCGCATCAAGAAGCCGCAATGCTGGGGCGCGGCATCCCGACCGAAGAGGAACTGGCAATCTACGCTGAAACGGCAACTGACTACCTGCTCGCAGGGCTGGCCGCGCGGACTTAAGAATCCCTTAACCCCTGACCGGTTCTTCTGTGTTACTCTCGACATATCGTTCGCGAACGTCATGTCAGGGAGGCATCTTATGGGCTTGAACAGGCGCAAAGTTGTGCAACTTGGAACCGCTGCTTCGGTTGGGGCAATGCTGCCCCGGATTGCAATCGCAGCAACAGATCAACATGAGGCGTTTGAACTGGAGTTCAGGAAAACGTTGGACCGTCTGAAATCCGCATTTTCCGAACTTGGGCTACAAGAAGCCGCGCCGCTTTCAATTGCGACCGGCACCGACGGCTATAACGGAGGCCTGCGGCACGATTTTGATCAAGACGCGCTCCCCACAAATGCCTTCGTGATCCAGCCGCTGGCCCGAGTAGGAGATGTCGGTGAAAAATCCCGAGTAGATGTTTTACCACTGTTTCATGAAGTTGGCTGCCATCCGGAGGGTGACGCCAATGGCCAAACCACAACCCGCCTGATGATACGGCTTTTGACCGAAAGCTTTGGTCTCGATCCATCCCGCATAGCCTTTGTCAGCGTGCCGCAAGCCGACACCATGCGCCCGGTGCTGGACGAGATGGGCCTGCCTTTCGCGGAAAAAGTCCTGTTGCGCGATGAGGCCGAGGCTTTGGCCGCCCGCGACGCCTCGGGCTATTTCTTTCCTGATCCGTTTGGCGAAGACTACATCGTAACGATGGGCGTCTATTACCGCGTCGGCGAAACCGATGAGCCAGCGCCGACGGTCTATCCGCCGTCATCCAACTGGACCGAGATCGGTGAGATCGTGATCGAGGGCACCGCCGCGCCTCTTGGCATCTCAATCGGGGCCGAGCGCCTGACCTTTGCGGTGACCGGCAAGTTTCCGACTTGGGACCAGCGGTTAGGGCTGCTCTTTTCGACGGCGGAGGAAAACGGCGCAGAGCCGCCTGGCCTTACTGCGTTCCAGTAGCAGGGACTACAGACTACAGCCCCAGCACATCCACCATGTCATACTGACCGGGTGCTTTCCCCTGTCCCCACAGTGCCGCCTTCAGCGCACCGCGGGCAAAAATGGCTCGATCGGTGGCCAGGTGGCGCAGAACGATGCGTTCTCCGGGAGCGGCGAACAGGACATCGTGTTCACCCACAATGTCGCCGCCACGAATAGCATGGAAACCGATATTGCCACGTTGACGCGCGCCGGTGATGCCGTCACGGCCCCGGTCGGATACATCTTCCAGCTTCACGCCGCGCCCTTCGGCAGCGGCCTCGCCCAGCATCAATGCGGTGCCCGACGGAGCATCGACCTTATGGTGATGGTGCCCTTCGATCACTTCGATATCGAAATCCTCATCCAGTGCAGCCGCGACCTTTTTGGTCAGTTGCACCAGCAGGTTCACGCCGAGGCTCATATTGCCTGCCCGCACGATGACAGCGTGGCGCGAAGCCGGTTCCAGCGCGGCGATCTGCTCTTCGGTCATGCCAGTCGTCCCGATCACATGAACACAACGCGCCTGCGCAGCCAGAGCGGCAAATTCCAACGTCGCTTCGGGTGCAGTGAAATCGATCACCGCCTGCGCTTGCGCAAACGCCTCCAGCGGGTCATCGGTGACTTTCACGCCCAGCGCCTGACCGCCCATCGCTTCGCCGACATCCTGCCCGATCCAGTCGTGGCCCTTGCGCTCGACGACGCCCACCAGACGTGCCTGATCGCTGTCCGTGACGGTCTTGATCAGCATCTGGCCCATGCGGCCCGAAGCCCCTGTAATGACGATCCCCGGAATATGGGTCATTGCGCTGGTCCTTTTTGTATAAGTCGGCTCAAAGCCTCCTACCCCGTTCGCGCCCGCTTGGCAAAGCCCTGCTTTGGGCTTAGATCGGGGATATGGCAAAGAACAAATTCCACGATGGCCCCGGCCCGTCCCAACGACAGCTGCGCGTCGGCGAACTGATCCGCCGCACCCTGTCCGAGGTTCTGGCGCGCGGAGATGTCCACGACCCCGACCTGAACCGTATGTCGATCACCGTGGGTGAGGTGCGCACCTCGCCCGATCTGAAAATCGCCACCGCCTATGTGCTGCCGCTGGGCGGCAAAGGGCAGGAGGACGTGATCGAGCTGCTGGCCCGAAACAAGAGCGAGTTGCGACGCATGGTTGGCAAAAAGGTCGGCCTGAAGTTTTCACCCGATCTGCGATTCCGTCTGGATGACACGTTTGACCGTCTGGACGACACGCGACGCATGTTCAATCAGGACGCGGTGCGCCGCGATCTGGACGAGTGATCCGAGCATTTGTCACTTTGGGCGCGGTCCTTTGGGCTGCGCAAGCTTCTGCGGTCACCTGTGAAAAGCTGACCCATGAGGACAAGCGGTACACTGTCTGCGAGGTGGATGCCGCCAACGAAGACCTGCAACTGTTTCTCAACGATGGAAACGGTGACCTGTTAGGACATTTCTCTTCGGTAAACGAGGCGCTTGAACCTGGAGGTAAACGCCTGGCGTTTGCGATGAACGCGGGAATGTATCACGACGACCGCTCGCCTGTGGGCCACTACGTTGAGAATGGTCAGGAGGTCATGCGAGTGATCCCGAACCCTGGCCCCGGCAATTTCGGCCTGTTGCCGAACGGGGTGTTCTGCATCCGGGAAGGTCGCGCTGACGTCTTCGAAACGCTGAATTTTGTCGACCAGACGCCCGAATGCCGCTTTGCCACCCAATCTGGCCCGATGCTGGTCATTGATGGTGAACTGCATCCGCGCTTTCTGCCCGATTCGACATCGCGCTATGTCCGCAACGGGGTAGGCACCAGCAACGACGGCACCCGCGCCGTGTTCGCGATCTCAGAGGACTACGTCACATTCCACGAGTTCGGCAGCCTTTTCCGCGACGTGCTCAACACTCCGAATGCGCTGTTCTTTGATGGCAATATCTCTCGTATGTATGACCGTGCGAGCAACCGGTCCGATGTCGGGTTTTCGCTGGGACCAATCGTGGGCGTGGTTGAAGACGCACCCTGAAATTGACAGGGCGAAGGTGATCCGCTAACTCGCGCGCCTCAGCAAAGGGCAAGGTGCAAGATGGGACGCAAACGCAAGGGTCGTGACATTTCAGGCTGGCTGGTGGTGGACAAGCCCGCGGGCATGACCTCGACCGCTGTGGTCAACAAGGTGCGTTGGGCTATGGACGCCAAGAAAGCAGGCCATGCAGGCACGCTGGACCCCGAGGCAACCGGTGTTTTGGCCGTGGCTTTGGGTGAGGCGACCAAGACCGTTCCCTATATCACTGACGCCTTGAAAGCCTACACCTTCACTGTGCGGCTGGGTCAGGCGACCAACACTGACGATGCCGAAGGTGAAGTTATTGCGGAAAGCAATGCGCGCCCATCGGACGACGATATCAAACAGGCGCTGACTCCGTTTCTGGGCGACATCATGCAGGTCCCGCCCAAGTTCTCGGCCGTGAAGATCGATGGGCAGCGTGCCTACAAGCTGGCCCGCGATGGCGAGGATATTGAGCTATCCGCCCGGCCCTTGTGGGTTGAAGAGCTGATCCTCGTTGACCGCCCCGACGAAGATCACGTGGTGCTGGAAATGACCTGCGGTAAAGGCGGTTATGTGCGATCTATCGCCCGCGATCTGGGCGCGGCGCTGGGGTGCCACGGCCATGTCAGGGAACTGCGCCGTATCTGGTCCGGCCCGTTCGAAGTCGAAGACGGGTTGAGCATCGAACAGATCGACGAGATGGCCAAGACCACTGCGCTGGACGAGTATCTGCACCCGCTGGAAACCGGGCTTGCAGATTTACCGGAACTGAAATGCACACCCGAAGGTGCCACCCGTCTGCGTAATGGCAATCCCGGTATGGTCCTGGCTTCGAACGTGGAATACGGCGACGAGGCCTGGGCCTCGCTGGACGGCAAGGCCGTTGCTGTAGGTATCTACAAATCCGGCGAATTGCATCCCAACCGGGTGTTCGTCGATTAAACGGCGTGTTAGGCGAAGGGCATGATCACCCGAACGCATACCAAGGGCGACGCGCCCTCGACCGCCATATACTCCGATTGCGAGAACTATCGCTATAGCCTGACCCGCATCTGGGACCCGGCCGGGCGCAAGGCGTTATTCGTCATGCTGAACCCCTCCACCGCGACCGAGGTGCAGAACGACCCCACGGTCGAACGCTGCGAACGCCGCGCGCGTGCGCTGGGATTTGGCGCGTTTCAGGTGACCAACATCTTTGCATGGCGCGACACCGACCCCCGCAAGATGCGTGCCGCCGGCGATCCGGTTGGGCCGGAGAATGACACGGCTATTCTGGACGGTGTCGAATGGGCTGATCAGGTCATCGCAGCATGGGGCACCCATGGTGCGCATCTGGATCGCGGTCCTGCCGTAGAGCATCTGTTGCGTAAAACGGGGCACCCGCTATACCATCTTGGACTGACCAAGGATGGCCACCCCAAGCACCCCCTCTATATCGCATACACTCAGCAACCCGAACGCTGGGACGGGTGACAAAGGGTTAACCACAGAGTCAGGTTGGCTTTGACCAACCCACTGAACACATGGAACATTTTACTCAAGAAGCACTGTGCTTTCGGAGGGGTTCCATGTTTCTGATCGGGTTTCTTGGTCTGGCCGCTGTTGGTGGCGCGGCCTACGCACTCAGCGATGTCTTCATCACTGATGAAAGCGATTCTGACGACGTAGACGACGATGCGCCAGAGGACGGTTTTTCAAACGGTCAGTTTCTCGAAATTGATGAGAATGTCGATGAACCTACAGCCGATGACACCGGACATGTGATCTCGGAATGTAACGGAAATCTCGTCATGGTTGGGCAGGATGAAGCAGACACTCTGTCAGGACAGGACGGGAACGATCAAATCAATGGATATGGCGGTGACGATACCATCGATGGCGCCGCTGGGGATGACATCCTGCATGGCGGAGATGGCGAGGACACACTGACCGGTGGCACCGGCAATGACTTATTGCACGGAGAGGCAGGTGACGACCTGCTGGCGGGCGAAACCGGGGATGATCAACTCTTCGGCCATTCTGGCGACGACGAATTGAACGGCGGTGAAGGCGAAGACGAGCTGTTTGGCGGGCAGGGCGACGATACCTTGCTAGGAGGCGGTGATGACGATGCCCTGCAAGGGGGCGCAGGTAACGACATTCTGGCAGGCGGTGAGGGC
Source organism: Ruegeria sp. CE12 (assembly GCF_056537525.1). NCBI lineage: Bacteria > Pseudomonadati > Pseudomonadota > Alphaproteobacteria > Rhodobacterales > Roseobacteraceae > Ruegeria > Ruegeria sp. CE12. The sequence goes on along the minus strand of NZ_JBQFRS010000008.1, from coordinate 126,263 downwards.
GCGGACTCAGTGTTCGGCGGAGATGGCAATGACACATTGTCGGGTGACGACGGCGACGGAACCGAGACGAGAGATTTCCTGAATGGGGGTTCCGGCGATGACACTATAATTGCCAATGGCGGAGATGTGGCCACGGGCGGTGCGGGCGCTGACGATATTATTCTGGATACCGACACCGACGACGAAGAAGTCACCGTCATGGGTTTCCAGCCGGGTGAAGACAAACTGCTGATCACTTGGGAAGAAGAGGCTGATCCGGAAATCAGCATCCAACGGGACGACGAAAACGAAACCCTCACCCGGGTGACGGTCAATGGTCATGAGGTGGCGCATCTTTTCGGGGCCGAGGGTATGACGCTCGACGACATCCAACTCATCACTCAGGCAGAACTTGCGCGATTTAGCGTGTAGGGTTAGGGACACAGAATCCCTTTGCCATTTACCCGAAATACGCTTATACGCGCGCATCCGCATCGGAATCGGTGCGGTTTTCTCCATGGGCCTGTGCTGGACGACATCCCGGCCTGCGCCATCAACTCTAACCTTTAAAGGAGACCCCGATGTCGATCACTGCCGCTGAAAAAGCACGCGTCATGAAAGAATTCGCAACCAAAGACGGCGACACCGGTTCGCCTGAAGTACAGGTTGCAATCCTGACCTCGCGCATCACCACCCTGACCGAGCACTTCAAGACCCACAAAAAAGACAACCACGGTCGTCGTGGTCTGCTGAAGATGGTTGCCCAGCGTCGTAAGCTGCTGGACTACCTGAAGGGCAAAGAAGAAGCGCGTTACCAGGACCTGATCAAAAAGCTGGGCATCCGCCGCTAAGCGCCTTTGTGTGATTTGTACCGGGTTTGAAACCCAGTTTGTACAATTAGTACGTCTTTGTACGCCCGCCATTTTGGTGGGCGTATTTATTTGCAGATCGCCAACAACCATTTCTCGCGACCGATCCGGGTTGTCGACGAATTCTGAAAGCGTTCACCTATTTTGAGTACAGGCTTTCAATTGCCCTTCATACGAACGGCAGCGCAACTTCGCAGGTGGCAAAGCTCTCCAGACCGAGTTCGCCGACCCTTGAGGAGAGCGTATCGGCCTGTGTGGGTGTTTCAATTCTGCGCGACAAACGGTCGATTGTTCTTTCCGAGTCGGGCAATGAAGTTCTTCTGGCGACGCCCAGGCGGGGTATAGCGCGCCAGATCCTGTGAATTGCCACGCTCGGCCAATTCCGGGAACAGCATCAGAACTTCTTCTATCGCGTCCGATGAAAGCGTCTTGAGGGCTTCCGGACCCGTATGCAAGCTTTCGGTTGGTGTCCCTTCGGCATAGATGATCTCATGATCATCAAACAAAAGATGGTAATAGGTAACTGGCTCTTCCGCGGTTTCAATCTCGATATCAGGTAGCGCGGTCAGTTTGTGAGCGGGAACCAAAATCTCCGAACTTCCGAACATGCGTTTGGCCACATCGGAAACGGCGAGCATCCTGTGCTGGCGGGAAACAACCAGATCACGATGCGGCAACCCAGATGCCAGTGCCCCGGCCTTGATCCGGACGGGGCGCAGTTTCTCATTTTCGCCGAGACGTGCGGCCGATACCTTTTTCTTCCCGATCCATCGGAGCGGCTGGTAGCCATTATCGCGGGTCAAAATCAGATCCCCCGACGAAAGATCTTCAACTGCTTTCAACCCGGTTTCCGTTTCAATCTGCGTGCCACTGACGAAACAGACGACATCGCCGATATCACCGGTTGTCAGGAACAGCCAGCCGTGTTGCCGGTCCGGGTCGAAATTCGTCAGTGTGATTTGGTTGAAGGGCCCTGTCACCGTGACGGTTTCGGTGACATTGGTGTTAAAGGGCGCTTCATATTCTGCCGTGGTGCCGCTGGTCCCGAAGTTCAGATTGGTGACAACCGGTGTCCCATTAAGCGTAGATTCAACCACAATGCGATCATTGAACCCGCCCGCAAATCCATTGGAATTGACGTCACCGACCGTAAATGTGAAGTCCTCGACAGGTTTTGAAAACGATAGGGTAAATGAGTCTGCACTCGTATCTACAGCATTGTCGGATTGAACAGCACCGGACCCGTTGACGAAAAAATCGCCTGTGAAAGTTGCGGTGACAACAACCGTGTCACCATCCGCGTCAACAACAGTTTGCGAGCCATTTTGCAGCAGTGTAACGAAGTTTATTGCGACCATTTATCCATCCAATCACTAATATACTTGCGACCGCTGCGAACAGAACCAACTGGCTCGTACAGATCAATTTCATTTTGCGTAAACCGAGTTTTTTCCTGTTTCAATATCTACTTAGGCTCTGCTCTTACAGAACGTGAAAAGCAGGGGCCTAGTGTTGCGGGAGAAGCTCAAAACCGCACGATATTCATTGTGTAACGAAGATTTGGGTGGTGGTCCGCTGATTGCCTGCAGATTCAAACAATCAAAGGCCTGTAATCTCATAAGCATGGAAACACCCGCCCGAAGGCGGGTGTTTCGCGTTTCTCTGCCGCTAAGCTACATCTTCGACCGTTCCGACCTCAGCGCCAGCCAGAGGCAATAGCACATGATCAGAACAACCAGCGTGAACGGAATTCCGGTCGAGACCGCAGCACCCTGTAGCGCGCTAAGCCCGCCACCCAGCAACAAGGCGATGGCCACCAGACCCTCGAGGGTGCACCAGAACACGCGTTGCACGACCGGTGCATCCATCTTGCCGCCTGCCGTGATCGTGTCGATGACCAGCGAGCCCGAGTCTGACGACGTCACAAAGAACACCACGATCAGGATCAGCGCGATTGGGGCGACGATGCCATAGAGCGGCAGCTCTTTCAGGAAGCCGAACAAGGCACCTTCGGGTGCATAGCTATCGATGACCGTTGCGCGGACGCCTTCGGCACCGCCAGCGTTCAACATGTCGATCGCCGCACCACCGAATGTCGACATCCAAAGGGCGCAGACAGCGGTAGGAGCCAGCAACGCACAGATGATGAATTCACGCACCGTGCGACCACGCGAGATACGCGCAATAAACATGCCCACAAAGGGCGACCATGCAATCCACCATGCCCAGTAGAACGTCGTCCAGCCGTGGAAGAAACTGGTGTCTTCACGACCGAACGGGTTGGACAGGGCTGGCAGGTGGCGCACATAATCAGCCATTACGCTGAAATAGCGACTAACTGCTGTTCCAATTCCTGTCACTGCGATGACGAAGATGAACAATCCCACCGCCATGATCATGTTGATCTCGCTCAGTCGCTTGACGCCTGCATCCATACCCATCAGCACCGATCCCAATGCAATCATGGTGATGCCGATGATCAGCAGAACAACAACCGTCGGGCTGGGTTCGATACCAAACACTTCATAAAGCCCTGCCGCAACTTGCTGAGCACCCAGACCCAGTGAGGTTGTCAGGCCAAACAGCGTGGCAAATACGGCCAGCGTGTCGATGATATGGCCCCACCAACCCCAGACCCGCTCGCCGAGGATTGGATAGAAAGCCGAGCGCAATGTCAGGGGAAGATCAAGGTTGTAGGCGAATATCGCAAGGCTCAGACCGACTGCGGCATAGACCGCCCATGCCTCAAGACCCCAGTGGTGGATGGTACCGACAACACCCACATATTCATTGCCGGGCACCGCTATATCCAGACCCAGAGGCCGCGCACCGCCATCTTCGGCAAAGTTGTAATAGACAGGCTCCATCACGCCGAAAAACAGCAGACCGATACCGATACCGGCTGCGAACATCATCGCGATCCATCCGGGATAGGAATAGTCCGGTGTAGCGTCTTTGCCGCCGATCCGAACGCTGCCGACCGGCAGCACGATCAGGACCAGACAGAACAAGGTGATTGCATTCACCGAAAGCACCAGAAACCAGTCAAAAGTGCTGGTTAGCCAAGGTCTTAGCCATCCAAAGAATGTGGCCGCCGCTTCCTGATTTGCAAGCGCGATAAGCACAAATGCAAAGATCACGATACTCGAGATCAGAAAAACCGGATTGTGAATGTCCAAGCCAAAAGGCCGGACGTTATCCTGCCCCAGCTCATATTCCGTTTCGAAGTCATAGATCCGCGGGTCCGGATCCAGCATTTTCTTTGATTCCGCCATTCGTTTGCCCTTCTGTTCGCCAAGTGCAAACGCCAAGGTATTCGGTCAGCGGACGGTTATGAGTGTATTACCCCCTTGGCGCGTTACCGTCATATCGACCGCGGGCTTTGTGGTAACAGCTTACACTGACAGCATAATTTCACCAAATGCATTCGTTTTACAGAATAAGTAAGAAAAAAACGCCCATCTTTCGACGGGCGCTTTCTGCATTGTAGGTTCTAAGTCGGCCGCTACTGAGACATCCCGCCTTCGCTGCTGACCTGTTCCTGAACATGCGTCTCGTTGCCGACGGTGGCGCCACGCGGTGGGAATTCTGCAAAGGTGCCCAGATGCGCTTGAACCAGACGGGCTGCGGGGCCAAATGCCCACATCTTGTTGCCCATCCAGCGCGTGTACATGCCGGATTCCTCGGCTGCCTTTTCGTAGGGGTCGCGGCGCAGGTTGAACAGAAGCGGCGCATTCAGTTCTTCTTTGGGGCCGGCCCAGCCTTTTTCCTGAATGGTAAAATGTGCCTTCCAGTCGTTGTAGCGCACTGCCTGCAGATCCGTGCCTTCATAATAGACAATTTCCTTGCGGTTGCTTGTCGTGTCACCGGTCAGATAGGAAAGCTGATTGTAGCCGTCCAGATGCACCTTGTAGCCTTCGAACCCGTCCAGCAGATCAGCAGGCAAATCCTGCGGGCCACCGGCTGCGGCGACCAGTGTAGGCATCCAGTCCATGCCGTCGAAGATACCGTTCAAAACCTGGCCTTCCGCGATCTTGCCGGGCCAGCGAATGATGGCCGGCACGCGAAATCCGCCTTCCCACGTCGTGCCCTTTTCGCCGTGGAACGGCGTGGTACCGCCATCGGGCCATGTCATCGTTTCGGGACCATTATCCGAAGTGAAAATGACGATGGTGTTGTCTGCGATCCCCAGTTCTTCGAGATGAGCGGTGACCTTGCCAACATTATCGTCCAGCTCTTTCATCACGACGTCCTGCAGCCCACGACCATCGCCCAGCATCGCCTCGTATTCGGGGCTGAGATGGGTCCAGACATGCGCGCGTGCCGGGGCCATCCAGACAAAAAACGGTGTTTCGCTTTCAACCGCACGATCGATGAAGTCGATCGTATGGGCCGTGACCTCGTCATCCAGCGTTTTCTGGCGCTCCGGTGGGGCGGGACCATCGTCAACGATGCGCTGTTTGCCAACCACGCCCCAACGGGGATCGACGGTTTCGTCCACGGTGTCTGTCGCAAAAGAATGAATGATGTTGCGCGGACCAAATTGCTGTTCGAATTCCGGGTCCTTGGGCCAATCCGGGTCGGACGTGTATTCCATTGCATTGAGGTGATAGAGCCAGCCCCAATATTCATCGAAGCCTTTGACCGTTGGCAGGAACTTGTTGAGGTCACCCAGGTGGTTCTTGCCAAACTGCCCGGTCGTATAACCCAAAGATTTCAGGATATTGGCCAGTGTCGGGTCTTCGTCGCTCAGACCTACCGGATCACCCGGCAGACCAACGGTGTGCATACCGGTTCGAACAGGATATTGGCCGGTGATAAAGGCTGACCGGCCCGCCGTACAACTGGGTTGCGCATAGTAATCAGTCAGACGCGCACCCTGAGCCGCAAGCTGATCAAGATTGGGGGTCTGGATGCTTTTGATGCCCTGATGATAACTGCCAAGACTGGCCCAGCCGACATCGTCGGCCATGATGACGAGAATGTTTGGTTTTTCGGTTTCTGCAACGGCTGCCGACGCGAGCGCACAGAATGCGGCAGCAGCGGTATACGCTATCGATTTGATCTGAAGCACCGGGTTAAACTCCTGAGAACGATGAAAAATGACCAAACGGCCAGATTAGATATTTCCTAGCGGCAGGCTCGTTCATCTCGCAATGCGGGTTTACATTTTTGCAAATTTTGAAACGTAATACGCGAAATCTGAAATTTGCGAGACCGCGATGCTGAATGAGAAATCCCTGTCCGCCTTCCTGAATCTTGCCGATACCGGTAACTTTCAGGACGCTGCCAAACGTATGGGCGTGTCGAACGCGTCTTTGTCACGCTATGTCGCAATGGCGGAAGACCAGGTGGGGTTTCCCCTGTTTCACAGAAAGCGTGGCAACAGTGGTCTGACACGCAAGGGACAGGAATTTCTGCCCATTGCCCGAAAACTGCAGTCGGAACTTCAGACCTGCGAGCTGCAGATTGCGAATATCCGATCAGATGCGGGGCAAGCCGTGCGGATCGGGTGCGGGCCGCTGACACCCCGGACCCTGATCAAACCTGCGATGCAAGCAGCGCTGCAAGTTTCTCCAGGAATGCGGGTCAGTGTGTCGGTCAGCGCGCGGCAGGCGCCGATCGAAATGCTGGAGAACCGCGAAATCGATATCTATGTGGGTGATCTGACCCATACGCCGGAAACCGAAAACATCGAGTTGATGATGTTCGAAAAACGCGCCGTGGTATTTGCTGCGCATGTCAGTCATCCGCTGCACGACACCCCCGTTCGCAAATTGCGTGACGTGTTTGAGTATCCCTTTGCCTCACCGCATCTGCACAAACATTGGCGCGCGGCACTGACCAAGGCACTGGGTGGAAACGAAGAGGCAGCACAAAAGGTCAGAACCCTGCCCCAGATCGAAAGTGACGACTATGCCTTTCTGGCCTCGCTGCTGGATGACAGTGCTTTCGTGGTTGGTGGAATGCCTGAGACTTTCAGCGAACTGACCTCTTCCGGTTCGGTAAAACTGATCGAAACCGAGCCGCAGATTACATGGAATATCTGCGCTGCCCGAAAAACCGATCTGGATCAGCCGGCCGTAGATTTGCTGTGGCAGCAATTACGTAAGCTGGCGATGTGAGAGGCGGGCTCAGAACACGATCCGGGTCCGCAATCCGAACAGGGCAATACTGTCCTGATCGGGATTGAGCAACGGGTTTGAGATGAGTTGTACCGACGGCGTGATCTGCAAGCCGGGCGAAATCGAGAATCGATAAAACGCCTCGAGCGTAAACTGATCCCCATCGACCCCGCGTGCCTCTGCCCAGTTCAGGCCCAGCCCGGCAAGGTCGGTATTGCGCCCGTAATATCCCAAACCGGCCGAAACCGAGCGCTGATACAGAGCAGCCGTTCCCTTGGCTGCGCCTGCACGAAAGAAGGGCATCCATTTGTTGTCCACGAACCACGCGGCAGAAAATGCACCACCATAGTCTTCGGGGCGACTGCCATCATTGGCAGCATCTGCATGCCAGAGCGTCAGGTGCACGTTGTCGAAATAGATGCGATCAAAACCCGAGGTGTATCCGATTTCGAGTGACTTGAAGAGGTTTCCGTCGCTGAAGACATCGAAATTCGGGTCCGAAGGATCTGCATTGGCATCCGCGACGCTGGCCACAGCGTAGAAATTACTTCTGAGCTTGAGCCCCCCCGCAATCCCCAGCCCCGGATTCGGAGCGTTGATCGTTGGGTTGGTGTTGAATGCGAGGTTCTGAAACCCGCTATAGGGACTGACCAGACCGTAAACATCGACAAAGTCTGTCACATCGATCTGACCAAACTGCAACGTCCAGGATCCGTCCGCAGCCCGCTGGGTCCAGAACAGGTTGGTCAGCAGCAACCCGTTGTCGTTAAAAGCCGTTCCGGTGATCGATTGTGCGCCACCGTTCAGACCCAGAAATTGCGGTGCGACCTCGGTATAGCTGTGCCGGTTCTCGATCTTGAAGGTCAATGAACCCCTCTCGGCGGCCTGCCAACTGCCGTAGAACCGGGCGATACCGCTGGCAGCCTCACCAGTGCCTAGATCTGCATTTGTAGTCTGGCCCAGCGCCAGATAGTCGATGTTGAAACGGAACCCGCTTTCAGCCAGCCGATCTTTCCAAGCGAACCAACCGGGGGCGATATTGCGCGGGAAATTGGAACGGTATTGCGGATCGGTCAGCCCATCGCCGGGTTCAAGTTCAGCTTCGACCGAGGACGGGCCGGACAAACCTTGCGCAACCGCTTTGTCCAGAAACACCAACGACAGCAGTGCAAGGGCCAGAGATCTGATCATTCAGAAACCTTAGGGCCACCGGTTTTACGATTGCCCGCAGCGCGAATGCGATCAGCAACGCTTTGAGTCCACTCGAGCTGATCCCCACGGGTTTCCAGTGTCTCGACACTGTCCGCATTAAGTTGAAACGTCGCGCGCATCGGCATCAGCCCGTCAACGACGACCATTTTCTGATCCGTGGGATCGATGGTGAGCCGCCCGGTAAGACGCACGGGTTCGTGGAAGTATGCGGGCGCCCAGTCACCGTTCAGACGCACCCGGATCATCTGGTTGGGTGGTGGGGGTGGCATGTGGCTGCACATGCCACGTTCGGGCACCAGATAGGCGACCGGTTGACCATCCGGATCAGGCGGGGCGGGAATGGCAAATCCCGCAAGCGTAATGGTCTGACCATCAAATTCCGGGTTACCTGCGGTTCCGGCTTTCTTGCGGCGCTCGGTCACCACCTGCCGCTGGTCCAACAGCCAGTCGACATCGATATTATCCGCCGCCAGCGCCTCTTCGGTCTCAGTCAGCAACTCCTGCCACTTCTGCCGCTCTTCCGCGCTGCCGGTATCCTGAGCCAACCTGCCCCGCAGCCGGACGACAAACAGCAGATCATCAAACTGTTCCGGACTGAGGTCGCGATACGGATCCTCAAAGACCTGCACTGACGGGTCCGGGAGATCGGACCAGTCCAGCGCGACACCTGGCGCGGCAAAAGAGGCTTGCCCCGCCAAAAGCAGCGCAGCCACCGTAATCAGCCGAAACAGGGTATTCATCTGCATTCTCCGTCGCATCGCGTATAGCGGCAGTTCCACCTTAGATCATTGCAGCGTGTTCTTGTAGATCACGCCATCCTTCATGATCAGCCGGATCGTTTCCGGGCTTTCAGGTCTTGGATCGGCACCAAACCACTGATCGCCTGTTCCCACGACCGAGAAATCCTCGAGCGGGTTGCCGTCGATCAGCAGGATATCCGCATAAGCCCCCTCTTCGATCACGCCGAGCTTGCCTGCGGGATAAGGGTTCATGAAGTCACCGGACAGTGCAACGATTTCACCCCCTGTAGAGGTCAAAGTGACCATCGAAGTGAGAGGCCCGAAGAAGTCATTGTTGAGCTTCTTCTCATAGGCAATCTGAATATTGCACGCCTCGACCGAGCCGACGCAATCCGTCTGGAAACCGCGTTTGACGGGGCATTCGCGCATGTTGTCGATATACCCGGCAAAGGTTTCGGACGCGGACTTGGCCTTGGCAAGGCTCGAAGGAACGCTTGCTACAGCGGGGATTTCCAGAAGACCGGGATCAAAGGCCGTCAGATTAGTTGTGATATAAGCCCCTTTCTCATTCATCAGTGCCGCGATTTCACAGTCGAAAGAGAACCCGTGTTCGATACTTTTGACGCCCGCATTCAGGGCATTCATGATCGCTTCTTTCCGATAGGAATGGGCCATCACGTAGCTGCCATACTCATTCGCAACCTGCACGGCGGCCTCGATTTCCTCGGGGGAACCGGCCAGCAGTTGCCACGGATCAAAGGCCGAGACCACACCACCTGACTGCATGTATTTCAATTGGGTTGCACCCATGCGGAAATTGTTGCGACCGAACTTCTGAACATCCGCAACGCTGTCCACCTCCTGCGCCATATTCAGGCGTCCGAAATTGGTCGATGCGCCGGGTGGCGAGGTGAAGCTGGCGAAATCAGCGTGACCACCACGCGTGCCCAGAAATGCGCCAGAGGGATAATAGCGTGGGCCGAGGATCTGGCCTGCGTCAATTGCCCGTCGCAATCCGCCGTTTGCACCACCGGCATCCCGCACGGTCGTGAAACCCTGCATCAAATACATCTCAGCCATGCGGGTACCGTGGATGCCGAAATCTTCCCAAGTGGCGTTTGCCTCCATCGCGGGAATGCTTGGCCCCATCAGCATCAGATGAGCGTGTGTTTCGATAAAACCCGGTGACAGGGTGCGCCCACCACCATCAATCACCGTGGCATCCGGCGCATCGATCGCATCTGTCGAAACGGTCTTGATCAGGTTGCCTTCGACCAGAACGCTTGCATTCTCAATCCGTTGCTCATTTACACCATCAAATACATGGACATTGGTAAACAATGTTTGTTCAGGCGCATCCTGTGCCGCAGCGGCGGATGCCAAAAGGCCAAACGCAAGTCCGATTGCACGTGCTTTCATCTAACTCCCTCCGATCCCTGATCGGATGGTAGATCATATTTTTAAAATTCCATATGTTAATTTTACTGTTGAGAAGGGTAGCTTCTTCACCAACTTCGGGTTTGGTTGATCTTGCAAACAAATCTCCTTTAGGTAGATTCCCGCAAAACAAGAATTCGATCACTCAGGCTATTACTCAAAACTTATAAAACCGTCGGCCGGACCGGATTGCTGTCTGGCGCGCGTACCACCCTTCTTTCAAAGGCGCCTACCAATGACCCTTATATTCAGTTCGTTACTTCTGTCATTTGGCGTTTTTGCGCGAATGGTTGTTCCCGTGATCCTGATCAGCGCCGCTTCGTTTGTGGTTTGGGCTGTACTGGGTATCGTTACACTCGGCTTCGCAAGCTACGTCAGCGGACCAGTCACAGCCATGTTCATCAGCCTGTTCGGCATTCGCGTGGCGTTGGCAGTAAAGGGTGATTTACGCCAGACTGACTTCAAGATTCTGGCACTGAACTCGTTTATGTACGGGGTCTTCTTTTTTGTCGTGGTGGGCGGTTTGGTCTTGCTTGCTAACGCCATCGCTGTTCTGGTCGCCATGTGGCAGGTCGGCGTACCCATTTCGTTGGATGCGTTCAAGAACACACCGCAATCCACCCAAGTTGCCTTTGCCTTGATCGCGGTGAGCATCAAGATAGCCGTCGTCGTCGTGGTTCTGACGGTTACTTACGCCATCATGGCGGTGCCGCTGGCAAATGCTGCCAGAGAAGCGGGCCACAGAACGCCAAGCAATGGTTTCTTTTATGGCCTCGGACGCAGCTTTCTGCCGCTGTTCTGCATCTTTTTCGTGTCTTTCTTCCTGCAGTTCTATTTTGAACTGTTAACGCTTCTGTTCGCGGTTCTACCACTCGTCGTATCCATAATTTCCATCGTTACGGGGCAGGCTTTGCCGGATTTTGACCTGGATATCATACTCCAAGGCATAGCCGCCTTAGCCGGGCTTTTATGGCTGAATTCGTGGATCTGGTCGGCATCGGCTCTGGCCCTGTTGAAGTTTGACGGAAGCCCAGAGGCCCAGAGGAAACCAGTGCCACCCACAGGCCCTGAAACTGAGACTGACATTCGCGCGCTGCGCAAATCTCGCGAGCGGTCGTTTTGAGTTTGGGCAGGTGTTCGGCTGATTTTCGATCTGTCGAGGCTGATGATCGCCCACGAAAGTGAGACCTCTTTTAATTCGGCCCATTCTCATGTATGCGCGCGGTATCTGAGACGTTGTGCCCTGACCCCGGCACTCGAATGGAAGATAAATTGGGGTCGGCGGCAATGGGGCCGCCATGCAAACGGGAGACCCGGAGGGCCGGGAGTGCTCCCATCTAGGATACGCATATGTTTGATGTAACTAAGAAATCGATGCAGTGGGGCGAAGAGACGCTCACACTGGAAACTGGCAAAGTTGCGCGCCAGGCCGACGGCACCGTGATTGCCACGCTGGGCGAAACCAGCGTCATGGCGAACGTAACCTTTGCCAAGCAACAAAAGCCCGGTCAGGATTTTTTCCCGCTGACCGTGCATTATCAAGAGAAATACTATGCCGCCGGTAAGGTTCCGGGTGGCTTCTTCAAGCGCGAGGCGCGCCCGACCGAGAAAGAGACGCTGACCGCGCGTCTGATCGACCGTCCGATCCGCCCGCTGTTCGTTGACGGCTTCAAAAACGAAGTTCTGGTGATGTGCACCGTGCTGAGCCACGATCTGGTCAACGACCCTGACATCGTTGCGATGATCGCCGCTTCGGCTGCCCTGACCATCTCGGGCGCACCGTTCCGTGGTCCGATCGCAGGTGCCCGCGTTGGTTTCGTGGATGGCGAATATGTCCTGAACCCGACCGTGGACGACATGCAGGACCTGCGACTGAACCCTGAACAGCGTCTGGATCTGGTTGTCGCTGGCACCAAGAACGCCGTGATGATGGTTGAATCCGAAGCTTACGAGCTGTCCGAGGCAGAGATGTTGGGCGCCGTGAATTTCGCACACGAGCAGATCCAGCCGGTTCTGGACCTGATCATCGATCTGGCCGAAGAAACCGCCAAAGAGCCGTTTGAGTTTGAAGCGCCCGATTACTCGGAACTGTACGCTGCCGTTGCAGCCGCCGGTGAAGAGCAGATGCGCGCCGCTTTCGCAATCACCGACAAGCAAGAGCGCACCGCCGCTGTTGCCGCTGCCCGTGAAGCGATCAAGGAAGCGCTGACCGAGGAACAGCTGGAAGACGGCAACCTGGGTTCGGCGATGAAAAAGCTGGAAGCCGGCATCCTGCGCGGCGACGTTGTCAAAGGCGGCAAGCGCATCGACGGTCGCTCGACCACCGATGTCCGTGCCATCGATGCTGAAACCTCGCTGCTGCCGCGTACGCACGGTTCTGCCCTGTTCACCCGTGGTGAAACACAGGCACTGGCCGTGACCACGCTGGGCACCGGTGACGACGAACAGTTCATCGACGCACTGCACGGCAACTTCAAATCGAACTTCCTGCTGCACTATAACTTCCCTCCGTATTCGGTTGGTGAAGTTGGCCGCGTTGGTTCGCCCGGTCGCCGCGAAATCGGCCACGGCAAGCTGGCATGGCGCGCGCTACAGGCTGTTCTGCCCGCACCGACCGACTTCCCCTACACCATCCGCGTGGTGTCGGAGATCACTGAATCCAACGGCTCGTCCTCGATGGCTTCTGTCTGCGGCGGCTCGCTGTCGATGATGGATGCGGGTGTACCGCTGAAAGCACCGGTTGCCGGTGTGGCCATGGGTCTGATCCTTGAAGATGACGGTGACTACGCTGTTCTGACCGACATCCTGGGTGACGAAGACCACCTGGGTGACATGGACTTCAAAGTGGCGGGTACCGAGAACGGCATCACCTCGCTGCAGATGGACATCAAGGTCGCAGGCATCACGCCACAGATCATGGAAACCGCTTTGGCACAGGCCAAAGAAGGCCGGATGCACATTCTGGGCGAGATGGGCAAAGCCCTGTCCGAGACCAATGAATTCTCGGTCCACGCGCCGCGCATCGAGACCATGAACATCCCGACCGACAAGATCCGTGAAGTGATCGGCTCGGGCGGTAAGGTCATCCGCGAGATCGTGGAAACCTCGGGTGCCAAGGTCGACATCAACGACGACGGCGTCATCAAGATCGCCTCGCCTGACGGTGAATCGATCAAGAAGGCCTATGACATGATCTATTCGATCGTGGCCGAGCCAGAAGAAGGTCAGGTTTACACCGGCAAAGTCGTGAAGATCGTCGATTTCGGTGCCTTCGTGAACTTCTTTGGCAAGCGCGATGGTCTGGTCCACGTGTCCCAGATCGAGAACCGCCGCCTGAACCATCCGTCGGATGTTCTGAAAGAAGGTCAGGAAGTAAAGGTCAAACTGCTGGGCTTTGACGATCGCGGCAAGGTCCGCCTGTCGATGAAAGTCGTCGATCAGGAAACCGGCGAAGAGATCATTCCTGAGAAGAAAGAAAAGAAAGAGGAAGGCGCAGAATAATCTGCCCACCCTTTGACTGACGGAGGCCCCGGTGTATCCACCGGGGCCTTTTTTGTGCCAGCACGACCTTTCGCGACTTAGCTGTACTGCACGTCTGCAGATCACGCCGCACCCAACGAGCCGTGAAAGTCCCTAGGAAGACACACGCAAAAAGTGTATCATTTCATTATAGATTTAACCTCTTGTTGTGATTGGATGACTTTCAGCCATGGAATTTATCACAATTTACGAGATCAACAGCGATCCACTGAGTAACACCAATGTCGTGGTGCTGAACGCTTATCAGGTCGAAATCATCGATACTGATAGCAGCCTCGAAGACCCGGATGCGGATGGAAACCCGCAGCTGGATGTCAGCGGTGTTCCCGGGTTCATCGGCAACTCTACGAACTTTCAGGTGTTTGAGACCTACAGCGGCAACGTCGGCGGGAATCCGGTTACCTTTACGCTGCTTCAGTTCTCAAATCCCCAATATGTCGTCGTCACTTCTGGCGAAGTGGCGGTTGGGGACACGATTGCGAATACCAACAACTCGATCGTTACTGCGCCGCCAACCGAATACGACACCATACCCACCTTCGTATGTTTCACTGCTGGCTCAAGAATCCTGACCCCGACAGGTCTGCGCCGGATAGAAACACTGAAACCCGGTGACCACGTGGTAACCGCTGATGGCAGCTGCAAACCCCTGCGCTGGGTCGGCAAACGCCGGTTGTCAGCACAGGAGCTGAAGATCGACTCTCATCTTTGCCCCATTCGCATTCGGGCAAACAGTTTTTCCAAAGGCTGCCCCCAGCGCGACTTGCTTGTCTCGCCTCAACATCGGATCGCGGTCACATCCGCGTCGATGGAGTTGTACTATGCCGACAGCATGATGCTGGCCCCTGCAAAGGGCATGGTCGATGGCCGGGATATCACGCAGATGCCGCCCGATCAGGATGTCATATACATCCATCTGCTGTTCGACAGTCACGAGCTGGTCAAAGTTGAAGGCGTCTGGTCTGAGTCATTCTATCCCGGTGACACCACGATGAGTGCGGTTTCACCTGCAACCAGGCGCGAGCTTTTCGAGCTTTTCCCCGAATTGACGTTGAATGCAAAGAGTTACGGTCCGACTGTGCTGCCGGTCCTGAAACCCTATGAGGTACGCGCGCTGCAATCAGAACTGTCGGTTCCAGTGGCACTGTCAGCTGATTACACCGCGCCAGAGGCTGTCAGGCTGTCATAGCCGTACAAAGCGACCTTAGTTGGAAGCATTTGCCACTGTGGCACCTTCGTCCGGATCATAAAGCCCGCCACCCAAATGCGCATGACCCCAGCGCATAATCTGCAACAAGGCAGGCTCCAACTCTCGCCCCCGGGGTGTAAGCTGATATCGATAGCGAACAGGCCGGTCCTGATAGGCCTCGCGCTCGACCAATCCCCATTCCATCAGTCGTTTCAAACGTTGGGACAACAAGTTCGGCGGCAAGTGTTCTTCGCTGTTTTGGAGTTCCTGAAACGTATGTTTTCCGTGCCACATCAGATCGCGTACCACCAGAAGGGTCCATTTATCCCCTAGGATTTCAAGGCTGCGCGCAATGGAGCAGCGGGAGCGAAATTCATGATCGGCTTGAGTCATGTCAACCTCTGGTCAGGCAATGCACACATCGGTTTACCCCAGTGACTTAATAAATGGAAGCTTGATGCAAATAGTAACTTAACTTATGGAAGTTACCATTCTCACCTTCGAAAGACATGATCATGCTCGCCATCGGAAATACGCCCCTCATCAAGCTGACCCGTCTGACCGGACCGGATCACGCCGACATCTATGTTAAGTGGGAAGGGGCGAACCCGACGGGCAGTATGAAAGACCGCATGGCCTTGTCGATGATCGAAGGCGCAGAACGGCGCGGTGAATTGAAACCCGGAGGGCGCGTCGTCGAATATACGGGCGGCAGCACCGGAAGTTCGCTTGCAATGGTTTGCGCAACGCGCGGTTATGAGGCGCATTTTGTATCCTCGAACGGGTTTTCCGAAGAAAAGCTACAGACGATGCGGGCCTTTGGCGCCGGAGTCGAGATTGTTCATGCAGAAGGCGGTGTGCTGACTGCCGATGTGATCAACCGGATGATCGCACGGGCCAAGGAACTGACCGGCGAACCCGGTACATTCTGGCCGGATCAGGTCAACAACATGGACAATAAGCTGGGTTACCACGGCATGGCGCAGGAGATTCTGACACAGGCCAGCCGCCCAATCGATGCCTTTGTCATGGCTGCAGGAGGGGGTGGCTGTATCTCTGGCAATGCCGAGGTTCTGAAAGCCCACAATCCGGGGACCGAAATCGTTGCGATCGAACCCTACCATGTCCGCAACATCTCGGGCGGGGATACGGGCGGTACGCACAAGCTTGAAGGGATCGGGCTTTCCTTTGTGCCTGCGATACTACGCCGGGACCTTATCGACTCGGTTATCCCGGTGAAGGATGAAGACGCTTATTGGGGCGCCCGAACGCTGGCCCATAGCGAGGGTCTGCTTGGCGGGGTTACGTCCGGTGCGAACATTTGGGCAGCCCTACAAAAAGCCCGGGAACTTGGACCGGGTAAAACCGTGGTGACCGTGATCATCGACACCGGTCTGCGTTACTTGAAAGACAATTTGCACGGCTAGTCAGCCATGATGCTGAACCGGGCAGCGTCTGGCCCGTCGACATGCGATGATTTCACTTGAGAGGTATCGAGCCAAAGCCCGTGGTTGCCCCGACTCGCGATTGAGCCGGGGCATCCTGATCAGTAAGTGCGTTTCAGATCGCTGTAGGCACCGCGCAGTTTCACGGTCACCGTGATGTCCTGCTTGTCCCGGTTGCGCCAAAACCAACCGTGATTGCCATCAAAGGCTGCAACCAGATCGCCGCGGTCGTCGGTCTTGCCCCTGCCCTTTTCATAGCTGATCGACTGATCCGAATTGTCGCCATGCAGATCAAAGTTGATGCGCCCACCTTCGGCGACCCACTCATATTCTGCGACGGCACCTTCTTCCATGACCAACTTCCACTCGATCCCTTCGCCCGGTGTCAGGGTGAATGAAAATTCGTCTGACCAAGGCTCAGTGCTTTCTTGTGCATAGGCGGCCCCAACAAAGGCCCCCATGATATCCAGCAGCAGATTCGATTGCTCGTCACTTGCCGCCTGTGCATCCCGGGCGGCCTCATCCGCCAGTTCGGTCTTGATCTCACCCATTTCGGTCAGCCCTAGAACCCGGCCAATCCGCGTGGGATCAATACCGTACTCTGCTGGCAAAACGATGGTGATCAGAATGGCCACGGCCGCAATCGCGGCGATAATGGTGGATCGGATGAGTTGCTGTGAGCTTGGCAGCTCCTCGGGGGAAGGTTTTTCAGAGTTGTACATGTGTTTCTCCGCGAATTCAGGTTGTGATGAAAAGGCCGGTGAGCTGATAGCCAATCAGGACAAAGCCGGCTGACATCATCATCACGTTGACCGTGTAGGCGTTTTTCCAGAAGAACGGGGACTTTCGCCAAAAACCCATGACGATCAGGATCATCGCCAGGGCCAGCATCTGGCCAATCTCGACCCCGACATTGAAGGCCAGAAGGTTGGGCAGCAGCCCGTCCTGCGGAATGTCATAATCAAGGATTTTGGTCGCCAGACCGAGGCCGTGGAAAAAGCCAAAGATCAGCGTCGCCAGCTTGGTATTTGGCTGAAACCCGAACCAGCGCTGATAGGCGCCCAGATTGTCCAACGCCTTGTAGACGACGGACAGGCCGATGATCGCGTCAACGATATAGGCGTTGACGTTCCAACCGAAGTAAACCCCTGCCAGCATGGTCGTGGAATGCCCAAGGGCAAATATGCTGACGTAGGTGGCGACGTGTTTGGCCCTGTACAGGAAAAACACGACTCCGAACAGAAACAGGATATGGTCATATCCCGTCACCATGTGCTTGGCGCCAAGATAGGCAAAGGGGATCAGTTTGACGCCCCAGATCTGCTGGATATAGCCGGCATCACCGGCGGTTACGTTATGCGCGGCGGCATAGGTTGCGCTGAACCCGAGCGCCGCAAGGATAAGGGTTGCCAGAAGCAGGGATTGGCGCATCGCCAACCCGCCCCAGCCCCTTTGGACTGCGTGCATGAGAATTTCTCCGCTTTTTTGTAGGAATGATCTTTGGGCCCGCCGGAGGGCGGGACAGATCAGACGCGCGGAGGTCGTTCGAGCCGATAAACCGGATTGGGTGGGTCGACAAACGGGTCCAAAACCCCGGCCAGCCTGTACTCCGTAACCGGCAGGGCTGAACCATTGCGGATCAGAATGGCCGAGCTGTGGTCGTGATCGGCCACATCATGACTGTGACCGTGCCACGACCAGTAACGATCGACGCTGTCGCCATGTGAATGTCCGTGATCGTCGTGAACAGCCTCAGCACGGGCTTCGGCCAACAGAAAATCTGTTGGGTGCGAAAACGACGGGGCCAGCGACCAGACGAGCAGTGACAGGGCCATAACCGAAACGAAGACTCGTCTCGTCCAATTCCTGATATCTTTGCCCGGTTCCAGTTGCATTTTAAGCTCTTACATCGGCCTTGCTGAGACCCCTGCCCTCAACCTGACCTACCCCCGTTTGGAATTTCAGAGCAATCCCTAAATTGGCGTCAACCACCATGCCGCACTGCAGGTGGCGAATGACTGCCGGTTGGCGGCAAAGCAAAGAACAATTCACGGGCAGAATTTATTCGCTCACGCAGCGCCAACTAAGAGTGACCCGGTGTGAAGGCCCGGAGCCTTCCTTTTGCTGCCCTCTCTCCCACATGTGCGCCATGCACCATTCGGAACAAAGGACACAGTTATGGTTACTCGTCTTCTCCTGACATCGGCCGCCCTGACGCTGAGCGCATCGGCATTGGCCGCCCAAAGCCTGTCGGACGGCGCCTATATTCAGGGCTTTATTGGATACAGCCAACTGCAGGACAGCGACTTCTCGGGCACGATCGGCGCTGCGACCCAGTCGGTCGATACGGATTTTGATGGCGGATACGGGCTTGGCCTGGCCATCGGTAAGGAAATACCGCAATGGTCGAACGACAATGTCGGCACACGGATCGAGCTGGAGCTGTCCTATCGAGACAATGATGTGGATGGTGTGAATTTCTCGGGCAACGGCCCGGCGCCCGAAGGCAACGTGTCGGGCGATGTCAGCCAGACCTCGTTGTTTGCCAACGTGCTGTTTGACTTCAAACAGAGCGGCAAGGTCACTCCTTTTGCCGGGTTTGGTCTGGGCGCCACCTATTCTGATCTGAACTTTGTCTATGGACCCGGCGTAGCACTGGATGACAGCGACACCAATTTTGCGGCACAGCTGATTGCGGGTGTGGCCTATGACATCAACAGCTCAACCGCGTTTACCGTCGATGCCCGCTATTCCCGTGCCTTCGATGTGTCCTCGCAACGGCTGGCACCAAACGGAGCGTCGACCGGCACGGTTGAGGATGATCTGGATACGTTCAGCGTGAACTTCGGTCTGCGCTACAGCTTCTGAACGCAGCACAGGGGAAACGTCTCGGTTCCGTTTCCTCTACCCGCGTGCCCGGTATCTGTAGGATCAGGGCACGCGGAATTTCAGAAGGGTTTAACCCTTACTCAGGCGCTTTGGTCTTGCGCAGGTAGGGGAAGATTGTCTCAAACTCGCCAAATTTCTCTTTGGCGTCTTCGTTCGAGACGGTCGGCGGGATGATTACATCCTCACCCGGAACCCAGTTCGCCGGCGTCGCAACACCTTTAGCGCTCATCTGCAGACCATCCAGCGCGCGCAGTATTTCGGCAAAGTTCCGGCCAACGGTCATCGGATAGGTCATCGACAGTTTCAGTTGCTTGTCCGGACCAATGATAAAGACCGAGCGCACGGTGGCGCTGTCGGCAGGCGTACGGCCATCGGGCAGATAGGCTTCGGCCGGCAACATGTCGAAGGCTTTCGACACGGCCAAACCATCATCAGCGATAATCGGGAAACCGGGGTTGGCCTTGCCGTATTCCTCGATGTCCTTTTTCCACTTCTTGTGGTCCTCGACACCATCGACCGACACACCGATGACCTTGGTGTTCCGCGCCGCCCATTCGTCGTTCAACTGTGCAACGGCCGAAAACTCGGTGGTGCAGACAGGGGTGAAGTCCTTGGGGTGCGAGAACAGGATGGCCCAGCTGTCGCCAATCCAGTCGTGGAACTGAACGGTGCCCTGATCCGTTTCAGCGGTGAAATTCGGGACGGTATCGTTGATGCGCAAACCCATTGGGAATCTCCTTTCCTGTGAAAAACTCCGAGTCGGTTGATGCCAACCTAATCACTTTGCGCAGAGGTTAAACCATTCATGTTGCTCTGTCAGAAGATTTGGCAGATACATAATTTGATCAAATTATGATTTCCCACTTGCCCCGCATCGGGTCGGGTGACAGAGTGCCCTAGAAAACCGACCGATCGGTCGATTGATTTCTGCTCCGGAGGATGAGCCATGATCGAAAAACGCGATTTCTATATCAACGGCAAATGGGTCGCCCCCTCGGCGGCAAATGATTTCCAGGTAATTAACCCGTCGACCGAAGAGCCCTGTGCCGTGATTTCGCTGGGTTCCGAAGCTGATACAAATGCTGCGGTCGCCGCCGCCAAGGCAGCGCTGCCCGGCTGGATGGAAACGCCAGTGGAAGAGCGTATCGCGCTGGTGGAAAAGCTGATCGAAATCTACCAGACCCGCGCCGAAGATCTGGCGCAGGCCATGTCGCTGGAAATGGGCGCGCCGATCGACATGTCGCGCACACAGCAGGTTGGTGCCGGGACCTGGCATCTGAAAAACTTCATTCGAGCAGCCAAGGCGTTTCAGTTCGATCGCCCGCTGGGGGATCATGCCCCCAACGACCGCATTATTTATGAGGCCGTAGGTGTTGCCGCGCTAATCACGCCATGGAACTGGCCGATGAATCAGGTCACGCTAAAGGTCGGTGCAGCAGCCATCGCAGGCTGCACGATGGTGCTGAAACCATCCGAGCAGAGCCCGCTGAACGCGATGATCTTTGCCGAGATGATGGATGAGGCAGGTTTCCCCGCCGGTGTCTTCAATCTGGTGAACGGGGACGGTGTCGGCGTTGGTTCGCAGCTTTCGGGGCATCCGGATGTGGATATGGTCAGCTTCACCGGTTCGACCCGCGCCGGAACCGCGATTTCCAAGAATGCAGCCGATACGCTGAAGAAGGTGCATCTGGAATTGGGTGGCAAAGGTGCGAATGTCGTCTTTGCCGATGCCGATGAAAAGGCGGTCAAGCGGGGTGTTCTGCACATGATGAACAACACCGGCCAAAGCTGTAACGCACCCAGCCGTATGCTGGTGCAGCGCCCGATCTACGATCAGGCTGTTGAGACTGCGGCAGAGGTAGCAAACAAGGTTGCTGTTGGCCCCGCTCAGGACGAAGGTCGCCATATCGGTCCCGTCGTGAACGAGGTGCAGTGGGACAAGATTCAGGACCTGATCCAAAAGGGCATCGATGAAGGTGCGCGTCTGGTTGCAGGTGGCACCGGACGCCCCGAAGGTCTCAACAAGGGCTACTATGTGCGCCCGACCGTCTTTGCCGATGCGAACAACCAGATGACCATCGCGCGCGAAGAGATCTTTGGCCCGGTTCTGACCATGATCCCCTTCGACACCGAAGAGGAAGCCATCGAGATTGCCAATGACACCCCTTACGGCCTGACCAACTATGTCCAGACACAGGATGGCGCACGCGCCAATCGTATGGCACGGCATCTGCGCTCGGGCATGGTCGAGATGAATGGCCAGTCCCGTGCGGCTGGCTCACCCTTTGGCGGTATGAAACAGTCCGGCAACGGGCGCGAAGGCGGCCTCTGGGGTCTGGAAGACTTTCTTGAAGTGAAAGCTGTTGGCGGCTGGGCTGCAGAGTAAGCACTCTGCTTGCTGATGATTTAAGGCGAGGCACGGTTTCGTGCCTCGCTTTTTTCTGTCAGGCAGGTCGCACGATCAGCTGTGGCTCTCCGTTTGATGTATGCCGGGTGGATCGGCCGTCCCAGCCAATTTCGCCCGTAACACGCTGACGAAACGCCGAGAAACTGTCGAATTGAACCACGTCTACCGGCGTATCAAAATGCAGGGTTATCCGTCGATGAGAGCCGTCGCCCATCATGGTTAAACCCCGGATTTCTGCCGAGAAAGACTGTCCGAGATAGCGGCCCTCGACCCGGTCGCCGACCCGAAGCCGCATCCGGTTACCCGCCATTGCATGCAGCGTATTCCAGTCCTTTACACCATACTGATGCGCAACTGTTTCCAGCGCCTCGCTGTGGGACAGCTTAACACCAGCGCCGCGCAGTCGTTCACGCAGCCGCCTCGCCTGCGCTTTCAATTCTTCAATCGAAGCGATGTTTTCCGTATTTGCCATTCTTTGCCTCGTTTCCTTTAACGGGCGCGAAGTCTGGACGGTGTTCGCATTGCCATCCGCGCGCCAGAAATGGGGCATCAGATGTTAATTCAATCGGGTTTCACCATGGTCAACGACCGCGAACGGCAGGGTTCCCGAACCTGCGCAATTCCTGACATCGGTCACACGAACTGTCAATTGGCCACCGCTGACTTCAGCTCAGAATCCGGCTCGAGATGGATTACAAATACCGACCCCGGGTACTTTTTCAGCAGCGCCTCTTCGATATCGTCGCAGATGTCATGAGCAGCAGCCACCGACATATCGCCGGCCACAACAAGGTGGAACTCGACGAAAATGACACTTGCTGACCTGCGACCCCTCAGATCGTGATACTCCAGCGCGGGTCCGAGATTGGCCTCAATCGCTGCGCGCACGGTTTGCAGATCCTGTTCGGACAATGAGGCATCCATGAGCCCGTCAACAGAGGAACGAATGACTTTCCAGCCTTCCCAAAGGATGTTCAGAGCGACCAGAATGGCGATAATCGGATCAAGGATCAGCCAGCCCGTAGCCAACGCAAACAACAGTCCAACAACAACCCCGACCGAGGTCATGACATCGGTGAAAATGTGCTTTGAGCTGGCCTCCAGCGCGGGCGATTTCTCGCGTCTTCCAACACGCAGCAGAATGACAGCCCAAGCGCCGTTGACGCATGTCGCAACGGCGTTGACAGCTATTCCGATCATCGGAGCATGATCCAAATGCGGAGATGGCAGCGCCGAGACAGCCTCGCGAATGATCAACAACGCCGCCAGAACGATCAACGTCCCTTCAGCAACGGCCGAGAGATACTCGGCCTTCTTATGCCCAAAAGGGTGTTTCTCATCCGGTGGTCGGCCCGAAATCTGAACCGCAAAATAGGCCAGAAGTGCGGCCGCAACATTCACAATGGACTCGAGTGCATCCGAAAGCAGCGCGACCGAGCCAGTCAGCCACCAGGCCAACAGCTTCAGCAGCAACACGGCAAGGGACACCGGAATGGACCAGGCAGCAAACTTCTGAGACATCAGCCTAATTTCTTGCGTCATCCCCTATCATCTACCACAAGGGTCAGGCTTGGGGGCGGCTTTTTTCAGCCGACGCCTATGCGTCGGCCTGCGCTGCCTCATAGGCCAGCATCGCACGCTTGACGGGCAGCCCCCAGTGATAACCACCCAAGCCACCGGATTTGCGTAAAGCGCGATGACAGGGGATCAGCCAGCTGACCGGATTGCGTCCGACCGCCGTGCCCACCGCGCGAACGGCTTGCGGTGATCCCACTCGCTGGGCGATCTCGGAATATGTCGTGACCTGGCCCGATGGTATTTGCATCAACGCCTCCCACACTTTGATCTGCAGCGGTGAGCCGATCAGAAAGAGCGGCGTAGGCTCTAACCTTTCACTTTCCGCCCCGAATGCACTTAGCACCCATGGTCGCAGAAGCATCGGGTCTTCGACAAATCTGGCCTTGGGCCAGCGAGAGAGCATGTCTTCCATCGCTTCTTCCTCGCCAGTTTCCGCACCAAAAGCCATGCCGCAGATACCCTTGTCGGTGCCCATGACCAACGCAGGGCCGAACGGGCTTTCGAACCAACCCCAATAGATGGTCAGGCCTTCGCCCTTGCGGGCATATTCGCCGGGGCTCATCGCTTCCCATTTGAGAAACAGATCGTGCAGGCGTCCACTACCGGACAGACCCACATTGTGGGCGGTTTCCAAAGTCGTGAACCGTTCCCGCAGCAGCGCCTTGGCATGCCCAAGGGTCAGATATTGCTGATATCGCTTTGGCGAAACTCCGGTCCAGCGTGAGAACAGCCGCTGAAAATGCGCGGGGCTCATATCCATCTGACGTGCCAGTTCATCAAGGCTGAGCGTTTCACCGCCCTGATCGATCAACTCGATCGCGCGCCGCATGACGTTGTAGTGATAGCCGGTTTCTGGGTTCTGTACGTTCATGTTGCACCTCTTCGCTTACATAAACATTACCTCGCCCTGACCAATGCCGCGACCCGGAACCTGCGCATATATTTGTCAACTAAGTTGACGAATCGCTTTGCGCCTATCTAGATTAAGAGCATGGAACATTCATTGGATCAGCTCTATCAGGCAGTTCAGGCCACGCGGCCCCTGCTGCGCAACATTACAGCCGCGGTTGAACGCGGCAGCTATCGTGAAGGCGTAACTGTAGGACAACGTGCTATCCTAGAGGGGCTATCCCTTTTCCCCGGAGCGACAGCCCCGCAGTTATGCACCGAGTTGCAGCTGAAACGGCAATACGTCGCGCGCATCCTGCAGGAAGTGATGAAGGCCGGTCTGGTCGACAGTCGCGCCAACCCCAAGCGCGCGCGTTCTTACTGCTATCGGCTGACACCCACGGGCCAGGACATCATCACTGCGATCCGAACAGATGAGATGTCAAAACTGGCCAGTTTTTCCAAAGACTTCTCTCCCGAAGAGCTTGCGAATTACCATAAGGTACAACTGGCGCTCACACGGTTTTTTGCCGATCTGGCTGAGGAGGTATGAGATGTCGGTTCTTTGGATCATCCTCGCCGGAATTGTGATCGCGGTTCTCTATATTCTCATTGAAATTCGCAGGATTGGCACGCCAACAACCGGTCCGGCAATTGATCTGGCTGCTCGTCCGGC
The DNA here is from genome assembly GCF_056537525.1 of Ruegeria sp. CE12. Lineage (NCBI taxonomy): Bacteria > Pseudomonadati > Pseudomonadota > Alphaproteobacteria > Rhodobacterales > Roseobacteraceae > Ruegeria > Ruegeria sp. CE12. The sequence goes on along the minus strand of NZ_JBQFRS010000008.1, from coordinate 101,289 downwards.
AACGGCGCTGGTGGTGATCGACATGCAGACTGATTTCACCTCGGCACCCGGATGGGATGTCGCTGAGTTGGATGCAACAATTTCGAACATAAAGGACTCTGTCAGGCAGGCCCGCGAGGACAGGATGCCCGTGATCGCCATTCGGCACGTTTTCAAGGGCAAGCTGGCGAACCTTCTGAACGGCTGGTTCAATCAGGGGCGTGGCAATGAAGGGTCGGCCGGGATCGAGACCGATCCGCGCCTTGGACTGAATGCGGATGCGGAGTTCGTAAAAACCGTAGGCGATGCCTTTTCCTCGACCACGTTTGAGCAGTTTTTGGAAGACAACCAGATCGGAACCTTGATCCTGACCGGGCTTGATGGTTGCCATTGCGTCAACAAGACAGCGCAAGGGGCGCTGAACCGGGGCTACCAGGTACACATCGATCCGACGTCTGTTCTGGCAGCCAATCCAGCACATTGGGCGAAGGTTAAAGAGAAACTGGAGGTAAAGGGGGCGGAATTCCGAGGGCTATCGGCGTGATATTCCTATAGCAGCGACCCAACACTCGGCCATTCGTGTTGCCAATTCCCGGCCTTTTCAATTGCGAGCAGCGATCCGGCAGGGCATACCGTGCTGGATGGCTAAACAACTCGACTACCACACGATCCGCGAGATCTTCACACGCTTTCAACACGCCGACCCGGAACCCAAGGGCGAGCTTGATCATGTGAACGTCTACACTCTGGTCGTGGCAGTGGCACTGTCAGCGCAAGCGACCGATGCGGGTGTCAACAAGGCGACACGCGAACTGTTCAAAATCGCTGACACGCCGCAGAAGATGCTGGATCTGGGCGAAGAGGGTCTGATCGAACATATCAAGACCATCGGCCTGTTTCGCCAGAAAGCCAAAAATGTCATCAAGCTGAGCCGCATTCTGGTCGAAGACTACGGCGGTGAAGTCCCCAATTCTCGTGCCGCCTTGCAGTCCTTGCCCGGCGTCGGGCGGAAAACCGCCAATGTCGTTCTGAATATGTGGTGGCATTATCCGGCGCAGGCAGTAGACACGCATATCTTTCGGGTCGGCAACCGCACGGGTATCTGTCCCGGTAAAAACGTCGACGTTGTTGAACGCGCTATCGAGGACAACATACCAACCGATTTTCAGCTGCATGCGCATCACTGGCTGATCCTGCATGGCCGCTATCACTGCAAGGCACGCAAACCGATGTGCCCCACCTGTATCATCCGCGATCTTTGCGAATTTGAGGATAAAAACCTATGAAAACTTACCAGCTGACGGGCATCGGGAATGCCGTTGTGGACGTGATTTCCCAAGCCGACGACAGTTTCTTGGAGCTGATGGGCATTGAAAAAGGCATCATGCAGCTGATCGAGCAGGAACGCGGCGAAGTGCTGTATGCCTCAATGGAATCACGGGTGCAGACGCCCGGCGGCTCGGTTGCCAACACGATTGCGGGTGCCGGTGCGCTGGGACTGGATGCAGCCTTTATTGGCCGCGTGCATGACGATGCGCTGGGTCGGTTCTATGCGGATGCGATGAACGAAGACGGCGTCGATTTTGTGAACCCACCGGTGCCGGGCGGTGAGCTACCAACCTCGCGTTCGATGATCTTTGTTTCGCCCGATGGTGAACGGTCGATGAACACCTATCTGGGGATTTCCTCGGAACTGTCATCCGAGGACGTGTCCGGGGATGTGGCAGGCAACAGCCAGATCATGTTCCTGGAAGGCTACCTGTTCGACAAGGAAAAAGGCAAAGCCGCGTTTCTTGAGGCAGCGCGCAACTGCCACAAGGGCGGAGGCAAGGCCGGCATCGCGATTTCCGATCCGTTCTGCGTCGAACGCCACCGGGTCGATTTCCTGCTGCTGATTGAGAACGAGCTGGATTTCGTCATCGGCAACGAAGCGGAAATCAAATCGCTGTTCGAAACCGATAATCTGGACGAAGCACTAGCCAAAACCAGTGAGATCTGCCCGCTGGTTGTTTGCACCCGTTCCGGTGACGGGGTGACCGTTCTGAACGAAGGCAAGCGCATCGACGTGGCAGTGGAAAAGGTTGTACCGGTGGATGCAACCGGCGCAGGCGATCAGTTCGCTGCCGGCTTCCTGTTCGGAATGGCCACAGGCCGCGACTATGAAACCTGCGCCCGTATCGGCAATGTCTGTGCCCGTGAAGTGATCAGCCACATCGGCCCGCGGCCCGAAGCAAACATGCTGGAACTGCTGCGCGAAGAAGGGCTGCTGTAAGCGGTCTTTCAGAATCCAGCGGCGGCATCATTCAGCGCCCAGTCATACTCATATCCGCTAATGCGGGAGGTTTGAGACAGACGGGCGCTGAGAGCCGGATCCGCTGCAGTCGCAAGATAGGCGAGCACAGCCCGGTCGTCTGGCCCGAAATCCTCTCGGAACCAGATGTAGATCTTTGACAGGATCAGCCGCCCGCGGGTGTCAAACCTGACGCCGCGCGGGTCGTTAACGTAGGCATTTTCGGCGACCGAGATATCACGTTCGAGCGTCTCAGCCTGCCACGCCCGATCCATCAGGTTCGGACACCCAACCGCAGCGCAGTTCAACGCGTAATGAATTCGTGGTTCGTTGAATGTGGGTCGAATGATGCGGTGCTCAATATCATTCAGCGTCAGGACCTGACCCGCGACCTGCGCCAAAGGCCGATCCCACGGGCCAAAGGAAAACGCACCATCTATAATGTCGCGGATCGAAGCGACGGGATAGTTTTCAAGGATCAGGTCCACGGTCAGTGCGTTATAGAGATTGATCCAATAGGCCAGTTGCTGATCCCTGGTCAGACGAGCAGGATCAACCGACTGAAGATCACTCAGGTACTGGTCCAATCGAGCTTGATCAGCCTGCGTGACCTGCGCATAGGCGACTCTGTTCACTCCTTGTGTGTCGGTAGCGACGTAGCGCGCGAGAAAGCTACTCCAATCGCGATGATCGACACGATCACCGGGCGGTTGCGCCGCGCGGGTCAGATTGGTGTCGGCAAACGGCACAGCACTGGGCAGCGCCAGACGTTCGACACTGGCGCAAGCCGCCAGAAGAGGCAGAAGCAGGATGAGCCAAAGAGCTTTCATGATTTTCCCTTCCGGTTCTGACGCCACGCACGCAGCTGACCTTTGAGCTTCTTGATCGGGGCCTGTTCAGGACTATCCAAACCGGGCAACTCAGGGTGGTTGGACAGATCCCGCATGGCAGAGTTCCACCAATACGTCCCCATTGGACCGTCAACTTTGTCAGGCATGGCAAGATGCAGGTCACGCTGGGCGTTGTGAACACACATGGACAACGGACCGTTGCCTGTGGCGACCATGAACACACAAGACGCACAGCGATCTTCTTCCAGCGCGTCGGCAGCCATGAAGTTATGGATGAATACCGCCTGTCGCCTGACCCGACCACGCAACAGACCCGTCCCTAATCGAAGGACACAACCCGCAAGATGCGCAGCGGCTCGCAAGGCAAGGCCCGGCCTCCGAAGAACCAACCGCCACACACTGTCGCGCGTGTCGAGATATGCATCCGCCGACCGGTCCATCTGCTCTAATGCAGCAATTACCTGTTGCACCAGACACTGATCAGACAGGACGGAAATCGCCCGCCCACCGGCGGTCAGGACAGAAGCGTATCGATTACATCCGGAATGCCCGACCGCCGCCGCATCGAAATGCAGCGGGGTGCCATACCCCTGCTCCACCGCCCGCATGACACTGCTCTGTGTGATTGAATCTGGTCGCTCACGCAGAACACCCCTGCCGGTGTCGGCCTGCATCTGGAAGGAGACAAAAGCGATCTCGGGCTGGTCCCGCATGAACCGCGCCAATGCGGAGAGATCAGACAGATTGCCTTCAAACACTGTTGTGTTGAACAAAATGCGCAGACCAAGCCCGTGCGCTGCGACTATGTAGTTGCGACGTACGGTGTTCAGCTCAATCTCGCTGTCAAAACCTTTGCGCTCTTGGGTCATGTCCACGTGAAACGCCACATCGTCCAAACCTGCCGCTGCCAGTCGGGACAAGTAGGCGCGACTCGCGCGGATACCGTTGGTCATCAAACACGACCGCATTCCAAGGCGGCGAATTTCACGGCAAAGCGCCTCAAGATCCTCGACTTTGCGCAGGGTTGGGTCACCTCCGGTGAGTTGCACCGAAACACCCGGGCCATAATGGCTGTGGATCGTGGCAAGCCGCGCAAAGAGAACCGACAAAGGCGGATCATAGGTCATCTCTGCCCGATCCGAGAGGTAGCAGAGCGTACAATCAAGATTGCATCGCTGGGTCACCTCAAGCGCAACACAGGCAATCGGATAAAAGCGGCCCGCGGTTTGAGAATGTCCGTACTCGCCACATCCTCGCAAACCATCCCGCAAAGGCGCACGACGGTCAGAGCCGCGAAATACTCGCCCTGCGGGAACGACATTGGAATGGCCTGGCGCGATATCTTCCATACGCGCCAAGCTAAAGCTGCAGTTTACGACGGGCCACGCCCCCTCACGGCAACGTGCTGGGCGGTGATCATATCAGCCGCAGCAACCACCTGACGCTTTGGCAGTCGGAGCGGTCGGTGCTTCATCGATGTTCGCACCACGACCCAGCCATGTGCGTTCCGCCAGATAGAAGTCGGTAAACCGGCCGAGAAAATCCTCAGAGACCGATTTCTGCGGAAGTCCTGTGTCCAGCAATGACTGCTGCCATGCCTTTACCTTTGGATAGGCGGCAAGCATGTCATAGCCGCTGTGGTCTGACACAATCGCTGCACGATGCAGCAGTGGCAACCAGGCCATATCCACATTGCCAAGCGCCGCCCCCGAGAAATAGGGGCCCTCACCAAGCTGGCTTTCGGCCTTTTCGAAGGACTTGCCCAGCTTTTCCATACGCTCATCAAAGATAGCTTTGTCCGCGCTTTGCATAGTGCTGCATTGTACGAGATAGTGTTTGCTGGCCTGATAGCTCCATGCCCTGTTGAGCGCACGCTGCTCGGGCGTCAGATCTGCCTGCAGAGGGGCGGTAATTTCATCGATATATTCGACAATCGCATCGGATTCGAACAGAGACACGCCCCCCTCGGTGACCAGAACAGGAACCTGCCCAGTCGGGGACAGCTCAAGAAACCAGTCCGGCTTGTCGCTGAGACTGATATAGTCGATCTGATAGGGTACCTGCTTGGCTTCGAGCATGGCGGTCACACGCTGAACGAAGGGGCAGATTTTGAAGCTTATGATACGGATCATTTGTCTTTCCTTTTGGTGGTTTCATCTGTCAGACGAAGCCCACGCCAAAAAGACGACGTTCAGATCAACAATTTTTGCAACTGTCCGGTTTTTCCTGAACGTCCGAGATGTTTCCCCGCACGTCCATCGAGATATTGCAGCATGCCTCAAATGCCTTGCGCAATTCCGCCCGCCCCTTTTGAACGCGTGATTTCAGGGTCGAGTAGGACAGACCGTGTTGCTCAGCATAATCTCGCTGCGACATACCCTGTATATCAATGGCCATCAGCATCTCTGCCGTGTCTTCAGGCAGGCCGAGAATGAAGGGTTCGACACAGCCCTCGAGATCCTGACGCGTTTCCGGATCGTCCCGGTGATACCAAAGATCATCTGGATGCGCGGCGGACCGGCCGGATTTACGGTAGAAATCAATGATGGTTCGGTCGGCGGTCTGAAACAACCAAGGCTGCAGCCTGGCCGGATCCTGCAGACCGGGCAGACCGGTGAACACCTTGATCGAGATATCCTGCAACAGGTCATCCACATCCGCAGGGTTTGAGACCCGCGAATGAAGAAACGCCTTCAGGCGGGCGCGGTACTTGGGCCAGATATCATCAATACGCATGTCACGACTCTACGGCTGTTTCAGCCCGGATTATGACAGGTGAGCGTCGAAAGCAGCAACCACCTGCTCATACACTGCGCGTTTGAAGGGAACGATTTCCTCAATCAGACGATTGGGCTCCTGCCATTTCCAGTGCGTGAATTCGGGATGTTCTGTCTGGATATTGATCTGGTCATCACGCCCGGTGAACCGCACTAGGAACCACTTCTGCTCCTGCCCGCGGTAGCGGCCTTTCCAAATCTTCGGCACGATGTCGTGGGGCAGGTCATAAGGTAACCAACCGTCTGTCTCGGCGATGATCTCAACCAGATCAGCCGTCACACCAGTTTCTTCCCATAGTTCGCGAAGGGCTGCATCGCGGGGGTTTTCGCCCTTGTCTACGCCACCTTGAGGCATTTGCCAGGCGTCCTTGTGGCGGTCATTGCGCTGGCCCACGAAAATCTTGCCGTCGGCATTCATCAGCATCAGGCCAACGCAGGGGCGATAGGGCAGTTTGGCAATGTCTTCAGGGGTCATGCGCGGCCTCACGGGTTTGGTCTGCCCACCTCTAACAAGCGTCGCGACGGCAGCAAAGGGGGTGACGTTAGGTTTCGCGTGACAAAGGTTACGTGCACGTCAATTTAGTTGTGCACTGCAGGCAGGGAGAGTTGCGATGACTGCGTACCCAAACATGCTGGCCCCGCTGGATCTGGGCTTTACCACGTTGAAGAACCGCGTCCTGATGGGTTCGATGCACACCGGGCTGGAAGAGACTGGTGACTGGAACCGTGTTGCCGAGTTTTATGCCGACCGGGCGCGTGGCGGTGTGGCACTCATGGTGACCGGCGGAATCGGTCCCAATCTGGAAGGTTCGGTACTGCCCGGTGCTGCGATGATGACGACCGACAAAGACGTCGCCAATCATTCCATCGTGACGGATCGCGTACACGAGGCGGGCGGCAAGATCGCCATGCAAATCCTGCATGCCGGACGTTATTCATATGGGCCGAAATGTGTAGCGCCGAGCCCGGTGAAATCCCCGATCTCACCTTTCCCGCCGAACGAACTGGACGAAGACGGGATCGAGAAGCAGATCAGCGACATCGTCAACGCCGCCGTGCTTGCTCAGAAAGCCGGATATGACGGGGTCGAGATCATGGGCTCCGAGGGATATTTCCTCAACCAGTTCCTTGTGACCCATACCAACAAGCGCGAAGACCGCTGGGGGGGGTCTTATGAGAACCGTATGCGCCTGCCCATCGAAGTAGTGCGCCGCACACGCGAGGCGGTGGGAACAGATTTCATTATCATCTACCGTCTGTCGATGATCGATCTGGTGCCCAATGGCTCGACCCATGATGAGGTCGTCCAATTAGCGCAAGAGATCGAGAAGGCCGGAGCCACCATCATCAACACTGGTATCGGCTGGCACGAGGCGCGCATTCCGACGATTGCAACCTCTGTACCCCGGGCGGCATTTGCCTGGGTGACCAAAAAGCTGATGGGCAAGGTATCGATCCCGATAATCACCTCGAACCGAATCAACACGCCGGAAGTGGCCGAAGAGGTGCTGTCGACCGGTTGCGCCGACATGGTCTCACTGGCACGTCCGATGCTGGCGGATGCGGATTTCGTCAACAAGGCGATTGCGGGAGATGGGGCAAAGATCGCCCCCTGCATCGCCTGCAATCAGGCCTGTCTGGATCACACATTCGGCGGCAAACTGACATCATGTCTGGTGAACCCGCGTGCGTGCCATGAAACAGAGCTGGTGATCAGCAAAGCTGACGCTAAGAAAAAGGTCGCCATCGTAGGCGCAGGACCGGCGGGTTTGTCCACCGCGATGACAGCCGCCCAACGCGGCCATGACGTCACCCTGTTTGACCGGGCCAACGAGATCGGCGGACAACTGAACATGGCCAAGCAGGTTCCCGGCAAAGAGGAGTTCTGGGGGCTGGTCGACTGGTATCGGACCATGATTTCTGATCTGGGCGTCACGGTTGAACTGGGTCGCGAAGTTAGCGCAGTCGATTTGAGTGGATTTGACGAAGTGATCATTGCCACTGGCGTCACCCCGCGCGATCCGCAGATACCCGGTCAGGATCGTGACAGCGTCCTGAGTTACATCGACGTCCTGCGCGGCAAGGCTCCGGTCGGAGAGTCCGTCGCGGTGATCGGGGCCGGTGGCATCGGTTTTGATGTCTCGGAGTTCCTGCTGGAGGACGGCCACAGTCCAACTACAGATCTGCCGCTGTGGATGAAGGAATGGGGCGTGACCGACCCCGCCGAACATCGGTCCGGTTTAGCACCCGAAGGCCCGCAACCCGAAGCGCCCGCACGTGAGATCACGCTATTGCAGCGCAAGAAACAAGCCCATGGCAAGGGGCTGGGTAAAACAACCGGATGGATTCACCGGGCGACGTTGAAGATGAAGAACGTTAATTTTGTCGGCGGTGTGAATTACGAACGTATCGATGATGAAGGCCTGCATGTCAGCTTTGGCGAGGAGCGGGCAGACCCGACCATAATCGCGGCAGATACCATTGTGTTGTGCGCCGGTCAGGTCTCAGACCGTAGTTTGGCGGATGATCTGATCGAACGCGGGATCACACCTCATGTGATCGGCGGCGCGGATGTGGCGGCTGAACTGGATGCCAAACGTGCGATTAATCAGGGTACGCGGTTGGCGGCAGCACTCTGATTTTCAGAGCCGTGGCAACGCGTATCCGCTGAATCACGTTGTTTTAGATACTAAAAGGCCGCTTCTGCAGAGGCGGCCTTTTTCTGTTTACGCATTGACTCTGTTGTTACCTTGGTACATTGGTAACTCATGAGTGAGAGAATTGAACGTACCCAGACCGGAATTCGAATCGAAAAGCGATTGCTGAAAGTCCTGAAGGGGCTGGCAGAATCGCTGGATATGTCCGTTGGCGATCTGATTGAGGGCATCGCCTTGCACAGTTTTGAAAACAAACCGCCATTCTCGCCTGAGACGCTCAAAAAGATCAGCCAGTTGAAAGAGGTTTACGAACTGGACTGGACCGCCGAGCACAGCCACAAATTCAAGGAGATCGGGGAATGACCGAAGCAGTTCAGATATCTGAGATTACCCGCGTGTTCGAAGCGCATGCCATCGACAATACGACTTTCGCTCATGCCGAGCATGTACAGGTGGCCTTTGACCTGTTGAGGAAGTATGATTTCATCGATGCGGCTGCGATCTATGCCAAGGGCATTCGCACACTGGCCACAAACGCCGGTGCGCCCGATAAGTTCAACCTGACAATCACCTATGCGTTCATGAGCCTGATTGCCGAGCGTATGGCTCGCAATTCAGATCCGAATTTCAGCGAGTTTGTCGCCGAAAACCCTGATCTGATGTCGAAGAATGTCCTTGGCAAGTGGTACGGAAATGACAGGCTGAACTCGGATCTTGCCCGCGGTGTTTTCCTGCTACCCGATGCGGCCTGAGGTCGGCGCCTGTTCACGATCGGTCAACCCATAGTCGCGCATGACCGCTGCTACACGCAGCCGATATCCCTTGAACAGACCCGATTTCCCCCGCGATTGTGCTGTGCGGTGCTCATTCATGCGGCGCCACTCGGCAACGGCATCCTCATCGCGCCAGAATGAAAGCGACAGATATCTACCGGGCGTTACCAGACTTTCAAACCGCTCAACGGAAATGAACCCGTCGATATCATCCAGCAGGGGACGAAGATCGGCTGCAATGTCGAGATAGGTCTGCGTTTCACCCTCGGCAGGCTCCACTTCAAAGATGACAGCAATCATGATTGTCCTCCGTGCGGGGTCGAGGCGAGCTTGAGCCAGGTCCGGTCTTCGCGCAGAATGAATCGCTCTTTCTGGGCAAAGGCATAGTTCTCCTGCCCCAAAGGATCCGCAGCCAGTCGCGTGCGATAGGCTTCGTACTCGGCGAGGCTTTCGACATTATAGATACCATAGGCCAGGGTCGATGACCCCTCATGCGGGGCGAAATAGCCAATCAGATCCGCCCCGCAGCGCGGGATCGCCTGCCCCCATTTTTGAGCATAGGTATTGAACTGTTGTTTTTTGGTCGGGTCGATCTGATAGCGGATGACACAGGTCAGCATTAAAGGCTCCTTTGTTTGCCATCTCAGATTACACGCTCGACTGACGCATATGTTTCGACTATGATCGAACTATGAAAGACGGACCGGATATCGCCCAGATCGCCGCGTTGATCGGAGACCCCGCGCGCGCAAACATGCTGACCGCGCTCATGTCGGGAAAGGCTCTGACAGCTGGGGAATTGGCGCGAGAGGCCGGAATCAGCCCGCAAACCGCCAGCTCACACCTGAAAAAGCTGCTGGATGGCGGGTTGCTGCGAGTTAAAGGACAGGGCCGGCACAAATATTATGGCCTGTCTGGCGAGGATGTGGCGCATACGCTGGAAAACCTGATGGGTCTGGCTGCCGGTCACGGTCATATGCGGACACGTACCGGACCCAATGATCTGGAAATGCGCGAGGCGCGGGTTTGCTATAACCATCTCGCGGGCAGCAGGGGGGTTCAGTTGTTCACCTCAATGCGGGCGCGGGGTTTCCTTGATGTTTCGGATGATCTGGTGTCGCTGACCGAACCCGGCGCGCGTTTCTGTACAGATTTCGGAATCGATCTGGATGGTCTGAACAAAAGTCGCGCACCGCTCTGCCGTCCTTGTCTGGATTGGAGCGAACGCGAAACCCATTTGGCTGGCAAGCTGGGGCGCGCGATGTTGTCCCGAATGGAAGAGTTGGGGTGGCTGTCCCGGAAACCGGGCAGCCGTATCATTCAGTTTTCACGCAGCGGGTCCGCAAAATTCTCAGAACAGTTCGGGACCTGAGCGTTACTCGACAGTGATCGTTATGACTTCGGACACAATCGGGGTCGCATGCGGCACATGCCCGGCATCACCCAGCACCAGTTGAAGGGTGTGGGGGCCCGGCGCCAGGTCCAGAGTCACCTCGGTCTGGCCACCACCGAAGTGCAGGTGGTTGTCGTCAGCGGGCAGGCCGTAGGCCAGTTCATCCGCGCCATCTTCGCCTTCGCCAATCGGCGGACGGTCAATCAGCAGATGGTGATGACCTGTGTTTTCCTTTTCAACACCTGATGGGGCGACACCCATGCCGCTTAGGCCAAAAACAACGGTAACGGGCGACTGAACTGTGTCGCCATCCGCGAGATTTACAAAATAGACTTTCGCATCCGGGTTCGATGGTGTTTCCCCTCCGGCCCACGCAATGGACACTGAAAGGGTGAATAAAGTGGCTGCAATAATGGCTTTCATGATCTCCTCCCTCGTCACAAAAATGCCATTCTCAGGATAGCATGATTTAAGAAATTTCCAGAAAACCCGCCCAATAAGGGTCTGGAGCGATACTGGAAACCACTGTTTCCGCGTTTCCGAAGTGCAAACGATCCGATTCAAATCCCTGATATTATCCCATGTCTGCCGCGTTCTTGCCCAGATTTGACGCGAAGGTACCTCAACGAACAAAGACCTGGGGAACGAGAATGGATCGACTGACCGAAATGGAGGCCTTTGCCAATGTGGTGGACCAGGGTGGCTTCACCGATGCGGCCAAAAAGATGGGCATATCCAAATCGGCAGTGTCAAAGCACGTGTCGAGCCTTGAAGCACGACTCGGCGCTCGCCTGCTGAACCGGACCACACGCCGTGTATCTCCGACCGAGATCGGACTGGCCTATTATGACCGCGCGCGCCGCGTATTGAATGATGCAGGCGAGGCGGATGCGCTGGTAACCTCGATGCAGTCAGCGCCTTCGGGCCTGCTGCGCATCAGCGTCGCAACCGATTTCGGCGTTAATCACCTGTCACCTGTATTGTCCGGGTTCCTGTCTGCCTACCCCGACATCACTGTGAACATGGTGCTGAACAACCGCTATGTTGAGCTGATTTCCGAAGGATTCGATGTTGCGGTGCGCATCGGAGAACTGGAAGACAGCACTCTGCGTGCGCGTAAACTCACGGAAACTGTCAAACGCATGGTAGCTGCCCCCAGCTATATCGAAAAGTTCGGGCGGCCGCAGAAGATTGACGATCTGAACGAGCACAAGCTGCTGCATTACTCCAGCCAGTCCTCCGGCAATGTCTGGAAGCTGACTGCGCCTTCGGGCGAAAAGAGGCAGGTTCGTACAGCAGGCTGGCTGAGCGTCAATGACGGCCAGTCGCTGCTGAATGCAGCGATTTCAGGTCTGGGGATCGCCTATCTGCCCAGCTACCTCTATGCGGAGGCTTTGAAAACAGGACAGGTGGTGGATGCAATGCCATCCCTGCCGGATGAAGTTCAGGGCGTTTACGCAGTGTACCCACCCGGCCGGTTTACCCAGCCTAAAGTGCGGGCTTTCATAGATTTTCTTGTCGAATCCTTTGCCGAAAAGGGTCCGATGGACTGGTAATTTCTCCCGGTGAACTTGCACAGCCCGCGCGAACTTTGCGCGGGTTTTTTTTGTGAGGTCCGGTGTAACCAGCAGAGGCTTAGAATGTTTCAACCCAAGGCCGAAGCGTCAGTTCATTGCTCCAAGCCGAGCGGTCCTGCTGGATCAGGTGCATATATTCCTGCGCGATTGCATCCGGGTTCAGAAAGCTGTCGGGATTGTCGGCACTGTCACTGTATCCTGCACGTGCCGGGTTCCGGATGGCCCCGTCAATGTTGACCCAAGCGACATGTATGCCTTTGGGATGAAGCTCGCGTGCCATGGATTGCGCCAGCCCGCGTTGTGCAAACTTTCCCATCGCAAAGGGTGCAGACAGGGGAAACCCTTTTACCCCGGCCGAGGCACCGGTGAACAGGATTGTCCCGCGCCGATTGTCCCGTAGATCCTGCTCAAGCATTCGACGCGCCGCAGACTGCCCCAGCAGAAACGCCCCATAGGCCGTCACTTCGACAGCTTTGCGAACTGTTTCAGGATCAAGTTCAGTGATCGGACCACGCTGGCGGGCCGAAGGATTATAGCAGGCAACGCGCAGTTCGCCCGGCAAGTCTGCAACCAGCGATGCCATCCCGTCAGTGTCGGTTCCGTCAAGCTGGTGGAGCTCTGCACCTGTTTCTGCCGCTAAAGGCTCAAGATCGTCGATGTTGCGGGCAGTCAGATGCAGATCATACCCAGCCTTTGCCAAAGCGCGTGCAAATGATGCTGAAAGCCCTGCGCCCGCACCGATAATCAACGCTTTTGGAAGTAGTTCATGATCTGACATGACAGCTCCTTTTGCCTTAGGTTAGAGACTGTTTGGGAATTATCAAATCAACTAAGCCTGATCGTTCAGTTGACCAGCAGCACCGCCTCAACCCGCCGGTTCAGATCGCGCCCTTCCGCTGACGCGTTCGAAGTGATTGGGGCCAGATAACCGACACCCTGCGCCTCGATCCGGTCTGCCGCTACGCCATGAGCATCAATCAAACGCTGTCGCACCGCCTGCGCGCGCTTGGTGCTGACGGCAGTATTGGCCTGAAGGTTACCAGTGTCATCAGTGTGCCCGACCAGCGCGAGCCGGGTGTCCGGGTTGTCCTGCAAATAACCGGCCAGCAAAGACAAAGACGCGAAAGGCCCTGCGCCCAGCGCAACTTCGCCGGTCTGGAAATGCAGATCGTCCAGAATAACGTGGCCATCCTGCTGCAACTCGGTCAGCAGGCCACCTGATCCCTGCACCGTTTCCTCAATCACCAGTGGTGGAGGCGTCGTTGCCCCGGCCGGTGTGACACGGATCAGCTGTACGTAACCATCAGGTGGATTGCGACTGATCAGCAAGCTCAGAACATCCCCGCCGCGCGAGGCCGAAAGGAATCGGTAGTCGTTGATCGCCACATACATATCCGGCGTTGGCACGACCTCGGTGTTGAACCGAAAGTCAAAACCTCCGCAGTTGCGGGCCTCACATTCGAACAGAATGTCATAGCCCTGCGCCACGATCTGTTCGCGTAGCGGGGCCAGTATCTGCAACGTCGTGCTGGAGCCGGCCTGCAAACGCCAAGTATACCGTTCCACCCGCCCTTCGACATTGCGAGAGGGTACTTTGCCATCCGCAAAGGCCCCGATCGGCAATTCATAGCTGTCCAGAGCGCTGATACGCTCACTGACCTGCCGCGCACTGGACGGAAAGGTCAGGTTCTGAGCCGCTACCGGTGCGGCCAGCAAACAAAGACAAAGGGCGATAAATCGGTTCATCTGAATTGCGCGTGGTATTCGTCGTTCGGGACCATAGCCGTGGCACTGGCCACGCGGTTGGACATGTTGAAGAAACCGGTGACGTTGGCGATGTCCCAGATATCACGATCCGAGAACCCCACATCCCGCAGATGCTGGCGGTCCTGCTCTTCGATTTCGGCACTTGCAGTGGTCATTCTGGCCGCGAAATCCAGCATGGCGCGCTGACGACTATCCAGCGGAGCCACGCGATAGTTCATCACCAGCATTTCACCCAACTGAGGATTACCCGACAATTGTCGCACCGCGGCCCCGTGCGCGACGAGACAATAAAAGCACTTGTTGATCGATGAGACGACAACGGCAATCATCTCACGCTCGAGCTTGGACAAGCCACTGTCTGCCAGCATGAGGTCATTATACATGGCGGTGAACGCGTTCAGCTTGTTGATATCAAACGCATTCGCCTTGAGAACATTCGGCACCATACCCAGCTTTTCGACGCAGATATCAAAGTATTTCTGCGTCTCGGGCGGCAGCGGATCCACCATCGGCAAATCCAGCGCAGTGGGCATCTTCTGATCAGTCACGATTGTCTTTCTCCCCTCAGACAAGCTGGCGGTAATGATACTCTCCCACGATCTGCATCCCGAGAGAATGATAGAGGCCATTCGCCCCTTCATTCGCCTTCGTGCAGATCACGCTAAGGGTATGGGCGCCGTTGTCCAGCGCCCAAAAGGCCGCGGCACGCATGGCCCACTGTCCCAGACCCTGACGACGGTGACTTGGCAGAATCTCAAGCGCATGCACCATGGCAATTCCATCATGGATCGCGACAAAACCCACGCCACCGGGCTGATCCTTTTGACGCATCAGCAGGCCAGTCTTCGGGCCGTTGGCCCGATCCATGACTGCCAGACGTTCCGGCCCGATGCCGCTCTGCGCCCAGATTTCACGCATGATGGCCAATGGCTCCCAGATGGTGAAAACCGTGACACGTGGAATTGGAACATCCGTCAGCTGCGCAACCGGGCAGTCATAAATGTTGACCGGATCAAGAACTTCATAACCGCGGGCAGCCAGTTGGGTGTCCAGCCCCTCATCCCCTGGTCGCAGGCAGAATATGCGTTTCTGTCCCATCGCCAGCATCGCCTGTTCGGCATTGTCCAGATCAGCGTCGGTCACATCCCCAATCCTGCTCGCAGCAGACACGCGCGAGCCACCGCCCTGCCCTTCACGCAGCTGGAATGGACCTTGCTTTTCATACCGCGCTGCAGGCCAGGTGCCGTCGACCACGTCAGCCCAGTTGACGCTCAAAGCTCCAGCTCCCTGGCCAGCCGGGTAATTGCCGCATCGATACGTCCGCCATCGGTGCCGCGCACAACCACATTCGCACCGAACACGCCGTTGACCTGAAATCCGTAACTGCCGATTGCCAGATCACTGAAATCCTCGGCCAACACCGACAGGGTTGCAGCGATATCGCCTTCGCCCCGGTTTACGCGCAAAGTCTGCGACAGCAGCGGCTCTCCCCCGGTCAGTGTGGGTAAAACGCTTGCCACCATAGCCTGAAACACCGAAGGCACTCCGGCCATCACATGCACATTCCCGATAGTAAAACCCGGTGCGGTTGAAACCGGATTTTCGATCAATGTGGCACCATCCGGAATGCGTGCCATGCGTAGCCGCGCAGTGTTCAGCTCAAGCCCGGATTTCTCGTAATGTGCCTCAAGCAAGGCTCGGGCATCATCCCGTACATCAATGTGTGCACCAAACGCGCGAGCAATACAGTCCGCGGTGATGTCGTCATGGGTGGGGCCGATACCACCGCTGGTAAAGACATGTTCGAAACTGTCGGACAAGGCCCTGACCGCATTTTCGATTGCATCCGCGTCATCGCTGACGACACGTACTTCTTTCAGATCGATGCCATGCTTGGTCAGTTCCTGAGCCAGGAAGTTCGTGTTGGTATCCTTGGTGCGACCGGACAGGATTTCATCCCCGATCACCAGCATCGCTGCGGTTGGGTTTGGCATGGCCTGTCCTTTCTTGCTGCGGGAGGTGTTTGCAAAATATCCGTCCTGACCCGCCCCGCAAGACCTGTTTGTCACGAGCGCAGGGATTCTGCCGGTAAGTCCCCCGTAACACGCTGGAACAGATCCATGTCGTTCATTGCGCGAGCAAGGATCATCGCACCTTCCAGCCTGGCAATAACTTCGCCGGATCTTTTGCGTGGGTCTTGCACACCGGCGGCTTTGAAAACGGTATCTAGCCATTCAAGGTTGCGTTCGAAGAAGGCTCGGGTGCGCTCTGAAACCGGCGCGGGCAATTTGGCTATTTCCGCGCCAAACATGCCACAGAGGCACATCAACTGCTGCTCAATCAACGCTGCCCGGTAGATCGACACATAGCGCGATAGCATTTCGATTGGTTCCGCATCGTCAGCTGCACCCAATGCGTCCAGAAAACGGTTGGTGTATCGCTCGACCAGCGCCTCCCCCAAATCCTCCTTGGTTGGGAAATGATAGTGAATGCTGGCGGATTTGATGCCGATCTCACGTGCGATATCCCGGAAGCTGAACGCATTGTAGCCGCCTTGCCGCGCCATACGCTCGGCCACATCCAGAATTTGGATCGCCGTGTCGGACAGTGCTTTGTCAGGTTTTTTCATCAGTCGCCCGTCCAGAAATTTTACCTATCGTTAGATAGGGGGTTGATTTTGAAATTGCCACTTCAATATATCTACCTACCAGTAGATAGGGAATCAGATCATGACTGACATAACAACACTCATCATCGGCGGATCCAGTGGAATGGGGCTGGCAGCAGCGCAACAAATCGTGGCCAAGGGAGGGCATGTAACGCTTGTTGGCTCTTCAGCTGACAAACTGAATGCCGCCAGGGCCGGGCTGGGTGCTTTGGCAGATATCCATCAGGTAGACTTGCGCGACGCGGGCCAAGTTGATGGCTTGATTGAACACATCAAGGAGAACAATCGCCATATTCAGGGTCTGATCAATGCTGCAGGTACATTCTCACCCAAACCATTTCTGGAGCACACCTCCGAAGACTACGAAAGCTATATGGACCTCAATCGCGCCACGTTTTTCATCACGCAGGCAGTTGCCGAGAACATGAAAGCCAATGGTGGTGGAAGCATCGTCAACATAGGCTCTATGTGGGCAAAACAGGCCGTTCGTGCGACCCCGTCATCGGCTTATTCAATGGCCAAGGCCGGGCTTCATTCACTGACTCAGCATCTGGCGTTGGAGCTCGCACCGCATGGTATTCGGGTGAACGCAGTATCGCCCGCAGTTGTTGTCACTCCGATTTATGGGGCCTTCATTGAACCGGACAAGATCGAAGAAACACTGACCGGTGGGTTCGATGCGTTCCATCCGATCGGCCGTGTGGGCCGCCCCGAAGATGTGGCCAGCACGATTACGCATCTCCTGTCCAAGGACGCGTCGTGGGTTACCGGCGCGGTCTGGGATGTTGACGGGGGTGTCATGGCTGGTCTGGTCTGACACTTCCCTTGCCGGCAGGTGCGGGGTAAGGCGGTAGGCATGAAATTTGCCACGCCGCTTGTCCCCGCCCGCCTTATCCGCCGCTACAAACGCTTTCTGGCCGATTGCCGGTTAGAGGACGGGCGCGAGATTACCGCGCATTGTGCCAATCCCGGTTCAATGATGGGGTTGGCCGAACCAGGCGAGAAAATCTGGCTGGAGCCCAATGACGATCCGAAAAAAAAGCTGAAATACGGCTGGCGGCTGGTTGATCACGAAAACGGGCACCTCACGGGTGTCGACACTTCGGTGCCAAACAAGGCTCTACGTAGGGCGTTGGAAGACCAACAGATCCCCGAATTCGCCTCCTATGAAACTGTCCGGCCCGAGGTGAAATACGGGGAAAACAGCCGCATCGACTTTCTTCTGACCCAACCGGGGCTGCCGGACGCCTATCTCGAGGTCAAAAGCGTGACCCTATCGCGCGAACCCGGTCTGGCAGAGTTTCCCGACAGCGTCACCGCGCGCGGCACCAAGCATCTGGGTGAGCTGGCCGCAATGGTGGCTCAGGGACATCGCGCGATCATGTTGTATCTGGTGCAGCGCACAGATTGTGACCGGTTTGCTTTGGCAGCGGATATCGACCCGGCCTATGCGGCTGCATTTGAAGAAGCGCAGGCAAAAGGCGTGGAGCGATTGATCTATAGGACACGAATATCACCGGAAGGGGTTTGGGTTAGCCAGCAGAAATTTTCGACTTAACTTCCTCCAAATCCAAGTGATTTTTATCTCCAAATCGGTGCGCAAGATCATGAAATCGCCTCAATTTCCCTGATAAAATTATACGGCGGCTGCGCGTGTAAGTGTTACCAATGGGTGAGGCAGAGAAATGAGAATACTGGCTGGGGTTGTCTTCACGCTTGGGGCCATATTGATGATTGGTGCCGCATTGATGGCATTCGACACATACATGACGGATGATCGCCGTACGGCAGCCCGCGATGCCCTGAACGCTCAGTTGGATGAGGGCGCAGCCGAATATGAGAAAAGTCGCGAGGATGGGTGCAGACGCCGGTGCGGAGGCCTTGGGTCCTTCTCGCATCTCATCGTCAATATACGAGATGGTATATTCCTGTCTCTGCCCTTCGACCCGTCCAAAGTTCTTCCCACCACCCAGCCAGGCTGGTCCGAGGCTTCATACAACGTCAAAGCACTTGAACCAATGTTGGGTGAACCGCCGGCAAGTAGCATAGTAGGCAAAACCACCGAACACGATCTTTGGTTAGATTTGCATCGGGTCACCAAACAGGCGAAGTCGGGCACCGTACGGGTCTATCGTCAAGGCGACAAGACTATTGCATTTGCTATCAAGATCTACCGAGAGGGTCTGCACGCTGCCAAGGATGGCGAAATCTTCCGTCTCAGGGAGGTTACTGAACCCTTTGCCGAAATCGACGGTGTTCTGGTCCATAAGCACCCTCAATTCTCGTACAGTATCGTGACACGAAAGCACACGCCGACCGACTACCAACACCTATCAATCTACATGGATGGGCAGGTGGAGATTACGGTTGTATCTGACGCATCAAACGAAGAGCTTGAGACATTTTTTTCAGCATTTGATCTGACCCCAATCGTTGAAAACCTGCCCAAAGCCCCTTCCAACTATGCGCCCGGCAAGGGAGTGATCATCTATGAGAGCAGTGCAGAAGGTGAAAGCGATTCCTGACCAGTAGTTCGGTAGCTGCCGCCAACGTCTCTGACCACCTCTTGGAAATTCACTTGAACAATTGTGTTTCTACGCCATTTGTTCGATCTCAAGAACGCGCACACCCTCTGGTACTTTCTGCACAAGCAGCGTAAAAGAAGTGCTGCGCGCAACATTTGGAGCTTAGCGTCGATGAAAGAACATCGTGGCCGCCTGACCAAGGACGGCATCCGCATCTACGAACAGGGTGACTTTGCCGGTATGCACGCGGCAGGGGCCTTGGCCGCGCGGATACTCGACGATATTGCCGACCATGTCTTTCCCGGCCAGACCACGGGCGCGATTGACGGGCTCATCACGCAGATGGTTGAGGATGCAGGCGCGACCTCGGCGACCATTGGCTACAAGGGTTATCAGCACGCCAGCTGCATCAGTGTGAATCACGTGGTCTGCCACGGCATTCCCGGCGACAAGCGGCTGAAGGATGGCGACATCCTGAACATCGACGTCACCGTCATCGTTGATGGCTGGTTCGGCGATACCTCGCGCATGTATGTTGCCGGCAAACTGCCGCGCAAAGCCGAGCGCTTGATTCAGGTGACTCACGATGCACTGTTCAAAGGCATCGAGACGGTCAAGCCGGGCAACACGTTCGGTGACATCGGCCACGCCATTCAGGCTTATGTCGAAGCACACCGGATGAGTGTTGTCCGCGATTTCTGCGGTCACGGTTTGGGTCGCGTGTTCCACGCACCGCCGAATGTGCTGCATTATGGCCGCCCCGGCACTGGTGCGGTTCTGGAAGAAGGCATGTTCTTTACCATCGAACCGATGGTGAACTTGGGCCGTCCGGAAACCAAAACTCTGGCCGATGACTGGACCGCCGTGACCCGCGACAAATCGCTGTCGGCACAGTTCGAACACTCGGTTGGTGTGACGGCAGATGGGGTTGAGATCTTTACGCTTTCACCCGGCGGCAAGTTCCATCCGACCTATTCTTCCTGATCGGCAGACTGCTCGCGCCAGAGCTTCAGCAACATCGTCTCAGCCCCCCACGGTGTCACCGCATCGTGGATGAACACCGGCGCGCGCATGGGTTTTGGCGGTGGGCCGGTGGCTGTGTCCGTATCCTGAGCGAAAGCCCAGTATGATGGGGCTATGGCACGATCCATGAGTCAGATAGTAACATGTCCCGGTCATATTCCCAAAAGCGCTGGCACCTCCGCCATATCACCAAAAACTTCAGCACCCAGGGCCGCGAGGCGCGCGCCGTCGTCATGGGCGGCAAATCCGAGGCATCGCATCTGGGCCCGGATAGCTGCGGTGACACCATTCTCGCTGTCTTCGATGACAACCGGGCGGGCTGATCCAAAGTGTTCGGCTGCCTTCAGAAACATCGCTGGGTCAGGTTTGCCAGTTCCTAATACATGCGCGGAATACATCACGTCCTTGAATCGGTCCCATAAACCGTTCTGGCCCAGAGTGATCTGCATTTTGTCCGGACTGCCGTTCGAAGCGACACAATAAGGAATATCCTGCTGATCAAGGCGGTCCAGAAGCTGAAACACCCCGGCGACCAGCGGCACGCCCAATCGCAACCGATCATAGGTTTCGGCATATACTTCGTCGATCCAGTTATCGGGCAATACAGCGCCCAAATCCCGTGCCTTGTCCCGGACACCAACCATGGTGCCTCCGACAAACAAAGACATGCATTCCTGTAGCGTCAGGTTCAGACCATACCGGGCCAGATTGCTGACCAGAACCTGGTTCGAGACAACTTCGCTGTCTACCAGAACGCCATCGCAATCAAAGATAACCAGATCGTGCATGTGAACCTCCGCCCGCTTACGGACCCGGCGTAGCCGGGACGTGGAACACATGCAAATCGGCATTCGGCATTAACCTGCCTCGCCTGTTTCAGCCTGAAACACTGCGCCACATCAAAGAGATATGGGTATCGCCGTATTTTCGTGCGTCCTGCAGTTCAAACCCGTCCGGAGCCGCCATCGGAGCGTTTTCTTCCCACACCAGAAGGGCGTCTTCGGCCAACCATCCCCCGGCGATTGCCGCTGCTATCGCCTTTTGCCCAAGCGACTTGCCATAGGGCGGATCCAGAAAGATCAGGTCGTAAGCCGCGTTTGGGTTTTGCCCCAGACGCGTTGCATCCCGGCGGACTAGATCTGTACTGTCCGCACTTCGGGTCAGTTCGATGTTCTTGCGGATAAGTCCCTGCGCCACGCGACCATCATCCACAAATGTGACATGCGCCGCACCACGTGACAGCGCCTCAAGCCCCAGTGCGCCGGTTCCGGCAAACAGGTCGAGCACACGCAGATCGTCAAAGTCGATCTGATGGCTCAGGACATTGAACAGGCTCTCGCGAACCCGGTCGGTGGTCGGGCGCAGATGCGCGCCCGCATCCCCTTTGCCGACCGAGGCCAAAGCGCGGCCCCGGAAATCTCCGGCGATGATCCTCACGCCTTGAGAAGCGGCTTCAGATCCGCGCTCGGGTCGGCAACAACAGCCGGATCAGCGGTTTTACCCGAGTCGATCAAACGCTTTCCGACCATGTAGGCGCGCGGGTCGTTCATCGCATCGACCGCAATCAGCTGATCACCCTTATAGTACCAGAAGGAGACCGTCTGACCTTCGCCCTGACGGGTCACAACGCGGTCATAGCCGGTATTGAGGCCTGCAATCTGCAGTTTGACATCATACTGATCCGACCAGAACCATGGCGTCGCGACATAATCCTTGGCAGCGCCCAGCATGTTCTGCGCCACGATCTCGGACTGGTCGATTGCGTTGGGCACACTTTCCAGCCGGATACGCTCGCCCTGATGCAAGAACGACGCGCAATCGCCCGCCGCCCAGATCGATGGGTCTGAGGTGCGGCCATGGGCATCCGTCTTGATGCCGTTGTCCAGCTCAAGCCCTGCCATCTCAGCCAGTTCGGTCGACGGGGCAATGCCCACACCCACGATGACGAAATCAACGTCCAACTCGGCCCCGTCGGTCAGAACGGCCCCGGTAACCTTGCCGTTCTCACCCACCAGACGGTCCAGCCCGACACCTTCGCGGATATCGGCGCCGTATTCGTTGTGCAGTGCCCGGAAATAGTCGCTGGTTTCAGGGGCCGCTACGCGCTGCAGGATGCGATCTGCCATCTCAACCAGAGTGACCTTGACGCCGCGTTTGGCGCAAACCGCTGCCGCCTCGAGCCCAATGTAACCGCCGCCCACGATCAATGCCTTGGAACCTTCGGTCACCCATGGCCCCATGTCGTCAACATGGGCGAGATCGCGCACGACATGAACGCCTTCGAGATCGCCACCAATCGCTGCAGGAAGACGACGCGGATCAGAACCTGTGGTCAATGCAAGCTCGTCATACGAGATGACTTCGTCACCCAGGGTCACTGTTTTGGCCTGAGGATCGATACCTGTAACCCGCTGACCTAGACGCAGCGTGATGTTGTTTTCGGAATAAAAGCTTTCGGGCCGCAGAAACAGTCGCTCAAGCTCCATTTCTCCCAAAAGGTAAGCTTTGGACAAAGGCGGTCGCTGATAGGGCAGATGCGGCTCGGCACCGATCAAAGTGATGTCCCCTTCAAACCCGTCCTTGCGAAGCCTGGCAACAAGCGAAGAACCCGCTTGTCCGGCACCAATTACGACAATATGGCTCATGTTTCTCCCGCCCTGTCGAATTCCCGTGGTTTCATCCACCTGCACCCCTATATTGCGCTTAGGACTGACTCTGCAAATCCAATCGACAGGAGTAATAAGATGATTTCAGCCGGTGATACTTTGCCAGATGCGACATTGACACAGATAGGTGCCGAAGGGCCTGAGGAGGTACGTATCTCCAGCAAGCTCAATGGGCGCAAGGTGGTGATCTTTGCCGTTCCGGGCGCATTTACGCCAACCTGTCATTCCGCGCATGTGCCCAGCTTCATGCGCACCAAAGATCAGTTCGACGCCAAGGGTGTGGACGAGATCATCTGCGTCTCGGTCAATGACCCGTTTGTCATGAAAGCCTGGGGCGAGGCAACCGGTGCAACCGACGCGGGCCTGACCATGCTTGCCGACGCAGCATCTGAATTCACGAAGGCCATCGGCATGGATTTCGATGCGCCGCCAGCCGGGCTGATAGCACGATCCAAACGGTATGCGATGCTGGTTGATGACGGCAAAGTTGTCGCGCTGAACCTTGAGGAAAATCCCGGAGCCTGTGAAATCTCGGCGGGGGAAGGGTTGCTGGAAGCAATCTGATTTCATTGGCCCCGGCAGCCCCGGGGCCAACCAATCGTATTTAACTTGGCCTGCAACGCCCCGATGTGCAAATACTTGAGCATACAACTGGGGAGTTCATTGATGAAACTTAAATTAATCACTCTTGCCTTGGGCACTGCCGGTGCATTGGCCGCTTGCGGCCCTGCCCCAACCCCGCAACAGCAGGCGGCACGACAGCACGAGATTGCCTGCCTCGGCGGTACGCTGGGTGGTGCCTTGATCGGCGGCGTGATCGGCAACCAATTTGGGGGCGGTTCGGGCAAAACCATTCTGACCGCGGCAGGTGCCGCTGCAGGTGGGTACGAAGGTCAGAGATACTCATGCTGAGGAGAGCCGGAATGAAACGTGGAATTTTCGTAATTGCGGCTGTGATGATGGCCAGTGCAGCTTCAGCCGAAAGCGTCGCTGAACTGAATGAAAAGGAATTGAACGCGATCGACTCGAACAATGACGGCTTTCTGTCAAAGGACGAGTTCAACGCCTTTTCCGATTATGCCTTTCAGGAAATGGATGAAGACAAGAACGGCACGCTGGGGCTGGACGAAGCCAAGCCGTTTCTTGACATCAAGCAATTTCAAAAGGTCGACCGGGACGAGGATAACGCTATATCCCGAGCCGAGTACGATACGCAGATGAACGAAGACTTTATCAATGCCGATCAGGACGGAAACGGCCTGCTGGACTGAACATCAGCGGATTAGATTAACGCTCTGCCCCGGAATGTACCGGGCAGAGCATCGCAAAACAGGAGCGTGCAATGAACAAATGGGTTTATCTGGGCGTTCTGAGCCTGCTTGCCGCATGTGATGTTCCGCAAGCGCCCGTCGTAACCGGGGCAGACGGTCAGGCGCGTATTCAGATCAATACCAACGGTTTGACTTGCTACAACACCCGGTGCCTGGATATCAATCCGGCCGCACGCAGTGTTCGATCAGTTGGTAATCGGACGACAAGGATCCCGGGCAATATTGATGTCAGCAGCGGAACCGTCACACCTGCTGAATTCGAGCAGATGGGTGTCGCCGCCTCTCTGGCAGGTGGTGTGGGATCGGGTAATCGTTAACAGAGGCTGTCCATCTTGCGCGCCAGCTTGGCATCCAGCGAGGACAGACCACCCACGTCATGTGTAGACAACACAACTTCGACCGTACGATAGACATTCGACCATTCGGGGTGGTGGTTCCACTTTTCCGCGAAAATCGCCACCTGTGTCATCCAGCCGAAGGCATGGACGAAATCTTCGAAAATGAAGGTCTTGGTGATGGCGTCCCGGTCTTCAACCATGGTCCAGCCGTTTTTGAATAGCGGATCCAGCAGCGGGCCGCGGGTCTCGGTCGACAAAAGTTCCGTCATTGCTGTTCCTCCGGGTTCGACTTTCTGAACGGGCCATAATCCGTCAGAATCTCGATCTCTTCTCCCACTGCACGGCCCTCGGCATCAAGATATTTCGACACCGCGTCGGCAAAACCCGGATCACCGATCCAATGCAGGCTATGCGTACGCACAGGAAGATATCCACGCGCAAGCTTGTGCTCGCCCTGCGCACCGGCCTCGACCCGGGCCAGGCCATGGGCAATGGCAAAGTCGATCGCCCTATAGTAGCACAATTCGAAATGCAGACAGGGATGGTGTTCGGTGCAGCCCCAATAGCGGCCATAGAGCGTTTCGCGCCCGATGAAGTTCAGCGCACCGGCCACCGCATAGCCGTCGCGCTCCGCAAGCACTAAGGCCATGTCATCAGCCATGGTTTCATGCGCAATATCAAAGAACTGACGCGTCAGATAAGGTGACCCCCATTTGCGCGCGCCGGTATCCTGATAGAACTGCCAGAAGGTATCCCAATGTTCGGGTTGAATATCAGACCCGGTCAGGGTGCGGATTTCCCCACCAAAATCACACGCCTGTGCACGTTCTTTACGAATATTCTTGCGCTTGCGCGAAGACAGCGCGGCCAGAAAGCCATCGAAATCCGAATAGGTGTCGTTGAGCCAGTGAAACTGCTGTGAACTGCGGGTCAGCAGCCCCATTCCGGCCCCCGCGAGGGCCTCGGCCTCGGTACAGAATGTAGCGTGCAGCGAAGATACCCGGTTGTCAGCGGCCAGTTGGACGGCGCCCTGAACCAGAGCGGACATGCCGATCGCCTCATAGCCGGGGCGAACCAAAAAACGTCTGCCCGTGGCTGGTGTAAACGGAACAGCAATCTGCAATTTGGGATAATAGCGCCCGCCAGCGCTCTCGTAAGCATGCGCCCAGTTGTGGTCAAAGATGTATTCACCCTGACTGTGTGACTTGGCATAGAGCGGTGCCGCAGCGATCAGCAGACCGTCCAGATACGCCGTCAGATATTGCGGCTGCCACCCTGTTCCCCGACCAACCGATCCGCTTTCCTCAAGCGCCAGCAGGAATCGATGCGTGGTGAACGGGTCAAGCGGGCGACCACCATCAGCTGTTTCCGGGCAGGCACAACTATCCCAGTCCGCAGCAGA
Source organism: Ruegeria sp. CE12 (assembly GCF_056537525.1). Classification (NCBI taxonomy): domain Bacteria; kingdom Pseudomonadati; phylum Pseudomonadota; class Alphaproteobacteria; order Rhodobacterales; family Roseobacteraceae; genus Ruegeria; species Ruegeria sp. CE12. Next base: position 75,272 of record NZ_JBQFRS010000008.1, on the reverse strand, counting down.
AATCTGCGAGAGCGATCCGAGAACCTGAACTTCAATTTGTGCCTGATCCATGTACCCTCCGCGCTTCACCATTATCTGTGACAGCGAAGGACAGGTTCAACCCGAACACGCGGCCAAATAGCCTTCGAAGGTCACATTGTCGGCAACCTTGCGCGCTTCCGTCTCTTGTTCAGCCGAGCGGACGGTCCAGCACAGGATGGGCACACCTTGCGCCTTTAGTTCGGCAACACGGGTCCGGTCAAGGTCATGCACTTCATGGCTGATGAAGCTTGCGCCAACACGGTCGAAATCTGGAATATCCCGCAATTGGTCGCAGATGTCCTCAGGCAGCAACCACTCCTTCGGGTCATAGGAACTGGTGACGATACCCCGGGGCACATGCGGTGCCAAACGCGCCAATTCAGCTACGCTGTTGGGATTGAATGACATCAACGCCAATGGACCATCATAGCCTTCAAGCGCACGGATCGCGTCTTGTTCCAACGGCCCGATGCCTTTGCCCATCGCCCCGTCTTGATCCTTGAATTCGATCAACAAGGGCACTTTGCCATCAATCAGTTCCAGCACGTCCTGCAACGACGGAATGCTTTCATCATCGGAATGCAGCAGCGTCACAGCCGCGGCCTCGTCCGATGAGATCTGCCGGATCGGTCCTGATTGTCCGGTCAAACGGGTCATATCGTAGTCGTGGAACACCATCGCTCGGCCATCCGAGGTGAGCTGCAGATCAATCTCGACCCCATACCCGGCATCCATCGCCGCTTGTACGGCTGCGAGACTGTTTTCCGGGCGTTTGTCCGCTTTGTCATGCAACGCCCGATGCGCGATCGGGCGTTGCATGAATTCTTTTGGCAGGCTCGGCGTCATTGGACTTCGAAGATACCTTCGATCTCAACCGCAACACCCAGAGGCAGAGATGCTGCGCTGACGGCAGAGCGTGAATGGCGGCCTGCATCGCCCAGCGCCTCGACGAGGAAATCGGAGGCACCGTTGATCACCTGCGGCTGCGCCGTGAAGTCAGCGGTCGAGTTCACGAATCCGGTCAGCTTGATCACGCGCACCAGCTTTTCGATGTCACCACCGCAAGCGGCTTTGACCTGAGCAAGCAGGTTTATCGCGCAGACTTTCGCCGCCGCTGCGCCCGCGTCGACATCCATGTCATCACCCAGTTTTCCGGTGATCAGATCGTCTGCCTTGGAAATCTGGCCAGATACGTAGACGATATTGCCCACACGAACAAAAGGCACATAGTTCGCTGCTGGCGCAGGTGCGTCCGGCAGGCTGACGCCGAGGCTTTCCAGTTTTGCTGCGATGCTCATTTGATGGTCCTCACCTTAAAATCGACTCGCGCGGACGCTAACCGGGAAGCCCGACTTGGGAAAGCCGGAAACGGCAATTTTACAAATGTACAAGATCTGGGCGTAACTTCTCTTATTCCGGAGTGTTGATCCTGTGTCACTTTACCTCGGTCGGGCATGCGGGTTAAACGCTAGTTGTTTCAATTAGAGTTTGAAACTTCTATGTGACAGCCACTTGAACCCTTGAAGTCCGACCGCAACAGTATTGATTGAAAGCCAGATCATTCACCTCTGGCACCTTGGAGTACAAATATCGTGTCGAGCAGACTCCGTTTGAAGCACCTTATCATTCTGTCCGTTATGACGGTGCTGAGCGCCTGTGCATCGCAACCTGCGGACCAGGCAGCCCGCGGCGAAGTGTTTGACCCGTACGAAAATGCCAATCGCGGAATTCATAAATTCAATCTGGGTGTCGACCGGTTCCTGTTCCGCCCTGCCTCAAAAGGCTATGTGAAGATCGTCCCCGACCCGATGGTGACAAGCTTCAACCATTTCGCTGAAAACATCTCGCTGCCCGGTCAGGCTGTGGATTACCTGCTGCAGGGCAACCCCAAGCAAATGGGTAATGCGCTGTTGCGGTTCGTCATCAACATGACTGTCGGTGGCATTGGCCTGTCCGATCCGGCCAGTGAGCTGAACCTGCCGCCCGTGGATACGGATTTCGGCGAAACCCTGCATGTCTGGGGTTTTGGCGAAGGTGCCTATGTTGAACTGCCGTTTTATGGCCCCTCAACTACCCGTGATGCCGTTGGAGTTGTAGTCAACCTGTTCTCGAATCCGATCAACTTTACCCCGACACGGCCAGCCGACAACCTGGGCGTCTATGCCGAAGTTGTCCGCCGGATGGGGGATCGTGGCCGATTCTCGGATACGGTAGACTCGATCCTGTATGAAAGCGCGGACAGCTATGCGCAGGCACGAACCATCTACCTGCAAAACCGTCGCTTTGAACTGGCAAGGGATGATGAGGACGCCTATCTGGGTCTGTATGATGACCCCTATGCCGAAACCGGGACCGACCCTGTCAGGGACCCCTACCTAGACCCCTACGAGGACCCCTATGCCGAGTAACCATTTGAACCGTCGTGGTTTTGTCGCCACTGGCCTTGCCGGTCTGGCGCTTACAGCCCTTCCCCTGCCCGCCTTTGCTCAGACCGAAGCAGAGGCTAAGGCGCTTGTCGTCAGCGTCGTGGATGACATCAATCGGGTAATTGCCTCGGGCAAATCCGAGAAGGCGATGATCCGAGATTTCGAAAAAATCTTCGTGCAATACGCAGATGTGCCGATCATGGCCCGCTATGTGCTGGGGGCTGATGCCCGTTCGGCCAGCCCGTCGCAGCTGAAGCAGTTCACCAATGCGTTTCAGGGTTATATCGCGAACAAATATGGCCGCCGGTTCCGCGAGTTCATCGGCGGTCAGGTCACTGTCCGAAATGCACGCAAGATCAAGGCGGGCTACGAGGTGCGCACCTCGGTCAAGCTTCAGGGCTCGTCTCCGTTTGAGGTGACCTTCCTTGTCTCGGACAAATCGGGGCGTGACAAATTCTTCAACATGTTCATCGAAGGCGTGAATATGCTGCTGACCGAGCGGACCGAGGTTGGCGCCATGCTGGATGCGCGCGGCGGCGACCTGAACCGTTTGATCAAAGACATGAAACAGAACAGGCTCAGCTGATAACTGCAAGCGCGGCTTGTACAATCGCAGTACTCGTTCGAAACACCATATGCTAGGAAAGCCCGCAAACGGCTTTCTTAGCCCAGCCTCTTGAAATCCGCCCTTCAAGCTAGCTACCTTCGCAAACTGCGACGAGATGTGAGCTGGCCCTCATCCTTTCAAAGGACTTTTGGTCGTATTTCCAAATGTAAGCGTCACCTTCCAAGAATTTGTAGATTCGGGGCGATTGCTCGCCAATAATCCAGGTCAGATCCAGATCTTCTATCTGCTGAATTCGACGCGAGCCGCTCAATTCCGACGCAAAATAAAACCTGATCGGTTGGCGGACAACACACTCAGCCTGCAAATCCATCCCGGTAAGAGTGCGTTTTAACTCCGCCGTCAAAACGAAATGAGCAAATGCGACGCCTATAGGGAAGCTCAGGACCAATAAACACACCAAATATGTCGCCGATCGCCTACTGGATATGATAGCAAATCCAAGTGCGACGAGACCTGCGTAGATCACGAAATCAAGACCACAATTGGTGAACCTGTTGTATCCTCCTGACAGCCCGCCAAAGGCGCATTCGAGTCCACTAAGTAACGAACCGAATACCAAGATCAAGGTTGCGATAAAAACGCCTAAAAACAAACGCTTTAACCTATCCACATAGACAAGCAGAAGAACCGCACAAAACAAGATGAGTGTCGAGCGCTGGCCAACCACAAGTGAGGGGTAGACCCAAGTGTTCCCTTTTGTCGCCAGTACCACGTAAATCAGCGGGAATGCGCAGCAGGCAATAACAAGGCAGAGCAGGAACTGGGGTACAGAGATGTACTTTGACATGCGCGTTTCCAAACACGGAATTGAAGTGTCCGGGAAAGCTAGATGCGCCATCGCGTAGTTTATGATCAGCTCATACGCAGTTTTGGTGCAGACGGCTGGTTTTAGAAACGCCTATCGATCAAGGCAATTTTGAAGGTACTTCGGAAGGCCGCAAGTCTTCGCGGCCAACCGAAGTATCATAACTGGGTCAATTCAACCGTTCACCAGTTTCCTTGGCAAAGTACGAAACCTTGCTCATGTCAAAGGCGAGGTTCAGCATCTGACCTGCCTGTGCACTGGTCTCGGCGTGCAGGCGCGCAGTCACCTGCTTGCCGCCAAGTTCAGAGACCACGTATGTGTCCGCCCCGGCCGGTTCGACCATATCAACAAGGCACTCTGCCTCCTGCACCCCGGCACCTGCCCGGAAGCCTGCTTCGGCAATGTCTTCGGGGCGCAGGCCCAGAATGACATCCTGAGGCAAATTCAGATCGCGCGAATCCGTCAGAGTGATTGGTAATCCGGAATCGCGTGCGATCGAGATATGCGTACCGGTCCCATTCCGCTCGGTTCTGGCCGGAATCAGGTTCATCGCAGGTGAGCCCATGAAATCCGCTACGAACAGGTTGGCCGGGTTGTTATAAATCTCGGCCGGGCTGCCGATCTGCTGCACGATGCCGCCTTTTAGCACCACGATCTTGGTGGCCAGCGTCATCGCCTCGATCTGGTCGTGGGTCACGTAGACGATAGAGGCATCCAGCGTCTGGTGCAGTTTCTTGATTTCGGTCCGCATCTCGACCCGCAGTTTGGCGTCAAGGTTTGACAGCGGTTCATCAAATAGGAATAGCTTGGGATCGCGCACCAGCGCTCGGCCCATCGCCACACGCTGCCGCTGTCCACCAGACAACTGGCTTGGGCGCCGGTTCAGCAACTGCTCGATTTGCAGCAGGGATGAGACCTCTTTGAGCTTGGCCTCCTGCGTTGCCGCATCCACGCCGCGCACCTTCATGCCAAAGGTGATATTCTTGGCGACCGACATCGTCGGGTACAAAGCGTATGACTGGAACACCATGGCGATGTCGCGGTCCTTGGGGCTGACATGGGTCATGTCCTTGCCGCCAATGGCCAGTGTCCCACCGGTGATCGGCTCAAGCCCGGCGATGCAGTTCAGCAGGGTGGATTTACCGCAACCCGAGGGGCCGACCAGCACCAGGAAATCGCCCGGTTCGATCGAGATGTTGATGTCTTTCAGAATCTCGGTCGCGCCGTAATTCTTGTAGAGATTGTTGATATCGAGGATGGGAGCCATGGGTTATCCCTTCACGGAACCAGCGGTCAGACCGCGGATGAAATACTTACCGGCAACGACATAGACGAGCAGCGTCGGCAGCCCCGCGATGATCGCGGCGGCCATGTCGACGTTGTATTCTTTGACGCCGGTGGTGGAGTTTACGATGTTGTTGAGCGCAACGGTCACGGGCTGCGTTCCCGCCTGACTGAAGGACACACCGAACAGGAAGTCATTCCAGATCTGTGTGAATTGCCATATTACGGTCACCACAATGATGGGCAGCGACAGCGGCAGGAAGATCGACCAGAAAATCCGCAGAAACCCGGCCCCATCAACGCGGGCGGCCTTGGTCAACTCGGCCGGAATAGTGACGTAGTAGTTGCGGAAGAACAGCGTAGTGAAACCAAGACCATAGATCACGTGGACGAAGATCAGGCCCGGAATGGTCCCGGCAATCCCCATGATCCCCAGCAGACGCGCCATCGGCAGCAGAACAACCTGAAACGGGATGAAGCAGCCAAACAGCATCAGCGAGAAGATGATGTTCGCCCCTTTGAACCGCCACTGCGCCACGACATAGCCGTTCAGCGCACCCAGCAGGGTTGAGATCGCCACCGCAGGAACTGCGATCAGGACAGAGTTCCAGAAATAGGGCCGCAGACCTTCGCACTGGATACCGGTACAGGCCCCGGACCACGCGGTTTTCCAGGCGTCCAGGCTGACCTCGCGGGGCAGTGACATCAGGCTTCCGGTGCGGATCTCCTCAAGGCTTTTCAGTGAGGTGGTCAACATCACAAAAAGCGGCATGAGGTAATAGAGCGCAAAGAGGCCTAGAAGGACATAGAGCAGCCAGCGCAGGACGATCTTGCCCGTGGCGCTTTGGGTGCGGGTTTGGGGCATCGACAGATCAGTCATTTTTCGCCCTCAGTTCTGAATAGAGATATGGAACCACGATGGCAAAGACGACCAGCATCATGATCATCGCGGACGAAGCTGCCTGACCGATATCGCCGCGCGAAAAGGCCATGGCGTACATGTAGGTTGCAGGCATGTCTGTGGCATAGCCCGGGCCGCCGCCGGTCAACGCGATGACAAGGTCAAAGCTTTTGATTGCAAGGTGCGCCAGCACGATGAAAGCAGACAGGAAAATGGGGGCCATTGAGGGGATGATGATCGCTGTGTAGATGCGCCATGTTGGGATACCATCGACCTGCGCGGCCTTGATGATTTCACCATCAACCGAGCGCAGCCCGGCAAGGAACAGCGCCATGACAAATCCCGAACTTTGCCAGATCGCAGCCAGAACAATGGTGTAGATGGCGTAGTCCGGGTTCACCAGCCAATCGAACTCGAAATTCGGAAATCCCCAGCCCTGCACCATCGCCTCGATCCCCAGACCCGGGTTGAGAATCCATTTCCATGCAGTGCCGGTTACGATCATCGACAGCGCCATAGGGTACAGATAGATCGTGCGAATGGCCCCTTCGACGCGGATCTTCTGATCCAGCAGGATGGCCAGCAACAGGCCCAGCACCATCGCGATTACGATGAACAACGCGCCAAAGATATACAGGTTGTTGATCGCCGTATCCCAACGGGGCGAGTCGAACAGGCGTTCATACTGGATGAATCCCTTGATCTCGTATTTCGGCAGTAGTTTCGATCGGGTCAGCGACACCCACGCGGTCCATCCGATAAATCCGTAGACAAAGATCAATACGGCGATGAACGACGGTGCCAGCACCACCTTGGGCAGGTGGTTTTCCAGCCATTCGGACATTTTTTCCTCCGGGGAAAGATGCTCTGCCCCTCAGTATAGGGGGCAGAGCGTATTGGATCAGTAGCTGTTTGCCACTGCGTCCGCCAATTGCTGAACCGCGTCAGCCGAGGACATATCCGAGTTGAAATGCGCGGTCACAACGTCGGTGATCGCACCAGCCTGCGCACCGCGCAGTGCCATACCATGCGCGTAGGACGGCAGCAGCGAACCGCCTGCCGAGGTCGAGCCCATGTCTTCGGCCGAGATTTGCGCGCAGATGTCGAACGCATCCAGTGCAACGTCGGTCCTGGCCGGGATCGAGCCTTTGTTCAGGTTGAACACTTCCTGAAAGTTTGGCGCAACGATCAGCTTGGCCAGCAGTTCCTGACCGGCGCGCTTGTCGTCACCTTCCACGTCAAACATGGCAAAGCTGTCGACGTTGTACAGGTAGCCGTCGCCGGGGGTCGAGGCGCACAGGAAGTCTTCGCCGGGCTTTTTGCCAGCCGCAAGGAATTCACCCTTGGCCCAGTCACCCATGATCTGGAAGGCTGCTTCGCCATTCATCACCATGGCAGTGGCTAGGTTCCAGTCACGGCCTGAGAAGTTCTCGTCCACGTAACCACGCAGGGTGCGCATCTGGTCAAAAACCTGAACCATCGTGTCCGAGGTCAGCGCCTCTGGGTCCAGATCGACAAAAGCCTTCTGATAGAATTCAGGTCCGCCAAGACCCAGCGCAACGGCTTCGAACACGGTCGCGTCCTGCCATGCCTGTCCACCATGGGCCAGCGGGATCACACCGGCAGCCTGCAGCTTCTCAGCTGCGGCGTTGAATTCTTCCCATGTGGTGGGCATTTCGATACCGTTTGCAGCCAGCACGTCGGCGTTTGCCCAGATCCAGTCGATGCGGTGGACGTTTACAGGTGCGGCGCACCATGTGCCTTCGCACATCATGTGACCGGCAATCGATGCAGGCAGTACGGCCGCCCAACCTTCAGCCTCAGCCACGTTCGAGATGTCAGCCAGAACGCCTTCTTCGTACCATTCCTGAATGGCAGGACCTTTCAACTGAACGGCGGTTGGTGCGTTGCCGGCCAGAACGCGGGCACGCAGCGCGGTCATTGCCGCGTCACCACCACCACCCGCAACGGGCATATCGGTCCAGGTTCCGCCATTCGAGGCAAACTCTTCCTGCAGAACGGCGACCGACTTGGCCTCGCCACCTGATGTCCACCAGTGCAGAACTTCGGCCTGCGGCTCGGCAATAACCGAGGTGCCTGCCACCACGGCCAGAGTCGAAACTGCAGACAGTGCAAAACGTTTCATTTGGTATCCTCCCAGAAACTTCAGTGCCGCCGATCCGGCAGCGATGCGCGATATTACGGGTTGTCGGATACGGTCTGGCAACGCGTATTCTGGGGCAAGACCCAAAGAAGGTGGAAATATTCACCCCTTTTGTTACAGCGTGTTACGTTGGCCTTGAATCTGTTGCCGTTCGTTACAATTGACGGCAACGGTTGAGGGGGAACCGGGGAGGATAAGGTGACCATTCCGCGTCTATTGGTGGTGGATGACGACCCGGACATGCGGTCGATGATGACCCAGTTCTTTCAAAAAAACGGTTTCATCGCGCTGCCCGCCGCGACTGAAAAAGATGTGCTGACCCATTTGCGCGCGGGCCGGATCGATCTGATCCTGCTGGACGTCATGCTGGGTGACGAAAACGGGGTAGAGATCTGCGCCCGCCTGCGCAACGAACAAGATGTGCCGATTATCTTCGTGTCAGCGCTGTCTGCAGACCATCAGCGTATGGCAGGCTACGAAGTGGGCGCCGATGACTATATAGCCAAACCCTTCAACCCCCAGCTTTTGCTGGCACGGGTCCGGGCGGTGATGCAGCGCGCAAGACGGACACCATCGCTGGCCTATCGTCGGCGCACCAAAACATTCCGCTTTGACGGCTGGGTTTTCGACGGCAAGCGGGATGAGGTACATTCACCTGATGGCTATCTCGTATCCCTGTCCCAGCGTGAGACCGCACTGCTCAAGGTGCTGCTGGCAAATCCGCATATCCCTCTGAAGCGTGATGAAATCGCGGCAGCACTCGACGTTACCGGTAGCGATGACAAGCCCGAGGCTCAGGGTCGCGCGATCGATATGCTGGTGGGTCGTCTGCGATCCAAGATTGAAACCAACCCCAAAGAACCCAGAATGCTGCGCACCGAACGCGGTGTGGGTTACATCTTTTCCGCCGAGGTGACCGTGGAAGAAGATGCATGACCCTGCCACTGCGCCGCCTTGGCTGGATCTGGACACTGGCCGCATTTGCTGCGGGCCTTTTGTCCGGAGGGCTTTGGTTTACCTCGGCGCAGTCCTGGGATCGGTATCTTACGCAGTCCTTTGTGGCCGGTTTTGCCGTGTACGAAGAATTGCGAACCGGAATGGCTTCGCCACAGGATGTTTCGATTGCGCCATTATCGCCGGACGCCGCGGCCTTGGCCGAAGACGGCAAATTTGAACAAATTCCGGGCTTTTCGGGCCGCCGTTTCGTAACCAACCTGTCGATATTGACCGACAGTTCTTCACCGCTCAGCGGGCGCGAACTGACGCTAGCGGTGATGTCGGACCGGCTGGTCTATCCGGTCTCTGATATTGTTTCAGGCAGCGATCAGACAGGGCCACAAAAGATGGGGAACCTGACCCGGTTGCTGGCGACCTATTGCAGTGAGCCGATCCTGATCGCCAGATTCGGTCGGGGTGACTGGCAGACTGTCGATGGAACTGCTGTCTGGGGTTGCGAGGCGGCACCAACCGATCTGCGACTGCCCGCCATATTGATTGCTGTAATCGCGCTTGCCGTCATCCTGACGTCAGTGGGCAACGTGACCGACACCTTTGCCCGGTTCGCTCAGGCACTACGGGATCGCAGACGCAGGGGCGGTCCGGACAGCTATGACGCGGACGGCCCCGAGGAGTTGCGCGAAATCGTTTCCGCCGTGAATGACCATCTGGACGATGAACGTGCCCAGCTTGAGAAACGTGCGATTGTCTTGTCGGGTGTCAGCCACGATCTCGGCACACCCGCCACCCGGGTACGTCTGCGTGCGGCGTTGATCCCGGATGATGAGTTGCGCGAAAAGCTTGAGGCCGATGTGGATCAGATGACCGGCATGATTGAAAGCGTCCTGACCTATACCCGGTCAGAACTTAGCATCGAAGACCCACGCCAGATTTCATTGACCGCTTTGGTCGAATCTCTGGTCGCCGACTATCAGGATATGGACCTTCCGGTTTCGCTGAAACAAGTTGCACCTGTGGTGGTAGAGGGCGCCCAATCAGTCTTTGCATCCCGGCGCGGGCAGGGATCGCTGCCTGAAACCCGGCGCATTCTGGTCACGGGCCGGCCGATCTCCCTCAAACGCGCACTCAGCAACCTTATCGACAATGCGTTGAAATATGGCCGCCATGCCGAAGTTGCATTGGAAACCGATGCGCAGACCGCGACAATCGTCGTCGAAGACAAGGGGACCGATCTGTCTGTCGAGGATGTCGAGGCCCTGATGGCGCCGTTCCAACGCGGCTCTAACACAGGCTCTTCGGATGGGTTTGGACTGGGCCTGACGATTGCTGCCACCGTAGCCGAACAACATGGCGGGACGCTCAGCTTTGAGGCAGGAGATCAGGGTCTACAGGCACGGCTTCGAATTACGCGCCAATAGATCGTCCCCTCAGCGCTATGGCACGTAGCTGCGCACCAGCGCTCCGGCGATCAGGGCCCAACCGTCAGCTATGACAAAGAAAGCCAGTTTGAACGGAAGAGACACCGTTGCAGGCGGCACCATCATCATGCCCATCGACATAAGCACCGCTGCAACCACGAGATCTATGATCAGAAACGGTAGAAAAATCAGGAAACCAATTTGAAAGGCGCGCGCAATCTCGGACAGCATAAAGGATGGCATCAGCACCGAAATTGGCGCTTCGGGTGACAGCTGCATCGCCTCACCACCCGGGCGCAGCGCTGCCATCGAATAAAAAGTGTCGGCATCCAATCGGGCGGCCATGAATTCACGAAACGGAACCAGCGCCCGTTCCAAAGCAGGCTCTACATCAAGCGATTCTTCGACCATTGGACGAATGCCCGTGTCCCAAGCTTCGGTAAAGACCGGCTCCATTATGAAATAGGTCAGGAACAAAGCGAGGCTGACAATCAGCATGTTAGGTGGTGATTGCTGCAGGCCAATACCCTGTCTCAGAATGGCGAGAACCGTGATAAGAAAAGGAAAGCAGGTGATCATGATTGCCAGACCCGGCGCCAGGCTGAGCACCGTGATCAACAGGATCAACTGTATTGTTCTGGCCGAGATCGAACCGCCATCACCCAATGACAGGGACAGTTCTTGCGCAGCAGCAAATGAAGGCATCAACAGAAGGCCTGCGAGACCCAGCCAGAACAATTGGCGCATCATCCAATACCGTTCTGCAGGTCAGATATCTCAGTTAAGCGTACGGCGAGCCGGCCCGACTGGTCTCCCTCAAGCTCCTCCAACAATCCGCGCGCGACCAGTTGATCGCCAACATATAAATCCACCGGATCTTCTATGCGTTTATCCAGCGTGAGCACGGCATTCTCGCCCATGCTCAGCAGATCGCGGATCAGAGGACGGGCACGGCCAACGGACACGGTGACTTCGATCGGCACAGCTTCGAACGGGTTCTTTTCAGTTTTTGGTGTCTGAGGATCACTCATTTGACAAAGCCTCTTTTGCTTCATGGAGATATGCATCGAACGCCTGCGCGATGGTGGACAGCAACGCACTATTATCGACCGCGCGCCGTGCCGTACCAACCTGCAGCCGCGCCTGCCCCGGCTGCAACGAAGGGTCTTCGATCACTTGCGGGGATGGAGAAAGCGCGTCAGGCACCAGTTTCTGCACCGCTTCTGATGAACCTTCAGGCACCACAAGCTGCATGGGTTGGCCAATCTGATCCTGTGCCATTTGGCATAGCTGTTCGACGATCTGTGTTGCAAAGCTTCGATCGACCATTTCTGGCAAAACCATACTTATTAGACTCTGAAACATCGGCTCCAGAGACAACGCCATTCGTGTCATTGCCTCGTGATAAGTAAAGGACACATCCTCGAGTGATCTTGCCAGCTCATCCGTGAGGCGCCCGCTCTGCTGTTCCTGCGCCTTTATCGCGTCTTCCCATCCGGCACCGTAGCCGTTTTCAAAAGCAGCCAGACGCTGTTCTTCCAGCGCATCTTCATCCAGCAGATGAACTGCGGCACCGTCGGACTGGGCCGTGAAATCTTCAAGGAGATGAGCGATGGACATCACACCTTCTCCTCGCTTTCCTCGAGCCAGCTGCGCAGGATCTCAACCGTTTCTTCCTGCTTGTCACCGATCATCGCACGCAGGCGATCCACGGCATCCTCGCCTTTGGCTGACGGCAGTGCGGGTACGCCTGCCTCTGCTTGCGCCTGACCCGGCAACGGAGCGAATTCTGATGATTCATCTGCTGCAATCTCACCCGTCAGATAGGGCGCGGCCTCTCCATCGGGTGCGCCGCCAGCAGGTAGCAATGCAGGTACGACAGCTTGCTTGGATAGTATCGGACGGATCACAAACAGTGCCAGAACCAACGTGACCAGTGCCAGAACCGCCATTTGAATCAAGGACATGACGTCGAGGTGAACTCGGCTCAAAAGTGAAGATGACGCCAATGTGCCCTGTGGTTCAACTGCCGGAAGGTCGAGGGATTTGAGTGTGATCACATCACCCCTTTCGGCATCGAAACCAACGGCAGAGGCAACGAGCTCACCCAAGGCATCCAGTTCAACCTGCGGCATCGGAACGAAGGTCTCGACACCTGCGGCATCAACGGTTCGTTCCCCATTGACCAATACCGCTACGGTTAACCGCTTGATCGCACCCGGGGCACGATGCACTTCGAGCTCGGTTTCGGAGATTTCATAATTCACCCGTTCGCGCGTTTGGGTGGCGTTCGAATTCGATTCATCCCCCCCGGCTCCATCGCCATCCGGCAAATTCGACGCAACGGTGACATCAGAGGATTGGTTGCGGGCGCTGTCCGACCTTTCCTCAACATCTGTACTGATCGCTACGCGACCTTTTGGATCAATGCGTCGTTCGCGTATGGATTCGGTTTCGGTCACAGTATCTACACTGACTTCGACAACCGCATTCCCGGCGCCAACACGCGCTTCGACCAGGCGCATCACCCTTTCTCGCAGCTGGCGCGCCTTGTCATCGGCAGTATCGGCGGCAACTGCGGTCTCTTGAGGTCCGATCACCGTGCCATTCGAGTCGATCACCGAGACGTTTTCCGGGGCCAAACCGCTAACTGCCGAAGAAACCAGAAACCGGATTGCCTTGGCCTGATCGCCCGTGATCTGGCCACCTGAAGGCACCAAATAGACCGACGCTGTTGGCGACACGCTGCGCTGAAACGGATTGGCTGATCCGTTCGCAATGTGAACGCGCGCCTGGCTGACATAGGAACTGCCCACGATAGTGCGCGCCAGTTCTCCTTCTTTAGCGCGCCAGTAGGCAGCGTCGAACATCTGCGACGTCGTACCAAATCCGCTGAGGGAATCGAGCAGTTCGTAGCCACGATTTCCGTTGGCGGGCAGGCCCTCGCTCGCCAGCGTCATACGCAATTCGTCACGCTGCGCGCCGGGCACATAGATTGAGCCGCCTCTGATTTCGTAAGTAACCCCGCGCTGATCAAGCGCACGTACGATATCGCCAGCGGCGCCGCTTTCGAGCCCGGCGTATAGCAGTGTCATCGACGGCGCGGTCACCAGACGCGACATGCCGAGGATACCAAGAAACACCAGCGCTACGGCGCCAGCGACGATAATTTGTTTGCGCCTGTCCAAACTTGCCCAGACAGTTCCGATCTGCTGCACGCTCACCTCCGACTCGCCGACATTCTGTGCGGCTCTGCCTCTGTTTGGACGATTGCCCTTAACAATCGGTTAGTCCCTGCGGGGTTATGACAGTTGCCGAACAGATCGATGAGGACGTCATGACTGACGCAGCTATGGATGAGGCGGAAGCCTCCGAAAAATCAGGGAAAAAAGGGCTTATCGCAGGCGTTCTCCTGGCCTTGACCGGGGCTGCGGGCGGATACTTCCTGACCACGTCGGGTGTATTGCCAATTGGCGGGAAAGCAGATGCTCAGGCGGTCGATGAGAATACCGATGGCACGCCTGCAAAGGCCTTACCTGCTGTCGGTTTCGTCGATCTTCCACCGGTGATTGTCTCGGTAAATACCGGTGATTCCCGTCATCTGAAATTCCACGCTCAGCTGGAGGTGAATGCCAAGTACATCGCCGACGTGGAAAAGATGCAGCCCCGAATCATGGATGTGCTGAACGGGTATCTTCGCGCGCTCGAGGTCTCGGATCTTGAGGATTCGCTGGCACTGATCCGCATCCGCGGACATCTGCTGCGGCGCATTGCAATCGTCACCGGCAAAGGTCGCGTGCGCGATGTTTTGGTTATGGAATTCGTACTGAACTAGGAGACGAAGTTGGAACTTATCGCGGACATTCTGCTGGTAGCAGGCGCGCTTGGGGCGGGTCTGTACTGCTTTGTTCTGGCCCGGCGCCTGAAACGATTTACTGATCTGGAAAAGGGCGTGGGCGGAGCTGTATCGGTTCTGTCAGCGCAGGCTGAGGAGCTGAAAAATTCGCTCGAATCGGCCCGACACGCATCGGACCAGTCCGGTCTGACACTGCAGGATCTGACGCAGAGGGCGGAATCCGTTGCCCAGCGCCTGGAACTGATGATGGCATCGATGCACGATGTGATTCCTGAAGACTCCATAGATGAAAATACGCCCTCGGCTGAGGCTGAACCGGCAGAAGAGTCGGAAGAAGAATCTTCTGAAACAGAGACTAACATTGGATATTTCAGAGAAAATCAGGAGCCTGAGACCCCTGCTAAAGAGGCCACAAAGCCTCCCGAAGGGCTGATGTTCTTTCGCCACGCACCGCAACTGGACGAGGCCAGCAGATGAGGCTGAACAGAAAGGGCGCAACAGGCCGTCAGCGCAGCGGCGTTCTGACATTGATATCAGCCCTGATGATCGGATCCGCCGTTATTCGGTTGAGCCTGGAGGCCGGACCCGCACTGGCGCGTGGCGATCAGCCGGAGTTGGTATCACAGCCTCAATCCAAACAATCGGGGTTTGAAGAACAGGAACTACAAGTCGTGCTGACCGAATTGCTGCGGCGTGAAGAGGCAATCGAGAGGCGTGAAAAGATCGTGCAGGATCGCGAGAAGGCTTTGGAAATAGCTGATCTGGCCATTGCGGGCCGGTTGATCACGCTACGCGAGGCGGAAGATGCGCTTCGCGCAACTGTTGCAGTCGCCGATAACGCCGCCGAGGCAGACCTGACCCGACTTACTGATGTCTATCAGAACATGAAGCCGAAAGACGCCGCGGCGTTGTTTGAGACAATGGATCCGATTTTCGCGGCCGGTTTCCTGTCTCGTATGCCGCCCGATACAGCCGCTGGTGTCATGGCCGGTCTAAACCCCGAGGCCGCCTATACCATCAGTGTTGTAATGGCCGGGCGCAACGCGCTGGCTCCACAGGAGTGACGCCTGTGTCTTCCAAACCCTCAGTTCGCGCCGTTGGAGATCGTATATGCTTGGGATCGTAGGTATTGTCGTCATTTTCGTGATGGTGTTCGGCGGATATCTGGCTGCTGGCGGCAAAATGGCCATCATCATGAAGTCGCTTCCTTTTGAAATGATGATGATTGGAGGCGCCGCAGTCGGCGCATTCATGATCAGCAATGATTTTGGCGGGGTTAAGCACACCGCCAAGGATATCGGAAAAGTGTTCAAGGGGCCGAAATGGAAACCGGAAGACTACCGAGATCTGTTGTGCCTATTGTTTTCACTGATCCGCATCGCACGGGCAAATCCCGTCGAGTTAGAGCAACATATCGAAGATCCCGAGAGCTCTTCTCTGTTTTCCACATACCCAAAAATTCAGGCCGATCGCGAAGCTGTTGACCTGATCTGCGACACGATGCGCTCAGCCTCGATGAATTATGATGATCCGCATCAAGTTGAGGAGGTTTTGGAAAAGCGGATGGAGGCAAACTTCCATCACGCGATGCACTCCAGCCATGCGCTGCAGACCGTGGCAGACGGCCTGCCAGCGTTGGGTATCGTTGCTGCTGTTCTTGGTGTGATCAAGACGATGGGATCAATCGACCAGCCCCCGGAAGTTCTGGGCAAGCTGATCGGTGGTGCTCTTGTCGGCACATTTTTGGGTGTATTCCTGGCCTACGGGCTGGTGGGTCCGTTCGCGGGAAAGGTGAAGGCCGTCGTTGAAGAGGACAACCACTTTTACCAACTGATCAAAGAGGTTCTGGTAGCCAACCTGCATAACCACAACACCGCAATGTGTATCGAAGTTGGACGCCAGAATACTCCGACGCATAACCGACCCGGATTTACCGAGCTCGAAGATGCGCTGAAAGAACTGAAACAGGCGGCAGCATGATCAGGAAATGCGTCCTCTCGTTTATCCTGGTCTTTGCCGCAACATGTGCAAATGCACAGGAAGTCCGAGTGCGTTCGGGTGAGCATGACGGCTTTACGAGGCTGGTCCTTCAGATACCGCCCAAGACAAGCTGGACGCTGACTCACGAAAAAGATGGTGCCCGGATAGATGTTGAGCTTGATAGCGTCACATGCAACACCAACTCGGTGTTTTCACGGCTGTCCGAAAACCGCTTGAAATCGCTGTCGCAAGAGGAACCGGGTACAGCTCTTAAAATGGAGTTTGGGTGTGCCTGCGCCGCATCGGCCTTTTTGTTCAGGGATAACATGATCGTTGTTGATATCGCGCCCGGTGAGCCCTCACCGTCCGTGACCCAAGACCTCCCTCCGCTGGTTTTGCTGCCTGATCTGCAGTTAGCCGATGAATCAGAGATCGAAGAAACACCTGACCCCGTGCCATCGCTGCACTTGAATAGCCGTGCGTTAGAGGATCAACTGATGTCGCGAATGCTACAGGGAGCTGATCGTGAGATTGTCGATCTGCAGCTTTCCGATATTGGTCCAAGGCAGTCGGAAATAGTCGCGCCAGGCAATATTCTGGAAGACTTGCCAGCGAACGTAATGGTCTCATCTGTTCTGGATGAGCTTCGCGGGCTCGAAGGGCTGTCTTTGCCTCAGATTGAAACGCAGCCCACCTGTATCTCTGATAAAGATCTGGGGTTAGCTTCGTGGTCTGATGGACGCCCGTTTCCGGAACAGGTTGCAGAGCTGCGGACCGGTTTATTTCTGGAGTTTGATCGCATCGATGCAGAACGGGTCGAGAAGCTGGCCCAGCTTTACGCCTATCATGGCTATGGGGCTGAAGCGGTTCAAACGCTCGAGCTACTTGCGGACGCCCCTTCAAACAGCGCGTGGATCATTGCGATTTCCAATTTGCTAGACGGTCGACCCCAGTCAGAGCCGAACCCGTTTCAAAGCCTCCAGAGATGCGAAGGTGACGCTGCTTTGTGGGCGCTGTTAACCGAGGGGGATTTGCATCCCCATGCGCAGCTTTCTTCGATCGAACAATCCTTTGCGAGGCTGCCGGACCATCTGAGGCGTTCGTTGGGGCCCGAGCTATCCGAGATTCTGGTCAACGCCGAGGAATTGGAAGCAGCTCGCCGTGTCTTACGTTCAGTCGATCGTATCGATGCGGACTCGCAGCCAAAGGTTAACTTGGCCAAAGCAGACGTTGCAGAAGCTGCCGGTGACAAAGCTGAAAGCGAGGCATTGCTGTCCGAAGTCATTCAGGCCTCAGAGTCGGATTTGGAAACACCATTGGCTCTGGCGCGTTTGGTGGAAAAGCGCTGGTCGGATCGTGGTGCCATAACCTCTGAAGAACTTGAACTGGTGGCTGGATTTGCGATCCAGCTCAGAAGATCCGAAATAGGCTCTGTTATGGCGCAAAGCCATGCAGTCGCTCTTGGTTTGAATCAGGAGTTTGGCCCCGCCATGGAACTGATCCGGTCACATCCGGAAGACAAAGATTGGGCTGGGGCTACAAACCGCGTGCTGCATTTGTTGTCCGAACGCGCGGATGACGTGACATTCCTGCGCTACGCTCTGAACCTTCGTTCGGTGTCGGGTGACACGTTGGAAACCGAAACAGCAATAGCGCTGTCAGAGCGTCTCGCAGAGCTTGGTTTTGCCTCTCAGGCTTATGCGCTTGCGAACCGGCAACAGGATCGGATCAAACAGAAAGACAGAGCCAGACTTCGCGCCCGCGCCGCATTGTTGCAGGGGCAACCCCATCGAGCATTACTGGAGATTGCAGAGGATGACTCTGATGAGGCGCAGCTCCTGCGCGCCCGGGCCCTAGCAGACACGGCAGACCTATCTACTGCAGCTTCGCTGCTTCGCGCGACTGGTGAGAATGATGAAGCGGACCGTCTGTTCTGGCTCGCAGGACAGGCAGATGATATCAAAGGTACATCTTCGAGCAAATTTGGAACGTTGAGTGAACTGGATCAGGCCCTGGCCCAGCCGGTTTCGCGTTCACCGGACACTCCACTCTCTGATGCGAAAACTCTGCTGGCAGACAGTGAATTGGCCCGTGAGCGGATAGAGGAGTTACTCACGATCGCGGCCGCTCAGTAATGAACAAGGAACACAGCTGGCCGGAACAGGTGTCTTTCCGGCCAGTCTTCAACTCAATCAGTAAGGCGCTTCCACGTCATTCATCGAAACATAGACAGTTTTCATTTCACTGAAATGGTTGATCGCCAGTTTCGAGTTTTCACGACCCACGCCCGACATTTTCGACCCACCAAATGGCGCTTCGACCGGGGCAAGGTTGTAGGTGTTGATGTAGCAGGTTCCCGCCTCGAAACCGGCCACGATGCGGTGCGCACGCGTCACATCATTGGTGAACACACCGGCCGCCAATCCAAACTCGGTGTCATTGGCCCTGGCCAGGACCTCTTCTTCGGTTTCGAAATCAAGCACTGACATCACGGGGCCAAAGATCTCTTCGCGGGCGATGGCCATATCGTCGGTGACGTCTGCAAACACAGTTGGTTGCATATAAAAGCCATCGCCTTCGATGCGTTCGCCACCGTAAACAAGGCGCGCGCCCTCTGACTTGCCCTTTTCGACATAACCCAAAGCGATGTTCATCTGATTTTCGCTGACCATCGGACCGAAATTGACGTCCTCATCCAACGGATCGCCGATTTTCGCTGTCGCCAGACGCTCTGACAGGCGCTTCAGGAAGGCTTCCTTGATCCCTTTCTGAACAAACACGCGCGTACCGTTCGAGCAAACCTGCCCAGAAGAATAGAAATTGCCCAGGATCGCGCCCGAAACAGCGTTTTCGATGTCAGCGTCGTCGAACACGATCATCGGGGATTTGCCGCCCAGTTCCATGGTGACATGCTTCATGCCGTCTGCTGCAGCCGCATAGACCTTGCGGCCAGTCGGGACAGATCCAGTAAGCGAGACCTTCGCAACGCGCACATCAGTCACCAGCGAAGCACCGACATCGCCGTAACCCTGAATAACGTTATAGACACCTTTGGGAGCGCCAGCTTCGATCAGGATCTCGGCAACCTGCAATGCAGACAATGGCGTAGTCTCAGACGGCTTGAACACCATTGTGTTTCCACAAGCCAGGGCCGGGGCACCTTTCCAGCAGGCGATCTGGGTCGGATAGTTCCACGCGCCGATCCCGACGCAGACGCCCAGCGCCTCACGGATTGTGTAGACGAAGTCTCCGCCACCCAGCGGGATGTGCTCACCGGTTAACGAAGCGGCCATTCCGCCAAAATACTCCAACGCATCCGCACCGGAGGTAGCATCCGCCACCAGCGTCTCTTGCAGGGGTTTGCCGGTATCATGGGTTTCGATAATGGAAAGCTCGCGGTTGCGTTCGCGCATGATATCAGCGGCCCGGCGCAGGACACGGCCGCGCTCGGTTCCGGACATCGCAGCCCATTCAGCCTGTGCTGCTTTTGCACTGTTTAGAGCCTGATCCACGATTGCGGGTGTCGCAGAGTGCAGCCTCGCAATCACCTCGCCCGTTGCGGGATAGACTACATCGATGGGTGCGCCGCTGGTGTCCTCAACGTATTCGCCGTTGATGAAATGGCTGGCCTTGGGCTGAAACTTCATGCCGCGTCCTTTTCTTTGCAAACGCGCCCGATCCATTGGGGCGACAGTAACAGTTGAATTCGCAGGTAATGGTTATTGATTGGCCAGTCAATAAAACACTGCGACCGGCGAGAACTTGCCTGTAAAACAGGCCCCCCTCTTGAAATGAATGGTTAATGTTCCATTTATGTTCTACATAGTCAGAGGATAAACCGATGGCCCAAGCAACACGCAAATTGGCCCCGAACGGGCCTACTAACGACTACCATCTTCTTCCGGTCACCGACCGCCAGATGCGTTATGCCCGCGCCATCGCAGAACAGACGGCCTTGGAGATACCGGTTGAAGCGCAGCGTGACCGCAGATCAATGTCGGATTGGATTTCGGCAAACAAGCCTCATGACCCTTCACCGTTTGCGAGCTATCCAACCGGCAAACAAGTTGCGTTTGCTGAACGCATCTCGCGCTCGAAACGTCGGCCGATTCCGTCGGAGTGTTTTCGAGACAAGCAGCTGATGTCGCAGTGGATTGACCGCAACAAATAGGTTTCTTGAGCTAATTTTTCTGGATTAGTGCCTGTGATGGCCGTGAGATCGGCCATACAGACCCACTGCGGCGGCAACAAACAATCCCAACAATATGTAACCGGTTATCGCCTCGGCCACGGCCAGTGCCCGGCACATTCCGACAGGTCGCAGATCGCCAAAGCCCACCGTGGTGAATGTGACATACGAGAAATAGAGAACATCTGCCGGACCATTGGCTCCGGTCACACACACATCATCGTAGCCGAACGAGCCGTAAACAGCGGCAAACAGGAACGGCACGACCTGGATGAATGAGATTCCCATCAGCATCAGCTGCCGCTTGGGCGATCTGACAAGGCTGATATGATACCAGGCCTGAGAAATGAGCCAGACAATGAGGCCAAGCGTGGCTATGCCCCCAACAGTATCACCTGCCGTGGTCTCATTCAGGTGAGACAGAGCATACCAGGCGACAAAGCTGACCAGAACCAGCACGGAAGCCGCGATAATCGTCGGCTTCCAATCCTGTAGTGTCGATGGATCCTGCGGCATGATCTTTCCCTAACGATGCGTACCGCGGATCATCATTCTATGGCTGCGCTAAGACCGCAACCCTTTAAGACCATTGATTAATGACTGCCCAGATGTTCCTGACCACGGCTGCGCGCCAGAACGATCTGTTTCTGCCGTTCACGGAACCGCACCTTGTCCTGCTCGGACGTTTCGTTAATGCACCGATGGCAGGACACGCCATGTTCGTATTCGGGACGCTTCACATCTTCGGGCAGGATAGGACGGCGGCAACCATGGCACAGTTTGTGTGGCCCTTCGACCAAACCGTGCCCGACAGAGACACGATTATCGAACACAAAGCAGTCGCCCTGCCATGTACTGTCTTCTTCAGGCATTTCTTCGAGATAACGCAGAATTCCACCTTTGAGATGATAGACATCCTCGACCCCCTGCCCCAGCAGGTAATTGGTGGATTTCTCGCACCGGATGCCACCGGTACAGAACATGGCCACCCGCTTGTTATGAAAGCGATCCTTGTTTTCTTCCCACCAGGCCGGAAAATCACGGAAACTGGCTGTTTCAGGGTCTATTGCACCCTCAAACGTACCGATCGCAACCTCGTAATCATTGCGCGTATCGATCACAACCACGTCGTCCGAACGGATCAGATCGTTCCAGTCCTCGGGCTCGACGTAATGGCCGACGCTGGCGCGCGGATCCACATCCGGCTGCCCCATCGTCACGATCTCTTTCTTCAGGCGCACCTTCATCCTGCCAAAGGGCGGGTGATCCGATGTTGCTTCTTTCCACTCAAGATCAGCACATCCCGGCAGGCTGCGGATATGAGCCAGAACGGCGTCAATCCCTGCACGGGGGCCTGCAATCGTTCCGTTGATCCCCTCTTTCGCCAAAAGAAGGGTCCCTTTGACGGATTGTGCGCGGCACAGCTCTTGCAGAGCGGGGCGCAGCGCGTCGGGGTCAGGAAAGCGCGTGAAATGATATAAGGCAGCGATTGTGTACATGTGCGCGATCTAATCCCCTTACCCAAAGGACGCAAGGGATCGCATTGACGCCTTCGGTTCCGCCCCCTACCGATAGAGCAACCAGAGGAGACCCAGATGACTCATGCCCTGATCGTAATTGACGTCCAGAATGATTTCTGCCCCGGTGGCGCGCTTGCCGTGTCCGGAGGGGATGAGATCGTGGCGCCGATCAATTCCCTGATGGATGAGTTTGAGGCGGTGATCCTGACACAAGACTGGCATCCGGCGGGCCATTCTTCATTCGCAAGCTCGCACCCGGGCAAGATTCCCTTCGACATGACCCAGATGCCTTACGGCCCACAGGTTCTTTGGCCGGATCACTGTGTTCAAGGCACCCAAGGCGCAGCGTTTCATGCCGATCTTCGCACAGATGCCGATTTGATTCTGCGCAAAGGCTTTCGCAGCAGCATCGACAGCTACTCCGCATTTTTCGAAAACGACCAGAAAACACCTACCGGTTTGAAAGGTTATCTTGAGGCGCGGGGGATCGAAAAGCTGACAATGGTCGGCCTCGCCACGGATTTCTGCGTGCATTTTTCGGCGGTAGATGCGGCAAAGCTGGGATTTGATGTCACTGTCCGGCAAGACGCTTGCCGTGCCATCGATCTGGACGGATCATTGGATGCAGCTATTCAGGCTATGCGCGATGCGGGTGTAACCTTGGCCTGATCGTCAGGGTGCTGCACCTGCGGCAGCCAGATACTTAAGCAATACAAACAAGATAACCGCCAGCCCAAGGGCAAATCCAATACGACCAGGAACAGTACGCCGATCTGGTTTTACCGGCGCAGCGGGTTGTGGTTTGCTCTGCTGGATGGGCTCTTTGCGCACGATCCCGATTTCGGGTTGTGCGGTGCGGATGTGGCGTAGGAAATCACTGAAATCAAACTCGCCGCTATATTCGCCCTTCAAGCCCTGGCTCTTGATGTTTGCAAACAGGTTACGAAGAATACGGTCCCGATCCGCCGCATGCTGAGGTGAGTAGTATCCCATCGGCACGCCGCAGTTTCGGGTTTCCAGCCCAAATCCCGCATCCTCGAACATCTTTCTGATTTTCGGTGAAGCACCGCGCAGCGCATCTGCTGTTTTCACATCCCGAAACAGCGCACGTACCCGGGTGCCTTCCGGTTGCTCGGAATTCACCGTTTCAGACTCCAGTTCATCTGGTGCAATCGTAACAATGTCAAAGTCGTACTCGAGACCCATCCACCAAATTCAACCTTTTCGATCCATCCCCCACACTCACTAAATGGTGAAACGAACTCACAATATGCCCGCAATGTGACCTGACCTAGGCATTGTCACCATTTTAGCGACTCTTGCCATTCACCGCATCGATTGATCTAACAACGGAAATCGCAGGAGTTCCACATGGTCGACATCGCAACGCGGGTCTACAATCATAAATGGAAGATTGACCCCATTGTCCGGTCTTTGATCGACACAGATTTCTACAAACTGCTGATGTGCCAGTCAGTGTTTCGAAATAAGCCCCAAACGGATGTTGCATTTTCGCTGATCAACCGGTCGAATCATGTCCCTTTGGCGCGATTGATCGATGAAGGGGAACTACGCGAACAGCTGGATCACATCCGTTCACTCAGCCTCAGCCGCGGTGAAAGCACCTGGCTGCGCGGGAATACATTCTATGGCAAACGACAGATGTTCCGCTCGGACTTCATGGAATGGTTCGAGAATCTGCGCCTGCCGCCGTATCATCTTGAACGCAAAGGGGATCAGTACGAGCTGACTTTTGAAGGTAAATGGCACGAAGTCATGCTGTGGGAAATCCCTGCACTGGCTGTGCTGATGGAACTGCGCTCCCGCGCTGTGTTGAATGATATGCGCCGGTTTGAGTTGCAGGTGCTCTATGCAAGGGCAATGACCCGCGTTTGGGAAAAGATCGATCAACTGCGCACGATTAAAGGCTTGGGGATCGCAGATTTCGGCACAAGGCGGCGGCATTCCTTCCTGTGGCAGGACTGGTGTGTTCAGGCGATGATCGAAGGGCTGGGTGGCGCCTTCACCGGAACCTCGAACTGCCTGATCGCCATGCGGCGCGAGGTCGAGGCCATCGGGACCAATGCCCATGAACTACCCATGGTGTATTCCGCGCTGGCCGAGGACGATGCCGCGCTGGCGCAAGCCCCTTATGATGTTTTGAGCGATTGGCACGAGGAGCATGACGGCAACCTGCGGATCATCCTTCCTGATACTTATGGGACTCAGGGATTTCTGGATCGCGCGCCGGACTGGTTGGCGGGCTGGACCGGTATCCGCATCGACAGCGGTGACCCGGCAACCGGGGCCGAGACCGCCATCGCCTGGTGGAAATCCCGTGGCGAAGATCCATTAGAAAAGCGGGTCATATTCTCGGATGGACTGGACGTGGACAAGATTCGTGAGCTTCACAGCCAGTTTGCGCACCGCACCAAGGTTTCCTTTGGTTGGGGCACGCTGCTGACCAACGATTTCCGCGGCCTTGTACCTGATGACGCTTTGGCGCCGTTCTCCCTGGTCTGCAAGGCAGTGTCAGCCAATGGTCGACCGACAGTCAAACTGTCGGACAACCCTGAAAAGGCGATGGGTCCTTCAGAACAGATCGAACGCTATAAGCGGGTTTTTGGCGTCGGTGCTCAGCAAGCGATCGAGGTGATCGTCTAGGGCCTGCTGGCCCGAAAGATCACCCAGATCGCGGCAAATACACCGACAAACCCACCAATATAGCTGGCGTCATGCATTGCCCCGGCACGTAAAAAGCCGACCGGGTTTCGGATCGTCTCGGGCAGAGCGATTTGAGCAGCAACCTCCTGATCAACAGCTATAAGACCAAAGGCAAATCCGATCCCTGAGGCGAGCGCCGTGATCAGGAATACTACAAAAATCGCCCGCAGCCCTGCAGACCAGAGCTTTCCAGCCGGTGACAATAGCAGCAACCCAAGCAGGAAGGGCGGCAGACCAACGATCAACCCCATCCACCAGCTCGCGCGCCACCCCACGATGGCCGCCCCAATCCGGGGCGGGACCTCGGACGGAATCGCAAATTGCCGGAATTTAAATTGGTGGAAATAGTCCGGGCCAACGGTGTAACTAACCTGATTGTGCAGGGCGCCAAACAATCCAGCCGCCAACATTGCGACGGTCAGCAACATCAAAAACACGCCCAGTTTAGCCATGATAGGCTGCGACCGTTTTCAGTTGCGAGAAACCATAGAGCGCCTCGAAACCCTTTTCGCGACCGTGGCCGGATTTTCCAACACCGCCGAACGGCAGCTCCACGCCTCCACCAGCTCCGTAGTTGTTTATGAAAACCTGTCCCGACCTAAGCTGCTTTGCCAGCCGCATCTGCCTTGCGCCATCTCTGGTCCAGATGCTTGCGACAAGTCCATAATCGGTACTATTTGCTATATTTAGAGCCTGTTCTTCGGTATCGAATGGGATCAGAACCTGCACCGGGCCGAAAATTTCATCCCGGGCAAGCGTGTGATCGGCTGGCACATCCGCAAACAATGTAGGTCGCACATAGGCGCCTGTATCCGGGGCAGTTGCCACCACTTCTCCCTGGGCGGCGATACTCAGGTCAGATCCTTTATCAAGAAAGCCAGCCACAATCTGTTTCTGGCGCTGTGATATCAGCGGGCCGAGGCGCAGATCATCATTGGCGGGCCCCACGGTCAGTTCTGCGTAAGCCTGGGCCATCCTCGACCTGACTTCATCGTAGATTTCGCGCTGCACAAGGATACGCGAAGATGCAGAGCAGGTCTGACCTGCGTTCTGGATGCCCGCATTCACCAGAAACGGCAGTGCCGCATCCAGATTGGCGTCATCAAAGACCAACTGCGGTGATTTTCCGCCAAGCTCGAGCGTAACCGGAACTACATTGCGCCCCGCGGCCTGCTGAACAAGTGCACCGGTCGCAACCGAACCGGTGAACGAGATATGATCGACATCCGGATGCGAAGACAGCGCAGCACCCGCCTCGGCACCTAACCCCGTTACTACATTCAACGCCCCGGCCGGCAATCCGGCATCGATCGCCAGATGGGCAAAGGCCAGAGCGGTCAGGCAGGCTTCTTCCGCGGGTTTCAAAACGCAGGCGTTGCCCATGGCCAGCGCGGCAGCTACTGATCGGCCAATGATCTGCATCGGATAGTTCCAAGGCACGATATGGCCCGTAACCCCATGTGGTTCGCGCAGGGTATAGACCGTGTAGCCGTCGAGATATGGAATGGTGTCGCCCATCACCTTATCCGCCGCACCACCGTAGAACTCGCAATACCGCGCCAGAGCAACAGCATCAGCCCGCGCCTGTGTCAAAGGTTTGCCAACATCCATCGCCTCAAGCACGGCAAGGTCGTCAACACGTTCCAATACCAGTTGTCCGAGGCGTGTCAGAATACGTCCGCGTTCCAGCGCCGTCATTCGCCCCCATTCGCCATCTGATGCAGCACGCGCCGCTTTGACCGCCGCATTGATTTCCTGTTCGCCACCACGTGCGATCTGGCAGAGTTCCGATCCGTCAGACGGGTTTATCAGTGGGAGAGTCTCGCCAAATGTTGCAGGTTTCCAATTTCCACCAATCAGGCAAAGACTCGGGTCGAACCAAAGCGGGCTGTTCATCACTTCAATCTCCAATAGGCTCTAATAAAGGTGTTTTCATGCTGCGCCTCGACCAAAATCCGGCAATCTGGGCGCTGCCGCGATTAGCTTCCGAGTGTAGGAATGCTGCGGATCTGTTAAAACCTGTTCGGTTTCACCCTGTTCAACGATCTTCCCCGCCTGCATCACCATCACACGGTCTGTAATTGTCCGGACTACACTCAGATCATGGCTGATGAAGAGATAGGTCAGGTTATAGGCCTCGCAAAGCTCAGCCAGCAAATCCAGGATCTGAGCCCGCACAGACACATCAAGCGCCGAGACCGCTTCATCAAACAGGATCAGTTCAGGGCGGGTAATCAGCGCGCGCGCGATTGCGATGCGCTGACGCTGGCCACCTGAGAATTCGTGAATGTACTTGTTCGCATCATCTGCGCTGAGACCAACAGCGCCGAGCATTTCGGCGATACGATCCTGCCGATCCGAGCCGTGTGGTGGATCATCCAGCAGATAAAACGGTTCGGTTATCAGGCGTGAAACGCGATGCCGGGGATTGAAGCTGCCGAATGGATCCTGAAACACCACCTGCATTTTTCTGCGGACCGCGAGATTAGGTTTGTGGCCAGAGAATACCGGTTGGTCATCTAACAGGATTTGTCCGCTCTGAATCTCTTCCAGCCCTAAAATGGCCCGTGTTAGGGTCGATTTTCCGCAACCAGACTCTCCTACAAGTCCCAGGCGTTCACCTCGGTTCAACACGAAACTCACCTGATCAACAGCACGGTGCGTACCGGGGGTCTGGAACAACTGTTTTCGAGGCAGACGGTAGTCGCGCACAACGCCAGTCACCTGAAGCAGGGGTTTGGTTTCATAAGACTCAGGCAGGTTAACCTGATGCTCCGATGCCTCGAACAGCATGCGGGTGTACGGATGCTGCATGTTGCGCAGCAAATGATCGGTTGCACCACTTTCAACAACTTCGCCATGGCGCATTACCACGATCTGATCAGCCATGTCCGAGACAACGGCCAGATCATGGGTAATCATCAGCAGACCCATATCGTATTCCGTGACCAGTCCTTTCAGCAGATCCAGAATTTGGGCCTGCGTCGTCACATCCAGCGCTGTGGTCGGTTCATCCGCAATCAGTAGTTTTGGTCGCAAAGCAATAGCCATCGCAATCACGACCCGCTGGCGTTGCCCCCCTGATAACTCGTGCGGGTACCGGGACATTGGAAACTTGTCGGGTGGCAGCCCCACGCGGATCAGAACCTCCTGTGCGCGCTCTCGGGCCTTGTCGGCAGGCATTGCCTTATGGATCAGGATGGTTTCCATCACCTGATCTCCGATTGTCTTGACCGGGTTGAGTGCGGTCATCGGTTCCTGAAACACCATCCCGATGGAAGCCCCGCGCAGGGCACACATCTCAACCTCGGGGCGGTCCAGCAGTTCCTGTCCATTGAGCTTAATGGAACCTTTGCCCACCGCTCCGTCTGGCAGTAACTGCATGACGGCCAATGCGGTCATGGATTTGCCCGACCCGCTTTCCCCCGTCACTGCCACGATCTCACCCGGGGCAATCGACAGGCTAACCTGATTTAGGATTTCAGCCTCGTGAATCGATAGGGACAGGTTTTCGATCTGCAACAAGCTCATGCGCGCGCCACCCTGATGCGGGGATCCAGAAAGTCGCGTAAACCGTCACCCAATAGGTTCAACCCCAGCACGGTCACAATGATCGCTCCACCCGGAATCAGAGCCAAATGCGGGGCAAAACTGACCATTGTCTGCGCATCTGCCAGCATTCGACCCCAGCTGGGCGTCGGAGGTTGCGCACCCAAACCAACATAAGAAAGGCCCGCCTCGGCCAGAATTCCCAGCGAGAATTGAATGGTCCCCTGAACGATCAGCAAATTGGCCACGTTCGGCAGGATATGTTCGGCAGATATACGAGCCGCACCCTTACCGGCGACGCGGGCGGCAAGGATAAATTCACGTTCCCACAGGGACAGGGCCGCTCCCCGCGTGATCCGCGCAAAAACAGGTATGTTGAAAATGCCGATGGCGATGATCGCGTTGATCGCACCAGCACCGAATACGGCCGTGATCAGGATGGCGATAACCAGCGATGGGAAGGCAAAGACCAGATCATTGCCGCGCATGATCAACTCATCCAGCCACGAGCCTTTGCGCGCCGCAGCGGTTAACCCCAGCGGCACACCCAACGCCATACCAATACCAACAGCCACCAGAGCAACAGCAATCGACGTCCGTGCGCCCACCATGATCATAGAGAACATATCGCGCCCGAAATGGTCCGTACCGAACCAGTGCTGAGCGCTGGGTGGCTGCAGCTTGTCCGGGATATTCATCGCCGCATAGTCATAGGGCGTCCAGATAAACGAGATCAACGCTGCAAGCAGGACCAGCGACGATAGAGCCGCGCCAAGGATCAGATTGCGGCTCATGTTCTGTTCCTCAGCCGGGGATCAACAGCCGCATAGGCCAAATCGACCAGAAAATTCACCATGATGACTGCGAAAACCAGCAACATGACCACGGATTCAACCACGATCAGGTCGCGGGCCGAGATTGCCTGGAACACCAATCGCCCCAAACCGGGCAGATAGAACACCTGCTCGATGATGATCGATCCCGCCAACAGAAAGGAAAACTGCAGCCCGATGATGGTCAGAACCGGGATCAACGCGTTGCGAACCCCATGCCGCCACAATGCCTGCCGACGTGACAGGCCCTTGGCCCTGGCTGTACGCATGAAATCCTCGCCCAGAATATCGAGTAAGGCTGAACGCATCACCCGCGCCAAAATGGCCGCCTGCGGCAGGGCAAGCGCTATAGCGGGCAATGTCAGCGAGTGAAGGCCTGCCCATATCCCCTTGTCCCAACCGACAAAGCCACCGGCGTTGAACCAGCGCAGGTTGATGGCAAAGATCAGAACCAGCATCATGGCAAACCAGAAATTCGGAACCGCGATCCCTAGCTGTGTGGCCCCCATCACCGTCAGGTCACCGGGCCTGCCCCGTCGCGCTGCGGCATAGATACCAGCCGGAAAGGCGATCAGCGTGGACAAGGTCAGCGCATACAGTGCCAAAGGCAACGACACCCACATACGATCTGCAATCATCTGAGAGACGGGCGTGCGATAGGTATATGATGTCCCAAAATCCCCGGACAGCATTCCCCCGACCCAGTTGAAGTACCTCTGGGTCTGGGAGACATCCAATCCCAGTTCGGATCTGAGGGCCGCCAGTGTCTCGGGCTGCGCGTTTACGCCCAGCATAAAGGATGCCGGATCGCCCGGTGCCACCTCGATCACGGCGAAGATAACCACTGAGGCGACAGCAAGGCTGACGATGAGGGAAATCAAACGTTTAAGCGCATAGCGAAGCATCAGCGTCACGTTAGGCCGGGATTTCCTGCTGGTCCAGCGCCACATTGAGGGATCGAACTTTGGTCGCACGATCCTTGTTCGGGCAAATTCCCTGAATTAGACTCAAAATATTATCTCAGAAAGGAATTTACGATGAAGACATCAACATTGGTCGGCATTTTGTGCCTATTGGCAGGTCCTGCGATCGCGCAGCAACTGGATGTAGATTTTTCGATAGTCGAGGACGGGCAAGCTGCTGGTTGCGCAGGCAGCATTGTATCTGGCCTCGACCCCAACGGTGACGGCTTTCTGGCGGTGCGTACCGGACCGGGATCAGATTTTCGCAAGATTGATGAGCTGCACAACGGCAATCAGGTCCGCACCTGCGCCCGGAATGGGAAATGGGTAGGGGTGTATTATGGCCAGCCGCGCCTGAAGGGCTGGGTTCGCAGCAACTGGCTGATAGACGGCGCCGGATAAAGCAAAGACCGGGATCACAGAGTGACCCCGGTTTCGTCTGTTACTCTGACCAGCTGATTTCGGTCAGATCAATCGCTGCTGTGGGGGCGTTTTTCCACAAACCCTGCACACCGGCTTTTGCCACACCCAGCTTGGCCAGCTGGAACAGGTACCCGTTGACATAATCCTCAGCGATCAGGCGCTGCGCCTCACCAAGCAGTTTCGCTCGCTCTTCGGGGTCCGTTGTCGAGTTCAGCGTGTCCATCACGGTCTGGAAATCCAGGCTGTCATACTGGAAGTAATAGTCAGGCCGCGCGTAGATGCCGATATCCATCGGTTCAGTGTGGCTGACGATGGTCAGGCCAAAATCCTTGCCCTTGAACACACTTTCCAACCATTGCGCCCATTCAACATTGATGATCTCGGCGTTGATACCGACATCTGCCAATTGGGCTGCAACGATTTCGCCCCCGCGCCGCGCATATGATGGTGGAGGCAGATGCAGCGTGGTTTCAAATCCATCGGCAAAACCTGCCTCGGCCAGCAATGCCTTGGCCTTTTCAGGATCGTAAGCCGAGTTTCCCGTCAAATCGACATAGGCCGGATTATGTGGCGCGAAATGTGTGCCGATGGGCGTGCCATATCCGAACATGGCACCATCGATGATGGCCTGCCGGTCAATGGCATGGGCAACCGCCTCACGCACCCGAATATCATCAAAAGGAGGTTGCTTGTTATTGGTGGACAGGATCGTCTCACCCTCGGTCGATCCGACCAGAACCTGGAACCGGGGGTCGGCCTCGAATTGCGGAAGGTTTTCAGGTGCCGGGAAATTGTCGAACGCATCGATATCCTCGGCCATCATTGCGGCAAAGGCAGCGGTCGGGTCCGAGATGAACTTGAATGTCGCGCTTTCCAGTGCCGGCTGATCGCCCCAATAATCCGGATTTCGGTTCAGCGTGATGCTGTCCCCCTGCACCCATTCGCCGAATGTGAAAGCGCCAGTTCCAACCGGATTGGTCTTGATGTCGTCAATACTGTCGGGCGAAACGATAACTGCATCACCCCAGGCCATGTTGAACAGGAAATTGCCGTTCGGCTCGGACAACGTGACTTTCACTGTCAGCGGGTCAACGATTTCGACACTTTCAATTCCAGCAAACAGGGCTTTCTGTGCATTGGCGCTGTCTTCGCCCAAAGCCCGGTCGAGGCTGAATTTGACATCCTCGGCATCCATGACAGACCCGTCATGGAAGGTGACCCCGTCATGCAGCCTGAACGTATATTCCTTGCCGTCATCAGAAATCTCCCAGCTTTCGGCGAGTCCGGAAACGACTGAACCATCGCCTTTGAAACGGGTCAGGCCCTCAAAGATATTGGTGTAGACAACCGAATCGATGGCTTGTGCTGCGGCGCTGGTCGGGTCCAGGTGTGGTGGCTCCAGCTGCATAGCGATGGTGATATCCGATTTCGCCAAGCCCTGGGTTGCAATCAGGCTGGCACCAACGGCCAAGGCCGATGCAAATGATCGTAACATCTGCTGAGTCATAAAAATCTCTCCCCATAAATTTTGTTCAGCCCACGCATCAAAAGGGCCTTACTGGAAACAATGTCCCTTTAAACCTTGGGTCATTCAAGGAAATGTTCGCGCAACCGGGGTTTCTCTGCCCCTGCACGATCTGCTATGCCGCGCTGCAACATGAACACCGCAGGAGCGAGCATGAGCGCCACCGCCCGCAAGAAAGCCCCGAACGCCGAGGATATTCGCGCCCGCAAAGGCAGCGAACCATTGGTCAGCCTGACCGCCTATACCACGCCTATGGCGCGGCTGATGGACGACCATTGTGACTTTGTTCTGGTCGGCGACAGTGTTGGTATGGTGCTGCACGGTCTGACCTCGACCCTTGGCGTGACCATGGAGATGATGATCATGCACGGCCAGGCTGTCGCGCGCGGTCTGGAAAAGGCGATGATGGTCATCGACATGCCCTTTGCCAGCTACGAACACGACCCGGCACAGGCCTTCCGCAATGCAGCCCGGCTGATGTCGGAAACCGGTGCAGGCGCGGTCAAGCTGGAAGGTGGGGTTGAAATGGCCGAGACCATTCGCTTTCTGGTCAAGCGCGGTATCCCTGTGATGGCGCATATCGGTCTGACGCCACAATCGATCAATACGCTGGGCGGCTACAAAGTGCAGGGCAGGGATGAGCAGGCCGAGGCCGTCCTGGCAGACGCCCGTGCAGTGGCCGAAGCAGGTGCATTTTCTGTCGTGTTAGAGAAAGTTCCGCAGGGGTTGGCTGACCGTATCACCGCCGAGATTGCGATCCCGACCATCGGCATTGGTGCATCCGCGGGGTGTGACGGACAGATTCTGGTCGTTGACGACATGCTGGGCTTTTTCACTGCGTTCAAACCGAAATTCGTCAAACGCTATGTTGATCTTGGCCCACAGGCCGAGGCGGCAATCGCGGAATATGCAGCCGATGTACGCGCACGCGCATTCCCTGCTGATGAACATGTATTTGCCGATCAGGCGCCGGCCAAAGGATCCAAGGCATGACCGCGCCGATTCTGCGCCGACTGGCAGAACTGCGCACTCTGACCAATGCTTGGAAGCGCGACGGTGAGGCCATTGGTGTTGTTCCAACTATGGGGGCGCTGCATCAGGGTCACCTTTCGCTGGTTGAGGCTGCCAAGGCAGACTGTGATCGGGTGATCGTCACGATCTTTGTAAACCCCAAGCAGTTCAACAACCCCGAAGACCTGGCCAAGTATCCGCGTACCGAAAACGAAGATGCAGAGAAGCTGGCCCCCTATGGGGTTGATGCGATCTACGTACCGGAACCTGAAGAGATCTATCCCACAGGTTTCGCCACCACCGTTTCGGTAGCAGGTCTGACGGATGTGATGGAGGGTACCTTCCGTCCCGGGCATTTCGACGGGGTCGCCACCGTCGTGGCCAAGCTGTTCCTGCAAACGCAGGCTGATCGAGCCTATTTCGGGGAAAAAGACTATCAGCAGCTGATGATCGTACGGCGCATGGCCCGGGATCTGGACATTCCCATCGACGTGATTGGCTGCCCGACTGTTCGCGAGCCTTCGGGTCTGGCGATGTCCTCCCGCAATCTGCGTCTGTCGCCCGAGGGTCTGACGATTGCGGCCCGAAAGAACACCATCATGCGTGAGCTTGCGGAACGGCTGCCCCGGGGCGAACCTTTTGCCGAACTGGCCAAAGAAGCTGAGGCCGCGTTACTGGATGCCGGGTTCACCGAGGTCGAGTATATCGATCTGCGCTGTGCCGAGACCTTGGAGGCCTTGCCCCATGCCAACCGCCCTGCCCGTCTCTTTGTCACCGCATGGGCAGACGGTGTGCGTCTGATCGACAATATCGCTGTTCCCAACAGCTGATTTCCGCTCTGGCACGACCGCAACTGTTTGCGCTAAAGTCCCGCAAAACCAAACGGGGGAGAGCAGGCATGACCTATATTCTGGCGATTGATCAGGGCACGACGTCCTCGCGCGCGATTCTGTTTGACGCGCAGATGCAGCGTGTCGGGACATCACAGCGTGAGTTCACACAGCATTTCCCGCAGGAAGGCTGGGTTGAACATGATGCGGAAGAGATTTGGGACAGTGTCCTGACCGTTTGCCGCGAAGTTATGGCCGACGCAGGTGTCACCGCCCAGCAGATCGCCGGGATCGGGATCACGAACCAGCGGGAAACCACAGTGGTCTGGGACCGGACAACCGGACAACCTATCCATAACGCCATTGTCTGGCAGGACCGGCGAACCGCCGAGATCTGCGAGCGTTTTCGTCAGGCGGGTTGCGAAGATGATGTGACCGCACAGACAGGGCTTCTGCTGGACCCGTATTTCTCGGGGACCAAGGTTAAATGGCTGCTGGACACAGTCCCGGGTGCGCGAGATCGCGCCACGGCCGGAGAATTGCTGTTTGGCACGATCGACAGTTTCCTGATCTGGCGCCTGACCGAAGGCCTTGTTCACGCGACCGATGCAACAAACGCGGCGCGTACCCTTTTGTTTGATATCCACAAAGGGGTCTGGAGCGAAGAAATCTGTGATCTGCTGGACGTTCCGATGGCGATGCTGCCAGAGGTAAAGGATTGCGCTGCGGATTTCGGAACCACGACCCTGTTCGGAGGGGAAGTGCCGATATTGGGCGTTGCAGGAGATCAGCAAGCCGCCACCATTGGCCAAGCATGTTTCCAGCCTGGAATGATGAAATCCACCTATGGCACCGGTTGTTTTGCACTGTTGAACACCGGGACCGAGCCGGTGGAGTCAAAGAACCGTCTGCTCACCACCATTGCCTATCAACTGGATGGTCAGCGCACCTATGCGCTGGAAGGATCGATCTTTATCGCGGGTGCTGCCGTCCAGTGGTTGCGCGATGCGCTGCAGATCATCGAGACAGCACCGCAAAGCGGCGAATTGGCCGCGCAGGCTGATCCGAACCAGCATGTGGTGCTGGTTCCAGCCTTTACCGGGCTTGGTGCCCCTTATTGGCAACCGGATTGCCGGGGCGCTGTATTTGGCCTGACACGAAACTCAGGCCGCGCCGAATTGGCCCGCGCCACGCTGGAAAGCATCGCGTTCCAAACCCGCGACCTGTGGCACGCGATGCAGGGCGACTGGGGCGCAGATACCGATGTCACGTTACGGGTTGATGGGGGCGCAAGCGCATCTGACTGGGCCATGCAGGGTCTGTCGGATTTCCTTGGAGCACCCGTAGATCGCCCGGTTATGCAGGAAACCACTGCACTGGGCGCAGCATGGCTGGCGGGAATGCGTGCCGGTGTCTATCCGGATCAGGCGGGGTTTGCACAAACCTGGGCGCTGGATCGGAAATTCGAACCGGAACTGTCCGCTGAAGATCGCGATGCTGCATATGACCGCTGGAAACGCGCGGTTTCGGCAGCAATGGCATTCTAGAACTTAAGATGAAGGATCAGCTGTGATCCTTCATCAGCCGCTGTTTCTGGCGTGACCAGTCACGTTTGGCCTGAGTTTCGCGTTTGTCGTGGGTTTTCTTACCCTTGGCGATGCCGATCTTAATCTTAGCCCGGCCTTTGTGGTTGAAATACAGAACCAGCGGCACCAGCGTCATACCTTTGCGTTGTGTCGCGTTCCAAAGATCAGACATCTGCTTGCGGGAAACCAGCAGTTTGCGGCGGCGACGCTCTTCGTGTTTGAAAACCTTCGCCTGTTCGTAGGGCGCGATATAGCTGTTGACCAGCCACAGCTCACCGTCATCGACCGATGCATAGCTGTCAGCAATGTTCGAACCACCCGCACGCAGGGATTTGACCTCGGATCCCTCCAGCACAATGCCGCACTCAAGATCGTCTTCGATTGCGTAATCGAAGCGCGCACGCCGGTTTTCGGCAATTACCTTGTAATTCGGGTCTGTCTTTTGCTTGGCCATGACGCGTTGATTTAGGCGGCTTGGGCGTCCCTTGCAAGGCAGGGTTTAACTTTGACCGTCAGGAATGCGCTGACATGATCAGATCAGGACCAAAAATCGTATCCGCGTGATTGTGCAGATAGATTTTGAGCCATGGCGTGAAACGCTCGGGGTGGCGCTGGACTTCGGCCAGAAGATCATGGTAGTCGACCCACCTAATATCCATGACTTCGTCTGGATTAGGCTCGATTTTCAGCGGACCTCGCGAATGGGCAAGGAACACGTCGACAACTTCGTTCTCGACCATGCCATTGCCAACATCCGCATGATATTCCAGCCTGTGACGATACTCGGGATAAAGCCCCGCGATACCAAGTTCTTCACGCAGGCGTCGCACCGCACAAATGGATGCGCTTTCATCCCAGTCGGGATGCGTACAACAGGTATTCGCCCACAAGCCGGGCGTGTGATACTTGCCCAGCGCCCGGCGTTGCATCAGAATCTCGGTTCCTCTGACGACAAACACCGACACAGCCTTGTGCTTGAGGCCCTTTTCATGCGCCTCCAGCTTGTCCACGGGCGTCAATTCGCCCTCAACCCAGGCCGGGATCATGCTTCCCATTTTAACGTCTCCTGCTGCCTGACCGCTTTTGGGCGGCAATGGCGGGTGTGGCTGTGGCCAGGTCGGCTTGGCGTTTCATTGCAAAGTACGGGCGTGGGTAGCACCACAATCCGCGTATCTCCAAGGTGGCGCTGATCCTGCTTATGATCAAGCGCACGAAAGGCCGCAGGTGCTGCGGCCTCTCAGAACTTTAGAAACGACTTAGGACCAGGCGTTATTCGCCCGAAACGCTGACGATATAGGCGTATACGTCCTCTGCACCCTTCTTAAGCTTGAAGGTCATTTTGGACTTGGCAGAAGTTTCGCCCAGGTAGTCTTTCAGGAACGCTTTGGGATCCTGCGCATATTCGACAAAGTTTGCCTCATCCCAGACCAGTCCGTTTTCCCCGGCTTCTACGATGCTGTCACCGTATTTGAAGCCCTCGACGGTACCCGCGGTGCGTCCTGCGATACCATACAGGTTCGGCCCGGTTTTACCGCCCTTGACGATCACCTCACCGTCAGGATCAGCGAT
Source organism: Ruegeria sp. CE12 (assembly GCF_056537525.1). Taxonomy (NCBI): domain Bacteria; kingdom Pseudomonadati; phylum Pseudomonadota; class Alphaproteobacteria; order Rhodobacterales; family Roseobacteraceae; genus Ruegeria; species Ruegeria sp. CE12. The sequence goes on along the minus strand of NZ_JBQFRS010000008.1, from coordinate 38,111 downwards.
CATGTGGCAGGATTTGCATTTGTTGAAGGTTTTCTTGCCAGCCTCTGCATCGCCTTCGGCATAGGCGGGTACGGCCAAAAGGCCCACAAGTGCTGTTGCGAGGATGCGATTCATAGCTTTGCTCCGATACGTATTGGCTGACCTGAATGGAGCGCTGGCACGGGGGAGAGTCAACGCGCAGATTGCCGCGCGATGGCAGAGTGTCGCTGCGGCATATACGCCAAAGTCAATCGATGTCGTGCAATTCCGACCAACAGGGCAGCAGGTCCCCTTCTGCGGGCGTCGCAAGATAGATTGCCCTTGCAATGGCCCGGGCCAGACACAGCGATGCGATATGACCCAAAAGGCCAAGTTCTGCATCGGTTTCCAGAGTGCGCGATCCCGTGCTGACCCCGAACACGAGATCCCCATCGCCCGGAGTATGTGCCGGGACAATGGCCCGCGCGATCCCGTCATGCGCAGCCACCGATAGGCGATGGCACTGCGGCTTGGTGAGGGCAGCATCGGTTGCCACAATTGCAATTGTTGTATTGGTTTGCTCTGGCGCGGCGGGGCGCATTGCTTCGGCCTTGCGGCTGAACGGGTGACGCCCCAGCCCCGATGACGGATCCGGGCCAAGCCCACCGAACTCGTCACCGAGCTCGAATGGCGCAGCCCAGAAATGGCGATCCCCCGGCGTGGCGACACTGCCTAGCGGATTGGCTGCAACCAGCGCACCCACTGTGATGCCGTTATCCATTCGCATCGAGGCAGAACCAAGCCCACCCTTGTGCATGGCAGCCAATGCTCCAGTTCCCGCCCCAACGGTTCCAAGGGCGAAATCCTCTGCAGCGCATTCAAATGCTGCCTGCCCGAGCGCACGGTAGGGGTTGTCCCTCCAATTCTTGTCACCACCGTTGAGCAGATCGAACAAAATCGCGCCGGGAACAATTGGCACGATTGCGTTGCCGACAGGAAATCCACGCTTTCGGCGCCGCAATGCATCCGAGACACCTGAACAGGCGTCGAGGCCAAAGGCTGACCCACCGGACAAGGCAATCGCATCCACGCGAGACACCGTTTTATCTGGCGCCAGAAGATCGGTTTCCCGTGTTCCCGGTGCCCCACCCATCACATGGACCGACGCAGCAAATGGCTTTTCCGCGGTCAGAACAGTTGTCCCGGATTTCAGGGACGCGTCCTGAGCGTTGCCGACCAACAAGCCGGGCACATCGGTAATCAGGTTTCTGGGTCCGGGGGTCATCACGTCACCTCCACTAAACAGTTTGAGGTCAGATGCACCGCCCGCCATCCACTTCCAGCGCGGCTCCGGTAATCATGCTGGCCTCGTCCGAACACAGGAAACAAGCGGCGTTGGCCATATCCTCTGGCGTCGAGAATCGACCCAATGGAATCGTCGACAGAAATTTGGCACGAATTTCGGGCGTGTCTTGCCCCATGAATGATTTCAGCAAGGGGGTCTCACCCGCCACAGGACAGATTGCATTCACGCGCACGCCAGCGGGCGCAAGTTCCACAGCCATGGTCTTGGTGGCGGTGATCATCCAGCCTTTGGAGGCATTGTACCAATTGAGATTTGGGCGCGGCGACAATCCAGCGGTTGAAGCAACGTTCAGAACCGCGCCAACCCCCCGTGACTTCATATGTGGCATCAGGGCGCGCGCGGTCAGGTACACCGATTTCATGTTCACGTTGTAAACGCGGTCGAAATCCTCTTCGCTGACGTCTTCCAGCGGGGTTGGCAGATGTGTGACGCCGGCATTGTTCACCAGAATGTCGAGATGCCCGAACCCTGCAAGCGCAGCATCCGCCATGTCCTGTACTGACGCGCCATCTGCAACATCGACCTGCTGCGAGACTGCCTGAGGCCCGAGCCGATGTGCCAGTTCAGCGGCCGCCTCACCATTGATATCCGCGATCATCACACGGGCACCCTCGACCAGGAATTTCTCGACAATCCCGGCACCAAACCCCGAGGCGCCACCGGTCACGATTGCGGTTTTTCCCTCTAACCTCATGATCTTGCCCTCTGATCCCTGTTGTGGGTCAGACTAGCAATGCCGCAAAAAGATACCAGTTCATTCTTCAGAGACTTTTCCACGCATCGCCTTCACATCCGATCGTGCTTTTTTGGCTGCCAACCGGCGTTTGACCGATCCATAGGTGGGTTTGGTGGCAATCCGCCGCTTGGGCTTGACCAGAGCGCGGGCGATCAATTCTGCCAGACGTGTCCGGGCGATCTCACGGTTGCGTGCCTGCGATCGGGTTTCCTCACACTGGATGATAATCGCCCCCTCTTTGGTCCAGCGCCGACCGGCCAACCGCTTGAGCCGCGTTTTGACCGGATCCGGCAGAGAGGGTGAGCGCGCGGCCTCGAACCGCAATTCAACAGCGGTCGAGACCTTGTTCACGTTCTGCCCGCCGGGGCCCGATGAGCGTACAAAGCTCTCGGTCATTTCCCAGTCCTGCAGGGTGATATCGTCTGAAACGCGTAACATGGCGCAATATTAAGATCCGGTTGCGGGAACGAAAAGGGCCGCCCCAATGGAACGGCCCTTCGAAAGCATAGGAGGTGGGGTCGGTTAGATCAATCGACCAGCCGGAGCGAGCGCTCCGCCAAGGGCTGCCTCAGCAGATTTTCCCCCCGGTTGTTCCGACACCTCTCTCCAATCTCTTTCTCGACACTGGATCACCTCCTTTTCTATCTGTTGCGGTTAACAATGAGCGTGACACAAGTTGTGCCATTCTCAAAGCACTTTTTTATGCAGCCTGCGCAGTCAGCCGCGCAACGATCACCTTGAACGGGATCAGCGCGATCAGAGCCAGCGAAAGTTTCACCAGCCAGTCTGCAAAGGCCAGTGTCACCCAAAGCGGCGCCATCGGGCCGGACAGCATGAATGGAACAGGTTCCCACGCCCAGCTAATCGCAGCATCCGCATCAGCGCCGAATACTGTGACCGAAGCCGAGAAGGCGATGGTAAAGAACAGCGTGGTATCCAGCGCCGATCCGACCAGCGTCGATGCCAGCGGTGCACGCCACCAACGCCCGCCACGCAGCGAATTGAATACGGTGATGTCGGCCAACTGAGCGATCAGGAAAGCCGTTCCCGATGCAACGGCGACCCGCAATGGTACGGCAGCATAGGTAAAGCCGTCGCCCTGAAGCATGATCTGTGTACCGATCAGCGAGCAGACGACACCGGTCAGAAAGCCGGCAAACACGACCTTGCGGGCCGGGCCAACGCCGTAGACGCGGTTCATGATGTCATTGACCAGAAAGGCCAGCGGATACGTAAATGCGCCCCAGGTCAACAGACCATCGAGCAGCAGAAACTGAACCAGAATGTTCGAGGCCACAACAATGGCGGCCATGGCAATAATGCCGGGTATATAAGCGCGTTGCATTTTCAGATGCCCGTTTTGACAAGGTAGCGGCGACTTGGCCAAGGGTTCATCCCAAGGCAAGCCGCGCTTTTAGACTCTGGGATTGTGTTTGGCAAGTCAGTCCGGCAGCAGATACTCAACCAGCTCTGTGCGCTGCAAAACCAGAAAGTTGTCGTCCGAAATCATCGTGGCACGCAACCGCCCCTGAGGGTCGCGCCAAATCGACAATCCCTCAAGATTGTCATGCGTCCCAGTGCCAGTCTCGATCAGGATCTCTTCGGATTTGGGCATGTCCTCCTCAACCTGCCAGCGGCGCAGGCGCGAACGAAAGCCGGTCAAAGAGACCGAACGCTCCAACACGTAGAACCGCCCATCGGGACCGAAATCGGCGGCCACGGGCAGGAACCCACCTCGCTGAGGCAGGACAAACGGCGTTGACCAGGCCTGCCCGTTCCAGCGGTAAACAGGAATATCTCCCTCAGCCGTCCTGCTCTTTTCGGTCAGGGTGTAAAGGCGGCTCCGGTCATCAATCGCCAGCCCCTCGAAAGACCCGTTGCGATCAAGTGTTTCAAAAGCCTTGGGTCGCGGCAGTACGCGTGCCCGGGCACCGGGCGCTGCATAGTGTGCAACCCGGTGGACGCCCTCGAATGAAATGTAAAACGACCCGTCCGGAGCGATTGCAATCCCTTCGGAGTCCCCGGCCCAGCCCAACATGATACGGCCCTTGCTCGAGAGTACAGGCCAGTGGCCCAATATCTCGATCCCGGCGATCTGGTCCTCATCACGCTCAATTCGGGCGGTCACAAGGGTTGCCCGGTCGCTGAGTGCGATCATTTGGCGTCCATCGTCAGAGATATGGATGGCGGAGAAACCGCCAAACCAATCGGCATTGTGACGCCAGACATAGCTATCGAGAGGGGTGGCTGTTTTAACTTCAACCGCCCAAACCGAACCTGCCAGCAGCAGCGCTGCAATCAGTTGGATTGCAGAACCGATGTACATTGCTGCGGCAAATCGGCCAGAACGTATTCGCGTCGTTTCTTAGGCGCCGGAGCGTTGGGGTCCGGTGGCGGTGGGTTCAGGATGTTGCGCACCCATTGCTGCGCCTCGGCACAACCATCTCCTTTGGGTGGCGCGTCCTGATTGACACAGCCCTTGGATCCTCGGGGACACTTCAAACGAACATGGAAATGATAATGATGTCCCCACCAGGGGCGTATCTTGCGCAGATATGCCCGGTTGCCCTTTTCATCGTTGCACATCTGAACCTTGGCCCCTGGAAAGACAAAGATGCGCGCTACGCGCTTGTCCTTGGCAGCCTCACGCAAAACGGCGTGGTGCTGTTTGGTCCAGTTGCCGTTCACATAGGCCCCGTTGGCGCGGCGCAACGAGATCGATGAGATGTTTTCGCGTGCCTTGCGGCTGAGACGCATGTTGTCCCCAGGAAGCATCCATATATCGATATCCAATCCCAGCTGATGGCTGCGGTGTCCGGATGTCATCGGCCCGCCACGCGGCTGGCTGATATCCCCGATATAGAGACCGTTCCAACCCGGTTGTTTGGCTGCGAATTTGCTGAGGTCCTGCACATAGTCGATCGCATCGGGGTGCCCCCAATTGCGATTGCGCGACAGGCGCATGGCCTGCCATGTCGGTCCGGTCTCGGCCAGTTGCACCGATCCGGCAGCACATCCGCGCGAATAACTGCCGAAGGCGGCCGGTTTCTGCTGTGAACTTTGCTTTTGTGCCCCGAACAGTTGCTTAGCAAGGGGCTGCGCCCCTGCGGTGCCTGCCAAAGCGATTGTTGCCAGTATTGCCAAAAATCGTAGTAAAATCATCTGCTCTGATCCCCTTCCGGTCTTACCCAGCGCATCAGGAATAGCCCCAGAATAAACAACAGAACGATAGGTGACACCCCCAGTCTTGCGCTACCGGTCACGGTTGTTGCAATCCCGATCAGCATCGGCGCGGCAAAGGCAGTAGCACGGCCCGAAAGACCATAGAGCCCAAAGCTCTCGACCGGGGCCTTGGGGTCGGTATGACGCACCATCATTGAACGGCTGGCAGATTGCAGAATGCCGCCCATCCCGCCGATCAGAACGCCGCAGCCAAAGAAAACCATGTCGGGCAGGCCGGATCCCTCGGGCAAAGCGATCCCGAAAATCTGGGTCCGGTCCATCGAGACGATGGTTGTGCAAACAAAGATCAGAACCCAGATGGCCACCAAAATCACTGGTTTAGGGCCGTATTTCTTGTCCAGTTTCCCCCCGACCCATGAAAAGGCAGCGGCCGCCAGAACGCTGACGATACCAAAGACCCCGATCTTAATCAGGTCCCACTCCAGAACCAGCCGCGCATAGACGCCACCAAAAGTATAAAGCCCGTTCAGAGCATCCCGATAAAACATGGATGAACCCAGGTAGCTGGCCAGACTGACCCGGTGCCGCAGGTTCGAGATGGATTTGGCCAAAATGCTTAGCGCCTCACCCACGCTGCCTCTTTGGTCTTTTGGCGCATCATCCCGGACCCAAAGGAAGTAAGGCACCATGAACAGGATGAACCAGCCAGCAGTGAAGGGCCCTACAAAACGCGTGCCCTGCTGCGTAGAAGCGTCGAGACCAAACACCGGGTCTATTCCGATCAATGTCTTGCCATTGGCCTGTTCGACAAAAAGCGCCAGCATGATCGCCAGTGAGATCAGGCCGCCGAAATAGCCGAAGGCAAAGCCCGATCCCGAAATCTCACCCACTTCGTTGTCATCCCCCAGATCGGGCAGCTGAGAGTTGATGAAGATCAGTGCATATTCCGCGCCAATAAAGCCCACCCCGAATGCGGAAAGCATCAGCCACATGTTCGAGCCGTCGGGCATTGTGTACCACAGCGCCGCCGACCCCACTGCATACATGACCGAAAAAGCGAATATCCAAGGAATACGCCGCCCCGATACATCGGCCATGGCCCCCATCAACGGGGCGCCGAAAGCGATGATCAGACCGATGATGGTCATGCAATTGGCCCAAACCGTCTGCGCCCGTGCATCAGCGGCATCGCCGTCCAGACCAGCCGTCAGATAATACTCTGCCGCGACCCCGGCGAAATAAGGACCGAATACGAAAGTCACCAACAGCGTGTGGTATGGCTGACTGGCCCAGTCGAAAAACCACCAGCCCCAAATGCGCTTGCGCTTGGATATTTCTGCCATCACTGCCCCACAACGTCTTTGTTCTTATAAGACGGGCCTTTGGATCATTTCGCAAGCGTTCTGTTGGGACAGCCTTGCTCTTTGTCGCGGGTGCGCTTACCTCTCATCAGATGTGAAAACGGAGTTCCCATGCTGTCGCTGATCCAAATACTGTTGCTGATCCTGAACATTGTCTGGTTCATCATTCTTGCCCATGTGATCATGAGCTGGCTGATCAACTTTCAGGTGCTCAACCTGCACCAACAGCTGGTAGCGCAGATATGGTACGGCCTGAACCGTATTCTGGAGCCCGTTTACGGGCCAATCCGCCGAATTCTGCCCAATATGGGTGGGTTGGATCTGACACCCTTAGTAGTGCTTATTGGTGTCTATGCGTTGCGGATCATTCTCATAAACAATGCGGTCTATTTCTACTGACCTCTTGTTCACAGATTCTTAGTATGTGATGGTTCTGTCTTAAGAGCAGATAAACCTTAAAACAGGGCCACCCCGCGCATGTTCGACGCCGCACCTATGCTGCGAGATGTCTTTGGATTCGACGACTTCCGCCCCGGGCAGGAAGAGATCGTCGATGCCGTGACCGCCGGCGAAAATGTGTTGGCGATCATGCCCACGGGTGGCGGCAAATCCCTGTGTTATCAACTGCCTGCCCTGATGCGGGATGGTGTGACGGTGGTGATCTCACCACTGATCGCCCTGATGCGCGATCAGGTGCGCGGGTTGCAAGAGGCCGGGGTCGAGGCCGGAGCGCTGACCTCGGGCAACACGCCGGAAGAAACCGATGCCGTATGGGACGCGTTGGAGGCCGGGCGGCTGAAACTGCTTTACATGGCGCCGGAACGCCTCGCGGCCGGGTCCGCGCTAGGGATGCTGCGTCGGATCAACGTGAACCTCATCGCCGTGGACGAGGCGCATTGCGTCAGCCAATGGGGCCATGATTTCCGCCCTGATTACCTGCGGATCGGAGAGCTGCGCCGCGCGCTGAACGTGCCTCTGGCGGCTTTCACGGCAACGGCTGATGCCGAAACGCAGGATGAGATCGTCGAAAAGCTGTTCGACGGCGCTCCGCCCAACAAATTCCTGCGCGGGTTTGATCGCCCCAATATTCACCTGGCTTTTTCCTCCAAGGATGGCCCTCGCAAGCAAATCCTCGACTTCGCCGAAGCTCGTAAAGGCCAGTCGGGCATTGTCTATTGCGGCACCCGCAACAAAACCGAGGTGCTGGCACAGGCCTTGCGCGCCGAGGGGCATTCCGCCTGCCATTACCATGGTGGGATGAAGGCTGAAGATCGCCGCATCGTCGAAACCCGTTTCGCGCGCGAAGATGGTCTGATCGTCGTTGCGACGGTGGCCTTTGGGATGGGTATCGACAAACCGGACATCCGTTGGGTCGCCCATGCTGATCTGCCGAAATCCATTGAGGCCTACTATCAGGAAATCGGTCGCGCGGGCCGCGATGGCGGACCTGCCGAGACCCTGACGCTGTTTGGGCCCGACGATATCCGCCTTCGCCGCTCGCAAATCGACGAAGGGTTGGCCCCGCCGGAACGACGTATGGCAGATCATGCGCGGCTGAACGCCTTGCTGGGATTGGCCGAAGCGCTGGTATGCCGCCGCCAGACCTTGCTGGGATATTTTGGCGAACAGGCTGCGCCCTGCGGTAAATGCGATCTATGCGACAGCCCACCCGAGGTGTTTGACGGCACCACCCCGGTTCGTATGGCCTTGTCCGCGATTTTGCGAACCGAGGAGTGGTTTGGCTCGGGCCATTTGATCGACATCCTGCTGGCCAATGAAACGGACAAAATCCGCGCGCGGCGCCATGATGAGCTTTCGACCTATGGGATCGGCAAGGAATGGTCGCGCCCGCAATGGCAGGCAATATTCCGGCAGATGATGGGACATGATCTGGTGCGTCCTGATCCAGAGCGCCACGGCGCGCTGCGCATGACCGAAGCGGCCAAACCGATCCTGAAAGGCGAGGCACAGATCAGCCTGCGCAAGGACACGCTCCGCAAAGCCGAACGCCGCCCTGCCGTCAAGATGATGGTTTCCGAAGAAGACGCACCGCTGCTATCCGCGCTCAAGGCCAAACGGCGCGCACTAGCGGAATCCGCACGGGTCCCGGCCTATGTCATTTTTCCCGACCGCACACTGATAGAAATGGCTGAAAAACGCCCCGCGACGCTGGACGACATGGCCCGGATTGGTGGTGTTGGAGCAAAAAAGCTGGAGCGCTACGGAGATACGTTCCTTGAGGTGGTCGCAGGAGCGATCGAAGCCGTTCATCCAGCGCGGCGCAGGCTGGCTGGACGCGATCAGGGGGAGATCTATGATCGGTTGCTTGAAGTGCAATCGCAATTGTCGCGGGGTCCGGACGGGATCGACAAGCCATTAACCTGTTCCGCTTCGCAGTTGGCCAAGGTTGCGCAAATGCGCAGCGGCGACGCCCGCGCTTTGGAGCAGCTGTTGGGCGAACGCCGCGCAGAACGTTTTGGCGCGGCGTTTCTGGACGTGCTGCAGATGGCAAGCTAGATACATTCCGAACACGCGAGAACGAGGGCGGATATGCTGGTAGTGATTTCCCCGGCCAAGCGGCTGGACTGGGCTGAACGTGAAGTCGAGGCGACGCAACCCGCCTTTCAGGATGATGCCATTCGCCTGTCAAAAACAGCTCGTAACCTGACCCTCGGTGACCTGAAAAAGCTGATGGATCTGAGCGACGATCTGGCCCGCCTGAATCGCGACAGGTATCGCGCGTTTTCGGATACCCCCGAAGCAAGTATCACAAGACCCGCTGCACTGGCGTTTGCCGGTGACACCTATCAGGGTTTGGAGGCTGCTTCGCTGGATGCTGATGAAATGGCGTGGGCGCAAGATCATCTGCGCATTCTGTCCGGGCTTTATGGCGTGCTGCGCCCGCTGGATGCGATTCAGGCGTATCGACTGGAAATGGGCAGTAAGCTGAAAACCCGGCGCGGTAAGAACCTGTATGAGTACTGGCGCGATCAGCTAAGCAAAGCGCTGAACACGCAAGGCGCAGAGATCGGATCAGATGTATTGGTGAACTGCGCCAGCCAGGAATATTTCGGTGCAGTAGACCCCAAAGCGCTGAAATTGAGGGTCATCACACCTGTATTCATGGAAGACAAAGGCGGCACACCCAAGATCGTCAGTTTCTTTGCCAAGAAAGCACGCGGAGCGATGGCGCGCTATGTCATTCAGCACCGTTTGACCGATACCAACGGCTTGCTGGATTTCGATTCCGGAGGCTATGAATATCGCCCTGAGTTGTCACAAGAAGACAAACCGGTCTTTGTGCGCCCTTATCAGGCCTGATCCAGCATCGACGGGTCATAGGCAACCAGTTCGACTGTGTTGCCTTCTGGATCTTCGGTAAATATTCCCCGCCAACCGATCCAGCCGAATTCCTCTACGCGATAAGGCTGCGCGATTTCGTCATACCAGCGCATCACCGCATCCTGCTCATGAAACGGCAGCGACAATGCGATGTGATGCAGAGCAGATGCACCTCCGGTCACAGGTCGATCCGCTCCGGTGGGATGCAACCCCGGTCGCGGTGCTGCAGTATGGTGAAAGAGGGCCAGTACCTGGGTATGCCCACCGAACCCTTCGGCAATTCGAAAGAAGGTGATGGCGCTGTTGTGATCTCCGCTCAGACGCTCGAGTCCGATCACATGCTCGTAGAATTTCACCATCGCGCCCATGTCGGCGCAACGTATTGCAATCTCACCTAATGCACGGGGGCGGAAACTTCGATCATCACTCATTCAGTGAACCTATTCATCCCTCACAGGATCGACAAGGACGGGCCTGGCGTCTGCCGGGCAATGGCTGGAGATCATGTCACAGATCAGCTTCTTATGCAGCGGTTTGGTAAGGTAGTGATCAAGACCTGCAGCAAGAATGCCCTGATCATCGCCGGCCATCGCATGAGCCGTTAGCGCAACGATAGGAACGTGCCGCCCCGTCCCAATCTCTTGTCGTCGAATTTCACCTGTCGCTTGCTTTCCATCCATTCCAGGCATCGAGATGTCCATGAAAATCAGATCGGGGTCAAAATCACCGAAAGCATCAATGGCTTCCAGCCCGTTAGATACGAATTGCAGGTCGATGTTCAGATTCTTGGTCATCTTTTTGAGGATCAACTGATTGGTTCGATTGTCCTCAGCCGCGAGCACACGCATCATTCTCTGCCCTTCTGAACTGCGCGGTGACAAAGTCACCTCTGTTTCTAGAATGCTGAGTTCAGTCGGTTCAAATGTCGATGTCCCAAGAGCCATCAGGCGCGTGTAAAGCTCGGCCCGGGGAATGGGCTTTTGCAACACACTTTCAATCAGGCGATGCGCAGGATCGGCGTGTATCATGCCCGGATTGGCTGACATCACAACGATAGGAAGGTCGACCCAGCCACGATCGCTTAGGGTTGCAGCAAGCTCCAGCCCATCCATGTCTGGCAGATCATGGTCGCACAAAAGCAGGTCGACCGTGTCATCCACACGCGATAGCGCCTCAGCCCCGGTTTCACAAACCGTCACCCGGGACCCCAGCCTGCGCAGCTGCTTGCTGAGGATGGCCCGATTGGCGGCAAGATCTTCGACCACCAGGACATGTTTCAAACGATCCGCCAGATCAGGCGGTGCGGGTTGAGGTCCCTCGGCTGTGGGCAGGGTTACCCGGAAGCCAAAACATGATCCCTCACCCAAATCACTTTCAACCCAGACCGTTCCGCCCATCATCGTGATCAGGCGTTTGGTGATGGCCAGCCCAAGTCCGGTGCCTTCGAATTCGCGGTTCTTTTCATTTTCTACCTGATTGAACTCGCCAAAAATGTGGCTGATCTTTTCTGCCTCAATGCCGATCCCGGTATCTTCGATCGCGATGTGAATGTCGCAGGTCTGCGCCTCAGCGTTGGGAACACCGGTCACACGGATCAGGACATGCCCGTGCGAGGTAAACTTGACCGCATTGCCCACCAGATTGGTCAGTATCTGTCGAACCCTGCCCGGATCGCCGACAAACAAAGTGGGCAGAAACAGATCGTAATCGACCAGCAGCGTCAGCCCTTTGTCCCGAACGCTGGGCTGAAGCAACATCGCCACTTCAAGAATACAACGCTCCAGATCAAACTGTTCGGGATGCAGGGTCAGCTTGTCCGCTTCGATCTTGGAGTAATCAAGAACATCATTGATAATGACCAGCAATGCCTCACCCGAGTTTCGGATCGTGTTGACATAGAGGCGCTGCTCCTCACCCAGAGGTGTTTCGGTCAGCAACTCTGTCATCCCGACGATCCCGTTCATCGGTGTCCGGATTTCGTGGCTCATGTTGGCCAGAAAAGCTGACTTTGCCCGGTTGGCTGCCTCAGCCCGTTCGCGCGCGGCGTTCAACTCGGCCTCATGCCGGACCGAAGATGTGATGTTCAGGGCAAGGCTCACTACATCGCCGCCCTGCCCGCGCTGATCGATCAACTTGATGTATTGACCGTTCCACAGTTGAATAACGATGGGTGGCGGGTTTGTCCGCGCCCAGCGCGCTAGCATTCTGGCCTGCCATTCCTCAACTGGTTCCGAACCGATATCAACAATGCCCTCACGCGTCATAAGCTCAAGCATTCGAGTATAGGAAATACCAGGCGCGACCTCCTCCAACCCCTCGAACACGCTCAGATATGCGGTGTTGGCGCCAATCAACCGGCTATCGCCGTCAAAAAAGGCAAACCCGTCCTGTATGGTCTGAATCGAATGCCACAATCGACGCTCAGCGACTTCGATCTTGGCGTTTGCAACTGTCAGGTCGGATTTGACCTTTTCGTTTTCATCCCGAACGGTTGCCACTTCGGCCTGCGTTTCGCCTATTTGCCGTGTCAGTGCCATGGCGTGACGGCCCAGTTTGCGATTTGCGGCAGACAATTCTGCCTGCTTGAGGTCAAGCAATCGCTCTGCCGCCAATCTGGCGCGTCGTTCTTTTGCAAGTTTGTCTGCAAGACTCATCTGTCTTATCCCGGGTCAGTCTGAAGACAGCATTCCGGCAGAGCGTGAAAAAGTGTTTAAGCCGTTGCAATGGAAAGGGCGCTCATGCGACGATCTTGCCAAATAGGAGGTCGTGATGCGCCGCTTTGTTTTGACTTCAATTGCTTCTTTTCTTTCAATTTTTCTGCAAACCGCTCTGGTTCAGGCTCAGTCTTTGGTGCCAGAGTTCCGCTATATCACCACACGGGATGCGGACTTTTATGGCTCGGATCTGGATGCGCTGTTCGATACCGATTTGAAATCGTGCATTCAGGCCTGTTCGGCCAACGCAAACTGTACTGCATTTACCTACAATACCCGTTCAGATGCCTGTTTCCCCAAGAGCGGAGTAAACCGTCAGGAACCTTACGAAGGCGCGTTGTCCGCTCAAAAGATCTCGACGCCAGAACAGACCCTAACATTGGCGAGAACGCGCGCCGAAGCCCTTGGATTTCTGCGCCCATCCGATCTCGAAAGCGCTGGCCAACAATCCCGGGATCTGGGTTTTCTTCACACCGCAGGTGGACAAGATCTGAATGCCGTACTGGGGGCTGCAAGAAGTGCCGGCAATGCAACGCAGGCAATGCAATGGACCGGTATTGCAGTTTCGCTTAGCGATGCGCCCGATCTCTGGGTCGAATACGCCCGATTGCTATTGGCCATTTCACCGTCTGGCTGGAATGAAAAGCGAGACATGAGGCAGCGCGCGCTGAATGCGTCGATCAACGGGTACCTGCGCGCCGAAAACCCCGGAACACAGATCGCCGCGCTTATGGTGATGGCAAATGCGCTTGAAGAAAGCGAACGCGGTCGGGATATGATCCCCGCCCTGAGGCTAGCCGAACAGGTCCAGCCGCGCGAAGATGTGCTGGCGGCGTTGACCGATGCGATCGGGAAATACGGGTTCCGCGTTGTCGACAGCAGTGTCGAAAGCAACGCTGCTGCACCCCGCATCTGTGTCGAGTTTTCAGAAAAACTGATCAAAGCGGGCGTTGATTACGACCCCTTCGTACAACGCAATAATGACGGGTTAGTGGTACAAGCCGATGGGTCTCAGCTCTGTGTTGACGGCGTTGAACACGGCAAGCGCTATCGCATGACCCTGCGACAAGGTCTGCCCTCTGCATCCGGCGAAACCCTGAACCGCGATGTGGAACTGACGCATTATGTACGCGATCGCGCGCCGTCGGTCCGGTTTCCGGGTCGCAGCTATGTGCTGCCGAAATCCGCAGACGCGGCTTTGCCGGTCGAGACAGTGAATACCACCACCTTGGACCTGACATTGCGCCGGGTCAGCGACCGCAATCTCCTGCGTTCCGTGCAACAGGATTTCTTTGGCCGCCCGCTTAGCCAATGGGAAGAAGAGGAGTTCTCGGACGAAATCGCCGAAGCGATCTGGACTGGTACTGCGCAGGTCGCTTCAGAGCTGAACCAGGACATGACTGCCCGCCTGCCTATGGCCGAGGCGATCGCAGAGCAGCCGGCAGGCATATATGCTTTGACTGCTCGGGTTCCGGGGGCGGATCCATATGATGATCCGGGGGCGACCCAGTGGTTTGTTCTGTCCGATCTGGGAATCAGCACTGCACTTGGCACTGATGGCCTGCACGTCACCGTTCGCGGGCTTCATAATGCAGAGCCACGTGAGGGTGTCGATATATCGCTTGTGTCCAACGCGAACGCGGTGATCGCAACCGCCCAAACGGATGCCCAAGGGTATGCGCGTTTTGATCCCGGTCTGACCCGCGGAACCGGGGCGAGCGCGCCTGCGTTGGTCATGGCAATCGATGGTGATACGGATTTCAGCTTCTTGTCCCTGACCGATCCCGCCTTTGACCTGTCTGATCGTGGCGTCGAGGGCCGTGCGCCCGCCGGTCCGGTGGATGTTTTCCTGGCCACTGATCGCGGCGCTTATCGCGCGGGCGAGACAATCCATGTCACAGCCCTGTCGCGCGATGGTACGGCACAAGCGATTGAAGGTCTGCCGCTGACCGCGATCCTGCATCGACCTGACGGAGTTGAATATCGACGCGTCATTTCGGATGGCGGCGTGGCTGGGGGGCATGTCTTTGCGCTGCCCGTCGCAGCGGATGTGCCGCGCGGTGCATGGCGGATCGAGATTAAGTCGGACCCAAAGGGTGAGGCGCTAGCGCGTGAAACCGTTCTGGTCGAAGATTTTCTGCCTGAACGCATCGACTTTGAACTTACCCTGCCAAATGCACCCCTACGTCCGGGCGACACGCCGCCGTTGAATATTGATGCCCGTTATCTGTTTGGTGCGCCGGGTTCCGACCTGACCATCGACGGACAGGTGATTGCGCGCCCTGCTGAAACCGTTCCCGGCTATGATGGATACCGTTTTGGTCGCTATGATGCCGAGATTTCAACCAAAAGCAGTTACTTCGGAGATGCGCGTACTAATGCTGCAGGCCTCGCCACGATTCCGATTGAAATCCCCAATTTAGAGACTGAAGGAAAACCAATAGAGGCAACGGTTATTGCCCGATTGGCGGATGGATCAGGCCGCCCGGTCGAACGTCGCCTCACTGCACCCGTCCTGCCGCCCCAATCGGTAATTGGCATCAAACCCATGTTTGATGACGTGATCGCTGAGGGCACAGAAGCATCCTTCCAGATCGTCGGGTTGTCCCCTGATCTTTCACCCAACCCAATGCGCCTGCGCTGGACACTGAACCGGGTCGAAACACGCTATCAATGGTACCAGCTCTATGGAAACTGGAATTGGGAACCAACCACCCGACGTACCCGCGTGGCGACGGGTGAGGTTGATTTCACGTCTGAGCCATTGACGCTGAACCAGCCGGTCGACTGGGGTCGATATGAATTGGTCGTACAGCGCGTGGATGGCACTTATGCAGAATCGGCTGTCGATTTTTATGCGGGCTGGTACCAGGCTGCAGATGCTTCGACCTCACCAGATCGGCTGGAAATGTCGCTGGATCGCGACAGCTATCGCCCGGGGGAAACGGCACAATTGCGGATCGTACCGCGCATGGCAGGCATCGCACAGATCGAGGTCCTGTCGAACCGGCTGATACACCGCCGGATGATAAACGTCCCAGAGGGTGAAAGCGTGATCCCACTGGAGATCACCGAAGATTGGGGTACTGGTGCCTACGTCACGGCAACGGTCATCCGCCCCATGGATGTCACTGCCGGGCAAAATCCAGCCCGCTCAATGGGTGTGGCACATGCCACCATCGATCCGGGAGTTCGCAAGCTGAATGTCAGTATCGATGTGCCCGAGGTCAGCGCGCCCCGACACACGCAAGAAGCGCACGTCAAGGTCGAAAACTACACCAAAGGTGATCCTGTCTGGCTGACAGTCGCAGCGGTAGATGTCGGCATCCTGAACCTCACCGGTTTCAAGAGCCCTGACCCGCAGGGATACTATTTCGGGCAACGCCGGTTGGGTGTCGAACTGCGTGACGTATACGGCCGCCTGATTGATGGCATGAACGGCGCAATGGGAACCATTCGATCGGGTGGTGACAATGATGCCGGGATGCGGCGCCAATCACCTCCTCCGACGCAGGATCTGATGGCAGTTTTCAGCGGACCGGTTCAGGTGAACGAAAACGGTGAAGCCGTGATCGATATCCCGCTACCAGCCTTCAATGGTACCGTGCGGCTGATGGCGGTTGCCTGGTCCAAATCTGCGGTGGGGCAGGCTGAGGCCGAGATGATTGTTCGCGACCCGGTCGTTGTCACTGCAAGCCTGCCGCGTTTCCTTGCCCCCGGCGACCAAAGCCGGATGCTGCTGGAAATCATACATGCGGATGGTCCGGCCGGTGAAATGGCGCTGGGTCTGGCAGCTTCAAACGGACTTGAGCTTGGAACTGCACCCGGTACCTTCACACTGGATACCGGTGGCAAAGCCGTTTTCGAGGTGCCGATCCGGGCGAACGCGGTCGGTGACCCTGAAATCAGCGTTTCGATCACCACTCCGGATGGTCGGGATTTGTCGCAGACCTTGCGGATGCCTGTTCGTGCGAATGACCCGGTTGTGGCTCTGACACGGCGGTTTTCGCTTGGATCCGGGGAAAGCTTTCTGTTCTCGCAAGATGTGTTCGAAGGGTTTCGACCAGGTACGGCCGGGGCCATATTATCCGCCGGTCCTCTGGCCAAATTCGACACTCCGGGCCTGCTGGATCAGTTGAACCGATATCCCTATGGCTGCACCGAACAGATCACCAGTAAGGCGCTGCCGCTGCTGTATCTGTCTTCGGTCGCACAGGCCTCAGGGCTGGGTGATGGGCCTCAGGTCGACAAACGCATCAATGACTCGATCCGCAGTGTCCTGACGCGTCAGGCCTCGAACGGTGCGTTCGGATTGTGGCGGGCTGAAAGCGGTGATTTTTGGCTGGATGCCTATGTCACCGACTTCCTGTCGCGCGCGCGTGCGCAGGGTCATGAGGTTCCGGACCGGGCCTTTGCACAGGCAATGGACAACCTGCGCAATCGAATCAACTATGCCCCTGATTTCGATGAAGGCGGTCAGGATATCGCCTATGCGCTGATGGTATTGGCGCGGGAAGGTGCGGCCTCGATGGGCGATCTGCGCTATTACGCGGACGTCAAGGGCGACGCATTTGATACCCCACTGGCCGCTGCACAGCTTGGATCGGCACTGGCCTCGTACGGGGATCAGACCCGGGCGGATGCGATGTTCAGCCGTGCAGCACAGATGCTGGCCCAGCGCCCAGCACAAGACCAATATACTTGGCGGGCTGACTACGGCACAAACCTGCGGGATGCGGCGGGTCTGCTGACACTCGCGGTTGATGCCGGCAGTGAGGTCATCGACCGGGATGCCCTGATCCAGCGGGTCAGCGCCGGGCGGACTTACCGTTCGACGCAAGAGGCGGCTTGGTCCCTGCTTGCCGCGCATGCACTGATCTCAACCCCCGAGCAATCCGGGCTGCGGGTCAACGGTTCAGCCGTTGATGGGCCGTTCGTTCAGGTTCTTGAAACCGGATCGGATGATGTTCTCAACATCACCGCAGCAGATGGTGAAACAACCGACATCACGATGACGGTATCAGGTATCCCTGAAATCGCGCCCGAAGCTGGCGGGACGGGCTATGCCATCGACCGTCAATATTACTCGATGGAAGGCGAGCCGCTGAATGCGGGTGAGTTTGTGGTCGGCGATCGGTTTGTCACTGTCCTGACTGTCACACCGTTTGAAAATGGCGGTGCACGGCTGATGATTGATGATCCACTGGCCGCAGGCATAGAGATCGACAACCCCAACCTGTTGCGCTCGGGCGATGTGCGTTCACTGGACTGGCTGAACCTGTCCGAGGCGACGCATACCGAGTTCCGTTCAGACAGGTTCCTTGCCGCTGTTGACGCCTTTGGCCGCCAGCCCGTGACATTGGCCTATGTTGCGCGAGCGGTCACCCCGGGTGAGTTCCATCATCCCGCCGCATCGGTTGAGGATATGTATCGGCCTCAGAACCGTGCCCGGACGGATACAGGCCGGGTCGAAGTGAAATGACAGGCCGGGCAGCCATCGCCACAGCCCATTGGCGGCGGCTGGATCAGCAGGGCACGGACCGCTGCACCCTGTCTCAGCTGGACAGTGGCTGGATTCTGGTCGGTCAGGCAATCTGGCACGATGGCAGCATCGATCACTGCCTGACCTATGATGTGCGCTGCGATCCTGACTGGCATAGCCTGTCTGCGGATGTTGGGGGTGAGTTTGGTGGCCGCGATATCGCCTTGCGTCTTCATCGAACTGCCGAGGGCTGGTTTCTGAATGATAAACTGCAGGAAAACACCGCCGAGTGCATCGATCTTGACCTGAGCTTCACGCCAGCCACCAACCTTTTGCCGCTGCGACGACTGGGTCTGAGGAATACTGCGAGCGCGCCCGTAAAGGCAGCCTGGCTGAAACCTGATCTCGCGTCGATCGCGCAGCTAGACCAGATTTACAGTTGCCTCTCGCAAGAACTGGTCCGGTATTCTTCAACGAATTTTGAGGCTGATCTGCAGGTTCATTCGTCCGGCTTCGTAACCCACTATCCCGAACTCTGGGAAGGATGGGTCGATGCCTAAGGCAACCAGATTACTGCTGTGTCTCGCGGGGTTGCTTTATTTGACCGCTTTTACCCGGGATCGGCTGAATGACTGGGTGAACGCGACCATATTGCCGCCGATCCTCGCAGAAAGCTCGGTTGAGATGCGCGACCGGAATGGCAACCTGCTTCGGGCCTTTCCGGTCGAGGACGGCATCTGGCGCCTGCACCCCGGATCAGTGGATCGCGATTTTGTCGATATGCTGGTTCGGTACGAGGACAAAAGGTTCTGGGCCCATTCAGGCGTCGATCTTTTGGCCATGCTGCGTGCGACCGGGCAAGCGCTGTTGAACGGTCGTACTGTTTCGGGCGGATCAACGTTGACCATGCAGGTTGCACGATTGCTCGAGGATGGCACAACCGGACGCTGGCGTGGCAAAATCCGCCAGATTAGAGTCGCATTGGCGTTGGAACAGCGTCTCAACAAAGAGCAGATTCTGACCCTCTATCTGACCCACGCCCCCTATGGTGGCAATCTCGAAGGGATTCGCGCGGGATCGCGCGCCTGGTTCGGCAAAGATCCTGTCCGTCTCACACCCGCGCAGGCTGCTTTGCTGGTGGCGCTGCCACAATCACCCGAGGCACGCAGACCAGATCGAAAACCAGAAACCGCACGAGAATCGCGTGACCGGGTTCTCCATCGCATGGAAAGACAAGGTGTTCTGAACCGATCTGAGGCGCAGGCGGCGTCATCCGAGCCAGTTCCCCAGCGGATGCGCCCGTTTCCACAACTGGCAGCTCACCTTACTGATCGAGTTCGTCGTCAAAACCCCGAGGCGATGGCCCATGACCTGACCTTGGATGCATCGCTGCAAGCTCAGCTGGAACAGCTTGTTGCACGAACGGCAGCAGGTGCGGGGCCACGTGTTTCAGGCGCGCTGATTGTGGCGGACCATTACAGCGGTGAAATCCTCGCCTCGGTCGGCTCGGCAGGGTATGCGGATGCCCGTCAGGGATTTGTCGACATGACCCAAGCGCTTCGCTCGCCGGGATCAACCTTGAAACCTCTGGTCTACGGCCTTGCCTTCGATCAAGGGCTTGCGCACCCCGAGACCCTGATCAGCGACAGCCCGGTCATGTTCGGGCGCTACGCCCCGCGCAATTTTGACGGTGTGTTTCGGGGTGAGATACGTATACGCGAGGCGCTGCAGCTATCTCTGAATATCCCCGTAATTCGCCTGACACACGAGTTGGGTCCAGCCCGCGTCATGGATGCATTGCGGAAAGCCAAAACCGCGCCAAAACTGCCGGGCGGGACACCGGGCCTTGCCATTTCTCTGGGCGGCGTTGGCCTCAGCCTGCAAGACCTCGTTCAACTCTACACAGCAATGGCGGCAGGAGGGGAAGGCCCCGTTCTGCATCATCTGGAATTGAGCGAGCAATTACAGACCCACCGGATTCTGACAGAACCAGCCGCCTGGCAGATCGGCAACATCCTGTCGGGGCTTAACCCGCCTCCCGGGGCTCCTCCTGGCCAGCTGGCTTACAAAACCGGCACCTCTTACGGACATCGGGATGCTTGGGCCATTGGATATGACGGGCAGCATGTGGTCGGTGTTTGGTTGGGACGGGCGGATGGCACGCCGGTGCCCGGAGCCTTTGGTGGTGAACTGGCCGCGCCATTGCTGTTCGAGGCTTTTGGGCGCCTTAAACCGGACTTTGAACCGCTCGCGCCTCCACCCCCTTCGACCTTGATTGTGGGCGCCGCTGAATTGCCCACTCCGCTACAGAGATTCCGGCCGCGCTCGGCTGCTTTCGCTGATAATGCAGCCGCACCACAGGTGTTGTTTCCCCCTGATGGTGCCGTATTAGAGACACATAGTGACACGCTTACCATCAAACTGCGCGGTGGCTCGCGTCCATTTTCAGTCCTTGCTGACGGGATACCGATCCTGACGGGGCAACGTCAGCGAGAGTTTGAGATCCCCAACCCCGGGCGCGGCTTCGCTTCGCTGGTTGTTGTTGATGCACAGGGACAATCCGACCGGGTTTCGATACAAATTGA
Organism: Ruegeria sp. CE12; assembly: GCF_056537525.1. Classification (NCBI taxonomy): domain Bacteria; kingdom Pseudomonadati; phylum Pseudomonadota; class Alphaproteobacteria; order Rhodobacterales; family Roseobacteraceae; genus Ruegeria; species Ruegeria sp. CE12. Next base: position 17,384 of record NZ_JBQFRS010000008.1, on the reverse strand, counting down.
GTGAAAGGGTGCCTAAAATGCGTTGTTCATCATTGTTACTCGCTGTAGTCCTGGCATCGCAGGCCTCAGCAGATTGTGCATCAGATGCCGAGATCGCAGGCTTTGTGCAGGACTATCTCTCCAACACCGCAACTTCGGCGCTTGTTCCCGATGGAACCATGGACGACGCGCTTTGTACTCAGGCCAAACTGGTCACCGCGATGGAGCCGCATCTTGGTCCGGCCATCGGATACAAGGCCGGGCTGACGAGTAAACCTGCGCAAGAACGGTTTGGGGCGTCAGAGCCGGTACAGGGCGTTCTGTTTCGTGACATGATGTTGGAGGACCGCGCAACCATCCCAATCCAGTGGGGCGCGCGCCCCGTATTTGAGGCCGATCTGATCCTCGTCGTTGGTGATGCAGCCATCAATGAGGCAGACACACCCGAGGAGGTTATGGCCCACATTGGTTCGGTCCGCCCTTTCATCGAGTTGCCCGACCTGACGTTGGCCGAGGGTGAACCGATCACGCCAGTCACGCTGACCGCGATCGGCGTAGCGCCAAAATTGGGCATATTAGGGTCTGATATTCCGGTTTCCGATCCGGCGGCGATGACACAGGCACTTGAAAACATGACTGTGACACTCAGTGCGGCAGATGGTGAAGTTCTGGCGCAGGCTCCGGGCGCAGCGGTCATGGGCCATCCGGCGAACGCCGCCCTTTGGCTGAAGTCAAAAGGTATCGAGTTCAAACCTGGTGACCTGATTTCGGTCGGATCATTCGGACCATTGTTTCCACCGGCCAAAGGCAATGGCGGCGCATCGGTGACCTATAACGGTCTGCCCGGCAACCCCACAGTAAGCGTGAGTTTCGAATAGCCTATCGGCGACCCTCGCGCAGCCAACCAGCCAGAAGGAAACCACCAGCCAGCAGCAGAACCAGCCATGGCGGCAGCAGACCGGCCTGCGTCACATCACGGGTTTCATATGCATTGCGTGGTGTCAGACCAATCCAGCCCCGACCTGCAGCAGGACGCCCGGCGCGTACATTGCGGATCGAGGGTAATCCTTCCTCAAGACGGATGACGCCACCGCGCATCTGCGCTAAAGCGGGCTCCAGAATCTCTCCTGTCGCGATTGTACGCTCGAACTCTTTTGGAGCTGCAGGGCCCAGACCGATAACCGCAGAATGTTCCCCTTCCTGCAGGCGGTAGAGACCGATTTCGGGGCCAAAGTACTGCGCCTCAAACCGTCCCGGGGATATCTCTTCAAGCGTGATCTCAAGCGTATCGCCATTTGGCCGGGTCACGGTAACTGGTCCGACCTCATCATTCAGCGTCTGGCGGATGATGCGCATGGATTGGCCATTTGCCTCAGCCCACAGCGCCTCTTCTTCAAGCTCGGGCTCCTTCATCATCCAATGAGCCAGCCTGCGCAGCAGCTCCAGCTGCGGCCCACCACCTTCGAAACCCCGGCTCCAGAGCCAGGCATGATCCGATGCAAGCATGGCTACACGCCCCTCGCCCACACGATCCAGCACAAGCAATGGGCGATCATCCAGTCCGGTCATCAGCAACTCGCCCGAACGATGTTTCACATCGATCTGCCGCAACCATGCCCCCCATTCGTCAGGGTCGCCGAGGTTAGAGGTGACGGGATGACGTTCCCCCAGTTCGGTCACCATCGGAACGTAACGTTCTTCGATCACCCGCGCCGTGGGCTGGGCGGGCAGGATAGGCGCCAGAGGAGATCGGAAGATACTGTCGGCGGTTGCGAAATCCGGACCGGCGGCGATCAGAACCGCACCACCTTCGTTGATATAATTGGTGACATTGTCCAGATAAATTGCCGGCAGGATGCCACGCCGCTTGTAGCGATCAAAAATGATCAGGTCGAAATCGTTGATCTTTTCAAGAAACAGCTCACGCGTTGGAAAGGCGATCAGCGAAAGCTCATCGACCGGCACACCATCCTGCTTTTCCGGTGGCCGCAGAATGGTGAAATGTACAAGGTCGACCGAGCTGTCCGATTTCAGCAAGTTACGCCATGTGCGGCCACCCGGATGCGGCTCACCCGAGACCAGCAAAACTCGCAACCGATCACGCACGCCATTCATTTGAATCAGGGCGGTGTTGTTGCGCTCGGTCAGCTCATCTTCTGCCTCGGGAACCGTGAACTGAATGACATTGCGCCCTCCGTGGGGCAGTGTGATCGGCAATTCAACGTCGACACCGATGGGAATATTGAATTGCTCGGGCGCGCCACCATCCACCGAGATCTCAAGGGGGGCGGTCGTCGCACCAGCGGGTGATGCACCGCTGTCTTCAACCCGAAGGGTCAGGGTGACAGGTTCGCCGATAATCGCGAAAGCAGGCGCATTGCGGACGATCAGGCGGCGATCCCAATCCGTATCACGACCAGTTTGCAAAAGGTGCATCGGTGCTGGCAAATCAGGGGCCTGATCAGCGTCATGCACGATACCATCCGAAACCACCAGAACCCCTGCCACACGAGCACGTGGTTCTTCGGCCAGCGCTTCGTTCAGCGCGGCCATCACCTGCGTTCCTTCATCCCCATCGCTGTCGCCCACGCGGATGCGGCGCAGCTCCGTGTTTTCGCGAGATTCGATCTCGGCGGCCAGTTCGTCGGCAGCCTGTGCAGTCTGGTCTGCCCGATCCGAGAGGGTTTGGCTGGCGCTTTCATCTTCGATCATCAGAACGATATCGGTCAGCGGTGCACGGTCTTCGATTTGATAGACCGGCCCGGATAGCGCCGCGATCACGACCAGAGTCGCCAGCCCGCGCAATGCCCAACCCGACAGGCCACGCCATAGGGCCAGAATGATTCCGGAGACAGCAACCGCAGCGACGATGGCCAGAACCGGCCAGGGGATCAGCGGGTCGAATATAACTGTTCCGGTCATTGTCCCAACCTGTCCAGAAGGGCGGGCACGTGCACCTGATCGGATTTGTAGTTCCCGGTCAGCACATGCATCACCAGATTGACACCAAAGCGATTTGCAAGTTCTCGCTGTCTTTCACCCGCATAACCGCGACCCACCGGCAACAAGGACTGGCCATTGCGATCCACAGCCCATGCGCTGGCCCAGTCGTTACCGCCAATAACGACCGGAGTGACATTGTCGTTGAGATTGCGGAAAGGCATCCCCTCGATCTGCTCAGCGTCCAGAGGAGCCGCCTCGACCCAGACCTCGGTGCCGGAATAACGACCCGGAAAGTCCTGCAACAGGTAGAACGCACGGGTCAGCACGTGGTCACGCGGAACAGGCTCTAATGCTGGGATATTCAAGGGCGCAGCCAGCTGTTGCAGCTTACGACCGTTCGGACTTGAGGCACCAAATCCGGCAATATCAGCATCACGCGTATCAAACAGGATCATCCCACCCGACCGCAGGTAATTGTTGAGCTTGGCATAAGCCTCGGCCGAAGGTTGCGGCTGGTCAGGCGTGATCGGCCAGTAGAGTAGCGGAAAGAAGGCAAGCTCATCCCGCTCAAGATCCACACCGATTGGTTGGGCAGGCTCGACAGATGTGCGGTAGTACAAAGTCTGCGCAAGCCCGCGCATTCCTGCTTGTGCAACATCATCCACTTGCGTGTTTCCGGTCAGAACATGAGCGAGCACCAATTCCTGTGTGGACTCGACTGCGAACGCGTTCTCCTGAGCTGTTTGCGCATATGCTTCGGGCACGAGGAAAAATGCGCCCAGCGCAACAGCGGCGGCGCGTGCCAATCCCAAACGGCCCGACAGAGCAAGCGAGGCAATCACGTCTACGGTCAGCAATAGCAATGCGAGGCTCAGCAAGATGCCTCCGACCGGGGTTTCGGTACTGATTTCCTGTCCTTTGATCGGGACATCTGAGGGCCAGACAATCGGTGCCAGAACATCCTCTTCGGACAGAACATTCAGCGCGAGCTTCTGTTTACCGCTTTCATATAACCCCGGGCGCAGATCAGGCCCAATTTTTCCGGACACCAGTTCAACCCCGTCGACGCCACTAAGGTTGCCTGCATCTGACAGGCTGCCGAACCCATCAAGGATTTGGATTGGCTCCCATGTCGTGCCCTGCAATTGCGTCTCCTGCCGCGATTTGGCGGCTGAGGCGACGGCAAGACGGTCGAGCATTTCGACAAACAAGCCCGACAGAGGCAAGCTTGACCATTCGGCATCTGCTGTGACGTGGAACAGGACTACCTGACCCAATCCCAACGCTTTGCGTGTCACCAATGGCGTTCCGTCAGACAGCGAAGCGATGACGCGATCTGCCAGATTAGGGTCTGGCTGCGCCATAACCTGCGTCGTGACAGACACATCTTCCGGAATCTGCAAACCGTAGAACGGAGAGCCCTCGGTAAAGGGTGACAGTCCCTTGGCTTCTCCCCAACTCATCGCGCCACCGACCGATCGGCCACCGCTGCGCAGGCGCACCGGCAACAGCGTATCCTCTTCGTCTCGGCCCAGATCGCTTGCGGCCATTCGTGGCCCGGCGAAACGCAGAAGCAATCCGCCCTGCTCAACCCATTCAACCAATCCGCTCTGTTCGGCATCGGACAGTTTGGCCACATCCGCCAGCACAATCACGTCAGGATTGGCGGGCAGAACCTCCAACAGCCCGCCCTCGACAAAATCAGCAGTCGGGATCAGGACCTGAGTCAGATAATGCAGCGGAGACAACAGCTCGAGCCCTTCGCGGTTCAAAGACCCTGCAATCAGGGCTACCTCGCGCCGTCGCAGGCTGTCATCCGTCAGTGTGACGGTTCCTGCAGATCTCTGTCCCTGAATCTCAAACCGGGTAATCCGAGCGCGCAGCTCCGATGGAAGGGCCAGATCGACCTGAGCCTGCGTTGCGCCGCTTTCAAACTCAACTTCGGTTGATTGAAGAACACGCATGGCACCTGCAGGGTCGCGCCCCTGGGCCAGGACAGTGACATTGCTTGCCGGACCAGGCTCTGACCGCTGCACAGCCAACTGGATCACACCGTCCTGATAGGTTGCGGGTAAAACAGCCATAACCGGAAACTGAGACTGATACACCGTGACCTCTCCACGCGATTGCAGAGCTGCCAGAACCTGATCATGTGCCGAGTAGGACAGTCGATCACTGAACCAATGCGTATCAAATCCACCTTCGACCTGATCAAGCATTTCAATGGCTTGGCCAAGTTGCTCTTCCGTGGGTTGCCACGGCATCGGGATCAGCCCCGGCAAACGTCCACGCCAGGACTCGGCGGCCTGAAACACGGGTGGCTCGGGTTCGGTCAGGCTCAGGATCGATACGGGCCGGCCTGCGCGACCAGCCTCGGTCAGTTGTGCGTCGATCTGATCGAGTGTTGCAGACCAGCGTGTCGCCCCTGCCCAGCTGGCATCCAGCACCAGCAGCAAAGGCCCAGATCCGGTTTCATCTCGCGATGGGTTCAGGACAGGCCCTGCCAAGCCGATGATGATTGCTGCAGCGGCCAGCATGCGCAGTAGCAACAGCCACCACGGGGTACGGTCGGAAACGCTTTCGTCGTCTTTCAGACCCAGCAGAAGCGTAACCGCCGGGAACAGCCGACGGATTGGTGCAGGCGGGACTGCACGCAGGATGAGCCACAGGATAGGTAGGGTCAGAAGACCCAGCAAAATCCACGGCGCCGTAAAGCCGATCCCTGCAAGAACCGTCATCGCGCACCCCCGTCCAGGGCCCGATAGAGCCATAACAGAGCCGCTTGCGCACTATCTCCGGTATGATGCTGACCCAATTGCCAGCCTGTCGCCCGGCACAGTTTGGTCAGCGCGTCCTTTCGCTCGGCCAGACGGTCGAGATAACGTTCACGCAAATCACCTGCCTTCAGGGTTTCGTGTCTGACGGACCCCCCAACGCTTTCAAAAATCGTGCGCCCACGGTAGGGGAAGGTTTCCTCTCCCGGATCAAGAACCTGAAGCAGAGCTCCACGCACGCCACGATCGGCAGATTTAGTCAGCGCAAGCTCAACTTCATCAAGTGGGCCTAGAAAATCCGAGATGAACACCGCCCGCGCATGCGGGATCATCGCGCGGTGTTCCGGCGGGGAATAGTCGCTTTCGGCATCCTGCGACCAGGCCTGCGCCAACCGTATGATCTGCGCATTGCCGCGCCTGGGGGGAAGGGTGGTTCCGGTCAGGCCAACCCGCTCTCCACCGCGTACCAACAGGATCGCCGTCGCCAAGCCCAACAGCCGCGCACGATCTGCCTTGGTCGGCACGTTTTTATCCGAAGTGAAACGCATGGATGCGCCCTGATCGACCCACAGCATGATCGACTGGGCGATCTGCCACTCTCGTTCGCGTACGAACTGCTGATCCCCCCGGGCCGATCGACGGTGGTCGATCATTCGGCGGCTATCCCCGATCTGTGCGGGGCGGTATTGCCAGAAGTCATCGCCCAAACCAGCGCGCCGCCGACCATGATCGCCCAGTAGAACGGTGCCGGCCAGATGTTCGGCCTGCGCCAAAAGCGGTGGCAGCCGGGACGCCTCGGCCTCAGATCTTTCGCGAAGGGTCAGCGCGGCATTCACGCCGCAGCCTCAGTCCGGACCAGGCCGGCTGCTGTGGTTTCGATCAAGTTTGCAAGGCTGTCGCCACGCGCACGCGCAGCGAAGTTCAGCGCCATCCGGTGGCTAAGTACCGGACGCGCCATGTCCAGGACATCCTCGGTATTCGGAGCCAGCCGCCCTTGCAGCATTGCCCGTGCCCGAACCGTCATCATCAGCGCTTGTGCCGCACGCGGGCCGGGGCCCCAGGCGACGGTTTCGGCAACACGTTCGGAAACACCCGGTTCTTCGGGCCGGAAAGCCCGAACCAGATCGAGGATCAGCTCGACCACGGATTCCCCAACGGGCATTCGCCGCAACAGGACCTGAGCGGCCAGCAGCTCTTCTTTTGTGAAAATCTGGCTCGCCTCATCTTCCTCGACCCCTGTCGTGGCCAACAGAATGTCGCGTTCGGTCTGACGATCCGGATATTCGACGTCGATCTGAACAAGGAACCGGTCAAGCTGCGCCTCGGGCAGCGGATAGGTGCCCTCCTGTTCAATCGGGTTCTGCGTCGCCAGCACATGGAAGGGCACACCCAATGAGCGGTCTTCACCAGCCACGGTTACTGTGCGTTCCTGCATCGCCTGTAGCAGGGCCGACTGGGTCCGCGGGCTGGCACGGTTGATCTCATCCGCCATCAGCAATTCACAGAAAATCGGTCCCGGAATGAAACGAAAATGGCGGCTGCCATCCTCGGCGGTATCCAGAACTTCGGACCCAAGGATGTCTGCAGGCATCAAATCAGGCGTAAACTGGATGCGATTTCCGTGCAAGCCCATCACGGTCGACAGGGTCTCGACCAGTCGCGTCTTGCCAAGACCCGGCAGACCGATCAACAAAGCGTGACCTCCACACAAAAGAGAGGTCAGGGTCAGGTCAACAACCCTCTCCTGCCCGATGAAGCGTCGGGTAATCGAGGACTTTGCCTCTTGTAGCTTGTTTTCCAGCGCTTCGATCTCGACTACGAGGTCGGCAGGTTCGGTCATGACTTTCCCTTCCGTGGACTAATATGATTGAAGTGTATCGCGCTGAGAGGAAATGGCAAAAGCAATGAGCGGACAAAAACCTGTGACCCCTTCACCTGATGGTCTGGCAGCCTCAGTCAATGCGGCCAAAACCAAGGGTTTACCCCCTGTTCACCTGTGGAATCCTCCATTTTGCGGCGATCTCGACATGCAGATCAAAAAAGATGGTACCTGGACTTACATGGGGTCACCGATCAATCGGTTCGAGTTGGTAAAGCTTTTTTCTTCAATTCTTAAGAAAGAAGACGGCAGATATTATCTGGTTACCCCTGTCGAGAAGGTGGGAATCACCGTCGAGGATGCTCCTTTCGTCGCAGTGGACTTTGACCGTTCCGGCGACGGTGAAGCGCAGAACCTAAACTTTACGACCCATGTTGGCGACACCGCCATTGCTGGTGCAGAGCATCCTATTCGCATCGTCATCGATCCGGAAACAGATGAGCCTTCTCCATACATATTGGTTCGCTCAAACCTTGAGGCGCGGATTGATCGCAAGAGCTTTTATCGGCTTGTGGACATCGGGGCGCATCACGATGATTGGTTCGGCGTCTGGTCCGGGGGACAGTTCTTCCCGCTAATCCCATCGGCCGAGCTAGATTCCGTTTAGACCGTTTGCGTGGTCTTCCGATCCTGAGCCAGCACCACGGCCAGCGCAACAATTCCTGCCCCAAGCGCGCGTGTCCAGTTCCATTCTTCACCCAGCATCACCAGAATCACCATCACGTAAAATGGGGCGATGTTGATGTGGAATGAACTCAGCGCCACGCCAAGCTTGCTTATTGACGAGACAAACAGAACCTGGCTGAGACCAAGAGCGACAAGCGCATAAATCGCCAGCATGCCTGCTTGCTGCATATCAAACGGGGCAGATGGCGCGATCTCGGTACCCATCTGTCCTGCCCCGATCAGCAGAACAGAGGTCACCAGAAGCCCTCCAACAAGTGTGATCGAACTGCGCCCGACCTGACTCAACTCGGGAAAGTCTCGCGCGGTTGCCATACCGCCCCAGCAAAACAGAACAGTCGACAGGATCGCGCAGGCAGCACCCAGCCCCAGTTGTTCGGGAACTGCAGCGCTGGTTGCTATCAATCCACCAATGATCGAAGCCACCAAACCAAAGGCAAAATTCCACCTCAGGCGACGCGCTCCGGTGCGTATTTCCAGCAAGGTCGCAATCAGAGGCGCGGAAGAGGCGATGATCGCCACCGTAACCGGGTCTGTCAGCTTCTGAGCAAGAAGCAAAAGAAACATGGCCAGGCCGAAACCCAAGCCACCAACCCACATTGCACGCGCCCAACGGGCACGCCGGACGCGGGATGGCCCGTCAACCAGCAGCCAGATCGGTACCATGACCGCCACGGCCAGCGCCAGGCGGGCGACAATCAAAGCAATGGGCGGCCAGGTTTGCAACAAAATCTCGGCCGCGGGAAAACCGGCAGCCCAGGTCAGCATTGACCCAACAGCCAATGAATTGCCCGACAGCGCTGTACGCCGATCGCCAGACGCAATCAGGGTGTTCCCGCGAACGGGTTCCGGGCTCATAGCCATTTATTCAGACCTTCCACTGACACGGCGCCTATAAAATGATTCGCCGCGATGGCCCGAATGTCCCTGATTTGATATCGGTGATCTGGCTAATTTTCGACACTCTGTCGTTTTCAGGCTCTTTCCCGAAAAACACCTGACCGCTAAGGTCCGCCCATCGATACCCGAGACGATACATGCCCAAATTTGCTGCCAATATCTCGTTGCTCTTCAAAGAGCTTCCTTACCTTGACCGGTTTCAGGCCGCCGCAAGTGCCGGGTTCAAGGCTGTTGAGATCCTGTTCCCGTACGATCTGGCAGCCAAGGAAACGCGACGCGCTCTCCTGGCGAACGGATTGGAGTTGGTGCTGATCAATGCACCACCGCCGAACTACACCGGAGGCGAACCCGGATATGCGGCCGTCCCCGGCGGAGAGGCCCGGTTTCAATCCGACATACGCCGCGTTCTGCGCTACGCCGATGTGCTGCAACCGGGGTTGATCCATGTGATGTCAGGATACGCCAAGGGTTCTGAGGCATTTGAGTGCTTTGTAAAAAACCTCCAATGGGCCGCAGATTTTGCACCGCATCAGCATTTCACCATCGAACCTCTTAATCGCATTTCGCAGCCGGACTACTTTCTGTGCGACTACGACCTTGCAGAACAGGTGTTGGATCAGGTCAATCGTCCCAATGTTGGCCTGCAATATGACAGTTTTCACGCGCATATGATCCACGGCAACGCTTTGTCGATCTGGGAGCGGTTTCGACATCGCATCGTTCACGTACAGATCGGCGCAGCTCCGAACCGGTCGGAACCGATATTGGACAGCCCGGGATTCCCGTCGCTGTTTGATGCAATGGACCAGAGCGGCTACGAGGGATGGGTTAGTGCAGAATACTTTCCTTCGGCCAAACGAACCGAAGACACTCTGCACTGGTTGCGCGGGTAATGTGCACAGACGCACTGGATTTCCGCCATCTGATCACTGCAAATAGGGCGTCGTCTGACCAAGGACCAATCAAATGATACCCGCCCGATTTGCCCACGCCGTATTTGGATTGATCATGTCCGGCCTGATGTCCTGTATCGTCACCGGCATTGCAACGCTGAAAGCGATCGGTTTCGGCCCCTCAACACTCGGCGATTGGATGGCATCCTGGGCATTTTGCTGGCCCATTGCGTTCACAGTCATCCTGTTGCTTGGCCCCGCCGTAAAACGGCTGGTCGGGCGCATGGTCAGGCCTGAGGCCTGACCCGACGCGCAGAGGGCCCATCGGGCTTGATGAGCGGCGCAGCCGAGGTATCAGTGCGCCTCGGCCCAGTTTGCGCCTTGTCCGGCATCCACGCTTAGCTTCACATCCAGCTTCACTGCCGGGTCAGAGGCACCTTCCATCACATCGCGCGCAACGTCGATCACCTGGTCCACCGAATCCTCGGCAACTTCGAACAGCAATTCGTCGTGCACCTGCAGCAGCATCTTTGCAGGCAAACCGTTGATGGCATCCGGCATCCGCACCATCGCGCGCCGGATCACATCCGCCGCTGTGCCCTGTATCGGCGCGTTGATCGCTGCCCTGCGCGAGAACCCCGCATGCGGTCCCTTGGCGTTGATTTCAGGCGTATGGATTTTGCGACCGAACAGCGTCTGCACATAGCCGTGCTCTTTGGCGAACGCGACCGTGTCATCCATGTATTTCCGGATACCTGGGAAGCGTTCGAAATAGCGATCAATGAACCCCTGCGCCTCGGCCCGCGGAATGCGCAGGTTACGCGCCAGACCAAAGCCGGAAATGCCATAGATCACACCAAAGTTGATCGCTTTGGCCTGACGGCGAATATCCGGCGTCATCTCATCCAGCGGAACATCGAACATCTCTGACGCTGTCATCGCATGAATGTCCAACCCATCGGCAAACGCCTGTTTCAAGGCCGGAATATCCGCAATATGGGCCAGAATACGAAGTTCGATCTGGCTGTAGTCAAGGCTGACCAGCACATTCCCCGGCTCAGCAATAAACGCCTCACGAATGCGCCGCCCTTCTTCGGTGCGAACAGGAATGTTCTGCAGGTTGGGGTCGGTCGAGGCCAGGCGACCAGTATTGGCCCCGGTAATCGAATAAGACGTATGCACCCGCCTCGTATCCGGATTGATATGGGTTTGCAGCGCATCGGTGTAAGTCGACTTCAGCTTGGATAGCTGACGCCAATCCAGCACCCGACGCGGCAATTCATGCTCAGTCGCCAGATCCTCGAGAACGTCCGCGCCTGTTGAATACTTCCCGGTCTTGCCCTTCTTGCCGCCTTCCAGCCCCATCTTGTCGAACAGGATCTCACCCAGCTGCGCGGGCGAGCCAACGTTGAAGTTCTCACCTGCCAATTCGTGGATTTCAGCCTCTAATCCAGCCATTTTCTGCGCAAAGGCATTCGACATACGGCTCAGGACATCGCGGTCGACCTTGATGCCATACATTTCCATCTGGGCCAGAACTGGCACCAGTGGGCGTTCGAGCGTCTCGTAAACCGTTGTCACCTGGACCTGATGCAATTGCGGCTTGAACAGCTTCCACAGGCGCAAAGTGATGTCGGCATCTTCAGCCGCATAGGCAGTCGCCTCGTCAATCGGCACCTTGTCAAAGGTGATCGCGGATTTGCCTGTTCCCAGCAGCGGTTTGATCGGGATCGGCGTATGGCTCAGATACCGCTCGGACAGCGTATCCATACCGTGGCCATGCTCACCACCATGCATTGCGTAAGACATCAGCATCGTGTCGTCGATCGGCGCAACAGACACCCCGTAACGCTTAAAAATCTTGGCATCATACTTCATGTTCTGCCCGATCTTCAGGATCGACGGATCCTCGAACATCGGTTTGAGCAGGGTTAGAGCCTCATCGAGCGGCATTTGCCCCTCGGCGAGCGCGTCTGAGCCGAACAGATCATCCGCCGCCCCGTCGCGATGAGTCAGTGGGATGTAGCAGGCCTCACCGGCTTCAACGCAAAGCGAAATGCCCACCAGATCGGCAATCATTTCGTTCAGACCGGTGGTTTCCGTGTCCACGGCGACCCAGCCACGCTCATAGGCCTGATCAATCCACTTCTGCAGCGCAGCCGCATCCCGCACGCATTCATATTTGGATGCATCGAATGGGATTGCTGCGGCCTCTTCCACTTCGGCGACAGGCGCGGGTGCATCAGCTATCACTGGCGCCTCGGCCCCCAGCTTGTCAGCGATGCGCTTGGTCAGCGTGCGGAACTCCATTTCCGCCAGAAAACCCAGCAGCGTATCCGGCTCAGGGTCTTTCACCTCAAGATCATCCAGTGTGAAATCCAGCGGCGTGTTCTCGTCCAGCTGCACCAGCTTCTTCGACAGCTCGATCTGATCGCGCTTTTCGATCAGGGTTTGGCGACGCTTGGGTTGTTTGATCTCTTCCGCCCGGTCCAACAGCGTTTCCAGATCACCATATTCGTTGATCAACAGCGCCGCGGTCTTGACCCCGATCCCCGGCGCACCGGGCACGTTATCCACGCTGTCCCCGGCCAGCGCCTGAACGTCCACAACCCGTTCCGGCCCGACACCAAACTTCTCGAACACCCCATCCCGGTCGATGCGCTTGTTCTTCATCGCGTCCAGCATCTCGACCCCATCACCGACGAGCTGCATCAGGTCCTTGTCCGAACTGACGATGGTGACACGCCCACCCGCCTCACGCGCCTGAACGGCGAGGGTCGCGATGATGTCGTCCGCCTCATATCCCTCCAGCTCTTTGCAGGCGATATTGAACGCTTTGGTCGCCTCGCGGGTCAGCGGCATCTGCGGGCGCAGATCCTCGGGCATCGCCTCGCGATTGGCTTTGTAAAGGTCGTAAAGGTCGTTGCGGAAGGTGTGCGAACCCTTGTCAAAGATCACCGCCACATGGGTCGGTGCATCCGGGCCGGCGTTCCCTTCGACATATTTCTGCAGCATATTGCAGAAGCCCGAAACAGCACCGATCGGCAGCCCGTCCGACTTCCGCGTCAGCGGTGGCAGAGCGTGATAAGCCCGAAAGATAAAGGCCGATCCGTCGATCAAATGCAGGTGACAGCCTTTTCCGAATTCGCTCTTGCTCATGCTGGTGCGCCTCATAAGATCGTGGTCATGTTCAGTCTGCACGTTTTATCGGCCATCGCGCCCGCAACCGCAATCACTCTCGTGGCCACATCGGTATTGGCAGGCCCGAAACTGCCTTCCGACTGCGTTGGCACAGTTAACAGCACCTCCAACTGCGCACCGATTCTGGCATGTCTGGGGGATAGCGGTATCTACTTCACAGGTCGCGCCATTGGTTGGGGAAGCGGCACCCACGCCGGGCGCACCAGTGCTGATTTCGGGTGCCATGGCGAGTGGACGGCAAACGGAAGTTTCGGCTTTGGGGAAGCCACGCTTGAATGCGACAATGGGCTGACCGGGCGCGCCTTTTTCACCTACCAGCATCCGGAAACCGGCACCGCCAGCGGTCTGGGCATGCTTAGCAATGGTGAGTCATTTCACGTATGGTCCGGCACCAATGTTGATCAGTTTCTGATCAACAAATATGGCGATATAGATACAGGCGCGCTGTGTCAGAGTTTTGCCAAACCTGGGGTCTGACAAGCAATCAAACCTGTTCCCTGCCCTTCAGCACATATTTGCAGTCGCAATAAGGGCATTCGACCCAGCCTGTGTCTTCGGGAATTTGCAACCAGACGCGCGGATGGCCCAAAGCCCCTTCGCCACCGTCACAGGCGATCCGGCTTTTGTCGACGATCTTGGTTTCCGGCGCTTCGATAGTCATCGCTGGCGATCCTTCACTGGTTGTCGGCCTCGCGGGCATGCATTAGGTGCGTTTATGAGCGATGAGCAAACCGGGGGCAAGGGCCACAGATGACCGACGCGGCGATCAGTATCAAAGGGTTGCGAAAAACCTATCGCGGCAGCAAAGGCCAGCCGGAAAAACACGCGCTCAAAGGCATCGACCTGACCGTTCCCCGAGGCTCTGTCTTTGGTTTGCTGGGACCAAACGGCGCCGGGAAATCCACACTCATCAACATCTTGGCCGGGCTGGTTGTTAAGACGTCGGGTCAGGTCTCGATCTGGAGTCTAGATCAGGATCAGAACCCCCGCCAGTCACGGGCTGCCATTGGTGTGATGCCACAGGAACTGAATCTTGATCCGTTCTTTACGCCACGTGGAGCACTGGAAGTTCAGGCCGGTCTATATGGGGTGCCCAAGTCTGAGCGGCGCAGCGACGATATCCTCGAGCTGGTGGGATTGAGCGATAAGGCCGAGGCCTATGCCCGAACCCTTTCGGGTGGGATGCGTCGGCGGTTGCTGCTTGCAAAGGCACTGGTTCATCATCCCAAAGTGCTGGTTCTGGATGAACCAACTGCAGGTGTGGATATCGAGTTGCGTCAAATGCTTTGGACCAATGTGCGTAAGCTGAACGAACAAGGCATGACCATCATTCTCACCACTCACTACCTGGAAGAAGCACAGGAAATGTGTGACGAGATCGCCATCATCAATCACGGTGAAAAAGTTGCGCAGGACAGTACCGCAAATCTGCTGGGACAGATGGACCGCCGGACTATCGTGATCGTGCCCGACGCCCCAATTGCTGAACTCCCAGATTCTGAAGGCGTAAAGGCCACTCTGCGCGAAGATGGCAGTCTTGCGTTGCATTACCAAAGTAACGCGACAAGCGCCGAGCAAGTGTTGGAGTCCGTACGGGAGGCTGACATCCGCATTCGGGACGTGCGAACCGAAGAAGCTGATCTCGAGGATGTGTTTTTCGCACTCACATCCAACCGATCGGATGATCCCCCGGCCGACGATCAATCGAAGCCACGCCGGGGAATGCACCGCGTCAAACTGTGATCGTCACGCCCGGTCGATCCGCGCCTGATAACAATTGTTCCGCGCCGAACGCACATGGATGTAGGCCACATCCGAACGGGTGAATATCTCGGAGATAGCTGATCCCATCTGGTTTGTCGGTGCGATGACCCCGGTCCCATAGACGATCCGGTCATCATGCCCGTACCCCTTGATCAGATAGTCGGGGGAAGAGGTCAGCACTTCAGGCATGCCTTCGCTTTCTGAATGCCGCTTACATGGTTTGGCGCAAAGAAAGATCGGACCGGTTTCCGCATAAGGATGTGTCTCTGAAAAAGGCCGATGTGCCAGAATCAACATCTCTTCACCCTCAGGAATATGCTGCAGGCAATGGCGGCAAGGATTGCCATTTCCATTCGATATCGCCCGCTCTGGGGCAGTTCCATACGCGTCAGGTGCACCTGTCTGATAGGCCCGGACATCATCGGTTGGCAGGGCAGTTATCTTGTACATCACAGATCTCCTTCGTTACTGCGAAGGTGCCTGTGAAGCGGGTTCCAAGCGACCCGTTTCCTGCGCATAGAGGGAAGACCCGCGACAATGCTGCCTCTGTGAGATCGTGCGCGGAATAGCTATCGAGGCGTTATAGCCACATCTCAGGGCAAATCTCGAAAATGACCAATCCTGTCAGACCTCCCCGCTTTCCAGCGACGCCCGAACAAATCGCGTCTCAGGTAGAGGCGTTTTATGCACGTGTCCGGCAAGACGAGTCACTTGGGCCCGTTTTTGGCAATCATGTCCGGAACTGGCCAGAACACGAAGAAAAGATCGCCGCGTTTTGGCGCAATGCGATCTTGTTCGAACGTTGTTACGACGGAAACCCCCAGCGCGTTCATATCGAACGTTCCGACGTCTCTCCTGAACTCTTTGAACGCTGGCTTGATCTGTTTGAAACTGTGGCCACACAAACGCTGCCACCTGAAACCGCGATTCCGTGGGTCGCTCTTGCCCGCCGCATTGGTGTCGGCATGAAGGCCGGTGTCACTGCCGCGCGGCAACCTGCCGGAGCTCCTCCAATCCTGCGCTGAACGGGGCTAAGTTATCATAGATTGCGCATGTTAGCGATAAAGTTTGGGCTGTCAGACTCTGTTGATAGGGTTTAAGCAGCATATGGCGACATTGGTTCCCGCCGTGTCTGCCACCTAGCACGCCGCCACAGATTGCCCGAGGCCGATCAGATGAACAGTCCAAATGCCACCCTTCAGGGCCTTGGTTATGCCTTTCTGGGATTTGCAGTTTTCGCGACACACGACGCGCTAATCAAGTATCTTGGCGCGACCTATTCGGTGTTGCAGATCATTTTCTTCGCAACACTGTTTTCATTTGTTCCAATGGCCGTGACCATACTGGCAGACCGAACAAGTGATAACTTCAGGCCGCGTCACCCCTGGCTGGTCCTTCTGAGGTCGGCCTTAATGGTCACCTCTATGTCCTGCGCATTCTATTCGTTCTCAGTCCTACCTCTGGCCGAGGTCTATTCACTGCTGTTTTCGTTCCCACTCATCGTGACGGTATTGTCCATTCCGATCCTCGGGGAAGTTGTCCGTGCGCAGCGCTGGGCTGCGGTAGGCGTCGGATTGATCGGTGTTTTAATTGTCCTTCGCCCGGGAGCTACCGAAATCACTCTGGGGCATGTCGCAGCACTGACAGCCGCGTTCTGCAGCGCCTTTGCATCGGTTCTGGTAAGAAAGATCGGAAACGAAGAGCGCTCAGCCGTTCTGATCCTGTATCCTTTGCTTCTGGCCATCATACTCATGAGCCTGGCCCAGCCTGCCGTTTATCAACCTCCCTCTCTGACACATCTGGGCATGATGGCGTTGGTCGGAGTTTTCTCGGTGATCGCGCAACACCTGATCATTCTGGCGTATCGGGCCGCCCCTGCCGGTGCTGTTGCGCCAAGTCAGTATACTCAGATAATCTGGGCAACGATCTTTGGAGCGGTATTCTTTGGTGAACGGCCAGATGCCTGGGTTGCCGTTGGGGCCAGTATCATCATTGCCTCAGGTGTATTTGTTGTGTGGCGGGAAAGCCGTACAAACGTGTCACCCAATAAACCAGTGCTGCGCATTCGGTCACCTCGGGCTGATACAGGTGCCTCTAGGCCGGGTAAATAATACCGTTTCTACCGGGAAGTTCTGACAAATGCCCCATCGCATTTGGTAGATGGCCATATGCCTCGTTTCATCTTGTTGTTCGGTATTTAGTTTTCAGCCGTCGACCTTAGATCCGCTTGTTTCTGACACGTCAAACTGAGAGCGTTCTATGATCTTTTTGTAGATTTTGGTTTCGGGAGTATGATTTGAACCTGTGCGCTTCAGGTTATGAGCCTGACGATGTGAAGACGTGGAGCAATTGATCCGGGGGATCAAT
>NZ_JBQFRS010000007.1:0-199026 GCF_056537525.1 Ruegeria sp. CE12 | reverse complement strand
ACGCGAAGCTGCAGGCGTTGCAACAACTATCTCGCCCGAGGCAACAACTATGCCTGCCGAATAAAGGTCGATTTGGATTATATGAATGGCCTCCGACGTTTCGGAGGCCATTTTCTATACTACCCCTGGCCCGGCATCGGTAATCTGAATTCCCACCATTCCCTGAGGGTCAACGAAAAATCTGGTTCTCAAGCTGTGGCATACATTTTCTCTTCACAAGTGTCATAGAACGGGCCACTCGGCCGCTGATGAGGTGGTTTCACGACCAAAATCCATCTCATCGTCAATGCACACGGCCTGCCCATGAGGACGGAAATCACACCAGGCCAGACATCCGACTACCTCGGCTTCATCGATATCACACCAATCCGCCTCTGGAAGCGTCAATTTTCAACATGACCTAAGGTTCAATTATCGATCGCATGGAAGGATGATCTCTCAAACGCTCTCCGTAATACTTCATTCCGGCTGGCGAAAAATGTTGAGAATCTGAATACAACAGATCATTGCCGACGATCACTGCGCATTTGAAATTCGGACAGACAACTTCACGTTTCAATACAAACGTGACTCCTGTCTCTTGCGCGATTTCTTGAAGCCTTTCGTCAATGCCATCGAAGTAGGGGTGTCGCAGGGACCAAGCGCTGTCATTCAACTGCTCGACGCTATTAAAATCCCGGAAAACAGTCTCGGGCGTTCCGACCCACTGCGGCACCCTGCCCAGTACAACAATTTCAGCATTTGTAACGCTCTGCAGCTCCTCGATAGTCGCTTGGAGAAACTCCAATGACACCTTTCTCCAAGCCTCTGAGAAAACAATAAAGTCCGGGTTCTGAGCAGTTACGTGGTCCAGGAAACTCTGATGAAAGTCCAAGCACTTTTGGGCAGTAGCCTCCGGGTTCGTATGATTTTCATACAGCGCATCAAGCGAAATATTGATACTTCCGCTCGAAAGTGGATCGCAGGCGCTGTTTCCGGAAAGCAATGTAAGATTGTATTTCTTCGGGGATAGCGAATACCTCAACGCTGCAAACACGTCATAAGCGTGCGAGTCTCCGAGAATCAGGATATTCTTTTTCTTACCATTGTAGTCTGGCCAGCTGATCTGGGAGATCTCACTTTCGGCAATTTGCACGACGTCTCGGCGCGCGGGGATCTTATCCAATATTTCAGCGACCAAACCTCTATTGTGATGGATGGTCGAGTAGATGCGCTGATGCGTGAATTGGAAGGTCAGACCGAAAATGAATAGGCCAGCGACCATCCCGACCAGAGCTTTTGATCCGGTTTCCAATGAAATACGCGATGCGGGCTGCTCAATACAACGATACATGAACTCGGCGATGATCACTGTTGCGAGAATGAGCGCGAGAATGCCACTCGCTGAAATGTCTCCGGGGAAGTAAGTCTTGTAAACAACCACCAGGGGCCAGTGCGCAAGATAGATTGAATAGGAGATCAGGCCTATTCTCAGCATGGGAGCTGTTATGATTGTATCCTTTTGCAGCAATGGATGAGATGCGCTGATAATCCCAGCCGTACCCAGACATACTGCCAAAGTGCCCCAACTCGGGTTTGGATCGAGTTCCGAACTGAAAAAAAGTGACACTCCCACAAGCAGAAATGAAACGGGAAGCACGAATGCTCTGTAATGTACAAGTCTGGAGCTAAGAGCTGCGCTGGTTAGCAATGCGCCTATCGAGAACTCGTAGATCCTGAACGGGAACTGAAAGAATGTGGTTGAAGAGGAGAATGCGGGAACCAGTCCAAGTCCCAAGGAGATCAGGCCCACGAGAACTATCGCTCTGGCATGTAGCCTGAGTGAAATGAGCATGAGAAACAACGGCCAAATTAAGTAAAACTGCTCTTCGACCGACAGAGACCATGTGTGCAGCAAAGGCTTGTAGATGCTCTCAAAGTCAAAATAATCAGCGCCTGACCAAAAGTGTATGTTGGAAAGATAGACGGAGGAAAAAATCAAAGATAACGCGAAATCCGAAATCAGATTCGGTGGGAATACGAAAAGAACAACAACCGCTGTAGCGAAAAGTGTAAACAAAAGTGCAGGATATAGTCGTCTGATCCTCTTCAGGAAAAATGACGATAACTTAAAACGCTCGTTTCGAATTTCACTTCGGATATGAGAGGTTATCAGATATCCGGAGATGACAAAAAACATGTCCACACCGAGAAATCCGCCGGAAAATCCAGGTGCCTCAAAGTGAAATAGAACCACCGCAGTTACCGCAACAAAACGCAACAAGTCGATATCGCAACGTCTGCTTTTGGGATGAGAGTCTGGCCGATAGTCACTTAAAAGTTGCACCGCTACAGGCCTCTTCCTAATAAGCTCGTCTTGGTTGTTCGAACAGTTTGTTATAACAAGGTCGTGGGATCGTCCATCGTGTTACGCCCAATATCGGCCCTGAGCCGAAACTGTCGCAAACTCTAAGCTGGGTTGAAAAGGATCGACGCTCGGGTTGACCATCCTGCCGACTGTACAACCTGTTTTTACGGAGAGATTCCTAATGTGCTTTGCGGCATCAGGCCTTAAAGACAGCAGCTTTGTGGACAACGCGGACTTAGCCTGCCTTCTCAAACATCACGTCAGTTCGTAAGACAAACTTCTCTCCGCTTGTAACTGGGTCACCTCGGTGAGACAGCGGGTGGTTAAAGAAAAGTGCCTTTCCCGTCTTTGGCGCAATCGTGAAATCATTGAAAACATGCGGTGAGAACACATCGGCAAAGGATGTGCCGCCACCTTCGCAGCCTTCATTGAGGTATATCATCATCGTAAACATACTGCGGTGACCAGTTGACGCCTGAAACTCGCCGTCCTGATGCCAATCAAAGAACTGATCGGCACCATAG
This sequence comes from Ruegeria sp. CE12, assembly GCF_056537525.1. Classification (NCBI taxonomy): domain Bacteria; kingdom Pseudomonadati; phylum Pseudomonadota; class Alphaproteobacteria; order Rhodobacterales; family Roseobacteraceae; genus Ruegeria; species Ruegeria sp. CE12. The sequence goes on along the minus strand of NZ_JBQFRS010000007.1, from coordinate 196,155 downwards.
CGATACACGCGAAACCTTTCATTTAGGCCGACAGCGCGATGTCCTTTGAATGAGTTTGAAAACAGAGGATCCGCTTTTCTCCATAGTGCATTCGCTAGCTCCGGATCATCGAAGATCACTCGATCATTGTTACGAATTTCCTGTGCGACGCTTGTACCGCGTTCGGTTGTGATTGTTGCCGCACCAAAGCCAATTTCGTTGGCTCGACCAATTATCTGTTCACAAAATTCTGGTGTGCCGAAATCTGATACCTCAAAAACGAGGTGTTGCAGGCAAGTTGGAATGGTCATCGTCCATCTCCATGTGCAGTTCAAAAAAGGGGTGTTCGCTAGATCGCCACGCGATCAACGATGGGAGCCCCTGAGAAGAGCTGAGTGGCAGGGCCACTGGAGGGAAATTGGTGTTAGATCCATTACCGCTTATTGTCAGAAGGGCCTGTTTTATTCAACCAGTTTGCACTTGCAGCATATGTGAACATAGGTTCTTCGCTTACATTCCCTGCAAATGGGATCAATGTCTGCTACCAGGTAGACTTAAGCGATGGTGCATGGGATTCGCAGGGGAACCGACACCTCAACCATTACAAACCACCAGTTCAGTGATGATCGTGTTTGGTATGATACCCCATACAGCATTGGGATTCTGCGTCTTAGGCGAAAGTATAAGCCTCACCTCGGGCCCGAGTTACTGTGTGATGTCGACCCCAAGCAAACAATTCCTCCGTCATCTACGATGCCGTTAACACGAGTGCTTCATTTCAAACAGTCAGACTTTGTAGATTGCAACAGAACCCGAAAAGACAATAGCTACTCGGTTCGCCAATCATTAATACATTCCAAAATGAACGACTTGCACGCATCGGTTTGTTCCCGAAATCGGGTTCTGTTGTGGACATAAAGATAGACCTGCCTTTTATCCGGCAGGTCGGAAACGGACCGAAACGCTATGGTTTCCGGCATAAACCGTGAAACGGTTTGGGGCAGTATCGTGACCCATTTTCCGGTTTTGACCAAAGCAATCAACGAATGTGTGTTGTGGAGAGTTATCGCCGCGCCCTCCATTGCGCTCACGAAGGCTTGGGTTTGGATATTATCGCTCAGAGCGTTCCGCACGAACGGCGCGGCAACCACATCCTCGATTGTCGGAGGGGCCGTTTGCGTGATCAGAGGGTGATCCGCCGCACACACTAGTCCGAAGCGATCCTCAAACAGAGGGATCGCTTCAACGCCGTTGATCGGGTGGTGACCGGACGCGATCCCGATATCAGCCTCTCCTTCTGCAAGCGCATCCAGAACGCGCTGCGTGTCGGTATCGCGTATCTCGACTTTCAGTTTGGGAAACCGGGCTGCCAAGATGTCAAGAACGGCCGGAAAGATCAGCGCCCCGACCGACGGGACCGATACAATTCGAACCAGACCTTGCTCGGAATTTGCGGCTTCTCCGATGCTGTTTATAGTGTGTTCGAACTGGCGGACCTGTTTCAATGCCAGTTTAAACACTTCCTCGCCCAATACCGTTAGCCGGTTCTTGCGTTCGCCTTCGAACAGCGGCTTTCCGATGTGCTGTTCCAACTGCTTCAATGACATTGAAATAGCGGATTGTGTGCGGCCAAGCCGTTCTGCTGCTTCGGCAATGTTTCCGGTTTGCGCGACGGTGCAGAAGCAGCGCAGCATTTCGATCTTGATAGCCATACTTCAATTCCTCTGAAGTTCGGTCAATTTATTTGAATTTGACTGATGCAATCAAAGGAATCCATCCTTCTGCAACCCGAATTTCTGTTGGTGGGATCCAAAGTGACCAAATTGAACTTGATTGCTGGCGAGTGGCTGGCTGGCGAAAGCGAGATTGAAAACCGCAACCCGTCGGATTTGAGCGATCTGGTGGGCATGTTTGCCCAGGCCAGTACCGATCAGCTGGACGCAACGCTGGATCAGGCCCGCATCGCACAGGCCGAATGGGCATCCTATGGGCTGGAGCGTAAACAAGCCGTGCTTATGAACATCGGCAATGAGTTGATGGCGCGCGCCGAGGAACTGGGCACATTGCTCAGCCGCGAAGAGGGTAAACCGCTGGCGGAAGGCAAGGGCGAGGTTTTCCGCGCCGGTCAGTTCTTTACTTATTATGCCGCTGAATGCTTGCGCCAAATCGGTGAAAATGCTGATTCCGTGCGCCCTGACATCGAGATCGACGTGCGACGTGAGGCGGTTGGCGTTGTCGCGATCATCAGTCCATGGAACTTCCCTACTGCGACCGCCTCGTGGAAGATTGCGCCCGCGTTGTGTTATGGCAACGCGGTTGTGTGGAAGCCTGCTAACATCACGCCTGCCTCGGCTGTGGCGCTGACTGAAATCATCGAACGTCAGGATATTCCCAAGGGCCTGTTCAGCCTTGTGATGGGCTCGGGTCGTTCAATCGGGCAGCGACTGGTCGAAAGCCCCAAGGTCAACGCGATTTCCTTCACCGGCTCCGTACCAGTGGGCAAGGGTATCGCCGCTGCCGCCATCCAGAACCTGACCAAGGTCCAGATGGAAATGGGCTCCAAGAACGCACTGGCCGTCATGGATGACGCCGATCTGGATCTGGCGGTCACCTTGGCGCTGGGTGGAGCCTTTGGCGGTACAGGCCAGAAATGCACGGCCTCGTCGCGTCTTGTGGTGCATGAGGGTATCCACGACGCCTTTGTCGAGAAGCTGGTCGCGGGTGCGCAGGCGATGAAAGTGGGTCATGCGTTGGAAAACGGCACCCAGATGGGACCCGTCGTCAGCCTGCAGCAACTGTCTGAGAACCTTGCCTATGTCGATCTGGGCAAGTCCGAAGGTGCAGAGCTTGCTTGCGGCGGCCAGCGGCTTGAGATGCCACATGACGGGTTCTACATGTCTCCCGGCGTGTTCCTGAACACCACCAACGATATGCGCATCAACCGCGAGGAAATGTTTGCGCCCCTGACCAGCGTCATCAAGGTCGGCAGCTATGACGAGGCGCTGAGCGTGGTCAATGACACCAACTTTGGTCTGACCTCGGGCATTGTGACCAAGTCGCTGGCCCGCGCCACCCATTTCCGTCGCAACGCGCGCACAGGTGTTGTCACCGTTAATTTGCCGACTGCAGGTACCGACTATCACGTGCCCTTCGGTGGCCGTGGTGACAGTTCCTATGGCCCGCGCGAGCAGGGCAAGGCTGCTGCCGAATTCTACACCACGGTCAAAACCGCCTATATCAGCGCAGGCCCTGTCTGATGCTGATCGATGGCCTGCAATATGCCAACTGGTCGGAAAAGATCTTCCGCCAACTGCGCGAAGGCGGCGTGGACGCGATCCATGTCACCATCGCCTATCATGAAAATTTCCGCGAAACTGTTCTGAACTTTGAGAAATGGAATCGCTGGTTCGAGCAATATCCGGACCTGATCATGAAGGGCCGCTGGGCCAGCGACATTGATTTAGCAAAGGAAACGGGCCGGACGGCTGTATTCTTCGGGTTCCAGAACCCGTCTCCGATAGAAGACGATATCGGTCTGGTCGAGATCCTGCACGATCTGGGTGCGCGGTTCATGCAGCTGACGTACAACAACCAATCCCTGCTGGCGACCGGCTGTTACGAGGCCGAAGACACCGGCATCACCCGCATGGGCAAGCAGGTTATCAAGGAAATGAACCGTGTCGGGCTTGTGGTCGACATGAGCCATTCGGCAGACCGCTCGACCATCGAGGCGGTTGATATTTCCGAACGTCCTATCGCCATTACGCACGCCAACCCGCACGAATGGTCTCCCGCGCTGCGCAACAAGCGCGAGGATGTGATCCGCGCGGTGACACAAAACGGCGGGATGTTCGGCTTTTCGGTCTATCCGCATCACCTGAAGGGCAAATCTGACTGCACGCTGGAAAGCTTCTGCGAAATGATCGCCCGCACGGCCGACAAATATGGGGTAAACCACCTGGGGATTGGTACGGACCTGTGTCAGGATCAATCCGACAGCGTGGTCGAATGGATGCGGGTTGGGCGCTGGACGAAAGAGATTGAATATGGCGAAGGCTCGGCCTCGGCGCCTGGCTTCCCTCCGATGCCGCACTGGTTCCGCGACAATCGCGACTTTGGCAACATCAAAGACGGGCTTCGCGCCGTTGGCATGAACGCCGAAGAGGTGGCGGGCATCATGGGTGGCAACTGGTATCGTTTCTTCGCCGAAAACTTTGGATCGCAACAGTCATGACCACCACGCCCCAAAATGTTGAACGTCGTGACCCTGCTCGGGTGATGCGAATTTCGCGTCTTGGATCGTTGCATCAGTGTCGGCTCAGTTTCATGCGCCAGCTCACCCGCCGCATGGCGGCTGAGAAATGGGTCTTTTCCCGGCCCGTTTTTGATATTGACGCTAACGGTGTGGGCCATGCGGTATATTCCGCACAAGGACCCGATCGCACCTATTCACTGGTCGCTTTCGCCCATGATCTGCCGCCTGAGCAGCGTTCAGATCGAGTGATAGCCGAAGCCTGGGATGCCACCTTCGCCTTGTTCGACGGTGTTCCCGCCAAGGACGATATTCAGCGTCTTTCCCGGAATGTACCGCTGCAAGAGGCTGGTCGGGTTAGTGAAAGCGAGTTGTCGTTGTCGCGAGCCAACCGCTCGGTTCGGTTGTGGGCCCATGTGGTAGACCGGCTGGCTGCGGGTCAGCAGCCGGATCTCGCGCAGATCTACAAGGTTGGGTATCTGATGCGCACCACAGCGGTTTACGGATCGGGCAAGTTCGGCGCGGCGGATCGTGAAAAGATCGCCGACCGCCCCGAGGTCAGCGGCCCGTTTCAGGCCGAGATGCTCTCGGTCTATCTGACCCGGATATTCGTACGTGATCTGGTGCAGCACATGGCAAAGGCAAAGGGCGGTACACAGACCGCGCAGCTTGACCCAAGTATCGCCCGTTGGCTGGGGATCGGCAACTCGACCGGGCTGGGCATGGCGCCCTTCATCGTCAATCACCCGATCCTGTTCAACAATTGGATCATGGCACGCGAAGAGGCCATCGCGCGCGTTCGGTCCGTTGAGACCGCAACGGACGCCGAAGTGACCATGTTCCGTAATGTATTCGAGCGCAGCAAATTGTCGGTCTCGTGGTGGCTGTCTGAGCACCCGATCCAGATCGAAAAACTTGTCGCCCTGAATGCCGATCTGGACGCGATAGACGCGCATCTCGATCAGACAGATCTGACAAGAATCCAGCCCTGGGAACACCTGATCCAATGGTCTCAGACCGCCCTTAGCGAAGAAGGGCAAGAGTTGCTGGCCTCTCTGATCCTTGAACCATATGGCGAGTTGGTGGACGGGTTGAGCAGTTGCATGGCGGATGGCAACAGCGCGGCCTTTGCAATCGATGGTGCGATGCCGGTCAACCAGGTGCGCGAGCTGATCCGCACGAGCTTTGGCTGGGCGCTTGATCTGGATTGGAACGCCGCCGCACATTGCGCGCGCGCCTGGTATGTTTCCGAAGAAAAGCTTGAACCCCGCCTGGGGGAACGGTTCGACGAACCAATCGCGGACTATGAACAACCTCTTGCACCGGCGCGCGACGCGGCGCGTGCGTTTGATGCGCTGGACAAATGGTCGGGCGAAGCCCCGGTCGCAGAGTTCCTGTTGCGCCAACCGGAACATCGCCACACGGTGCGCCGCGCGCAGATGAACCGCGTCGCTCCGTATGGTGAAATCCGGGACAATACGATTGGCGCAGAGGTGATGCCCATCGACATGCTGCGCGCCAAACTCTCGTTTTTCGGCGCTACACATTTCGATCCGCGCTCAGACCGCTGGGTTCGCATCTGTATGTATGCAGGCGCGCCCTACCCCGAAGAGCTGAGCCCGGACAATGCTGATCTGTGGGTCTATCCGGAGCTTGCACTATGAGCTTTTCCCTCAACGAAGTCGAAGCCACCGCCAAACGCGCAGCGCGCGGGGCAGGTTATGACTGGGGTGTGGCGGAAGAGGCTGGGAAGGCGACGCGCTGGCTCTGTGCGCAGGGGCTTGACGGGGTGGCTGAATTGGCACGCGTGTTGGAGCGCGGGTTTGCCAGTAATTTGGGTGAACACGTCCCTATACATATGGAACCCGACTGGTCCGGGGGTATGGACTTGTGTCCGCTGATGACCGGGGCGTTGTTGTCGGATTGCTCGCATTTCCTGCAATCTGGGCCGCGACGGATCAGAAACTTGGCCACGCCTGCTGTCTTGCTGCCATTTGCGGCCCAAGCCGCGCGCCGTCAATCCGCAATTTTTACCGTCGTATCGGGCGATTTCTTCGCAGCAACTGACGGGATGCAACTGGTACTGAAAAACGAGTGCCCCGCCCACGCGAGCGTAATTGAAGTTGCACTGGGTGATACCCTGACCAATCCCCGCGCGCAAAAGACCCGCGCAATGCCCGATCCAGCAGCATGGGACGTGCTTTGCCGCTTTGCACAACGCACCTATGCCCCGGCAACGGAAGAATCCCGTTTGCTCGGTGCTGGTGCAGGGCTTTCCGACAACGACTGAAAAGAGACCGTCATGATCCAGACCCGCACCCTGTCACTTGCTGAAATCGAAGAGCTGTCTTTCCGGGCACTGGTCGCTGCGGGCACAAGCGAGGAAAACGCGCGGCCTCTGGCGGTCGCAACCGCCGCGACCGAAGCAGACGGGGTTGCCAGTCATGGCCTGGCTTATATCCCGATCTACTGTGAGCATGTTCAATGCGGCAAGGTCGATGGGCAGGCCCGGCCGGTTCTGGTGAAGCCACGCCCCGGTGTGATCACTGTCGACGCTGCCACCGGGTTTGCACATGCAGCCATTGAAGTCGGATTCAAAGCGCTGATCCCAGCTGCCCGCACGCAGGGGATTGCCGCGCTGGCGATCCGCAACAGCTATAATTGCGGCGTTTTGGGGTATCACACTCACCAGCTCGCGCAGGCTGGGTTGGTAGGTCTGGGATTCACCAACGCTCCGGCTTCAATTGCACCTTCGGGTGGCTCTAAGCCGGTGGTTGGGACCAACCCGTTCTCTATCGCCGCTCCGGGCACCGATGGGCAACCTGCACTTCTGATCGACCAGAGCGCCAGCACCATCGCAAAAAGCGAAGTCATGAAACATGCCCGGGAAGGCAAGTCGATCCCGGTTGGCTGGGCGCTGGACCCCGACGGCAACCCCACCACCGACCCAAATGTCGGACTCAAAGGATCGATGGCCCCTTCAGGGGGCTATAAAGGCGTCGGCGTGGCCTTGCTGACAGAGGTTTTGGCCGCGGCGCTAACCGGTGCCACGCTTGGAATCCACGCCTCACCCTTTTCGGGAACGGCTGGAGGCCCTCCCAAAACGGGCCAGTTCTTTATAGCGATTGACGCATCTGCGACCTCAGATGACGCTTTTTCGACCAAAATTGCCGATCTTGTCGAAGCGATCCGATTTCAGGACAGCGCACATTTGCCCGGTGATGGCCGCCGGGCAAAGCGTTTGGCGGCAAATTCTGAAGGTGTAGCCGTCAACGTGGCAACGCTGGAGAAAATTGAGGCCCTGCTCACTTAGGGCCCAAATGGTGAAGTTCCGGGACACCTGCCTAATCTTTTCTGGACATCAGGACACGTGCGAACAGGGAGGTAACACATGTCAATGAAGGATCCTTTTACCGATCTGGAGATCAAGCGATCTTCGGGCGGTTTCTATGAAGGTCACAGCGTCGAAATTGCCTTGCTCAGCAAGTCGATCATGGTTGCGCTGGTCATCTGGGCGCTGGTCTGGCCGGCAAACGCAAATGGCGTTCTGGGAAGCCTGAACTCACGCCTACTAGAAGACTTCAATGCGTTCTACATCATTATCGTAGGCTTATTTGCCTTTTTCCTGTTTGTCGTAGCTGCGCTGCCGCAAACCGGTAAACGGCTTATGGGCCCCGAGGGTGAAAAGCCGGAATTCTCCGACTTTTCTTGGTTCTCGATGATGTTCGGTGCCGGTCTGGGCGTTGGTCTGATGGTCTTTGCGACCGCCGAACCTCTGGGTCTGTGGGGATCAAACCCGGTCGTTATTGCCGGAGACGTCGCCGGCAACACCGAAGAGGCGTTGCAGTCCGGGTATCGTTATACCTTCCTGCACTACGGGTTTCATGCCTGGTCGATCTATGTTGTGACCGGTCTTTCGCTGGCATACTACGCCTATACGCGCAACATGCCTCTGACCATCCGTACCGCGCTGACCCCACTGTTTGGCAAGCTGATGAACGGTCTTCTGGGCCATGTGGTTGACGTACTGGGCGTGGTTGCGACTATTTTGGGTGTGTCGGTGACCATCGGTTACGGCGTCTCGCAGTTCATTGACGGCCTTTATGCCATCTCGGGCATGGAATGGATGATGGACATGACTGGAGACGCACCTGCACCCAGCACCGTTGGCCTGCTGGCAGGTCTGATCGTGATCATGGGTCTGTCGATCATTTCGGCGGTCTCGGGTGTCGGAAGAGGCGTTAAGTACCTGTCGAACCTTAATTTGGTACTGTCGCTGATCCTGCTTCTGGTCTTCGTTGTCTTTGGGTCGTTCCTATTTGCGATGACCACCTATGCAACAGCGTTTGTAGACTACATCCTGCACTTCATCTCGCTCAGCTTTGGTGCTTTCAACCCGCAATCGGCAACAGCGTTTGATGCGGCTCTGCCCAGCGAGGCCGCGCCGTTTGCCGACGCGCTTTATGCCGGTGCGACCAATCCTTGGGGATCGTTCGACGGGTTCGTGTCGGGCCTGGAAGGCGATGCTGCAGCGTTGCCGGAATCGGTTCTTGCTTCGGTCTACGCCGCAGGCGATCCAGGCCGTCAGTTCGGCTGGCAGGCTGGTTGGACCACGTTCTATTGGGCCTGGTGGATCGCGTTCTCGCCCTTCGTCGGCTTGTTCCTTGCGCGTATCTCCAAAGGTCGCTCGGTACGAGAGTTCATCATCGGCTGCGTGTTTGCACCGGCGCTGGTCTGCTTTGCATGGATGACCATACTGGGAGGCACAGCAATTGATCTTGAGCTGAACGGCACAGCCGAAGGTGCGATCATCGGCGCGTCGAACACCGCCAAGCTGTTTGTCACGCTGCAAGAGATGGTTACCGGCGGTTTACTTTCCGGGATCACGGTTATGTGTGTTGTTCTGATCATGACCTTCCTGGTCACATCGGCGGACTCGGGCATTCTGGTGATGAACACCATCATGTCGGGTGGCGATCAGAACATCGGTAACAAGCACAAGATCATTTGGGGTCTGATCCTGACCGCAGTGATTGGTGCGCTGATCCTTGCAGCCGGTGAAAACAACCCGATGGATGCTTTGCGGAACGCGATGATCATCGGTGCCCTACCCTTCACGATGGTTATGGGGCTGATGTGCGTGGCTCTCGCCAAGGCCCTATACCGCGATGGCTTACGCCAGAAACTGACAGCCCCGGCTGAGTAGGCTCAATTCCGGGCAGTTGTAACACGACTGCCCGGATTTCCGCCCGACAGGGTTTGTTCTCGGATTTCGTGGGCTCTTTTGCGAATATTTGGTTGGATGAAAAGTACGTGCGGTATCAGCGGGGCCACCCTAAGGAGACATATCTTTTTCCAATGACGGCTTTGTCCTGCCGAACCGACGTTAAGCACCTCTAGCACGGCGTTGGAGCCTAAAAGGCTGCTTTGACGAGCTGCATCGCAGCATTGTGACGACACGCTTAATGTCGGGAATGGACGGTTCGTGACCTGCTGAACACGCGAAGCCCGGGCCGCTGACGAAAGACTGTTAAGGGCTCTTTCAGGCGGTTCTTAGCAAGTTAAATAAGGGATTGTCTTTTTATTTGTCGGAGTACGCAAATAATGGGGCTAAATTATTGGGACTCGCTTCCCATTGGATTCAACACCCTAAGATTTTTGTGCTTTTTTGAGTGTTTCGTCGGTTTAAGCCTACGTCAAACAGTAAGCCGATGAGCCGCTTCGCAATTTGGAAACCGGCGCAGTGGTTTTTTGTTTGGGCTTAGTTGATCAGCAGAATACCCTGCCCCAGCACTCGGCCCAAACCCGATACTTGCGCGGGTCGCACATTGATATCGAAGGGTAAACTTGCCGCTTACTTGTCACCGTAGTGGACAACTGGGCATCTTTCTTCAGACAACTCAAAAAACCTGCTTTTTTCTCTCAGGCCAGAACTCGTCCACTATGACATATGCAACAATCACGAAGAAGGCGGCGCCAGCGACTTGCAAAACGCGCGTGATGCTTTTGACGTCAGCCTCATCCGAAAACGGCGCGATCGATCCGCCATAAACGATCAGAACCGTTGTTAGTGCCGAGCCAGCCGCGGCGGCGAGCGGGACCTGAGATTTTCCAAGAGCCCCAAGTGCAAAACAGAAGAGCAGGCACAATAAAATGGGCGTCAGGATAACCGGTGCGATCACGTTCACCTCGTAGCAGATGATCGAAATCATCGCCCCAAGCAGGTTTGCCGTAAGCATCGCTTTGGCGACGGCTTTGCCCATAGATGGCATGGCTGCCAATTGCTGACTAAGAAGAGCGACAAAGAACAGAACCAATAAAGCTGATGCGCCGGACACAAAAAACGCCAAGGCAAATGGAACTGTTACAAGCGACATTCTGACAATGCGGCGGTGTGGGTCAAAGTCTGGTGGCGTATCAGTTTTCTTCTGAGCGGCTGTCAAAGGTTCAGCTGGTATTAACACAAACATCAGCGTCGATACGAACCCAGCAAATAGAAGGTTCATCGGTATCCAAAATACGAGCACCAGAGCCAGATCTTGCGATTGCAAAACAAGGTTCGGGATCATCAACGCCCCCATGAGCGCAATGACACCGGGCAAAACACCGGCACCTGAAACTGACCACATAAAGGACAGGATGATCCCGATGGCCACCAGAATAAGGAATACCATGGGATAAGGCGCGAAGACTGACGATAGTAGGAATGAGATGAACATCAATCCTATTGAAAAAACAAACAGCTTCGCAAATGCCGCCAACGGCAGCGCGGCGGGCGCTTGTAGGAACAGCGCGGTGAAAACTGCCCCGACAACCGCCAATGGCCACCCCAGAAACAGGCCCAAGGCAAAAACGCCGGTTACACCCAGCGCGAGCCGAGCAACGGATTTTCGGTCTTCAGTAGGCATAGGACAGGATTGAAACCAAACGGATATAGGTCCGACCGACCGCGTTCAGCAGAGAATTATCGCTCAGATACATGATCACATCAGCCTGCCCATTAAGCTGGAAGCGCAGATCGTCTTCGGCACTTCCGGCCTCATATCCCGGCAGTACGATCCGAACAGGGAACCGCTCTGGTTCGCGCAAGAAGCCTTTGGTGCTTGGCGGGCTCGCCAACTGGCCGGGCTCATCTCCACCGCTCAAGGATACCGCCGCGCTGAAGCTCTCAATGACACCTGGAACAATTTGACCGGGGTGCATATCCAATACGACATCAACAGGAGAACCTACCGCGGCCCGGCCAAGGTTGTTTTCGGTGAAATACGCCTCGATCCAAACGTCTGTTGCATCAAGGAATGTCAAAAGGTCTTGACCGGATCGGGCATAGGTTCCGGGGGCAATCAACAGATTAGATATTACACCTGTCGCCGGCGCACGCAGCTCAGTCCATTCAATGTTTAATTCTGCATCCGCCAAGGCCGCCAGTGCGCGCTGGATCTTTGGGTTTTCGATCCCTTCGTCACCCAACCTCTGCTTTGCTTTTTCCAGATCCGCTCTGGCGTTTTCATAGTTCGCCTCAGACTCCGCCAGCTGACCTCGGGCATCATCGGCCTTTGAGACGGCGATCAAACCTTTCTTCTCCAGTGCAAATACTCGCTCAGTTTGAATGCGCATGGTGTCGAGGTCACTTTGGGCGCGTGCCAGTTTGGCTTGTGCAGCACTCACCTCAGCCGAGGATGCGCCCACTTCCTGCGTGGCTGCCTCAAGATCAGCTTGCGCCTTGTCGCGTTGAATTTCGTATGGCCTGGAGTCGATCCGAACCAGAACATCACCTGCCGAGACAACCTGACCATTTTCGACAAGAACCTCTGTCACTGTTCCAGTGACCTGTGGGACGATCTGGGTCGCGATGGCTTTTACTCTGGCGTTCCCGGTAAACGGTGTCTTTCGATCAGCGACAAGGTACCAGATCAGGAAGACAAGAATGACGGCCAAAGTGGTCCAAATCGTCTTTCTCATTTCGCCGCTCCTTCAGCGGCGGTTTCGGTTTCGACAGGCGCGTCGATCCATACTTTGAACAGCTCGTAGAAGACGGCAAACAGAACCGGCCCCATGAAGATCCCGATTAAACCGTAAGCCATCATGCCGCCAAGAACACCAATGAGGATGACCAGCATGGGTGTTTCAAGCCCTTTCGAGATGAAAACAGGCCTTAGGAAGCTATCCATAACCGTGACGGGAACGGCGAGTATGGTGAAGATCAACGCTGTGCCGCCGGACATAGTGCTCCATGCGTAGATGATTACCGGCAAAAGCACCAAGCCGGGCCCGATCTGGATAATTGACAGGATCAGGCAGATAAATGCCAACGTAGCGGCCGAGTTAATCCCGAACAGCACCAACAGTAACCAAACGACGACTGCCTGAATGGCAGCCACGCCGATCACGCCTTTTGTCACATTGCGTATCGTCGCCCCGGCCAGTGTCACAAACTCGCCACCGCGCGGAGCGAAGACACGGTTGGCAAAGCGCTGGAGGCCTTGCACAAGACTTGGCCCGGGGCTGAACAGTGCTCCCATGATCAACACGGACAAAGCCAGTCCCAAAAGCCCAATTCCAATACCCAAAACCTTTCCGAAGAGGGACTTGGTGATCTCCAGAATCTGTGCGCCATATTTGGCAAGCGCGCCATCCAGATTTCGTTCGAACAAGCCCCAGACGTCAGCTATTTTGTCCCCTACTAACGGCAATTCCTTTAAGCCTTCAGGAGCGGGCGGTATGTTCAGCTCTCCTTTGTCAGCTTGTTCCGCAAATTCGGATCCAAGTTCAGCAGCTCCGGATACCGCCGTTGCGACCGGACCCAGGGTCAGAACGAGGCCCAACAAAACCAAGATTGTCGTGGCCAGTTTTTTCCTGCCACCCAACTTGGACTGCAGCCAATCGAAAACCGGATAGAGCGCGACGCAGAGTATCGTAGCCCAGATGACCACGCTTGCGAGCGGGGCAACCATGACCAGGGCGCTGTAGAGGAATAGTCCAAGAAACAGCAATCGTATCGCGAGATCGACAATCTTCGCGTCCTGGGTCTTTTCCATACCATCCCTCCATTATCAGTTTTCTAAATATTACACTCAAATAACGTGATATGTATATTTTTATTCCTTGGAGGTTCCTGCAACATCTTAAAAACCCCGGTGAAACCGGGTTGCGGCTTAGGCTGCTTGTTCAGAGTAATACCTGTATAGAAATTCACCTTGGTTCGATTGGGAGTCACTCAATCGTCCGCCTTATCATCGCTCTGGGACAATATTGTATCTGCCACAGTGGTAGCCGCAGTTACGAAGATTCCAAGGCCCACGATGATATAGACCATAGTGAAGATTTTCCCCGCTGCGGTTTCAGGAGAAAAGTCTCCAAACCCTACAGTCGATATGGTCACAACGGAAAAATAGATGGAATCGAGCCAACTCCACCCTTCAACATAATGATAAAAAACCGAGGCCCAAAAGATCATACCAATCGTAAAGGCAAGAAGGCCTTTAACCCTGCCATCCTTTAGGGCGACGCCTATCCCTCGTGTTATTCTGGTTAGTGAGTTCATAAGGCCACCATACCAACAAATACATACAATCAAATCTTTTAATGAATCGGCCAGAGTTTATTCAAATCTAATTGACGGTTTCTCCAGCTTGCATATCGCAATGGATTTGCAGCTGCAGCGCAAGCCCGGAATGCGGGTCGGAGCTGCATTTAAATGAGTATGCACAAATGTCTGCTATCGGAGCGACGTGTTGATCATTGCTCTGAAACACGCACAGGCAGCTTGCTCGATGCCTTCATCTCTTTGAGTGAAAGGTTTGAGTGAATGCTGGTCACACCCGGCAGGCGCCGCAAAGTGCTGTCAACAAAGGCGCTGTAATCGTCCAAATCACGAGCGACCACGATAAGTAAGAAATCGTCCGCGCCCGTGGTGTTATGGCAGGCGAGAATATTGGGCGTGATCTCGATAATACGTTGGAATTCGTCTGTAGCGGTCTGATCATGCTCTGAGCAACTAAGTTGAACAAAGGCCATGACGCCGAGCCCCAGCTTGCGGCGATTGAGGTGGGCCTGATAGCCCTCAATGATAACCGTCTCTTCCAGTTTCTTCAGCCGCCGCCAACAGGGCGTTTCACTCATGTTCAGGTGCTCGGCCAGTTTAGCATTGGTCATGCGCCCGTCGCTTTGAAGTAATTCAAGAATCTGTGCGTTGACTGTGTCGATGCTGCGCAAAGGAAGATTATCCTCATTATTCTCTGGTAGTGAGAGCAATCTGCTCAAAATGCTCTTAAAATGAGGCAGATTAGCAAGTCAATTTCGTCAGTGTTTGATAGCTTCCACTTAGCTAGTCGACACAACCGAAAGACCCCGCCATGAAAGCTGTACTGTTCGAGAAGTTCAAAGAAGCCCCCAAGGTCGTGAGCGTGGCAGACCCGTCACCGGAACCGCATGGTGTTGTGCTTAAGGTAGAAGCCACCGGTGTGTGTCGCAGCGACTGGCACGGTTGGATGGGGCATGACAGCGATATCGAGCTTCCACATATCCCCGGCCACGAGCTCGCGGGTGTTGTAGAGGCAGTAGGAAAGGACGTGAGGCACTGGAAGGTGGGCGACCGGGTCACCGTGCCGTTCATCTGTGGTTGCGGGTCGTGCAGCGAATGCCATGCGGGTCATCAGCAAGTGTGTCTGCATCAGGAGCAGCCTGGTTTCACCCATTGGGGCAGCTTTGCGGAATATGTGCCGATCCACCAGGCTGACCTGAACGTGGTCGCATTGCCCGAGGCGATGGATTTTGCCACCGCAGCAAGTTTGGGATGCCGGTTCGCCACATCGTTTCGGGCCGTGATCGACCAAGGCAAAATCAGCGCAGGCCAGTGGGTCGCCGTGCATGGCTGCGGCGGAGTCGGATTGTCTGCTGTGATGATCGCCAGTGCGGCAGGGGCGAATGTGATCGGAGTTGATCTGGACCTTGCAAAACTGACCCTCGCCAAAAAACTTGGTGCGGTTGCGACTATTGATGGCAAGGGCGACGTGGTCGAAGCGATCAACGAAATCAGCCAAGGCGGCGCGCATGTTTCGCTGGATGCGCTTGGGCATCCGGCGACGATGACCAACTCGATCCTTTGCCTGCGGCCACGTGGCAAGCATATCCAGGTTGGCCTTATGCTAGGTGATCATGCAGCCCCTGCTGTGCCAATGCCTAAGATCGTGAGCCAAGAGATCGAACTGCTCGGTTCCCATGGGATGCAGGCGCATCGCTATGGTGCGATGCTCGATATGGTCGAGAACGGCAAACTAGACCCGGCCCGGCTGGTTGGCGACAAAATTAGCATCGACGCGGCTCCCGAGGCGCTCATGAACATGGACAAGTTCCAGTCCGTTGGCGCGACGGTCATCACGAGCTTCTGAGCCATGGACAAGATAGTACTCATCGGCGTCGACCATCATCGGGGGCTTGATTGCAAGTGGATGAGTGCCTTTGCGGATTACGGTTGTCGATCCGAACCCCGACCAACGGAACGGGTTGGCAAATAAGCATCGTACTGTGGGTCAAGCCGCAGATCATCGCCGCTATCGCCAGGTAAATAGACACAGACCTGTTCGGCAAACTGATCCTCAGCATTGCCGCCGGGATCACGATTGAATCGATTGAAGACCTCCTTGGTCCGGTGGCCATCGCACGCACTATGCTCAATACGCCCGCTTTTCTTGGACTGGGCGCGACAGGGCTCTATGTGAACGGTCGCACAATCGAAGCGCAACGCCTGGCTGCTCAAGTGGTCATTGAGGCCTTCGGGATTTGCGTCGCCGTCGAGCTGGGAAAGGGATAGGCCATGTTTGAAAAGGTTGAGCACTATCCCGTCGATCCCATCATGATCGGCGCTGACTATTTCGCTGCTGATCCTCGCAAGGACAAACACAACCTGATCGTTGGTACTTATCAGGACGAACAGGGCCAAGCGCCTGAAAAATTCAAAACTCTAAGTTGCTGATTTTGCTGTAAGCGCAGCCTCACCATTAAGGTGCTCCGGCAACCATTGTCGGAGTGCAAAAACAATGGGGCTAAATTATTAAGACTCGCCTCCCATTGGATTCAACGCAAACTCTGTCCTCCCTTCTCGCCGGGAGCTTTTCATGTATTGGTGATCTAAGGGATCTAATTTGCGTCCGTACAGCTATAATAGATTTGCCTTTGAGGCAGGAGGCTAACTCAATGCGTCTAATTTGTTTTTTGGTATTGTTTTTAGTTGTGAACAGTGCAGCGGCTCAGGAGGCGCTACCTCTCCCTCTGCAAACGCGCTTTGGAACACTCGAAGAAGGTATTGAAGCAGGATGCAACCGTACTGGAGATGGCTGCCTTGAGCATGCAGCGACCTTGTTGGACGGTAAAAAGCTCTGGACACACAGCAATCGCGTAGCACCCGAGTTTTTACGAGTTTTTCAATGGGGGGACGACAAAGATGTTGTTCTTGTGCGCAATTGGTCTGGCGGAGCGCATTGCTGTACCGGCTATGTTTTGTTGTCACTCAAAGCAGACGACGTCACTTTCTCAGAGGAGTTTGGCGCTCATGGGCACACCCCAAGCATGTTCAGAGTCTCCGAAGAAGGAATTTCATTTAGATTAGAACGCGACTTTCCAGCTACAATCGACTATCTGGAGGTAATGTTCGATGGTAGAAAAAACAGCATTCGAACGGTCTATGAGGATGACCGCGACGCAGGGATAGCCGGCGCAGATATTGAGGTCTCAAAGTGGTTGGGACACCGCCCCAGCGAGTTTTGGGAAGATGGGGCCGAACGTAACAGGTTCCGTCAGATCATGCCGGAGGAAGCACTAAATTGTCTGAGGACATCGACCAGTCTTGGATCAGAATTTGAGCTGAAAGATGGGTACTTACTCGCCAGTGGTATGTGGCCAAGCCAAGGTGGTTCGCGACACGGCTACATGGCAATTGAAGTCAGCACAGGTCTGCCATTTGCCGCGCAAATGTGGGGCGATGATGTGCATATCTTTGGCGCTCAACAAGGAACGTATTCTGGGATTTTGGCTGATTGGATTCAGAAGGATGTTACGCGGCTAAGAGAGCGGCATCAGGTTGTCTTCGGAAACCGAGTGGCAGAGTTAAGCTACACAAGTGCCTGTTCATGACTTTTGAGGAATTTAAGCTCTGTGTTCTGAGGGCTTCTTGACCGTCCCTCTTCGCTTCGGCAGGAAATCAAATTGTTGGAAACGGTCTGCCTATTGTGGTCGCTAGCCACAGCAACCGGGTGCTGCGATGTGGCCCGCCAGAGGTGACATTCGCTGCAGGTGCATGTTTCGGGATTAGGCGCACTCACGCATCCGGGACTGTCCAGTCGTTCACTGCGGGAGCTAATTACAAGCATGGACAAGCCCTTTGATGCCAAGGGCTCACAGGCTAGATGCGCTATCCAATCATGCTGGCTGGGGTTATTTCAAACCGGCTTCATCAATAATCCAATTCCGGAAAGCCTTCAGTTGCGGTTGATCCATGGCATCGGGTGGGTAGACCAGATGGTAGGACCGGGACGGAGTAAATTCATCGCTGAACGGCCGTATCAACTGCCCAGAGTGCAATTCGTTTTGAACAAGTGGAAGCAACCCAAGCGAAACCCCTTGCCCCGACAGGACCGCCCGCAACAGAACACTGGAGTCGTCGATTACGACACCGGGCAAGTGTCCATTGGTTTCGACCCCCATAGCGGCGAACCATTCCAGCCAATCGAACTGATCTTTCCAATGCAGTAATGGCCGAGTCAGCAAGTCAGCCGGATCGGCTAGATTCGTTTTGCCCGCCAACAGGGATGGGCTGATTACCGGCGAGGTATTGAACCGCAGCAACGGTTCGGAGATTAACCCGGGCCAGCGGCCGTCGCCCCAGGCGAGCATCATGTCTGTCTGTCCGTCCGAAAACTCCACCCCGCCGGGAGAATACTGCAGGTGCAGCCCGGTCTCGGGAAAGCGCTGCCAGAAACTGAACAACCGTTTGGACAGCCATTGCGACCCGATCAGCGCGCCGACACCCACCGTGATCGAAGTGCGGCTGGCGGATTGGCGGACCTCTTGCACCGCCTTGTCCAGCCGTACAAAGATCGTGTCACAGGCCTCTGCGAACTGACGGCCGGACTCGTTCAGTATGACTGACTGGGCGTTGCGGTCAAATAGCTGGCATCCGAGGTATGCCTCTAGCGATTTGACCTGGGAGCTAACGGCCGTTGGTGTCACGCCCAGCTCTGCGGCGGCACGCTTGAAGTTCCCGTAGCGTGCCGCAACGGCAAAGACACGCACCGCTCCTAGCGGAGTCTGATCTGAGGGGTTCAGCATGGATAGGCCAACTTTGAATTACCCTAGGTGTAAAATCTTTCTATCTATTCACATCGACTGCAACAAGGCAGGCTACGGCTCGACAGGGAACAAGCAACGCGGCGGAGGCGGGAAATATCCGCCAGAAGCGGGGGGCAATTGTCACAGGATACGCCATTGGCTGCGCGGTATTACGTCGAGCAGGAATATTTCGAGCGGGATAAGGAGCGGATCTTTTTCCGCAGCTGGCAATGCGTCTGCCATGTTTCCGAGATCGCGGAACCGGGTGATTTCAAGACTTTCACCATTGTTGATGAGGATGTCTTTGTCATTCGTGCGCCGGACGGTGGGATCAAGGCCTACTACAACATCTGCCGCCACCGCGGGCATCCGATTGTCGAAGGCAGAGGCAAGGGCAAGCGGGTGCTGGTCTGCCCCTATCACGCTTGGACCTATGAGATTAACGGCGGGCTGCGTCGCGCGCCGGGATCGGTTGAGAGCGACGGGCTGAGCTGTGACCAGATCAACCTACGCAAGATCAGGGTCGAGGAGTTTTGTGGCTTTGTCTTTGTCAACCTTGACGAAGCTGCTGCGCCAATGGGGGAAGAGCTGGAAGAGTACCGCCAGAATATGCTCAGCTTTCACCCCGACCCAACCAAGCTGAAGTTCGTCTGCGAAACCGAGATCGTGCATGACAGCAACTGGAAGCTTTCGGTCGAGAACTACAACGAGTGCTACCATTGCCCAACGGTGCATGCTTCCTCTCTGACCCATGGCGTGCTTGAGATGGAAGGCTATACCACCATCCCCAAGGGCAAGACGATCTGGCATGATGGCAAGGCGCAGACCAAGAACGAAAAGCAATACGATTACGACCTGGCAGCCAGCCCGCGCGCAGGTGATTACGGCGCTTATTGGATATTCCCAAATGTCTCGATGTGCTGCTATCCGGGCGGCTATTTCACCATCCGCCAGTTCCTGCCCATTGCCTGGAACAAGACGGTCTATCGCTACCGCTGGTTCTCCAGCGGCGATATTGCGGACGAGGACGTGATCGCGCTGATGCACAAGCACAAGGCAACCACCGGAGCCGAAGATGAGGTTGTTGTCTCGAAGATCCAGAAAGGTATGCAAAGCCGTGCTTTTGAGCCGGGGCCATATATCATCGGAGATGGTTGCGGCGCGATGAGCGAGGTCGGTTTGCGCCATTTTCACAACCTTTACCGGGATGCTTTGGGAGAGAGCGAATGAGCATTGCAATCCGCCAGGAATTGGCCGCTCTTTACCGGCTGGCACATCACTATGGCTGGACCGACCTGACCTCCACCCATATCTCAGCGCGCCTGCCGCAGGATCCGGAGCATTACCTTCTGAACTCGCATGACTTGATGTTTGATGAGATCACCGCCTCGAACCTGACCCGCATGTCTTTTTATGGCGAGGCGGTGGATGAACAGCCCGGCAGCAGCAGGGTTATCAATCTGGCCGGGCATATCATCCATTCCGGCATTCTGAATGCTCGCCCTGATGTGAACTATGTGATCCACAGCCACACCCGCGCAGGTGTCGCGGTCTCGGCGATGCCCGAGGGGCTACTGCCGCTGTCTCAGCACGCCGGATTTGTGCTCGGCACCTTGTCCAGTCACCCCTACCAAGACTCCACCGCAGTCGAAGACGAAGGCGCGCTGTTGGCCCGCGACTTGGGTAGAAATTTCGCCATGCTGCTGCAGAATCACGGGCTGCTAGCGGTCGGACGCACCGCAGCTGAGGCCTTTACCTATCATTACTACCTTGAGATGGCTTGCAAGATACAGGTGGATATTCTGGGGGCTACGGACAAGCCTGTTGCCATCACCGAAGACGCTATGACCGCCCTGCACGATTGGGGCGCGCCGGAAAACGGACCCCACGGGGGGGTACAATGGCCCTCGCTCATCCGGATGCTGGAGCGCACGGTGCCTGAGTACTGTTCATGACCGAAGACAGCCTGATCCTCACCCGCCGCGAGGACGCGTGCCTGACGGTGACCATCAATCGGCCAGGAAAGGCTAATTCGCTGACCACAGACATGCTGACCGCGCTGCGGGATATCTTCCGCGGGGCTGCCAGTGATGAAGAGCTGCGGGCCATCATAATAACTGGAGCCGGCGAACGGGTGTTTTGTGCCGGCGCGGATCTGAATACGCTTTACGACGAACAGGACGGCCCTGATCTTTGGGGCGAAATGGCCGCAGCGCTGCGCGTTGTCCCGGTGCTGACCGTGGCGGCCATCAACGGGCCCTGCATCGGCGGCGGGCTGACTCTGGCGCTTGGCTGCGACATTCGCGTCTGCGTACACGAAGCGCATTTTTCCTACCCCGTCCTCAAAAACAACGTGCTGCCCGGTAAATATGACGTTGACAAATTGCAGGCGCTGACCGGCCCGGGCCGCAGCGCCGCAATTTTGCTTGGCGGTGACGTGGTGAGCGCTGAAGACGCCGCTGCCTGGGGGCTGGTGGATCGGTTGGCACCGCGGGAGTCTCTGGAAGACACGTGCCGCAGCCTCTGCGCCACAGCACTGGCCGCCGAGGGCGCACATCTTAAAACACTTAAGTCCATGCTGCGAGGAGCTGCATCATGAAAGGCATCCGCGTTGTTGATATGACCTCGGTGTTGTCCGGCCCGTTCTGCACCTGGCTGCTCGCCAGCCTCGGCGCTGATGTGATCAAAGTAGAGAACCCGAACGGTGACCTAGCGCGCGGCACGCCACCGTTTGAGGACGGCATCAGCCTTTATTTTGCCTCGCTGAACCGTAACAAACGGTCGATGAAACTGGACCTTAAGACCGCTGAAGGCAAGGAAGCCCTGCACAAGCTACTGGCCAATTCGGACGTCTTTGTCGAGAACATGCGCCCCGGAGTGCGCGACCGGTTGGGCTGCAGTGACGCTGATCTCCAGCGGATCAATCCGCGGCTGATATCCGCCTCGATCAGTGGCTTCGGTCAGACCGGCAGCCTATCGCACCGCCCTGCCTATGACATCGTGGTGCAGGCGATGAGCGGGATGATGAGTATAAACGGCGAATTGGACGGCGACCCGACTCGTGTCGGCTTCTCGGTTGGCGACATCGCCGCCGCGCTCTTCACCACCATCGGCATTATGCAGCGCCTCTATGAGCGCGATGCTAAGGGGGCGGAGGAAACCAACCATTTGGATGTCTCCATGCTGGCTTGCCAGTGGGTGTGCCTGGAAAACGCCTTTGCCCGTTATCTCAATGCCGGTATTGTCCCGGGGCCAATCGGTTCGCGCCACCCGTCGATGACACCGTTTGAGCCTTATCCGACCGCCGACCGCGACATTGTCATCGGATTGGGCAGCGAAAAGGATTGGCCGCGCTTCTGCGAGGCAATCAGCTATACCGAATTGCTGGACGACCCGCGGTTTCAAGGAGACGAAGCGCGGCTTGCCAACCGCGATGCTTTGGACGGCGTTCTGGGTGCGCACCTAAAACAGCATCCTTCGGCCTATTGGACAAAGGTCCTGATTGACAATGCGATCCCCTGTTCGGTGGTTGAAAATATCCAGACCATCGCCGACAGTCCAATTGCCGAGGAATATGTTGCCTTTTCCACTGTGAATGCGAATGGGCGCTACATGCAATTCGCGCGCAACCCAATTGCAGAAAAGGATTTGCAGGAAAGTCCGGCGCCGCAGCTGGGAGAGCACACCCGCGAGATTTTGGCAGAACTGGGCTATGCCCCGGCTGCAATCGACACTCTGACCGCAGAAAATTCCTAACGGCAAACTCAGGACACAGTACATGCCGGAATTTCAATCCTTTGACGGCATTTCAATCTACTACGAAGAGGCCGGGGCCGGCGCCCCCATTGTCTTTGTCCACGAATTCGGTGGCGACTACCGCAGCTGGCACCTGCAGGTAAAGGAACTGAGACGATCCTTCCGCTGCATCACTTTCAGCGCGCGCGGTTTTCTGCCCTCGGCTGTTCCGGAGGAACGCAGCCAATACGGGCAATCCCAATCCACAGGCGACCTGCTGGCACTGATGGAACACCTCGGACTGGAAAAGGCCAACATCGTCGGGACGTCCATGGGCAGCTTCACCAGCCTCGACTTCGCGTTGAACCATCCTGACCGCGTCGCCAGCATTACCCTTGTCGGCAACAGCTCCGGCCCCCGCGATAAACAGGAGCGGATCCGCTACAGGCAGGAATGGGTCAGCTACGAAGCTAATCTGCGCGAGGCGCACGGCGGTGATGGCGCAGTTTCGGTACTCGAAGATGATCCTGCCTATCAGAGCTTTCAGAGAAATGATTCCGAGAATTGGGCCATCTATGCGACGAACCTGCGCAACCAATCTGCCGAAGGCGCTGTTCATGTGCTATCGACCGTGCATTGGAACCGGCGATCCCTGTTTGAGGATGAGGCCCGGTTGAAAGCCTTCGAAAAGCCGGTGCTTCTGGTGACCGGGGACGAGGACTACTACCTGGTTGGCGAGACAAATGCCTTCCTGCAAGACACTTTGCCCAACGCCGTATGGCACCGGTTTCCAGGGACTGGCCATTTGGTCAACATCGAGCGGGCCGCGGAATTCAACCGCCTGCTCGCCGAATTTGCCAGAGAGCCGGAATGACGGGTTACATGTGGCCGTCTCTCTCCTAGCCAACCTGTTCTTGGCATCGGGTTACGATAGCACAAGACAACATGAACGCCCGGACGTCAGCTTCCTTGTGTGACGTCAGGAGATATCGAAGTTGCGGAGAAGGTCCGCAAACGGCCCGTCGTATTCAAAACCAATTTGACGGGAACGCGACACTAGAAAAGTGGTCTATTGGTGCGCGGCCTAGTCGGATTGATTTCATCAGAGCATTGGCAAATCCCATAGCGAAGTCTCTGAATTCGCTTTTGTTCTTGGTATGTGATCGCTCCGACAGACCCTTTTCAAGCGTCAATTTCAAGTGGAGTACCTCAATCCAGGCTATCTGCACATGATGGTTGTCACGCAGCTCCAAGACGGTCGGTGAAGACATGTTGGGTATACCTAATTGCGTCCAAAAGAGTGAGCCGCAAGTATTACAAACTGCTGTGTTTTCTTACTCGAAGAATGGCGCGGCATTCAGAATCGTGTTCCTTTGCTCAACTGCACTGCTGTTGAGGCGACTCCGTGCGTGTCCAGGTGGAGTTTTTTCCCAGATGCTTCTTGCCGATGCTTGCGCGGATGGCAAAGGAAATAGTTTCAAAGATCGGCAACTCACCAGTGACAGCGGATACGCCCAGATTAACGGCCTCATCTACGCTGGCGCCGTGATAGGCTCGCGCTTCGATAACGTCGGCGGATTTCATCAAAACGATGAGATTCAGAACTTCTCCCACGTCAGGATCATACAGGCGCCCAGTGTATATTAGTGTTTCTTCCGTGGGGGTCAGATCGAAGACAATAACGCTGTTGCAGATCTTTTGCCCCCAGCTGAGGAGGTCTGGGTTCAGCACGTCGCGCGCGTCTGGATCGCCTTCGAAGATAACAAGTTTGCCGCAGAGTTTTTCTGACCTGGCTTCGCAGGGTTCCAGAAAAACAGTGTTAGGTGTCTCCCCCAAGCTCCAGTAACCTTCTAATGGACTTGGGTTTCTTGACACCATTCCCGTGTCCTGGTCCGCTTGGGCGCAGGCACCAAGGGCAATTGACGCGACAAGTGCCATGTCTCGAACGGGATTGTTCTGCCTTGATCTGTACCATCTTGCGCCGATCTTCATGGCTCATTCCCTCCAACGCGCCGAGTTTCCTGCAAAATAGCGGCGGAGCGTTAGGAGGTTGCCCAGACCTGGTGGAGGTTGTGTGGAGATGTGTGCTTATGCGATTTGGCAAATCGATCGTTTCATCTAAACCCAAAAAAGCGATGCGATTTTGCAATCGTCTTCTCACAGCCTTCCGCTGAAGACTGCAATGGAAGTTTCAATATAAACACCGCTCCTCGTTCACCGTTTGACTGTGCTTCAGTGTCACCTCCATGCGCCCTGGAAATCGCCCGAACCACCGACAATCCTAACCCTGTTCCTCCTTCTGAGCGGTTGCGAGACGTTTCGCCACGCCACCAGCGCTCGAAAACCTTGTCGCGATCAGAGGGCGTGATCCCGGGGCCACGGTCAGCGACCGAGAGATAGGCGAATTGGCCGTCAGCATACGTCCCTATCTTTAGATATTCACCACAAGCTGCATATCGACTCGCATTTTCGATTAGTGCTGCCAGCGCTTGACGGATAAGAACTGGATCAGCAAGCAGATCCACCGGTTTCAGCGAAAACTCCATCCGCATTCCAAGCCGATCCAGATCGGGGCGCATCGTTGTTATCACCCGCTCGACCTCTTCAACAAGATCCACCTCAATACTTTGCGGAACGAAACGACCTGCACTCAGTCGCGAGAGCAGGCCGAGTTCGTCGACAATCCGAGAGAGAGAGTCTACCTGCGCGATCAGACCGTCAGTCATTTCCTTCGACAGCGAGAAAGCCCCATCACCAAGGCCCTGGAGACGGCCACGCAAAATGGTAAGAGGCGTTCGCAACTCATGTGCGATTGCAGCAGAAGACTCCGTGGATTCGCGCTCGGCTATTTCCAGGCCTTGTGTCATAACTCGAAAAGCGGCCAGCAAATCCTGCGTTTCGGAGGCCCCGCCTTCGATTTCCGGAATATCCAGCCTGAGGTTGCCTTGCGCGATCTCATGCGCGGCGCGCGTTACGCTTTCAATTGGTGCGCTCAACCTGCGCGCAACCAACATCCCAGTCACGACAGACACAAGCGCAGCAATTGTAACCAGCGCAATCAGAGCGGCCAACTCCGCCTGCGCATACCCGCCTTCGCCCCAATAGATCGAAAACGCACTAACGAGAGATGTCAGGGCGTCAGGCGAGATGGTTTCGTCCTTGATCAGGGCCTGCAGTGTGGCCTGGTTTGCAACACTGAGACTGGTAAGCCAAATATCTTGTGCGACCAAATAGAAGGTGACCATGCCAACGATGAAAACTCCGAGCGCCGTCAGAGCGATAAAAATCATCGAAAGCGACAGCCGGGTGCGGAGCTTCCACTGACGGCTGCTCATCTCAACGGTTCCAGCCGGTAGCCGACGCCACGGACCGTTTCCAGAAAACCTAATACGCCCGCCTCTTCGAGTTTGCGGCGCGCATTTGAGATGTGGCTGTCAATCGTGCGTTCCAACACATCGCCTTCGGGCACACAGGCATCGATCAGCTCTGCGCGGGAAAATGCGCGCTGAGGCGTGCGACACATATGAGCAATGATCGCATATTCCGTCTGTGTGAGCGGGACAGGTGCGCGTGTGTCATCGTCAATTGCGAAAACAGAGTAAGCGCTCTTGTCGATGACTAGTGCGCCGACTGTCACCGGCCGTTCCTCTGGCAAAACGCCCGGGCCCGAACGGCGCAGCACGGCCTTGACCCGCTCCACCACTTCCAGAGCATTGAAGGGTTTGACCACATAGTCATCCGCGCCCAGCCGGAGCGCCGATATCTTCTCAATGTCTTCGGCCATTGCGGTGACCATGATAACCGGCGTGTCCGAGCTCTGCCGGATCACGCGCAGCACCTCGATACCGTCCTTTTTCGGCATCTTGACATCCAGCAGGATCAACGCGGGCTTGAGCTGGCGAAAATGAGACAATGCGAGATCGCCATCTGCCGCGGTTACGGTGCGGAATCCGGCGCGTTCCAGATAGGCTTTGATTATCTCTGCAATCTCGCGCTCGTCCTCGGCGATGAGGATCAGATCATTGCTCATGGTCAATTTCCCTTCTGGTTGCCGCCACCCTACCCCGCGCGCGTGCAGTCCTTAACCACGCATTGTGGAGATTTGGTGAAGACAGGGCGCAGCGCTCCACCAAATCTGGATCGTTTCTCCGCCGCCGTTGGATGATCAGTGGCCATCTCTTTGGCTGACAACTTGATTGGCGAAGTCGGTGAAGGCAGCGCAGCAACCCGCACCGAGAGACCAAATTAGGAGACCGGACATGTCTTTTTCGACTCACGTTGCCTGTGGTGTGTTTATCGCGTTTTTAGGCTGCCTGCTTTTGCTGCAGGGTGCGTGTTCTGACGCGGCAGGCCCAGAGCGGCTGAATTTCAGGCATTCAGATGATGCGCTTGCCGGTAGGCTCCTCCTGCCTGAGACACCCGGGCCCCATCCGGCAGTCATATTAGTGCATGGTGACGGAGCCCTTCGCTGGGACGCCTACGGCTACTATAAACCCTTCATCCAAGCCCTCAACGACGCCGGTTTTGCAGTTTACTCTTGGGACAAGCCCGGTGTTGGCGACTCCACTGGCAACTGGTTGAAACAGTCCATGCAGGACCGCGCCGATGAAGTCGCGACCGCTGCCACAAAACTGCGCAGTGATACGCGGATTCAGCCGGAAGGGATCGGGCTCATGGGGTTCAGTCAGGCGGGTTGGGTCATGCCGAAAGCTATCGCCCAGCATTCTGGTTTCACTTTTATGGTTTCCGTTTCCGGTGCGATCAACTGGGTTGATCAATCAAAATACACGACCCGTAACAGACTTCGACTGGAAGGCGCCACCAATGCGGAAATCCAGAAAGCCCTCGTTTTCGACCATATGATTGTGGCGATGATGTACGAAGACGCGGATTATCGGACCTATAAGCATTTCATGAAGGATGCCCCGGCTTGCTGCCGCGATACTATGTCAAAGGACAGATGGCACTTTGTCAAATCTAACTTCCAGAGCGACGCGCGGGCAGATCTGCGTAAGGTAGATGCGCCCGTTCTTGCGCTGTTCGGGGATAAGGACCTGAATGTGGACTACGCTGAAAGCGCCTCGGTCTATCGCGAAATTCTTACGCGAACACCTGGAGCTGATCGCATTGTTGTATTGCCCGGAGCGGATCACTCACTGCTTCCAACGGAATCTGAACGGCTGGTAACCACGGGTCCGTCTTTGACAAAACGATTGATTGCGATCGACCTGTTCGGCGCGGATGCTTTTGCCGATGACGCGCCCGGTCTCGTTGCCCGGTGGGTCTCATCGGCTCAGCAGCAGTTTTGAGTAACGGCCACTAATCTGACCAGCCCCTTACGGCTGGAAATCAACTGAGTGTTGGGAGTACATTATGGATCAACTTGAATCAGAATTTGCCGTTTACGAAGCAGTTTTCCAGGCCACTGGGATACTCGGGCTCGCGTTTCTCTTCGCCGTCGTGTCCGAGACCGTTTGGGATGTCGCGCGAGGACGCCGTAAATCCTATGGTGAAACTCTGGCAAACGGGTCTATTGCCATCGTAAGTGCGCTTCTTGAAAGAACGGCCTATGGTCTGGTTTTTGTTGTCGGCTTGCTGATTGCGACACCTCTGGCAGTGTTCGATGTACCCCAGGGCTGGTGGACAATTGCAGTCGCGGTGCTTGTGGCGGATTTTACTTACTACTGGATGCATCGCTGCGAACATGAAGTGCGCTTGTTCTGGGCAAACCACAGCGTTCATCATTCATCACCCGAGTTCAACTTCTCAACGGCTCTGCGTATCTCATGGATGGATGCACTTATAGAATGGGTTTTCTTCATCCCCATGATCCTGCTCGGCTTCAGCGTCGCCGAAACAGTTGTTGGCCTGGTCGTCGTTGTCGCCTACCAGAGCTGGATCCACACCGAAAAGGTCGGCAAGCTGGGATGGCTTGAGGGGATTTTGAATACACCTTCGGTTCACCGCGTTCATCATGGCTCGAACGCAAGATACATCGACAAGAACTACGGCGGCATCCTCATCATTTGGGATCGTATGTTTGGCACCTATCAGCCTGAGGTCGAACCTGTCGCTTATGGCATCACAACACCTGTCAATTCCCACAATCCTCTTGTGATCAACTTCAAGGAATACACAAACATCTGGCGGGATATGCGTCATGCCGAAAGTTGGACCGATGGAGTAGGATACCTTTTTCGTCCACCCGGATGGCGCGCAGAGGCCCGGCAAGACGGAAAGAAACGAGCACAAAGATGAAACGCGCCATTGTCCTTTCTGGCATCGGTTTTCAGGCTGGCCGCGCAGTTTTCTTCGCATGCCGCGTCCTCAAGACCCAAGAGCGCAGCACTACCTAGTCGAACAGGTTGAATTTGCCGGGGGTGGCAGCGCCACCCTTGATGGAGAGTTTACCAAACTGCCAGCGGAAGGACCGTTTCCAGCAGTCATTTTACTGTCTGGTTCAGGCCCGAGCGATCGCGATGAAACGATCGCTGGCCATCCAATTCGCCGATACGGGTCGCCGTGTTGCGGCGTCTCGACGGAATGGCGATGGCGGCTATAGGCTTAATGAAGCTGTTCTCTGCTGTGAGACATAATAGGTCCTATGAGTCCTAAGCAGACCTATTTTCCCCTGTAGTATCCAGCATACCGGTTGCGAAACAGTTACTCCCTGCCTCTACAAAATTTACCATTGAGTGGATAGGGCTATCCATATGCCCGCAAACATCAGGGCTCCGCCAATGTTTACCCATGTGTGCCAAACAGCATACCGGTAAGGCAAAGTTTTTTGGGCGTAAAACACCGTTCCAATAACGTAGGCGACGGACCCAGCCAGGATGCACCACAGTGTCGTGATAGGTACATTCGTGAGGTCAGGAAGGGCACTCAACCCAATTGCGCCCAGTCCAAGATAGGATGCAGTTGACCATCGAGACTTGACCGTTTCGTTTGTGATCTTGTTCCAGACGGCCACGGCTGTCAGCCCCCAACAAATCCACAGCAAGGCCATCGTCCACGTCGTATCTGCCAAGACGAAAAAAGGTGTGAAGGTTCCCGAAATGCTGGAGTAGATCGCGGCGTGATCAATGCGTCGCAATAGTCTGCGCCTGTGGTGCAATTTAGAAAAGTGATAGGCGACGGATGCCAGATTGGAAGACAGAGCACAAAGCACATAAACCACGACCGCAAGAACCAGTTTGGGTTCGAGGCCGAGGATGGACTTATAAACAAGTAATCCGCCTGCCGTCAGGATTGCCACCAACCCGATCACATGCACGACAATGTCGGCATGGCGGTGTGCTTTGACAGGGCTTGGATATGTCGTTTCCGTCATTTTGGTTCCGGGCAAAGGTTTGTCTGGCGCTACATCGAGAGACGTGGAGTGTCCATGCTTCCGGCACGTCAGATCTCGGTGCTATGACAGATGACCACTCTGTCTGCGAATTCGCCTTTGTTCTTAAATATGTCCAACGTCTGGTTTTGTTTGTTTGCGATATGCCGCAAGAGTCAGGTTCAAAACATCGGTCAATGTTGGCTCTGGGGCTCGTTCTGGACATGCGAATTCTCGATAGCTAGCAAATGTGGGCTGCGCGGGTGAACCAGACATTCAACTTGCGAAATTGAATGTCTGGTTATTGCTTGAGTTGAGGTTAAACTATGGTTTCACCCGTGCTGCGACGTGTCCCACCAATGTGAGTGCATGAATGGTGTGATCGCTGTCGTTTTACCGCTCAGCCTTTCGACCGAACCTGCAGTTAACTCCAGTGTCATCCATGCCTCCGGCGTTGTCAGGAGATCTGGATACGGCGTCTGCTTGTCGGTCGGGGTAAACCCAAAACGGGGGTAGAATGACGGCACTCCCAACACGAATACAGCGTCTGTCCCTATGGATTTGAGGTGATTTATGCTGGCTTCCATGATCTCCTTGCCAACACCATGGCCTTGGTACTCCGGCGAGACCCCGCAAGGTGCTAGCAAGTAGCAACTTGTGTCAGGGTGGTCTTTGAAAACAAACGGTGTGAACAACACGTTGCCCGCGATTTTTCCATCGCGCTCAGCACTGATCGAAATTGTATTCGGATGGTCGAGAAAATCTCTCGCGAGTTGAGCTATTTCTGCTCCTTCAGCCTCGCCAAAAGCCTGTCGGTGGACTTCCACGATGGCTTCAATTTCTGCGTGGTGCATTTTCATTCCTATCTTTGGTTCATTTGTGCGCGAACGGATTGGTTGCCCAAATGGGTAATCCGGTAGGGACCGCCATTTTTCGATTTGATGAAGCGCTTGTCCTTGAGACGTTTGAATACGTCCATTGTGCAGGCCGAGAAGACAAAGCCGTCGCGGGTAAAACACTGAACGGATTTCACTTTTCCGTTGTCGGCGCGCGTATATTTAATCTCGCCACCTAAGGCGAGTTCATGCAAAACACGTTGCTCGTGCTTTGAAACGTTCATTGGGATGTCTCGATTTTATGAAGGTACAGAAACAGGTCACTCAGCGTAGCGCGTGAGTGTGCCTATCAATTTTGGTGTTCCTGCATTCGCTTCGCCAGGAACGGGCGTTAGGCCCGGGACTCTTTCATAAAATCTCCATAACGAGAGGCGATCTGCCTCAAGTATGCGACGCACGTAGTCTTCGTTCCAAGTATCGTCAATACGAGTGTGTCAAAAAAATTTCCAAGCATCCGAATAAACCGCCATTCGACCGAACTACAGTATTCGGTAAAAACGAGCTCGTTCCGCCAGCTCGCCGCATTTGATACGAGTGACCAGCCCAGGACGCACCCGTATTTCGCTACGTCGTGCACGAACTGGGGCTGGGCGGACAAAGTTGTCGTCGACATAAAACTCCCCAATGTCGGCTGACAACATCGAGCCTCAGATACAGAGTGTTGGCGGTAGCCATGTTTCTCTTAGCGGGGATTGGTCCGGTTTTACAAAAGTCACGCGGAAGCTCGTTACATTTTGCTGAAATGCTAATAGAGCCGCGCCATGTTCCGAATTACACAATGGTTTTCGAAGCCAGCTTGCCGCTTTGCGAGCCGCCATGTTGCCAGTCCAAGTCCGAAACTCGTTCGGTCTTCGAACTTCAATCGTCAGCGTGATCATCTGATCTGAGATGGCGCCTCCGACAAAGCTGAAATCTCGCGACGGTCGGGTTTCTGAAGCTGCAGACAAGATGCCTGGCCCAGATTCCCTCAGCGATTGTTCTCGGCCACTATCGTTTTTGATCCAATCCTGAATCTGGAGATACGTTTGCAGGTTGGCCGAAGCTCGCCGCTTGGTCGGATTGCGCCGCCACCGCGATGTCATCTCGGACTCATTTTGTGGCAAGGCAAAAACGTAATCGGATGACAGTTCGTAGGCATAGCTTTCAACGACACCTTCTGGGGCATCCACAACCATGACACATAGAATGAACTTGTCATCGGGATGCGCAATCGTGGTTGCCCAAATGCGTGCTTCGGCAGTACAGCGTTCTCGCGACAAAGAAACTGGTTGATGATTAGGTGCGCTCCAGAGCAGCCCAATGACCGCTTTGGGAGATGCATCTTGGTCATAGATGCCATCAAACCCATCAGGTTTCTCGGCGACAACACGGCAGACCACATAATTTGAATAAGCAAGCGCGAGGTCTTTATCGTTCGTCAGTGCCTCGCCACGATGCGGTTCTAAGCACGAATTTCCAATGATGGACGAAACACCTGGGTGCTGGGGCCAGTCAGGGCGCATTGTTTCGAGCCAGAGACTCTGAGGGTTTTCAGCTGCAAATTTGAAATCTTCAAGCATTCGTAACTGGTATGAAAACTCCTGAGTTCCCTTGTGACCTGTCTGAAAACGTACATATGCGTTCAGGTGTGGGTCAATTTTTCCAGCGACTGGTTGGGGTCCGACCTCGATAACGGTTATTGCGGTAGTTGCAGTCCTCGAATTTTTAGTGCCCATCCAATTCGCGCGAATTGGATCGTAGAACAGAACCAACGCAAGAATAAGCCCAACAACACAAATCAGGACTGAGATCGAAGCCGAATTTCTTACGAACATTATGTATCACCGAAATGCACTTGTTTTCATGCCTAAGTAATGTTGGCTTGCAACGCAATCACCCTTCGGATGTGTTGGTAATCCTACCCAGTTTTGTCGTAACCGCAGTCTGATCATTAAGGTGATCCGGCAACCATTGTCGGAGTAAGTAAATAATGAGCCCGAATTATTGAGACTCACCTGCATTGAATTCAACACCTTAGAATTTATGCCCTTTTTTCATGTTTCGACGATCCAAGCATTGCAAGTAATGTCGGCACGCGTTGAAACGCCCACTGATCTAAAGAACTGGCAACAGTTCGATATCCGAGGCGCTAGTGTGATGGAGGCTTCTTACCGCATCAACCTAACATCAGGCGCAGCGGTGGGGGGTGCAATTTATCCTCCCACGTAAACACCGCTTTTAGGTCTGTAGAAAATCTTCTGATCATGAAGCCTGCCTAAGAGCGATTGAATACGGCGTAATGACTCTTCCCGTTCCAATCTTTCACCCTCAAGCTCACCGGTTGTTTCATGAGAAAGTGAAGCCATTGCGCGTCGCAGAGAGGTTTCGATAAGATCAATGTCCTCGACCGACAGTTCGAACATGTCATTATAAAGGGGCATTCTAAGACCTCGTGCTTAGGCGTGGATCTTCAGATTGCCTCAGCCAGCCCCTTTTTTCCAGTTGTCTCCAATGACGACCCCATCCGTGCCTCATTGTGAAACTGTCGTGCCATCTTTCCAGTAGACTGGCGGTATCCTAATTTGAAACCAACGTCAGCTCGGGGCTTATAGCTGGCCTTGTAGGCAGAGCAACTCCTGTTCGTGGGGTCATCAGGATCGCCATCAATTGCGGCTCAAAACTGCCATTTACCCCAAGCAACGATTGATGCGGTGCTTCATACCGGTCAATACCGGAAAATACAGCCTCAAGAGCTGGTTGACCCACCAAAACGGCCACAAAGCTGCAGTTCGCCGCAATTGCGAGATTGAGTGAAACTAACGACAACCATGCGCAGAAAGCGGATTTTCAGATCGACCTTGTGAAATTTGGGGCGGAGCGGCGCCAGGTAAACGAGCCGAATGCTCCCGAAGAACTAAATACGACAAAATCACCGGCCAAGTCACAGCGTGGCTGGTTGAAGAAAAGCCCCAATAAACTGAGCTCTTCTCACAATACCCAAAGCTGCCTCGTTCCTAAGTTGGAGATGTAACCGCAAGATAAGGTAAAAAAATGGAACGCTTCAGCAAAATCAAAAAACTCATTGTCGCTCCCGCAATGATTATCGCACTGACGGCAGGGTCGGTCATGGCAGGACCGGGTCAACACTCGGGTGGCACTGCTAATCAAAGCACCCAAATTGGTCGATCTGAGACGCCCCGGAACTTGGCATATGAAGCAGCGAATACTTCGACAACCGTCACCGGGAAAATTGCTAACCTCTCACCATTGGAAGCGACGCAAGATATGGGAAACGCCCAGGAGTTTCCGACTGTCACTGGCAAAGTGGTCAATCGTATCACAAACCTCTCCCCGCTAGACGCATCGCAGAATGTGGGCACCGGTCCTCTTGACACGGGCGGGTCACAGAAAGCGGACAGTGATTTCTACCTTGATGGTGAAGCACATTTCCTGTCAGCCAGCACGGATATTGAAAACGGCTCAACTGAGACGAACGCGCGTGTCGGTGCTACTGATGGAGCCATCACACAGGACGCAGAGCAGAAAATTCAAGACATGTCCGCTGGTCAGTACATTGATGCGTTTGGGAAAGCCATAACCGGAGCCCTTAAGTTCAATGCATGGAAAGATAACCCCAACAAACCGCCAATCGGCCGCCCAATCGGAGATACAAGAGCAGCGCATACTGCTCAATTTGAGACAAATCAGAGCTAATAAGCGTTTCGATCTTGGTCACAGCTTTAGTGCGCGTGAAGATTACAATGAAACGGAACTAGGTTTTTAATCAAAGGTGGTCGGGTAAAGTGATTGACCCAGCCACCTAAAAGCCATTCTGGATATGTAGTCGGCTCTTTACCGCGCTTCGAACTGATCGATTTTCAACAGCTGGCATATCTGATTGGTTTGACTAAGCGTGACATCCGGACGGTCTCAGATCTTGAATTGAAGATGATCTGTGACCGCCTCAATGCGACACAAAGAAAGTGCCTGAGATGCAAGACGCTCTCAGAGGTGTTACCGGAAAGAATCCTAGAGGAAAGCGATGAGGCCCCTACCCTGACTATCGACAGGTGTTGCAGCTTAAGTATAGCTCACAGCTTTCGCTTGGCTCAGGGTTCCGTACTCTCACGCAACCAACCTAGACTATATCCAGAACGAACCTCTTACATCAGCTCGCCGGAAACCCGTTGGAGTTTGTACTTCAAGCTCCGTACCGGAGTCCCAGTAACCGGCATCCACCATTCCAATTGCAACGTTTGTATCGAAGTCTGGCGACCAAGCAGCTGAAGTAACCTGACCAACTCGCTTTCCACCATCGAACAGAGGCCAAGCCGAGCGAGCTGGGGGCACGGGATCACCTGGTATGGAAATCGCACGGATCTGTCGGGTCGAGCCAGTTTCAACTTCGCTGGCAAGTGCTTGCTTGCCAATGTGGTCACTGTTCTCGTTCGGTTTGCAGAATTTGCTCAATCCGCACTCCAGTGGCGAGTTTTCCATGGTCATATCGTTGCCATAGCTCAACAATCCGCCTTCGATACGTTCGATCAAATTTGGACATCCCGGCCGAACATTCAGATCATCTCCGGCTTCGAAAAGGGCCTTCCATAGTGGCATACCGTAGGCACCATTTTCGACATAGATCTCATAGCCGCCCTGCTTCGAGTAGCCAGACCGCGCCACCACAAATGACGTGTCCTGAAACGCTAATCGTTTATACCTGAAAAAGCGGATGTCGCGCACCTCTTCGCCAAATACCCGGGCCATCCGGTCATCAGATTTCGGTCCTTGCACTGCCAAGGGTGAAACGTCAGGCTCAAACACGCGTACATCCATGCCCGTACCAACGGCCAACCCCTTGACCCACAACAGCAGATCGCTGTCGGCGATCGAGATCCACCAGCGATCCTCGCTGTGTTTGATCGCCACCGGGTCGTTCAGCATGCCACCGTTTTCATCAACAATTGGTACGTAGTAGCACTGGTCTTCCTGCATGTTCTCAAGATTTCGGGGTGTCAATCGCCGCATAAGGCGACCAGCATCCGGGCCGTTTAGTTCGATTTGCCGTTCGCAGGATACATCCCAGACCTGAACATGAGTTTTGAGATGCCGGTAGTCGGCCTCGACGCTTTCGAAAACCGTCGGCAGCAGCATCCGGTTGTAAACGGTGTAGGCGGTAACGCCTTTGTCTTCGACGCCCTCAGAAAAAGGTGTCTGGCGCAGGCGACGGGATTGGGACAGCAGGCGCATTTCAAAGGTCCATTGCTTTGGCGCGATCCCGAAGCTGGAACTTCTGAATCTTGCCGGTGGAGGTTTTCGGAAGGGTTTCGAAGACAACAGCTTTCGGGGCCTTGAACCCGGCCAGATGCTCACGGCAGAAGGCAATGATGTCGTCAGGCGTTGTTTCGGTGCCTTCGCGCAATTCGATAAAGGCGCAGGGGACTTCGCCCCATTTTTCGTGGGGCATCGCAACCACGGCAGCGGCCTGCACGGCATCATGGCGATAGAGGACTGCTTCGACCTCGACCGAAGAAATGTTTTCTCCACCGGAAATGATCACGTCTTTTAGCCGGTCACGTATCTGGATGTAGCCGTTTTCATGTAAGACAGCGCCGTCACCAGACCAGAACCAGCCGTCCTCAAAAGCTTTCGATGTGGCTTCGGCGTCCTTGTAGTATCCCGCCATCACCGTGTTGCCCCTAACGGCGATTTCGCCCTGTGTAACACCATCGCGCGGTACAGATGCGTCACTGCTACGGTCGATCACCGTGACCTCTTCGACCATCGGAAAGGCGATGCCTTGCTGCGCTTGCAATTCGGCTTGCTCCGCCGGGCTAAGGTGATCCCAGTCTTCTTGCCAAAGACACTGTGAGATATGTCCGTAGGTCTCTGTCAGGCCGTAGACCTGCATGACGTCCAGCCCCATCGCGCGGGTTTTTTCCAGCACCGAAGGCGGCGGCGGAGCACCTGCAGTCAAAACGCCGATCGCAGGATCGAAGGGTGCCGCTTCGCTCTCGGCTTCGGCCAGCATTTGCAACACGATTGGCGCTGCACCGAAATGAGTCACGCCATGGGTACGGATCGCATCCAGAATACGGTCTGTTGCCGGAACACGAGTAAACACGACAGTTGCGCCAAGCATGGCCATCAACCACGGATGCCCCCAGCCGTTGCAGTGGAACATCGGCACCACTGACAGATAGACTGGGTAGGGGGGCATCTGCCAGGCCGTTCCTGTGCCGAGCACCATCAGATAGGCCCCGCGATGGTGATAGACAACGCCTTTCGGGCGACCGGACGTACCGGACGTGTAGTTCAACGCAATCGCATCCCATTCATCATTGGGCAGTTCTATTGGTAGCGGTGTGGCTTCGGTCAACGCGTCATAGGTTTGACCACCAAGGCTCTCACCCGTAACCGCAGGATCGACGATCTCGACCACTGGCAAGGATCGACCGAGCAGATCAAAAGCTTTGGACAGCAGCGGTACAAGCTCCTGATCCACGATCACCAATTTCGTGTCCGCGTGATCCAGAATGTAGGCGATAGTTTCCGGTTCCAGCCGTGTGTTCAGCGTGTTTAGAACTCCTCCCGTCAGTGGTAGGGCAAAGTGCAACTCAAAGAGTTCCGGGACATTCGGGCTCAGCACCGAAACAGTATCGCCCTTCTGCACGCCAAGTTCGACCAGTCCACCGGCCACAGCGCGAATGCGGGTTGCAGTTTCGGCCCATGTTCTTTGAATGTCGCCATAGATCACCGCCGTACGCGCGCCGTGCAGGTTTTCGGCGCGGCGCAGGAAGGATATCGGCGACAAGGGCACATGGTTGGCCCGCGTCTTTTCAAGAGCTTCGAAATGGTGACGCATCCCGGTTCCGCCTGACTTAGCTGTTGGGCCGCACGCGGGCGGCGGTTTTGTTTGCAAAGGCTTCCAGGCGCGCACGGGCCGCAGGTTGGGTATTAACCACTCCGCCCACCACAGCCTCAGCATAGGCTGCATCCATGCCGGACATGTTGTTCAAGTGGCTGATCGCAGAGCAGATGGCAAAGTTGGTCAACGGCAGGTTCTGTGCAATTTGTTCTGCTAGCTCCATCGCCTTGGCCATGCTGCCGCCATCTTCGGTGATGTATTGCGCCAATCCCAGATCAACGGCTTCTTGCCCCTGATAGACGCGGCCCGTCAGGATCATGTCGATCATGCGGTACTTGCCGATCATGTCTGAAACACGGATTGTCGCTCCACCTCCGGTGAAAATCCCGCGCTGGCCTTCGGGCAGGGCAAAATAGGTGCCCGGGTCAATAACCCGGATATGCGCCGCGCTGGCCAGTTCCAGCCCACCGCCGACAACGGCACCGTTGAGTGCAGCAATGATCGGCACACCGCCATACTCCATTTTGTTGAATGCCTCATGCCAACGCAGGCAGACATGCATGAAGTCATCCGGGCTACGGTCGGCTTTCCAATGCTCAACCAGATCAAGACCCGCGCAGAAATGGTCGCCTTCACCGGCCAGAACCACAGCTTTGACACCGGCCATACGGGCACCACTGAAAAAGCGGATCAGTTCCTCGATTGTGGCCACATCCAGCGCGTTGCGCTTTGAAGGGCGGTTCAAAGTTACGACGTACAGGCCGTTCTCACGCTCTGAAATCGCGAGGCTTTCGTAAGTGTCAGGGTTCACGACGTCATTCATAGGTCAGGTCCTCTCAAGGAGTTATTCAGGGAATGCCGCATCAAGCAGGCTGCGCGAGCCGTACAGAATGCGAGTGTGTTCGGTCATGCATTCAGGCAAAATGTGCTGCGCAAAGAAAAGGGCGGTGGCAATTTTCTGGGACATGAATTGCGTATTCTGTCCAGCATCCAGCGCAGCCTGCGCGGCTAACGCACCCTTCGCCAGCTTCCATCCTGCCGCCAGCGTACCCGCCAACATCAGGAACGGGACCGAGCCCGCAAAGGCTGCATCGATGTCCTTTCGGCTGTTTTCCAACAACCAATCCAATGCGGTTTCAAACGCGCCGCGCGCCCGCGCAAGGCTTGTGCTGATAGCTTGCGCCGTTGCGTCACCGTCGGCCAGTTCCGCTTCGGTTGCCTTTATCCGAGCTGCGAAGCGGCGGGCAGTTTCGCCCCCGTCGCGCATTACTTTGCGCCCTAGAAGGTCGTTGGCCTGAATGGCGGTGGTGCCTTCGTAAATCGGCAGAATGCGTGCGTCGCGGTAATGCTGCGCGGCACCGGTTTCCTCGATAAAGCCCATGCCGCCATGGATTTGCACGCCCAGCGATGCGACCTCAACTGCACGTTCCGAGCAGAAACCTTTGACCAGTGGAACCATGAATTCGGCCAGAGTAGCCATCTCTGGATTGTCTTGATTATGTGCGATGTCCAGCAACCCCGCGGTCGCCGCCGCCATGGCCCGACCGCCTTCCGTCAGGCTGCGCATCCGCATGAGCATACGGCGGACATCCGGGTGTGCGATGATGGCGACTGCGTCTTTGGCCTGCCCATTCACCGGACGGCTTTGCACCCGCTCACGTGCATAGGCGAGAGCACGTTGGTAGGCCCGCTCAGAGGTCGCAATACCCTGCACGCCAACGGAGAACCGCGCTGCGTTCATCATGATGAACATGTACTCTAACCCGCGATTTTCCTCGCCGATCAAGAACCCTGTGGCATCTTTGTATTCCAGAACCGCCGTCGGACTGGCGCGAACACCAAGCTTGTGTTCGATGCTCACACAGTTGACCGTGTTTTCGGATCCTACCGTCCCATCCGCTTCCACAAGCTTCTGCGGCACGATGAACAGGCTCAACCCTTTGGGTCCGGCAGGTGCGTCGGGTGTACGCGCCAATACCAAATGGATGATGTTCTCGGTCAGATCATGAGCGCCATATGTGATGAATATCTTCGTTCCTGAGACGCCATAATCGCCATCTGCACGTGGCACCGCCTTGGTCGCCACGCGCCCCAGATCGCTGCCCGCCTGTGGTTCCGTCAGGTTCATCGTGCCGGACCAGCGTCCAGCAATCAGCGGTTCAAGGTACATGGCTTTCTGATCATCCGAACCCGTCAGCAGTAGCGCCTCAATGGCCCCATCAGTCAGGAGTGGGCAGAGGCCAAAGCTCATATCAGCGGCATTCAGCATTTCCACCGCTGCTGCGCCAACAGTTCGCGGTAACCCCATGCCACCGTATTCCACTGGGTGGGTCAGGGCCTGCCAACCCATCTCGACGAACTGTGCATAGGCTTGCGCGTCGCCCTCAGGCATAGTCACGCGCCCGTTGTCAAACCGGGCCCCCAACGTGTCTCCAATATGGGACAAAGGCGCGATCTGCTCACCGCAGAACCGGGCATAGCCTTCGAGAACAGCACCAATATCCTCCAAGTCGTAGTCCGAATATGCGGCCAGCGACGACACCTTCTCCCAGTGGGACAAGTGCTCGACACAAAACATCAAATCCTGAACGGGCGGCTGATAGGACATTCCAGGCTCCCTGGTGGTCATTATGGTTTTGCGTCATCTATCTGCCGATTGGATTGTCGTTAAGCTCATATTTTGCCAAAATACTATCCAAATACGCCAAACAGAGGCCTAAATGACCAGCCAAGACCCTATCTCTCTGACGACAGTATCAGCCGCATTCATTCAGGATTGGTTGGGTGCTCTTAGGTCTCGCTGCACCCCGGAAGAGATGGATTCGCTGCTGGAACACTCGGGCCTTCAAACCAGTCCGATGGCACCAACTCAACGTGTCACACTCAATGAAATAGCCCGGCTGTATCAACTTGCCGCGCCTGAGACTGGGGACGAAATGATGGGTCTCTGGAGCCGACCGATCCGGTCACGCGCATTGCAGCATCTTGTGACGGTTCAACGCGGAGCGAGCAGCCTGACCTCGGCTCTTTATCGGTTCTCGACGTTCTGGAACCTGCTTCTGGATGACTTCTACTTTGACTTGCGGAACAAACCGGACGAAGTGGAGTTGGCATTGGTACCTTACTTAGGCGAAACTCGGCCACAGCGTTTCGGTCACATGCTGATCCTGAAGCTGGCGCATGGGCTGCTATCCTGGCTCAGCGGGTCTGAAACACCGGTGCAAACGGTTTGCTTTGCCTTTGCCCGCCCGGAATTTGCAGCAGATTACTCGGTGGTCTTTCCATGCCCCGTCGAGTTCGATACCCCAGAAACCTGTATTCGCTTTGACCCACGCCAGTTCACCCGTTTGATAAGCCGCAGTCCTGCCGAGGCATCCGCGTTTCTTGAGCGTGCGCCGCTGGATTGGATTTTTACTGGTTCACGCGCCCATACAAATAGCCTTCGTGTCCGAGCCTTTCTTTACGGAGCGACCTGGCAGACTTGCCAGCTTCCGGATGCGGCCCGGGCTTTAAAAATGACGCCTCGGACCCTGAATAGGCGCTTGAAAGATGAGGGGACATCCTTTCAGGACATCAAAGATGCCCTGCGCCGAGACATCGCGATCCGTTCTCTTCAGCAAAGCACGGACAGCATAGATCAAATCGCGTTTGACACGGGCTTCTCGGCCCCTGCGAACTTTCATAGGGCCTTCCGAAAGTGGACAAACCGAACGCCTGGGTCTTACCGGACATAAGAACTGAACACCGGCGAATTAAGGTAAATCGCCTTCATTTAACCTAGGCTATTTCATGATCCAGTTCCTAACGGAACGGAGTTTCCCTGCTTTATCGACAGCCCGATAGAGGTACATCCGCTTGCCGAGAACACGTAGATAGTTTTCGTTGATAGGTCAGGATTTCAGCGTTGGCTGCTTCTTCGATTGCACCAGCGATGCAGCCAACGGTGAGTAGCTCGTCCCCCACCAGTACCAGCTCAATCAGATTCATGTATGCGATCTCTAAAGGTCGGACACGGGCAGGCACTGGTAAAAAAGCTCCGGCAGCAACGAAGCTCGGGGCTGGCAACATTCAATTGCCAACCCCATTTTTACTCTCGATTACGTATCAGAACTCGATCTCTGCCATGAGGCGCAGCGAACGACCTGGTTCGTTCAGAGCAACCACTTCTCCCACGAATTCTTGCCCATAGGTTGCGCGGTTCGCATAAGTCTCATCGAATAGATTGCTAACCTCGGCCCGAAGGGTCAGGTTTTGCATCTTTTTCGGAGAGTATTGAGCAAATACGTTGACTACGGTGTAACCTGGCAGTTCTGGACCACGCCCGCCTGTAGCGAAATCGTACGTGTCATCGTAGTCAAACGCCACTTGTGCATCGCCACCAATCAGAACCCCGTTGTTGAACTGATGCGCTGCTTGCAATGATACAAA
Source organism: Ruegeria sp. CE12 (assembly GCF_056537525.1). Classification (NCBI taxonomy): domain Bacteria; kingdom Pseudomonadati; phylum Pseudomonadota; class Alphaproteobacteria; order Rhodobacterales; family Roseobacteraceae; genus Ruegeria; species Ruegeria sp. CE12. The sequence goes on along the minus strand of NZ_JBQFRS010000007.1, from coordinate 154,366 downwards.
CTCGCCCATCGGCATAGTCAGATAGTTACCGGTGAAGGAGTCCGCGGTGCGGCCATTGATGTCCGTATCAATGTTGGCATAGCCCACTCTTACGAAGCCACCATTCCACGCATATCCAAAGCCCAGTTCGTATCCCTTAGATTCAAGATCCGCTGTCTCCGCAGGCCCGGCGCGATAGGATGCAGCGCGGGCATTGTCAATTTTAGTGTGGAAGTACTTGGCGTTAGCCACCCAGACTCCAACATCATACTTGGCCGCGACAAACACGTTTTCGGAGGTAACATCTTCGATCCCTGTTGCCGGATAGCTCCAGGCTGGGTTCATGATGAAGTTCTCAGCCAGTTCGATGCCGCCCCAGACGTTCGAATATCCTGCGCTTACAGTGAATTGATCCGTGATGTTGTATTGTGCTGCAAAGTTACCCGAAATTCCGCTGGTAGACTGTTTAGAACCGTCAACTCCGGTGAAGTCTTGAAAATCACCACGCAGACCGAAGGAAAGGTCAGTCCGATCATTGGGCCGCATACGGACCTGCGCAAAAACACCAATGTTCCGCAGCTTCTCTGAAGCCGCTTCATCCCGATTTGAGAACCGCAGTGACTTGTAGTCCGTATCAGCAGTATCATTGTAGAAATCCAGTCCGGCATTGATTTCGGTCCACCCAAAATCGAAGCGGTTGGAGATCTCACCGTTGAAACTGTCGGTCTTGCCGGAAACAGTCTGGTTCGTCGGCAGACCGGATTCGTCCAGGAACAGTTCGGAACTGCTATATGCAAGAAGAACTTTGGGGTCCCACAACCCCTTGGGTTCGGCTTCGGTATAAGTGAAAACCACGTTCTCGCGTTTCAGATCATATGGGCGTGTGAGTGGCACGGGACGCCCACCAATGATTTGACCGATATTAGCCCGATAGGGTCGCACTTCGTCATCTCTGACGCGTTCATACGACAGCTCGAACCGGCTGCCTTCCTCGGTTTGATATGCGGTTTTTACCAATCCGCTTAACAAGTCTGTGGCGGACCCGATGATTTCGTTTCCACTACCATCCTTTTGCGTGTTCCCGGTCGCGTATTTTAGGTAGCCCAAGTATTCGAAGCCACTTTGTTGGCCATAGAGCGTGAGGCTGTTGGCTACGATGTCACCGTTCGACTGATACTCGAACCGGTACCTACCCCCGAAGTTGGCGTCTTCGGACAGCAGGTCCGCTACATCCTTGGTCTCGTAGGCCAAGGCCCCCGCAAGTGCACCGGGACCTGCGTCCGCAGGGGCGACACCGGGATCAATCCGCGCGGCCTTGAGCAACCCCGGATCGACCAAAGTCGTCGTGTTGTGGTGGAAGATCTTGTTGTTCTGGCGCGCTCCGTCGATAGAGATTGCCAGATTGTTTTCCTCAATGCCGTTGACGTAGAGTTTCTGAGACAATGGGATCGAGCTGCCAACCTGTACAGTCGGCTCCGCCACAAACAACTCAGAAAGATCTGAAGGATTGGTAAGTGCCAGTTCGTCGCTGGTGATATCGATTTCCTCACCTTCCGGATCTTCCAGAGTTGGTGCTGAAATCAAAATTGTCCCCAAGAATATGTCATCTTCTGCATGTGCTGCCAGCGGCAGCAAGCCAGTGGCAACATAGGCCAGATATCGGTGTGCTTTCATGTCCTAACCCGTTCTTTTGTATTTTTATCGTTTGGCTAGGTGGTTGAATGGCTACCGATTTGCGGTTATTTGGCACAGTCAAAATTGTACTTCAACACATAAAATACAATCACGGAAGAAACACCGATCCTGCCACACTAAAATCACTCACTCAGAAAACCGACCTAGTTCTGGCCTGCCCCATGTGCCAGAACACTATGGACCCCCGCTCAGCCAGTCATCGTGACAGCCAAGCCTTGATCATGAGGACTGTTATGTACAAAAAGCTCGCTGTTGCGTTGTGTCTGCTGGCATCACCACTTTCGGCGCAAACTGTTTCAATCGAAACCTATCGTGGCCGTCAGGACGTACCTGTCACACCAGGCAAAATCGCTGTGTTTGACATGGCTGCTCTGGACAGTCTGCTGGCTCTGGGAGTCGTGCCAGATGCCACGATACACCCAGTCTATGTGGACTATTTGGCAGAGGCGACCAACAGCGCTGCGCATGTCGGCACGTTGTTCGAGCCAGATTACGAAGCAATCGCTGCAATTGCTCCTGATCTGGTGATTGCCGGCGGGCGGTCTTACAAGGCTGTGCCCAAGCTGAACAAAATCGCCCCGACAATCGACATGACGATCTGGGAAGACACAGTGGGCCAGGGCCTGGACCGTTTGGAAGCTTATGGCGAAATCTTTGACAAGCAGGCAGAGGCCACCGCGCTTGCCCAAGCGTTCGAGGCTAAAGTTGAAGCGACGCGCAAGTCCACCTCGGGTCAAGGATCAGCCCTTGTCGTAATGACCAACGGTCCCAAAATCTCAGCCTATGGCCCCGGAGGGCGCTTTGGCTGGTTATACGACACGGTGGGGTTGAAGCCGGCTGTCGAAAATATCGAATCCTCCACCCATGGTGAAGCGATCAGTTTTGAGTTTATCCATGACGCCAATCCCGATGTTTTGATTGTAATCGACCGCATGGCCGCCATTGGACAAAATGGTGACGCCGCGCAGACCGTTCTGGACAACGCATTGGTGCAGGAAACCAAAGCCTGGGAGACCGGTAAGGTCATCTATCTCGACAGCACACCGCTCTATATCGCGGCAGGCGGCATCCAATCCATGACACTGACGTTGGATCAGATCGCAGCTGCATTTGAGGCTGATTAATCTGTGCGCACACTGCGATTAGAAATATGGATAGGGCTAGGTATAATTCTGGCCCTGTCAGTTGTCTCGCTCGGCGTTGGTGTGATCAACCTGTCGTGGGAACAGGCCTTTAGTGATCCCGAAGCATTACGCGTTCTGATTGTCAGCCGCCTACCCCGCACTCTGGCCGTTCTTATCACAGGCGCTGTTCTGGCCATGGCCGGCATCATTCTGCAAGCCATCGTTCGCAATCGGTTCGTAGAACCCATGACTACGGGCACCGGACAAGGGGCAGCTTTGGGGATACTGTTGGCTACAATTCTGATCCCGACCGCGCCACTGATACTGCGCATGGGACTGGCAGCGACAACCGCCTTGGCCGCTTCGCTGGGATTTCTGGCCATCGTTCGGCGACTGCCGATAACCCAGCCTTTGCTGGTACCACTAGTAGGGCTGATCTATGGCGCGCTACTGGGGGCAGTATCCGTGTTCTTCGCCTATCAGTTTGACTTGCAGCAAAGCATTGCAATCTGGACCATGGGTGAGTTTTCCGGCGTTCTGAAAGGCCGCTACGAACTGCTGTGGCTGGCCGCGTTGGCTGGGGGACTTGTCTATCTGATTGCAGATCAATTGGCGATCATCGGTATGGGGCAAACCATGGCGACCGGGTTGGGTGTGAACTATCGGCAGATCATGGCGGCAGGGCTGCTGGTGATTTCCCTGGTAACAGCGCTGACCGTGGTAACCGTAGGCATGATCCCCTTTGTAGGATTGGTCGTACCCAACATTATCTCGCGGCGCTATGGCGACAACCTGCGCCAGACCCTGCCGTTAGTAGCGCTGACCGGAGCTGGGCTGGTGCTGATCTCAGACATATTGGGGCGCATACTGCGTTTTCCCTTCGAAATCCCGGTGGGCTCGGTCTTTGGCGTGATCGGAGCAGTGTTTTTCTTGATGATCCTGTATTCGAGGTCACGCAGTGCCTACTAAATTGTTGGTCGGCCTGAGCCTGGCTTTGGCCCTGATTTGCATCGCTTACATGACCGTTGACGCCAAAGCGGGTTGGGACTTTATCCTTCCGTTTCGTGGCACCAAGTTGTTGGCGCTGGTGGTGGTTGGTGTGGCTGTCAGCACCGCCACCGTTTTGTTTCAAACGATCTCGGGGAACCAGATCCTCACTCCGTCGATCATGGGGTTCGATGCACTTTATGTATTGATCCTAACCGGATCGGTTTACGCTTTGGGCGGATTGGTCGTGGCTGATCTGGCACCCATCAAGACGTTTCTGATAACGGGCTCGATGATGGTGGCTGTTTCTCTACTACTTTTTGGATCCCTGCTGCTGGACAACAGGCAGGATTTGTTCCGCATGATCTTGACCGGAGTGATACTGGCTACACTGTTCCGGTCGCTTACCTCATTCCTGCAAAGGATAATCGATCCCAACGAATTTGCGTTCATACAGGTGGCCAGCTACGCGAGATTCAACGACCTGTCGATAAACACGCTAGCCATTGCAGCTCCGCTGACGACACTCGCCGTAGTCTCCGCCTGGTCTATGCGATTTCGTCTGGATGTACTCATGCTAGGACGTAACATCTCTATCGGCTTGGGTGAAAATCCTCATCGCGGATATCTGATGACTTTGCTGCTGGTGGCGGTATTGGTCTCGGTTTCCACTGCTCTGGTCGGTCCCGTGGCCTTTTTGGGCCTGCTGGTTGTGTCCTTGGCGCGGTTTGTCCTACCCAGCCCTTACCACTCCCATCTCTTACCGGTTGCTGCATTGATCTCGGCCATCACGCTGGTCGGAGGGCAACTGCTGATGGAGCATGTTTTTCGCCTTGTCACACCTTTGTCAGTGGTCATTGACCTTGTCGGTGGGCTGGTGTTCCTGACCCTTATTCTGAAGAGTTTACGCAGATGATTACAGCCTCCAACATCACTCACCAGCATAACGGAAAACCAGTTTTGAAAGACGTTTCCGTTCAGATCCCCAGCGGCGGGATCACGGCGCTGGTCGGTCCAAATGGGGCTGGAAAATCAACGCTGCTCAGTCTGATCGCACGATTGCAACCTGTGCAAAGTGGGCAAGTCTTGGTCAACGGACTGGACGTGCAGACCACGCCTGCACGGAACATGGCCCGGATATTGGCAATCCTGCCCCAAACGACCGAGGTCACCCCCCGCCTCACGGTCGCCGAACTGGTTGGCTTTGGACGCTACCCGCATCATCGTGGGCGTCCGGGATCGCAGGACGTTGCCAAAGTCGATGAGGCAATTGAAACATTTGATTTGACAGATTTCCGCGATCGACCCTTGGACAGTCTTTCTGGTGGCCAACGCCAGCGTGCATTTGTGGCAATGGTTTTCGCGCAGGACACCGAATATGTGCTGCTGGACGAGCCATTGAATAATCTCGACATTGCTGCCAGCCGTTCTCTGATGCAGACTCTGCAGGGTCTTACACGTGATCACGGCCGAACCGTGGTGATCGTACTGCATGACATCAACTATGCATGTGCCTACGCAGACACCATGATTACTTTGACTGACGGGCGGTTGGGCCCCTGCGGCACTCCCGGTGACATAGTTTCGGATACTATGATGCAGCAGGTCTTTCGAACCGACGCTCGTATCCTTAGAGTTGGGGACAGGGTGTTGGTTGAAGCCTGATTGAAACACACCAGATGATTTAGTCGAATTCCGCAGCGGCAAAGCAAGGCGCCAGTTTTGTCTTGGCCTATTCAGAGCAAGTGGTCCTTCAGAAACGCTTGTACGGATGCCACCAAGCCCCGTTCGTCATGTGACACTCCGGAGATGAGATCAAACTGCACAGAGCACCCCGCTGTTTCAAGCGAAGTAGCCAGACTGCGAAGCCTGTCAATTCGGGTACGTCCAGTGTCGTTGATGCCCGGGGTCCAGAACAGCTCGCCAGGTTCTACCGTGATCTCCCAAGTTTCGGTGTCCTTAGAGCCAACCACGCATTGGACCGGCACGTTCTCGACCAGATCGGGCTTGATCTCACCACCCAGATACTCAGCCATTCCATCCAACCCCAATGGATACCGCTTGTTTTGATCACACAGCGTCACCACCCCGGGTGCGCCAATTGAGACAGCGCTCAGACGGTCGGGTTGTGCATAGAGAAACCGATGGGCGAAATGTCCGCCTCCGGAAAAGCCATGAAGCAAGAATTTGTCGGATTGAACGCGGTAACGCGCGGCAACCTCATCCACCATCGACAACAGGGAAAGATCGAACCGGAAATCCCGCGCCCGCAACAGTTTGTAGTTCTCTTGATCGCCAACAAACAACAGATTGCACGGAAACAAAGGCGCAAGCACGATCGCTTTTTGCTGTTCAGCAAACTCGGCAAACCCGTCGCGATACAGATGTGCCCCTCTTTCCGTACCGTGCACCAGCACCACCAGCGGATAGATCCGGTCATCATCTGTTTTGTAATCCATCGGCACATACAGGCAGTAGCTGAGCCGTGGCTCGCTTTGGAGCGCATAAAACGGTGTGTACCCCTTGTCATAGTACCCAAGCGGGAACACTGCATTTGCGGCTTGTGCCTTCGATTCCATCTGCTTTCTCCACCGGTGGTTACAAGCTGCGCTAGTCACTGATTTGCATTTTTCACGATAAAGTACACTTGCGGTTAGCCTTTGAAAACCGTAAAGAAAATGGCATGTCAGATATTTCGCCTCCTGCTCGGAAGGTATCGGATCTTCAACGCGAGCTGGCAGCACAAATTATGGATACTGCAGAAAAACGGGGCCTGGATTCTGGTGACCCTCTGAGAGAATCTGTATTTGCCAAGGAACTATCGGTGTCCCGAACTCCGGTCCGAGCTGCGTTGGATTTCTTGTGTGAAATCGGCGTAGCAGAGCATCGGCCTCGCCGGGGGTATTTTCTATGCATCGACGCCGACAAGTTGCCCGATCTGGACTATCAGACAACCGGTCAGCAGGCTTACAAGCTTTATCACAAAATTATCGACGCCTATTTCGCAGGCGACCTGTGTGATCGGATCAGTGAGGCCGAACTGATGCGACGCTTTCAGACCGAGCGCGCTCCATTGCAAGAAGCCCTGTTCCGTCTATCCAACGAAGGTTTAGTGCGACAAAATCCAGGTTATGGATGGCAGGTCACACCATTGGCAAAATCGCGCGAGGCGGAAGCGGAGGATATGTTCCGGTTTCGGCTGCTTCTGGAACCAGCTGTTTTCCTAGAGCCCGGATACACCGTGGACCCAGAGAGGATAGCCGAACTCCGACTTGAGCAGACCCACCTGATCGACACGATCATGACAGATTTCGACCTGACGTTGGTATATGAATCCAACATCCGCCTGCACGGCACCTTAATCTCATTTTGCCGGAACAGGTTCTTCATACGCGCGCTGGATTCCGATGAACCAGCTGGTCGGCTAAAGGAGTATCAAAACTACCAGAACAAGGTGCGCACTCTGCAGGCCTGTCACGAGCATGTTGCCATTCTGGATGCCGTCGATGCGGGCGAACTGGCACAAGCTTCGGACTTGATGCGAGCGCATATCTTATCTGCCAAAGAGGCGAGTAAGTGAACAAACCAATGTGATGAGCAGGGCCGAGGGAATCTGTTACAACTGCTCGGGTTAGACGGCGAAGATTGCTGTGTGAGTGCAAAGTCGGCAATGTCCAATAACTCGCCTTTATTCTGTTCCACATCCAATATCTGATTTGCACCGCTCGTAACTTGCTGCACGCTTGACACTCAGGCTACTTATCAAGCTCCGCTTTGGGCTCGAAGCGAATGCAGAGGTGACGTACTGGGCAGGGCTTCCACCTTAGCAGACATGATCACTCCTTGCTGCTGGACGCCTCGAGCAATCGGAAACAACCTCATACTTGCCCAACACAGACTCGGTCAGAATTGGTACTGGTGGCAAGTACAAACAGAATTCCCAGTAACCCAGAGCAGTTACATCCTGTAAGCATACTTCCTCCTTGTTGAAACACGGATCGATTGGTGGGGGATTTGGTTCGTCCTAGAAGACATATTGAAAGGACAGTGTTCCACGAATCTCGTAGTTGTCGCTGCCTCCGAAAAACCCGTCCGCACCCACTGAGAATACCCCGCGACCATCGCGTGTCTGCTGGCGGAGCCCACCCCCAATAAACCCGCGAATGAGTTGGTCATCATAGGTTGGGTTCAAGGTAATCTCAGAGCCTAGTACACTTGCGTTTCGCGACGCGTTTCCCAGTGTGAACTGCCCGTCGATGCCCGCCGTTAATTCCAACAGCGCGTCCGGACCTGCGCCCAGAGAGAACTCATGCGGTAGTGTGACCTGAGCACGGGCATTCACGTAGTCACTCTGACTGCCATCTACCGTGATTGGGCTGGCAACCCCAGTTTCGGTGTATCCATCTTCGGACGTATGTAGATAGCTGAGCTGCAGGCTGGCCAAAATCGGTCTGTTCGCCAGCACATTATCGAGCCGAGTTCCAAACTCGATAGAAGGCGACAGGAAGTAACCATCATAGTCGTAAGTGCCGGTTTCAACCCCACCTGCAGCCAGGTTGTTAAATACCTGCCTGTTGCCATCAGAACTTAGCTGCCCCCCGACAATCGATGCACGAATGTAGTTGGATCCAAAGTCGCTGTGGTACCGACCACCGACGAAAATAGATTTAGTGGTAAGCGAATTGCCTGAGTTGTCTGAGGTTATGTCACCTGTTGCAACACCGCCGAACAAACCAACCAGCGAGCCGTAGGCTGTCGGCAGGTCCACGCCACCGATCACGCCACCATAGCTATCTTGAAGAATACCAGCCCCTGATACCTGATTTTGCCCTCCGAAACCTGTAAACCAGACATTTTTTTCGATCCCGTTTTCGCGCCTGATCAAAGGAATACGAGTCCCAGTGTTGCCTGCGACATCAGAAATTGAGCGAACCAGATCGTTGGCAAAGATGTCAGATCCGGCGAACCCGGCAGGGTCGATCACAACGATCGTGTCATTACTAACGACAAAAGGCGAACCTGCAGTGTCTCCAACAGAAGGCACATCGTTCTTGAACGTCAGATCAAGGTTCATTCCGGGATCAGTGTTCAGGGTGCTCGAACCGACAATATCGATCAAACCCTGGATGTTGGACCCTTGGCGCAGAAAGAGATCCGTGCCAGTGCTCGCATTGATTTCGAACGCCACGGTGTTGCCTTTGATCAAACCGCTATTGATGAAAGCTGTGGCGTCATTCAGAACAACACCAACGTCATCTCTGCTTGAAATCGTTCCGGCATTAACGAATGAGGATATGACACCGGTGTTTTCAAAGCCTGCGTTGAGTCGTCCCGTAATGGTACCGTGGTTTTCGAAACTGCCTACGTCTCCGTCGATACCAAGCCCGAGTTCGTGACCTTCAATCCGACCTGCATTGAAAAAGGTTTTGATTTGTCCAGTAATCGCGCCCGAAGCGTTATCGCTGGAGATAGTGCCGGTATTGACGAAATTTTTGACGTCCCTGAGCGCAAGGCCGACACTGCCGTTCCCGTGAATCACACCGCTGTTGTTCAGCGATGTCATGGTTCCATCGCTAAGAACACCTACTTGCGCGCCGCTTATTGTGCCCGAATTTGCAAATGTCGAGATCCCGCTACTGGCTGTCACACCATTGCCATCGTGAGAAATAATCTGTCCAGTATTGTCCAATAGGGCAACTTGGCCGTCGATGGATACTCCGTCATTAGTTAGCGACTCGATGAAACCATCATTTTTTAACACCCCCAAACTTCCACCAATTGCGATCGCGTCTTGCCCCCCGCGAATGACCCCTTGATTAGAGAGCTCGCCCACATTCCCGACGGAGCGAATGGCGTTAAATGTGCCCAGTATCTCGCCGGAATTCAGGATCTGACCAATGTCAGCCTCACCAAATATTCCGAAAATGTCTGTGCCTTGGATTCTACCCGTGTTCTGGATCGTGCCGATCGATCCTGTTCCGTGGAACCCGACGTCATCGCCTAGTATCAACCCGTTGTTAACAACGGTCTGGCTCGTACCTCCGACCCGAACCGCGGTTCCGGAGACGCCGCTAATGACACCGGTCGCATCATTATGAAGGTAGGTCAGTGATGAGCTCGGTGAAAGCAGATGTATCCCGTCGACATTGCCAACAATTTCACCAGAGTTCTCGAGTCGAAGCGTGCTTGTTGCCAACCAGAGCGCTGTAGCGTTGACCGAACGTATTTTACCGTTGTTGATGACCTCAAGCGCTGCGTCCGCTTCGCCTGCCAGTACAGTACTACCAAGGTTGGATACGGTCCCACCGCTTTCAACCTGCAAGGTTGAGCCATTGAACAGTAACACTTGGTCGTTTATCGTATTCCCCGGATTCACAACCAGAGTTTCTCCGGGATCGACGATCACCTGCGCTGAAACCGCCCCAACTGTAAGCAGCGCTGTAATTGATGTACTGCCGAACAATTTGATCAGATGTGTCTCTGGAAACATGCGTACTCACTTCCCCGTTGCAATTTTGAGGGAGCGATAGAATGCCGACATGTCAGGCTTGTTTCGGGTAATGTATCAATTTTGTCAGTACCTTGTTCAATTCTTGGAAGAAGGAACTCTTAGAAACGCAAAGGTCTTTCTGGTCATTGATTGGTGCGACACGGCAAACAGGATTGTCGGCGCCTTCGCGATTTCGAAAATCAAGCGATCCTGCTGACGACGGGACATTCCCGGTCGAAACCGCAGCAGGACCGCTATCACCACTTAGGTCTCGTATTCTTCTAATACGTACCCGCTCAGATAAGACTTGGATGCGATCTTTTTGAAAGGATGCGGACTTACCTTACCACCAAAAAGAGATACTCCGTCGCCATAAACGAAAGGCGCGCGCTTAAGAATGACCCTGTCGATCAGGCCTTTTTTCAAAAGCCATCCAGCAAACGAACCGCCTCCACAAAGGTAGATTGGTCCCTTCGCAATCGATTTAAGTTCCCTGATGATATGGGTTGTTGTCGACCTGCATATCTTCACATCGCTGTTTTTCAGATCACCAATGGACTGGGAAAACACGATCGTCTCCATGTGCGGATAAGGATTTTGACCCGGTTCCAGGCCATACTTGTATCCAAACTGATATGTTGATCGGCCCATGATTGCCGTCGTGTATGTAGCCATACGGGCATGGTAGTCTTCGACGACCGGCCCTTCATTGGCGAACATTGAGATGTCACCGGATGGACCAGAGATAAAACCGTCCACTGAGACGGCGACGTCATAGATAATGGGATGCATTGTGTGCTCCGAGAAAGTTAATCCAATTTTTGCCGTTTGGGCTGGCTGCGTGATTGGACTTACTTGATCACTTTCAGGGCACTCCTATTGCTCATGATTGGATACTGTTGCGTGGTAAGAAAAACCAGCACCATATCGGTCTGTGTTCGGTGCAGCAATTTAACCAAAAACATAGCCGATACCGTGAACAGTACGGATCACCTCGGGCTTTTCAGGGTTTTTTTCGACCTTGCGACGGATGCGCGATATTCTGAGGTCAATTGATCGATCGAATGGTTCCCAACCCCGATCATGCGCCTTGGCCAGCAGTTGATCACGGTTCAGAATCCGACCACGATTTTCGGCAAAAACCCTCAGCAGACTAAACTCCATGGCGGTTATCGCAATTTCAGAACCGTCTTCGGCAAATAAGCGGGCGCTATCGAGGTCAAGATGGCAGGTCCCAAAGGGCACCGTGCCGCTGAGACGATCATGTTTTTCCTGCTCGGTTTCCCGGATGGCGCTGCGCCGGATCGCCGCTTTGATCCGCGCTTGCAATTCGCGAAGATCAACTGGTTTGACAAGATAGTCATCGGCCCCGAACTCCAGACCCAGTACCTTGTCTACTACGTCTCCGGCAGCTGTCAGCATCATCACCGGCACCTGAGAATCCATCCGGATATCCCGTAAGGCCGTGAAACCGTCCTTACCGGGCATACGCACATCCAACAGCACCAGATCGGGTTCTTGTTTGGCCAAAAGCGCCATTAGCTCTGCGGCGTTTTCAACCTCTTGCACGGCATAGCCACATTCGCTCAGGTGATCTGCGAGCATCTTGCGCAAGGGTGCTTCGTCGTCGCAGATGATAACGGAATGATACATAGGCTATTCCAGTTCGTAGAGCACGAGCCGGATCAACGTCAAAAGCTCGCGTTTAATGATTGGTTTTTCGATATAGGGGCGTTTTGATCGTGCAAAGAATTCACGGACATTCTCACTCAGGGCATCACCGGTTATGAAACCCACGCGATTGGCGCTATTCGGTGAAATCAGGCGCAGGGCTTCATAGAACGCTTCGCCATCCATATCGGGCATTTTGAAATCGCTCAGGATCACATCAAATTCCCTGGCCTCGGCCATGTGCAGCGCCTTACGGGGCGTGGTCGTCATTTCGACCGAATGGCCTTCGTCGGTGAGTATGTCCGAAAGCAATTGCGCCACGCCGGCCTCGTCATCAACCACCAGACAGGACAGCGACTTCGACGGCGTGGGGGCCAATCGATCCAGCTCGTTCCGCGTGTTGTCATCATGGACCGCATTCAGCTTGACGTAAAAACTTGTGCCCTCACCCGGAACAGATCGCAATGACAACTCACCTTCGTGGCCTTCGATAATCTTATGGCTAAAGGCAAGCCCAACGCCGGTCCCTTCGCCGACTTCCTTAGTGGTAAAGAATGGTTCGAAAACCCGGTTCTGAATGTCTGCAGGAATACCCGGACCGTTGTCGCGGATTTCGACCACGGTTCGGTTCTCGTCGACATCGTGATACGACCGCACAAGAATGCGGCCTTCCTCGCGCTGTTCGTGAAGAGCGTGGCCAGCATTGACAATGAGATTGCTGAAAACCTGCGCCAGCTGATCGAAATCACCCGCAATCGGAGGCGCGGTCTCGTCTAGATCAGTCTCGACAACAGTGCCGTTGGTTTTCAGCGAGTAGCCCGACACCTCCAACGCTGTCGCCACGACGTCGTTAAGCGAACAGATATCTATCCGGGTTGGACGCTGACGTGCCATCGCAAGAAAGGTCTTTACGATCTTTCCCGCGCGTTCGGCGGACTGGCACATCAAATCAATCCGTTCGGACAGCACGGGATCGCTCACCTTGCCCTGCAGCATCTGGCTATACCCGAAAATCACCGACAATGGATTGTTCAGCTCATGCGCAACGCCGGCCAGCAGTTCCCCAAGGGCCGAGAGCTTTTCGTTCTGATGAGCCACCTCACGCTGTTGTTCCAGCTCTGCCTCGGCGCGGATCTGTTCGGTGATTTCCCGATAGGACAGCAGAAATCCACCCAGCGCGGTGACATTCGAGCTTCCTAGAAAAACCCTGCCATCAGAGGTTTGCAGCGGAAACTCGCGTCCGTAGTTGTAGATTAAGGCCATTCCGGCGGCAAAGTAGTCTTCCTTACTCATACCCTCCGGGCGCAGGTAATAATCAGAGTCGACAATGGACCAGAAAAACTCATTTCCAGGGTCACCAGGCTGCGGATCCAACCCCGTAGGCTCGATCATCGCGTACCACGCCTTATTGGCCAGCACGAACTTCTCATCCGCATCAAACAAAACCAGAGGGTAATCCACTGCATCGATTGCGCCGTTCACGGCTTCGAGCCGCGTCGCCTCAGCCCTACGCTGATTGGTCAGATCGCGTACAAACAACAGGGATCCGCCGTACGCGGTCAAATGTGAGGCACCCACATAGTGTTTGCCCTCTGCGGTGCGTATCTCCACCTGTTTCCCGTGCTGGGACATCTCGGTCATCAGCCAATTGATGTAATCCTCTTGGCTCTGATCCGCAGGGATATCGTAGAAGCCGTCCTTGACCAGCTCGATAACCTTTTCGACAACTTCGTCGCCGGGTTCAGGAGTAAGATGCGGCCGCGCACCATACATCATGTTCTTCCACGCCGTGTTGGCAAAGACGAAACGCATGTTCTCATCGCAAAGAACGAGACCTTCATCCAATGCCTGAAACGCATCTAGCAACATGTCACGCGCTGATTGATCGGGCGTTTTCGCTTCCTCGAGAAACTGCAAGCGCACCAGTGCCCTGCCGCCTGAGGTAATTTTGGTAGTGGCGGCAATGGTGCACCCGTCCGCGTTTCTGAACTCGAATATCTGTCCCGGATCAGTCGGCACTCCAACAGTACGCGAAAGCGTCGCCTCATCCATGCCATCTACCGGCTGAAGATAACCCGTTCCAAAAAAGCCAAGCGCGACCTGTTGAGATGAGTTTCCTACGTCGGGTCGTGGATGACCTGATGGCGCCAGCATTTCCATGTATTTGTCATTGCACAGAAGAAAACTACCATCGACATCAAATAGTGCGACCCCTTCGTCCATGGCATTGAGCAGGTCTTCGAACTGGGTGACATCGATTTGTGAACTACCCTCGACACAGGTTGCCATCTCCTGAGCTGTCGTCATTTTCGCTGTCCTCTAAGACCGGTTGGATCAAGGCGGTGCACTTGCTGGCTCAGATCAGTTTGTCGGGAGATGCGGTAGCCAACAAGTCATAACCTGAACCCACAAGATAGCTTCACGGTTCGATAACGTACCAAGCGTTATCAACAAAAACCCATCGCGTTCCGCTGGTCCATTCATACTGCCCGCCATCCTGCTCAAGATGAACAACAACAGGCGGCTGACTGGAGGGGGCCAAAACTTCCCAGGCCAACCCATCCAAGACCGGTGTCAAAGTCAGGTTTTGCATTAGGGTAATTTCGCCTTCCGTCAGCATCTTGGTGACATGAGCATTGATCCGCTCCATCGGAGCACCGCTTTCAGCCATTTTGGTCAAAAGAGGTTCGTGGAAAGCAAATACGGTTTCGACATCTCGCCTTTGAACTGCGGCCTGTAGCTCTTTCACCGCATCAAGCAGGCCCTTGCCGTCGCTTATAACTGCCCCGGGAAAAAAAGCCTCAACCGGGCTCTGGCTATCGAAGACCAATTCTTGCTCTCCATCGCCGTGTATTTCCACTGAAGCCAGAGATTGTTCATTCGGAAATTCGCCCTCGCAGCCTTCATGCACTGCGAAATAAGCTACATCCTGCGCGCCCTTGGCGTCATAAGTAACCGCAATTGTATTCTCACCGACTAATAAACCCTGATCGAGTTTCACAACACCTGAATAGCTATCTCCTGCCATAACCAGAACACCGTTCAGTCGAATGCCGAAGAAGCCTCCGTCTGTCTTATAATTCACTTGGTGCATGGGCTGACATCCAAGTGCCGATTTGGAAAGCAGTAATACCAGTGCTGCTGATGCAAATCCGGTACGATTTTGGCCACTCATTCTCTCGCTCTCTCCCGCTGCAGGTGAACCTGGGCAGGTCAACAGGTTCCGTTCACTTAAACCATCAGGCTAAGACCGGTTTGTGTCAGAGAAACATTGCAAGATGTATCAATTGTATCATTTGCCAGAGGGTCGCCTTTGTACAAAAAGGTCAGCCACTTTTGATAACCTCAGCCAGCTTCTTTGCCAGCTTGGTGGCTAGCGCCGATCTTCGATGGGAAATCCCGGCTTTACGTGTTCCTGCGTTTTTATCCGCAAGTGGAACCCAGACGACATCTTCACGGTATCTGGCATGTGAGCGTGGCGTGAAAGCGATGCCAAGATCCGCCGCAACCAGATCCATCAACTGTGGGTCGTTCATAGCCTGTGCTGCGGGCGCTGTGCTGAGTGCATTCATATCCATATGATCTGCATTCGGGCAGTAAGGTCTATGAATTATTGGGTGCCTGCAAACATCCTCCAGTCGCACCTCGCTCAGGGAGGCAAGCGGATGCTTACTTGAGAACGCTACACCAAAAGGCTCTTCCTCCAATAGCATGAAGCTATGTGAAGCAGGCAGGCAGACATCAGTGGTATAGGCGATGTCGCTATCCTTCGCATCGGCTGTAAAACTGAAGGCCAGATCGGAAAACTCGTGGCGAAGGCTGCTGAGCCCTGACGCGAGGCTATTGATCAGCATATCTGGTGCGCTATGGATCCGGACATTCTGTTTCGGCTGATTCAGAATTCGGCTCTCGAGTGTTGTGAGATGAGTGACGCTGTTCAGCGCGTCATGGTAAAGCCGCGTCCCTAGCGGTGTTGGTGTTAAGCCAGTTTTTGAGAGTAGAAACAAAGACGCGCCAAGACGATCTTCAAGCTTTTGAATCGCAGCCGAGACTGTTGGCTGGCTAACGCCGTTCTCTCGTGCCGCTTTGCTAAAAGTCCTGACCTCATAGGCGCTGACAAAATAGCGTAAGGAGTTTAACTCTATCATAGATAATATCTATATCATTCATAATTGATATAGCAATTACCTTTGTCATGCAGCGGTGACAGACTCCATTCGTTAAACAAAGAGGAGTCTATGAACATGGAACCGAAATCTGCGTTTGTTGAAGAAACAGTTATCGAACAAGTCATCGCCAAATTTGTCGCTAGTGATCCGACAATGTTTGAACTGATCGCGCAGGATATTGATTTTCGGATCGATCACTTTCGCGATGATACCGACATCAGTTGGCAGCAGGCAAAAAACCGCGATGAGCTGATGGAACTCGTTGGCCGACTGGGCACAGAGGTGTTCCCCGAAGGCACAAAATCATTGGGCACAAATTGCGTAGAGCTAGGTGATGGCTGGTATCTGACTTCCTTTCATCAGCAGTTTTTCTACGGCGTCCAACAAACGGAAGTAAAAAGCCTTACCTATATCTTGTCCCACGAGGCGGATGGTCTGCTGGACTACTTCCGCGAGACGGTTACCAGTGTTGTCGAAGTGTAGGTTTTTCCCAAAGTCATGACTCGGTGCAGAGGGGATCTGACGCAAACTCTGCACTGAGCTGTCTTATCCGACCGCAGTTCTGATAACGGGCCGTCGGATAAGACAGTAGCAAACTGTCGCGATTTCACACATGGCCCACATTTTCCGAAGGAAGTAATCTTGTACGCAGCCTTCTAGTAGGAATGCGATAGAACCCCCGCACGATGTAGTTTCTGCGGTATGATCGATAGATCATCCTGCACTATGAATGTCTCTGCTACACCCTGTAGCGACACCGCGTCACTCACCCAATCCCGGACCGGTTTGATGTTCTCCAAAGTGATCCTTAGCCAGATTGAATGTGCGAAAACTTCATCAATCCGCACTAACAGATTGTAATGCGATACGCTCGATCCAGACTGGTTTTTGAAATGAGCCTGTTCAGCCGCATGATCGACAACAATGCCTTTGATCACCTTACCAGGTCGGATCGTCTCTGGCAGCTGTGCAAATACATCCCCCGGCTGAAGCTGTTCAACGAGCTTAGGGTCATGAGCCCAGGCCACCAATCCGATCACCGTTCCCGCGCCCGCCAACGCAGCTGCCAGAAACATGACCCGATGATGTCGCCACAACCAGCTGAAGCCGGTCTCAAGAGCCGAGGCCGAAGCGGTCTCAAGCTCGCCCTGATAGTCAACGGACCAACCGATTAGTCCAACGAAGAACAACCCAAGCAAACCCAATGTCACAAAATGGAGCACACCGGCCTTGATCGCCGACTTGGTCGTAAAAGACTGCCAGCCCAAAACATCCTGCGCACGCTGACCAAACCGCAGAGTTTTCTCCCATTGCAGATCGGCAAATCGGTCGGCAAATACGTCGTTATCTTCATAGGTACCACCATGGGAGGTTACGACCTCACCTCCCCCTGTAGATGGATAGAGACGTAACACTTGGTTGTGCAGATCATGACCAACCACTATCGAGGAGTCCGGTTGGCCAAAATACCGAGCATGGATAGTTCCGATCGTATCAGTCACCATCAACGTATGTACGGTCAGGACACCCAGAAAGAGTATGCTCAAACCGCAGCGAGAAGCCCCACTCTCAAACCATGAAAACGCGATCAATATGCCAGACACGCCAACTGTTAGGCGACAGAAAAGGTCGAACAGAGACAGTATCGCTACGGTAACCGATAACCAAATCCAATGGTTATAGTCTGAGAACCGCGGAGCTTTTGGAAACGACAACGTGGCAAGATCCTGTTCCATTGAGGGGACCAAAAACTGATATCCGGTCAACAGCACGGCGGAAACTAAGAGTAGAACGCCAAATACCCCTGAGGCGATCGGGACCATTCCGCTCATGCCTTCAAAGCTCTGCTGGCCCGAGTGGGTATAATGCCCCCAGAATGCGAAGGTGACGCTACCGATGCCGACTGTGAAAAGAGCAATACTGGTGGCAGTCATGCCGCCGCCTCGAAAATCCGTCTCTGACAGGTTCTGAATTCACAAACCCACAGTTTTCCTACTAAAGGAGCGATGGCAGCACCGAGGCTTGGCAGTGGCTTGTGTAACATATTCCGGTCTTCCTCGGGGCGATTGGTGCGCGGTGCCGTTCAGCGGGATGAGAAGACTCTGGGTTCGAAATGTATCAGAGAAGCGCCAGTGATTGTATCAGTTGTATTTTCACTTGGACTTTAGCAACCGCTGCCCCCGCTCCTGAAGGCTAGACGGGAAAACCAAATGTGAACCGCAAACAAGTGGCTAGACGTTATCGCTTTCCCGCTGTCTTCATTTTGTTCACTATCCGGATGTGTATGTGCTAAAGGCCTTTGTACAAAATAGGTAGATTTCTTCCCCGAGCGAGATGAGCATATTCACCGCTAGAAAGGATGCGCAGGCAACCAGCGCCTCGCCTCCACTTTGACCACATCACCCACAATGTCAAAAGGTGGAAGAACACCTTACAGTTGGTAACAGTGCCATCAGCTTGAGCCATGACAGTCGCCCGGTGTGAAGCCTTTTTGTGCACCCAGCCCAAAAGACATTGCACCACGGGATTTGAAGTCAGGACGACTTAGCTGATATCAAATTCGCAATAGGGCTCATTTCTTACCAGCCACAATACGATCCAGAATGAGAGCACAAAACAGAATGGCGAGGCCTGCCAATATGCCCTGCCCAGCCGCCGCATATTGCAATGCCTCCAGAACATCTTCGCCCAGACCCTTTGCCCCGATCAGCGATGCGACAACAACCATGGCCAATGACATCAGGATGGTCTGATTGACGCCTGCCATGATGGTTTTGTGCGCAAGTGGAAGATCCACACGCCACAGCAGATAGCGCGGGGTGGCACCAAATGCCAAAGCAGCCTCGCGCACGGTTTCGGGAACCTGCTGCAAACCAAGGACGGTAAAGCGAATGACCGGAGGGCTGCCAAAAATCATGGTCGCGACCACACCCGCAGGTTTACCGGATCCGATGAACGCGACCACCGGGATCAGATAAACAAAGGATGGCATCGATTGCATGAAGTCCAGTATCGGACGCACGATGGCAAAGGCCCTGGGCCTACGCGCACAATAGATACCAAGTGGGATGCCCAGCGTAATCGAGATCATCGCTGCTGCACCCAGCAGTGCGATAGTGGTCATC
Organism: Ruegeria sp. CE12; assembly: GCF_056537525.1. Classification (NCBI taxonomy): domain Bacteria; kingdom Pseudomonadati; phylum Pseudomonadota; class Alphaproteobacteria; order Rhodobacterales; family Roseobacteraceae; genus Ruegeria; species Ruegeria sp. CE12. The sequence continues at coordinate 135,126 of NZ_JBQFRS010000007.1, read as the reverse complement.
GCCTTTTCCCAGAAATCCAGTAACCCGAGATAGGCCAATGCAGCGCCGGTGAAAATCGCAACACGCGCACCCGCAGAAAGGTAAGCCAACATAATGATAACCAGCGAAACCACTGGCCAGGGCGTGTCGACCAGAACCACCTCGATCCAGTCCAACAGGGTGCGCATCCCGTATGTCAGCCCGTCAAAGAAACCTCGACCAGCAGTTTTGGTCCATTCAAAGACTGCCTGCACACCATCCCCGACATTCAATCGCCAGTCACGGTTGGTTGGAAAGGTCTTGAGGATCGCAAATGCATCGGGTTGCGCAAATTTTATTGCGGATAGAATGACAACGACCACAGTCAACGCCGATGCAACAATCATCCGTACCATGGACCACCCATGAGCCACGCTGGAATCTGATCGCCATCGGGCGAACTGACCCTCTAAGGTCCAGTTGGCCAATGACGCAGCGATAAACTTTACGACCAGCAACAGGACGATGCCTGCTGCCAGATATGTGATCCCCGTTGAATCGGCACTTCGGGCAGCGTCCTGAGCCCCGGCCAAAGCCCCCTCAAGCGACTCTGCTGCACGTTTCAGGGAATCGAGCGAGGCGGCACCCGATTGTTCGGCCGCTTCGATCTGTTGTCGGCGAAGATCAAGGGTTTGTTCGATCTGCTCGGCCCGTTCACGAAATTCGCGCCCAAGATCACCAAAAAGACCCAGCCCTATCTGTATGTAAGCCAGTGTTTCAAGAACCAGAAAAGTCAGAAACCACGACCAGAGACCGCGCGCTCCAAACCAGATTGGCCCAAGAATTGCAGCAGCCTTGTTCAGGGTGAACCGGTAACCCGGAGCCTGCATCATGTAGGAAAATGTTTTCTGATAGTAGTCCTCGCCCTGCCCGACGAAATCCCCAATCAGGCCGTTCAGGCGGTCAGCGGTCTCGGGTTGGACCTGTTGTACGTCAACGTGTTTCATCGCCGTTCCCTTATGCCTGACTGTCTTGAATGGCGCGGATCAGACCCGCCCGGTTGATCACGCCCACGGTCTTGCCGTCCTGCGTGACAGCTACAACCCCGTGACCATCTACGCAGAGGTTCATCAGATCAGACAAATCCATGTCAGGATGTGCCTCTTTGGCGTCTGTCGGAACCTCACCGTGATGTGCCTCGAATTCTTCAACCGGCTTCATCACCGCATGGGCAAAGATCATGTTAAGTTTTGAAATCCCGGCAACGAAGTCAGCAACATAGTCATCTGCCGGATTCAGAATGATCTCTTCCGGCGTGCCAATCTGAACGATGCGCCCATCTTTCATAATCGCAATTCGATGGCCGATACGAATGGCTTCATCAAGATCGTGCGTGATAAACATCGTAGTTTTGTTGAGCTTGTGGCTGAGCTCCATGAACTGATCCTGCAGTTGCTTGCGGATCAGCGGGTCAAGGGCCGAGAACGGCTCGTCCATCAACAAGATCTCCGGGTCCGCAGCGATAGCGCGGGCAAGACCAACCCGCTGCTGCATACCACCAGACAGTTCGTGCGCGTATTTGTCTTCCCAGCCGCTCAGTTCCACCAGTTCAAGAACGCGATCCGCCTCTTCCCAGCGACGCGCTTTACCAGTTCCACGGATTTCCAGCGGCATGGCGACGTTGTCACGCACGGTGCGGTGTGGCATCAGCCCAAAGTTCTGAAAAACCATAGCCACCCGACGATTGCGCAAATCGCGAAGGCCTTCGTCGTTCAGGCCCATCACGTCATCGCCGTCGAGGTAGATATGGCCATCCGTGGGTTCCAGCAGACGGTTGACGTGGCGCACCAGAGTCGACTTACCCGACCCGGACAGACCCATGACGCAAAACAGCTCACCGCGTTCGATCTCGAAACTGGCATCGGCAACACCTACAACGCAGTTAAAGCGTTCAAGTACCTCCGCCTTGCTCAGCCCTTCATTGTGAATGGCCTTCAACGCGTCTTGCGCCTTTGCTCCGAAAACTTTCCACACGCCACGCGCATCGATTGCGATATCCGCTGTCATACTCGTCTCACCATAGTTGGTCTTGTGGATTGCGCCCCCGATCCAGAAACGCCGGGGGCACAGTTGCTTCAGTTGGTTTTCAGGCCCAGCCAGCCATCAACTGTATCGCCATTGGCATCGATCCATTCGGCCACAACCTCATCGATCTCGCGCCCTTTGACCACGACTTCATAAGTCAGACCGCTCAGCTGCGCGGCATCCATATTGATGCTGCTCAGGAATGACGCGGCCGCCGGATTGCGCTGATCCAAGGACTTGGAATGCGCAACCGTTACTGTCTTTACCGGCTCGCCGGTGCTGACATGAGACTGGTTGTACCAATCAGCATCCTGGTCGGGTTGGACCATTTTGTAGGTGGCCGGATCATGCTCGGGCTCTTCCAGAATGGTGACGTCATAAAGCGCGTGCACGTAATGCGGTGCATAACAGTAGAACGCTGCACCTTTCTTCTGATCGATCTGATCCTTCAAACGCGAATAGAATACCGTTTCATCCTCGGTAGTCGGCGTCAGGAAAGTTTCGATGCCATAATCGCGTACCCGTACTTTAAAGGTATTGGTAGATGCCCAACCAGAAGCACCAACCCAGACCTCGCCCATGCCATCGCCGTCTGAGTCAAAAAGCTCCTGCGCCATCGGTGTGGCAAGATCATAGATCGATTTGATGTTGTGATCCTCGACCATGTAGGTCGGAACACAAATTCCGGCACGACCTTCATAGCTACCGTCGGACAGGCCAACTGTCCCCTTTTGGTCCACGTATTCGTCAGTGAACGAAGATTGGTTTGGCAACCAGACATCGGGGTGCACGTCAATGTCACCACGCCCACCATCCATCGCAGCAAAGATCACTGCGTTTGCGCCGGGCGCATAGCCGACCTCACCGCCAAGACGGGTTTCAATGACCTGGCCGATCACACGGCTCATAATCTTGGCTCCAGGCCAGCTGGGTTCACCAACCATAACCTTTTCCTGCGCCATTGCAGTGGTGGCACCCAAGGCCAATGCCAGCGACGCAGTCAGTGTATTAAAGTGCTTCATCTTGTTCTCCTGTTGCGTAGTGTTGCTTGCGCCTTCAGGCGCGCGCCCGCTTTCGTTGCGGGTCTATGAATGGAATGCCCGAGACAGTGGCACCGAGCCTTTTCATCCGCCCGTCAAGTTGACCGATTTCCAGCTGCGTCCCGTTCTCGGAGTGTTCGACCGACACCCTCGCCATCGCGATGGCGTGTTCCAGCATCGGTGACCTAGTGGCCGAAGTGACGACGCCTACCTGCCGTTCGCCGGCAAAAACAGGGGCGCCGTGGGCAGGTACATCATCACAGCCGATCAGTAAGCCTTTGAGCGCGCGACGCGGCTCTCTCGCGTTTCTTTCAAGCGCGGATTTGCCCGTAAAATTGTTTTTGTTCAGATCGATGGCGAAGCCCAACCCGGCTTCGAATGCATCTACTTCGGGTGCAAATTCAGCATTTGCCGCGGCCAACCCGGCTTCGATCCGGATGATGTCCAATGCTGCCGAGCCCATGGGTGTAACTCCAAGTTCCTGACCCGCTTCCATGACAGCGTCCCAGATCTCAATCGCGTCAGACTTGGAACAGAAGATTTCGTAGCCCAGCTCCCCAGTGTATCCGGAGCGCGAGAGCATGAATGGCGCACCCTCGCGATTATTGAGTCGGGCAATCGTCACACCGAACCACTTCATGTCATCCAACGAAGGAACGTGTGGTTGTGTAAAGGTGATCTTGCGCAAAAGGTCGCGCGATTTTGGCCCCTGAATCGCGAGGATAGGCATTGCGTTCTGCATGGCGTGCACACGGACCTGCAGGTCCAGATTCGTGGCCAATGATTGCAGTGCACGGCCGCTTTCTTCAGAGCCGCAGCACCAGCGAAAAATCTCGGGCGCAAGCCGAAAAAGCGTGCCGTCATCAATGACCGACCCGCTTTCGTCGCACATCAAAGTGTAGGACCCGCGCCAGACCGGCAGCTTGGCCACGTTTCGGGTTGTTGCTTGTTGCAGCAGTTTCTCCGCATCTGGGCCAACGATATCGAATTTGCGCAACCCGCTCATGTCCTGCACCGTCACTGCCTCGCGACATGCCCAGTACTCGCCCAATATTCCGAAAGCGGGAAAGCTGACCGGTGCCCATAGATCACGTGCAGGTGCAAATTGTTGGGTCAGTGGGGCCAGACGGTCATGAAACGCGGACTCCTGACTGATCGACATCGGGGCATCTTCCTTTTCACGATAGGCAACCGCACGGCGGATCGGCGTTTCCGGGCGGTAGATACGGACATGCACATCCGTCGGGTTCCAACCATTGATCGGGTCAATATCGTCCGGGCAAGCAGTTGAAACGCACACCAGATTCTCCATTGCGCGCATGGCGACGTAGTCGCCGGGACGCGAATGGGATTCTTCGGTCAGGATGTGATGGCTTGCCGGATCAATCCAGGTACTCCAGAAGAAATTGATGGCCGGCCACGCAGATCGACGGGCTACGCCGTAGGCCGCTAGCGCATTCGACATGTTGTCTGAACAGTTCACATGCCCGGGAAAGCCTCGCTCTTCATATCCGCGTGCTGTACAGGCCAAACCAAATGTGTCGTGTCGTCCACAGGTGTCTTGCACCACATTGAGAAGAGGCCGCATCTCACGGTCATAGAACTTGTCCAGCAACCCGGGGCCAGGATAGGCGCGTCGCACCATCGACCGGGTCGCGGTCGAGTCGATCATCCATTCGTCTCCGCGATCCAACCCGTCGGAACGAAGTGCCATGAAGTCAGAGCACTGCTGCCCCTCGACGTCGATGATTTGAACGAATTCACCGGCTTTCAGCTCATATGCGAGTCCCGTACCGCGCGGCACAGTGAATTCGTCTCGCGTATCACCCAAAAGCGGTGGCAATAAAGGCACGCTTGAAGCTGCAGCCGTATGAGAAACCGCGACGCAGCCAGAACCAATCCCTTCGATCAATCCAGTGTTCGGAGTTGGTCGGATCAGCCAAACTGTGATGCGATTGTCTGTACGCAAGATCAAAGGATCTGCAGACGCGACTGCCTTATAGCATGGAACTGTTTGCGTTGGATTTCCGCCATTCGCACTGATCCAACCCTCGAGTGGCTCGCTGTTGAACTCGTAGTGATCAAGCGCTCCGTTTGCCTCTAAGCCCAGATGATCAAGCGCCGTCTGCCCGTTGAGATATGCAACAATGTCCAGAGGTTGCGACTGCGACGCCGCTTCCAAGGATAGCAAATCACCCGGATCCAACTCCACACGGATCGCTTCCCGCGATGCCAGAGCATATTTTCGAACCCTAGAAGCCTTCGGAAACCCAGGGAATCTGCGTCCCGGGCTTTCGAACCCGGAATTCGTGAACTCGTGTAAGACAGCAGAACCTTGCATATCGCTATTGGATTCTCAGTTATGAAACTAGTTACAGAGGTTGATGAAACTAGTTACATATGTCAACACTTTCATTGAAGCTCTAAAAAATGGACGCAAATACAGGTGACACAAAAAGCCCCCGCGCTGAAAAAACGCGCAAATCTCAGAGATGTTGCAAAAGCAGCGGGCGTTTCAGTCGCGACGGTGTCCCGAGTACTGAATGAACCAGATGTGGTAAAAAAAGACACTCTGGAGAAAGTTCAAAAAGCGATCACTGAACTTCGCTTCGTCCCCAGTGCGGCGGCCCGAGCAATTAATTCTGGCCGTACGCGTTTTGTAGGTGCGCTGGTTCCAACACTGGACAATGCTATTTTCGCTCGGTTTTTGGCCGCTCTGGAGCGAAAACTCTCCGAAGATGGGTTGTCGTTGATTGTGGCCACTACTGAGTCTGACTTGCAGGTCGAAGCTAAAAAGGCGAAGGGGCTTGTCGATATTGGGGCAGAAGGCCTGATCGTTACCGGCGCTACCCATTCCGATGAGTTCCACGAACTTCTCGAACGTACGATGATCCCCACAATCATCACATCCTATTATGACGGCTCCAATCCTTTGCCAACGATCGGGTATGACAACAAGGCCGCGGCACAATTGGCACTGCAGCACCTCATTGACCTGGGGCATCAGAAAATCACTGTTGTGCACGGCCCGGTTCACAACAATGACCGGACACTCGCGCGGCTCTCCGGGCTGCGCGCTGTGAACTGGAACGGCGAACTTGCAACTGTTGAGACTGAAATCAGCCTTCGCGGCGGTGCGGAAGCAGCTGCGCGTATCGTAAGTAATGCGGTCAAGACTGACGCTGTCTTGTGTCTTTCGGACGTCGTCGCGCTAGGGGTTTTGTTTGGTCTTCAATCCAAGGGAGTAAGTGTTCCGAAAGACGTATCGTTGATGGGCCTGGATGATCTGCCAAGTTCTGCCGTCGCCGTACCCTCGTTGTCGACGGTTCATCTTCCGGTTTCCAGAATGGGCGAACGTGCAGCCATCGCGTTGGCCCGCTGGATTTCTTTCCAAGAGAGACCAGAGTCTGAAAAGTTAGAGGCACAGTTGATCGAAAGAAACTCTGCGATACGAAACTCAGCGCAGGAAAATTAGGTCTTCTCTCAGAGTAGTTGGCACCGACAAAAGCGGAGCCAATACTGCAGGCATCAAGGCTATTACCAGAATACTCTAAGGATTTGGCTGCCCAGTACCAATCGAGATGGTGAGGCGTAAATACCTGAACAACATCGTGGAGCAGGATCACCGTTTCATCAAACGATGATCACGGTTCTGTTCACGATCATTTTGGATCGCGCTGCCAGACATGCACTGGCTTCAGGATGGATGGGTCAACCGTTACATCGTGCCCCAGTTTTTTGCACAAGAAAGTTGCGCGGCAAGACGGGTTGTCCTGTCGCTACCAGCTCATCAGAACCCAACCATGCGATCGCTTTTCGAGCAGGCGCATTTGACGTATCAACGGGGTATGAAAGTTCTTTTGGCAGAAGACGATGTGAAATCGGCTGACTATATCCGCAAAGGCTTGACCCAACACGGATATGTTGTTGACTGGGTAGAAGACGGGCGAGAGGCTCTGACCTATTGCCTCTACAATAGCGTAGACATTGCGATTGTTGATCGGATGCTGCCTGGCATGGATGGGTTGTCAGTTGTAAAGGCACTACGCGCATCGAAAAGCGATCTGCCAATCATCTTTCTGACTGCTCTCTCGGATGTGGATGATCGGGTCGAAGGGCTGCTGGCTGGCGGTGATGACTATATGGTCAAGCCGTTTCACTTTTCAGAGTTGCTTGCCCGGATTACTGCTCTTTCCCGGCGCCCGGGCCAGACCGCTCAGGAGACCATTCTAGAGGTTCATGACCTGAGTCTGGATCTCTTGACCCGAACAGCAACCAGGCAGGGCCAGGTGATTGAGCTTTTGAATAAGGAGTTTGCTCTGCTGCAGCACCTGATGGAGCATCCGGGCAGAGTTGTCAGCCGCACAATGATCTTGGAGAAAGTGTGGGATTTCACTTTTGACCCCGGCACCACAATTGTTGAAACGCACATCAGCAAACTGCGACACAAAGTGGATAAGCCGTTCAAAACCGCGCTGATACACACGGTACGTAACATGGGATATACGATCCGTGCGCCTCGGTGAGTTGATCAGCGGCCAGCCGTTCAAAGCGACACTAAGGGCACTGTTTTTCTTTCTGGCAATATTTACGCTCTGCGGTTGGGCATTGGTACGGATCGTGGAGAATACGCTGGTCAGCGAACTAAATGCCCAAAGCGAAGGCGAAAGCCTTTTGCTAGGTGATATTTATGAGGCCGAGGGGCAATCCGGCCTGGTAGACACTCTGCATCAGATGGATCGCCTTTCTGAGCCATCCAATCGTGTTGTGTCTTTGCTGGACGCGAACAGTGTAACCCTAACCGGTCCATTTGCGTTGGCCCCTGATTTTGTCGGGGTAGCACCGCAGGATTTGAGTCCACTGACTAATGGTCGCGTGGTCGGCGAGTACCATTTGAGCGTTCACAAGCTTGATGACATGACATTGGTTATTGGGCGTAGCAGAGAGCCAATTCAACTGGCTATCATGAGGCTTGTGGGGGGGTTAGTGGTATTTGCGCTGATAAACACCATCGCAATACTGGCCTTGGGACTTTGGGCAAGCCGTTTCTCAATGACCCGGTTGCAAGAAATGAACTCAGCGCTTTCACGGGTTTCGGATGGTGACCTAGATATCCGATTGCCCGTTTATAATCGGGACGATCAGTTTGACCGTATTGCAACGCGAGTGAACCAGAATCTCGATCGATTGACGCTTTTGGTTACCGGTATGAAATCAACCGCTTCTGCAATCGCGCATGATCTGAAAACTCCACTTTCACATCTGCAAATTGCGTTGCAGGAGATCGCAGATGCGGTGGACCAGCAGATTGACCCTGTACCTAGGATCGATGCAGCTCTCGCAGAAGCCGAGGCCCTGGGTGCGATTTTCGACACCATGCTTCGAATCGCGCGGGTTGAAGCTGACCGTGATCAATCGCGATTGCAATTGATTCCACTTCGGCCCCTGGTTGAAGAGGTAGCAGAATTCGTTCGTCCGATGACTGAAGAAAGCAATCAGACCCTAGTGGTAAAATCGCAAGATGTTCAGATCAAAGCTGACGCTCCGATGATAAAGCAGGCTCTGGTTAACCTTGTGATGAACGCATCAAACCATGCTGGAAACGGCGCGGAGATTAATGTTGAGATCAGCGCCACTGAACATGGTGCGACACTAGTCGTTCGTGACACAGGCCCCGGAATTCCGGAGGGCGACATGGACCGTGCGCTGCAACCGTTCGTCCGGATGGATGCGGCCCGCACCACGCCCGGAAGCGGGCTGGGGCTGGCTTTGGTGCGAGCAGTTGCCGACCGTCACGGTGCAACGCTGACGCTGTCAGATGCCAAACCGGGCCTATGTGTTTCGATCATGTTTCGAGAGTTCAAAAAAAATTAAACTTCGTCGCAAGCTCAGGTGAAGTTCGCGAACTAGTTTCCAGTCAATCGCAGCAGATAATGCTGCAGAAGATCAGGAGATGAGCATGAAAGCGAATACGAAATCTGTGGCCATCATTGTTGCCCTCGCCCTCGCCACGACAAGTTTATCGCAGATTGCGTTTGCTGAGACGGAAGTGAGCAGCGAAACGGAAACTGCTGGAAAGGTTGAAACACAACACATCCGCATTCCTGCTACCGGCAAACTCATTCTGGACGGTGTGCGGGCTGCGCGCCTGGCCTTGTTCGATGGCAATCTTGATCAGGCCAAAGAAATCGTGTCCGCCTCAAGAGGCGCTATCGACGAGCATGCGGCAAAATTCTCGGTGCATCTGAGTGATAGCAAGGGTTACGCGCTGCCCGTCGACAGCGGGTTAAAGTTCTCCGATGGGTTTGAGCCCACGGATCAGCATGGCGCTAGCATAACCCAAGCTGGGGTCATGATTCAGGAGGGTCGCGTGGATGAAGCGATCAAGGTCATGTCGAAGGCTGGCGTCGAATTGGATGTCGCAGTCGTTATGTTGCCTGTCGGCGCCACCGCAACACATCTGGAACAGGCACTGACCGATATCGAGGCAGGACAGATTCACAAGGCCAATATGGCGCTTAAAGCGGTGGAAACCTCGACAGTGATCCAAGACTTCAAGCCCGGCAATCTGCCCGCCCAAGGTTATCCTTTGGCCGACATTCTTCCGGGTTGAACTGACCACTCACGGAAGACCTGCCCTGCGTGGATCTCACCATTTCACGCAAGGCAACTCGATGGCGGTCAGCCCCGGGCAAGAGGGTTCTGACAGCACCAAAGATCGTCTTTGGCGAATTATTTTGTCGTGTTGATCCTCGCATTGAAACACCCACCAAGGGAGGCAAAATTGGAAAGTAAGACTAAAAAACAATCTGATATCCACTGGGCGATCGAAATGCACGCCAGTGAATATCATCAGGGAAAGCTTAGCCGTCGCGAATTCTTGACTCGTGCCACTGGCCTCGGGGTCAGCGCTGCGGCTGCTTACAGTTTGATTGGTGTGCCGGCCCCGGCAAGTGCGGATGTCATCAAGAAGGATGGCGGCGTTGTGCGCGTTCAGATGAGCGTGCGCGCTTTGAAGGACCCGCGTACCTATGACTGGTCTGAAATGGGCAACGAAACCCGCGGCACCCTTGAATATCTGGTGCAGTATAACCCCGATGGTTCGTTGACGCCCATGCTGCTAGAAGGCTGGGAGGTCAATGATGACGCCACCGAATACACTCTACATGTCCGCAGGGGCGTGAAGTGGAACAATGGTGACGATTTTACGGCTCAGGATGTCGCCCGTAATATTCGCGGCTGGACTGACAGAAGTGTCGAAGCCAACTCGATGGCCGGTCGCTTTGCAAGTCTAGTTGACCCGACACTGAATAAAGCCAGCCCCGACATGGTCAAAGTCGTAGACGATCATACGGTCAAGCTCACACTACCGGATTCGGATATTTCTCTGATTGCGGGAATGTCTGACTATCCTGCTGCAATCGTGCATGAATCCTTCGATGAAAACGACGTCAAAGGTGCCATTGGCACCGGTCCGTATCTGATCGATGAATTTGAGGTGGGCGTTAAATGCACACTGATACGCAATGATGCACATCCATGGTGGGGCGACGAGGTGTTCGGCAAACCAGCTTTGGAAAAGATTGAATACATCGACTATGGCACCGATCCGGCTGCTTGGCTGGCAGCGCTGGAATCCGGCGAAGTCGATATGCTTCACGAGGCCGTCGGAGAATTCATCGATGTTCTGGATGGCCTCGGCTATGAAAAGTCCGAAGTGCTGACCATGAGCACCATTGTCATCCGTCCCAACCAGCAAGCAGAGGTAAATGGTAGCAAACCTTATGCTGACAAGCGGGTGCGCAGGGCAATCCAAATGGCGGTCAAAAACGCTGTTCTGCTCGAACTTGGTTACGGGAATCGCGGCGAAACTGCCGAAAACCACCATGTAGGCCCGTTGCATCCCGAATTCGCCCCGTTGCCACCTATGCCCTATGATCCGAAGGCCGCGAAAGCACTGATGGATGAGGCCGGAATGGGCGATTACGAGCACGAATTGTTCTCGATCGACGATGACTGGCGCAGAAACACAACTGACGCCGTGGCCGCTCAGTTGCGGGATGCGGGTATCAAGGTAAAGCGGACAGTTCTGCCTGGGGCAACCTTCTGGAACGACTGGACCAAGTACCCGTTCAGTTCAACCAATTGGAACCATCGACCCTTGGGTGTGCAGATTCACGCGCTTGCCTACAAATCAGGCGAGGCATGGAATGAGTTTGGTTGGGAAAACCCCGAGTTTGACGCCCTGCTGGCTGAAGCGTTGACAATTGCGGATGCAGACAGGCGCCGTGTGGTGGCGAAAAAGATGGAAGAACTGATCCAGGAAGAAGGCGTCACCATTCAGCCGTACTGGCGTTCACTCTATCGTTTCATGGTAGAAGGCTTGGCTGAAACCGGAATGCACCCCGCCTTCGAACATCATCACTACAAATGGGGTTGGAAGGCCTGAGCCTCTAACCCCTGCCAATTTCAGGTGTTCAGCTCAGACCAGATCTGATGGGCGCCTTCTTCAACACACTTCCTGAGATTGTCCCCTCACTCATGGAAGGCGCGCTCTGCGAATATCCGGGGATGTGACGCAGAGCGCAGTAATTAACTAGAGATCGAGATGAATCATGTCATCTATATCCCAGATACCGAGAAGAACGATCTGGTTGGCTATCTCAAGTCGCATATGAACGTGCGCATTATCGATCAGTTGAGGCTAATGGCATGAAGGGAATATCGATCTCTCTTGCCGGGCTGGTTCGCGCGTGTCCCCCGCGCGCCTCACGGTGTTCACTACCCCTGAGGCCTGCATAAGATCTTGTATAACCGTGGTACGCGACCAAACGGCAAAGGCACCTTCGGTTTGAAGATGGTTAGACGAAATCATGTTCGACGGACCCCTGAACTTGAGGCGTGTGAAAGCCCGCTATAGACGATGCCCGAAGGCCCTCCTTTCAGAAATCGCTCTTACAGCAATCGCAATCTACTGACTTAGAAAATCAATGAGTCCGACGCCTGATATTGACACTTTATCGTTCAGCGTCCGCTCCACAAGCCCAGATCACATCCTCAACAAAAAGCTCGACTGCTCGTCTGTGAAGGTTTGTCGGCCGGGTTGCGAGGTAGAATGTGGAGGTCCAGTGCAACCTGTCCGGCGCAAGTTCTCGGAGCTTTCCGTTCTGTGCTCTGGCTTCTACGAAGTGGACCGGCAGTGGCCCGAGGTAGTGTCCGGTCTCAATTAGTGTCGCCATGGCCTCCATATTCGCCACGACAGCCTTTGGGTCTGTAGATTGAAGCTCGGGCGATACCAGGTGGCTGTAGGATCTCTGGCAAATATGATAGCCCGAGATGATGTTGATATCGATTTTGTCGTTGGGCAAATCGAACAACGGGTGGTCGCGACCGCAATAGAGCCGGTGCTCTTCTTGGCACAATTCGGTGTATGTCAGATCAGCAACTTGGTTGCGAAACGGTGCAATTGCAACATGCAGTTCTCCGGTTATCAGCTGTTGTGTGAGTTCCGTCGGTGAAGCAACAACAATCTCCAGGCGTACATCGTTTGGCCGGTCGAGAAACCGCTTCAGCGCCTTTTCCAGGCTCAGGTCGGCAAGGGTGTTGACGGCGTCCACGACCCCGATCCGCAAATCGCCGGTTGTGGCGTCCCGAAGCTCAAGGAGTTCGGCATCAAAATCACGCGCGCTGCGCAGAATGTCCCTCGCTTTGCCATAGGCGATCTCACCCCGCTCCGTGAGGCGGAACCCCCCTCGCCCGCGTTCGCACACACGATATCCAAGTGCCGCTTCGAGGTCGCGGATTCGAATGCTGATGGCGGATTGTGTAATGCCCAATGCGTACTGTGCATCGGTAAATCCACCGCAATCGACCACGGCCACAAATGTCTCAAGAAGTGTATTTCTCAGCAGTTTCAAAGGTCAGCTCCTCCTAACCACATTACATATTTTTACTTTATGTGAACATTAGCAAGATGATATTTTTTCATGAAAGAATCCGTGGTGTGGTTCTCCCCAGAATTGGCAATGAAAGCGAAATGGGAGGACATTCGCGTGACAATCTCTTTCTCCAATATCAAGATAACTGCCGCCGCTGCGCTGCTGAGCATCGCGCCGATCAGCGTGATGGCCGAGGACTGGAAATTCGCCATCGAGGAGATTCCGGGCTCGATCATGGACGCCTATGCTCAGGAGTTCAAATCGCGCATCGAAGCAGCCACCAATGGCGAAGTGACCGTAACGGTTTACCCGATGGGTACACTGGGCACGCCCACGGAGACCGTCGAACAGGCCGCTGACGGTATCATCCAGTTCACCAACGTCTCGATCGGTAACCTTGGTACAATTGTTCCCGAAAGCCAGGTCTTCCTGCTGCCCTACCTTCTGCCGTCCGATCCGGCCGCGATTTCGAACATCCTCAGCAGCTCGGAAACCATCTACGGTCCGCTGAACGATGACTTCCGTCAGCGTGGTCTGGAAGTCATGACCATGTATTCCGAAGGCCCGCAGGTCTGGACCACCAACCGAGAAATCCGCACACCGGAAGATTTCGACAACTTCAAAATGCGCGTGATGGTCTCGCCGATCCTGCTGGAGACCTACAAGAACATGGGCGCCAGCCCAACACCGTTGCCATTTGGCGAAGTGTTCGGCGCGCTGCAGCTGGGTGCTGTCGACGGTCAGGTAAACCCGATCCCGACCATCGAAGAAATGAAGTTCTACGAAGTCACCAGTCACCTGATCTGGGCCGGTGAGCAAGAGCTGGTCACCACCGTTGTTGCCGGCTCGGACTGGTTCGAAACCCTCAGCCCTGATCGCCAGCAACTGGTACGTGAGACCATGGCCGACATGACCGGGTTCATCGATGGCGTTGTCACCGACTTCAACCAGCAGCGTCTGGACATCATCAAAGAAGCCAAGCCCGATATCGGCCTGGTCGTCCTGACTGAAGAAGAGCGTGACGCCTTCCGTGAGCGCAGCACCGGCACCTCGGCGGCTTATGTCGACACCGTGGGTGCCCGTGGTCAGGAACTGCTGGACGCACTGCAGGCGGAACTGTCGGGCAACTGATCCCCAAACCACTCACACAAAAACTTCCTCACGCGCCTTGCGCGTGAGGGCTTTCAAAGGGAGGACACCATGCAAAGCGGTACTGCCACTCCCTTCGGCTTTTTGGGAAAGATCGACGCCGTCATCGGACGGATCGAAGTCTGGATCCTGGGCTGGGGGATCATCCTGATGGCCGCGAACACGATCGCTAACGTCTTTGGCCGGTATGTGTTCAATCAATCCATCTATTTTTCTGAGGAGCTGAACGAGTTTCTAATCGTAATCGTCACCTTCATGGGGCTGGGCTATGCCACCCGAAAGGGTATCCACATCCGAATGTCGGCAATCTATGACGCCCTTCCTATCAAGATCCGCAAGGGCTTGATGGTCGTGATTGCTGCGACCACCGCGATCGTCATGGCAGTTTTGGCTTGGTATGCGCTGGAATATGTTCAGAAAGTCGCCTCGCGCGGGCGGATTACGCCGGCGCTGCAACTTCCTCTTTATCTGACATACGTCTGGGTGGTGGTTGGCCTGAGCCTAGCGTCTTTCCAATACCTGCTGACGGCAATCCGCAATCTGAACTTTGCCGAGGAAGAGGTCTACGTCTCTTACCTCGAAGTCGACAGCTACGAAGACCCTGAGACAGCAGCCGCAATTCAGCGCTACGAAGAATCCACGGAGGCAGACAAATGACCGAGTTGATGCTGATCGTGATGATCGTCCTGCTGCTGGCAGGTTTTCCAATGAAAATGCCGCTGATCTCGGCGGCGGTGCTGGGGTTCCTTGTCTATTTCCCCAACATGAACATGCAAATCTTGATCCAGCAGATGATCGGGGGTGTGAAACCGGCTGCATTGATCGCGGTGCCGATGTTCATTCTCGCTGCCGATATCATCACGCGGGGTCATTCCGCCAACCGGCTGATCGATCTGGTGATGAGTTTCATGGGCCACATCAAGGGCGGGCTGGCAATTTCTGTCACATCAGCCTGCGCACTGTTCGGCGCGGTTTGTGGTTCGACACAGGCGACCGTGGTGGCCATTGGTGGGGCGATGCGGCCTCGGATGCTGAAATCAGGCTATAGCGACAGTTTCTCGATTGGCCTGATCGTCAACGCCGCCGATCTCGCCTACCTGATCCCGCCCTCGATTGGCATGATTATCTATGGCGTGGTCTCAGGCACGTCGATCTCGCAACTGTTCATTGCGGGTATCCTGCCGGGCCTGCTGATCGTGGTGCTGTTCTCGGCCTATTGCATGTATTATGCCTATCGCCACGACATTCCCGTGCTGCCGCGCGAAGGCTGGGGGCAGCGCTTTACCGCTCTGCGCAAGGCACTTTGGCCGATGGGCTTCCCGGCCATCATCGTTGGCGGCATCTATGGCGGAGTCTTCTCTCCAACCGAAGCGGCTGCGATCTGCGTTCTTTATGCCGTCGTGCTTGAGGTCGTGATCTTCCGCTCGATCAAAATCGGAGATCTGTTTGATATCGCGCTGTCCACCGGCGCCATCACTTCGGTTGTCTTCATCCTGATCGCAGCAGGCGCGGCATTCAGCTGGACGCTCAGCTTTGCGCAGGTGCCGCAGACCATCATTGCCGCGCTGGGTCTTGAACAAGCCAGCCCGCTCATGGTGCTGCTTGCCATCAACGTCGCCTTCTTTGTCGGTTGCATGTTCGTGGACTCGATCGTGGTGATCCTGATCCTGGTGCCGATCTTTGCGCCCATGATCAAAGCCAGCGGGCTGGACCCGGTATTGGTTGGTGTCCTGATCACATTGCAGGTGGCCATCGGCGCGGCCACACCACCCTTTGGCTGCAACCTGTTCACTGCCATCGCTGTCTTCCGCCGGCCCTTTGTCGAAGTGGTACGCGGTGTACCCCCGTTCCTGATCATTCTTTTGATTGTGACCGGGTTGCTGGTAGCCTTCCCTCAAATCGCCCTGTTCCTGCCGGAACTGGCTTATCGCTAAACAATAAGAAACGGAGAATTCATGTCGGGACATGGTTATGAAGCTGGTCGTCTGAATCTGCCTTTTGTCGGCATCTCGACCTTTGGCAAGAAACCTTACGTCGAGAACTGGGACGAGATCGACGCGGATGTGGCAATCCTCGGTGCGCCATTTGATTTCGGCTGCCAGTTCCGTTCGGGCGCGCGTTTTGGTCCGCGTTCGGTCCGCGAAGCATCGACCCTGTTCAGCTTTGGCCATGCCGGGGCGTATGATCACGAGGATGACGCTACTTATCTTGGCAGCGACGTGCGTATCGTTGATCTGGGGGATGCAGATATCATCCACACTAAAACCGAAGAGAGCCACGCCAACATCGAATACGGCGTCAAAAAGATACTCGATGCGGGTGCAATCCCCGTAACAATCGGTGGTGATCATTCGGTCAACATTCCCTGCATTAATGCCTATGCAGAAGACTGCGCCGAAAAAGGTCCGATCCACGTCATTCAGATCGACGCGCATCTGGACTTTGTCGATGAGCGCCACGGCGTCACAGTCGGCCACGGCAACCCAATGCGCCGTGCGATTGAGAAGGATTACGTATCGGGCATGACCCAAATGGGTATCCGCAACGTATCTTCGACCGCGAAAGAGGGTTATGACGATGCCCGCGCCCGCGGCTCGGATATTCTGTCGGTCCGACAGGTCCGCAAACTGGGAACTCAGGGTGTTTTGGATCGTATTCCCGAAGGCGTACGCTATTACGTCACCATCGATATTGACGCATTCTGCCCATCAATTGCGCCCGGAACTGGCACACCCAGCCATGGCGGTTTTCAGTATTATGACGTGCTGGAGATTCTGCAGGGTCTGAGTAAACATGGCGATGTTGTTGGCATCGATCTGGTAGAGGTCGCCCCAGCTTATGACCCATCTGAAAGCACCCAGATTCTTGCGGCGCAATTGTTGCTGAACTTCATCGGCTTCATCTTCCACAACCGGAAGTAAGTTCCCTCCCCAGAGCATTCTTCATTTGAATGCTTCAGTATTCCGGCAGTCAGTCTGATCTGAGTGCCGGAATACGTCGTTTGGAGCGCTTAGGATCTGATATGTCGATATCCTTTGGCAAGTGTGGAGCAAGTGGCTCCACGCATCCGATCAGGCGCCGATAATGTTGTGACCCGGGCCATATGGGAAGCCCGTGATGTTTTCTGCACCATCTTCACCAACAACAAGAATATCGTGTTCACGATAACCGCCTGCGCCGGGCTGCCCTTCGGGAATCCACAACATGGGTTCAATAGAAACCACCATGCCCGGTTCGAGAACGGTGTCGATGTCCTCACGCAATTCCAGCCCTGCCTCGCGCCCGTAATAGTGGCTGAGAATACCGAAGGAATGGCCGTAGCCGAAGGAACGGTATTGCAGCAGGCCCTCATCCGCAAAGAAGCGGTTGATCTCAGCAGTGATGCCGGAACAGGTCGCGCCCGGTTTGATCAGACTTAGGCCCAGTTCATGAGCTGCGACGTTGGCCTTCCACAAGCGCAGGCTTTCAGCGTCCGGTTCACCCAGAAACAGGGTCCGCTCAAGCGCTGTGTAGTATCCCGAAATCATCGGGAAAGTGTTCAGCGAAAGAATATCGCCCTTCTGCAGCGCGCGTTTTGTCACTGGGTTATGGGCGCCGTCTGTGTTGAGACCTGACTGGAACCAAACCCAGGTGTCACGGTATTCAGCATCAGGGTAAGCGCGTGCAATCTCCTCCTCCATCGCATCGCGACCTGCCATTGCGATCTCAATCTCGGTGGCACCTTCTCGGATCGCAGCATGAATCGCGGCGCCGCCAACGTCGGCAGTCCGCGCACCACCCTTGATTAGCTCGATCTCTTCTGCGGACTTCACCATACGTGCTGCCATGGTATCGGGCGCAATGTCGACAAGCTCGGGCGCGCCCAGCATGTTCAGCGCGGTATCGCGTGCGGCCAAGGTCATGTGGTCACTCTCGACACCGACGCGTTTCGCGTTACCAATCAGACTCGCAACAGCGCGCCAGTAATTGTCGCGCTTCCAGTCAGTGTAGATAACGTTTTCTTCAACAGAACGTCGCCAGGGCTGTCCCGCGTCGATATTGGCGGACACGGTGGTGCAGCTATCCTGTGTCACAACGCAGCCGTAGGGACGGCCGAAGGCACAGTACAGAAAGCCGGAATAGTAAGCGATGTTGTGCATCGAAGTCAGCAGCACTGCGGGAACATCGCGGGCTGCCATGATCGAGCGCAGCTTGGCCAAGCGGCGTTCATATTCGCCCTTGCTGAACGGCAGGGGCGCTTTGTCACCATTGTGACAAGTAAAGAACTCTGGGCGATTTGTTAGGTCAGTCATAGTCAGGTCTCTCATCTTTGCCGGACGTGCAAAGCCCGGCCACATGTCCCGGCGTTCAGGACAGGCGGTCTCGGGGTCCGAGAGCCGATCAACCCCTTAAGTGCCACGACGCCATCGCAGCAGGGGTTGAACGGGTGAATCGTTAAATGACCTGCTTTTTTACGTCAAGCCGGAGAAAGCCCGCGAAGACGTTCAGAACGACGACGCAGCAGTTCAACCGTGGTAAGCAACGCGATCGAGATCACCACGAGGATCGTCGCAACCGCCAGAATGGTTGGGCTGATCTGCTCCCGCAGGCCGGTGAACATCTGCCAAGGCAGGGTTTTCTGGCTGGCAGACCCGACAAACAGCACAACGACCACCTCATCGAACGAAGTGATGAAGGCGAATAGACCGCCCGAGATCACGCCGGGCAGGATCAACGGCATCTGGATTGAAAAGAACGTCCGGACAGGACCAGCGCCCATATTGGCAGCGGCGCGAGTCAGGGAACGGTCGAAACCCACCAGGGTTGCGGTTACAGTGATGATAACAAACGGAATACCCAGAACCGCATGCGCGAGGATAACTTTGATGTAACCCACAAGGTTCTTGTTCATGCCCAGCGTACCCTCCATGAAGCGGCCGATATCACTGTAGAAAAAGAACATGCCGGTGGCTGAGATAATCAGCGGAACAATCATGGGCGAAATCAGGATACCCATAATGGCTCGGCGTCCGGGAACGTGGCTCTGGCTTAGGCCGATGGCCGCCAGCGTACCCAGAGAGACCGAAATGATCGTCGCAATTGGTGCGATGATCAGCGAGTTCTTGAAACTGCGCTGCCATTCATTGTTGGTAAAGAAATCGCGGTAGTGCTTAAGCGAATACCCTTCAGGGTCCAGCCGCAACATTTCCGGCGTGAACGTAAAGAAGTCCTGAGCGTTAAAGGACAGCGGCAGAACCACCAGAATTGGTGTGATCAGGAAGACAAAGATCGCACCACAGATCACTCGGAACAGGTAGTGGTAGAACACCTGTTTTGGCGTCAGGTAGGGCAACAGTTTGCGGCGATACCGGCCTTCGTACAGCCAATAGATGAACCAGATGAAGAACCACCCGCCCAGCAGGCCGAGTACACCCCCCATCGGACCGGAAACCAGAAAGCCAACGATGCCGAAGCCAAGGATATTGATCCATCGCGCCAGCTTTTCGTTTTTTAGCAGCGTAATGTAGATCCAGGCCAACCCTGCGATCAGGATCGCTCCGCCTAACATTCCTAGAAGAACCGAGCCATTACCAGCGCCGACAAAAATTCCGGCGAAAGCGCCAGCAAGTGCAACGCTGAGCAGGACCATTGACAGAGGTTTGCGGGATATCGGTGTAAGTGCGGCCATTATTCTTATCCCAGCTTCACGTTATCAATGCCGACGATCTTGTCGTAGACCCAATAGAGCAACAGCACGACACCTAGCAGGATTGTTCCCAAGGCCGCGGCAAGTCCCCAGTTCAGCGAGGACGAGATGTGGTAGGCGATCCGGTTCGAGATGAAGACACCCTTGGTTCCGCCGACAATCTCGGGCGTGATGTAGTAACCAATCGCCAGAATGAACACGAGGATCGAACCCGCTCCGATACCCGGAATGGATTGCGGGAAGTAGATGCGCCAGAAGGTGGTCCAGTTCGTGGCCCCCATCGATTTGGCGGCACGGGTGTAGGATGGCGGGATCGTTTGCATCACCGAATACATCGGCAGGATCATGAATGGCAGCAGGATATGCGTCATCGCAACAATCGTACCGATCTGGTTGTTGATGATGATCAGACGTGAATCATCTGCAACCAGCCCGAGCCAAACCAGCGTGTCATTGATCACACCTTGTTGCTGCAGCATGACCTTCCAGGCCGAGGTTCGCACCAGAAGGGATGTCCAGAATGGCAATAATACGAGGATCATCAGCAGGTTCGAAACCCGCATAGGCAATGTCGCCAGCAGGTAGCTGATCGGATAGGCCAACAGTATACATGCACCGGTAATCACCAGTGACATGAACAGCGTACGGCCAAAAAGCTTGATCAGAATCTGCTTGTCTTCCGGTTGCGCCTGCGCCCCTTCCGGAGTGCGCCGCATATCGACCGCATTCAGGAAGTAACCATTGGTAATCGGCACCGCGTGGGTCTTGATCACACGCCATGTCTGCGGATCACCCCAACCCTCGTGAATTTCGATCAGCTGTTCCTTGAACGGTCCGTCGGTCTCGGGATCCAGGCGCTTGAGCTTCCGACCGGATTTGCGGAACATCGAAGACATGCCCGTTTCTTCGTAGTTCAGACGCGTTCCCAGCCGGGTATGTTGTTTGTTATCGATCGCAATGACCATATCACGGACGAACGCATCATAAACGTCTTCGCTCGGTAACTCGCCACTTGTCTCATCCCAGTTGTTCAGCGCCTCGACCGTCAACGGGATCGTATCCGAAACGATGCTGTTTTCGACCGAGCGGAACAGCATTGAGGCTATGGGCACAAGGAACGAAAACAGCACGAACAGGAGCAGTGGCGCGACAAGTAATAGCGCCCGGAGTTTCTGACGCCGCAACGAACGCGCGAGCGATTGCTTGAGCGGCGTTCCGTCCGCTGCCAGCATGGGTCCGGCGGGTTGGCTTGCGTCAGTCATTCGTGCCTCTTGGTTCTGCTTGGGTCAGGCGGCGGCGCACCGCCACCTAACTGGTCTTTCAACGCATTCAGCGATTATTGTGCCAGCCACGCCTGGAATTTGGCGTCGATGTCGTCACGATAGTCAGCCCAGAACTCGTAGTTGTAGAGGAACGTGTTCTTAGCGTTTTCCGGATCGGTCGGCATATGTGGTGCCATGTCGATACCCAGTTCGGCGTGCTGACCAACCAGCGGTGCAGACGATGCACGTGCAGGACCGTACGAGATGTACTTGGCCTGATCTGCCAGACGCTGAGTGTCGGTGGCGAACATGATGTAGTCCAGCGCGCGCTGCTTGCGCTCATCGCTCAGACCGGCCGGGATGATCCAGCCATCAAGGTCAAACACCTGAGCGTCCCAAAGCATTGCAACCGGCTGCTTCTGCTCTTCGATCACGCTGAACAGACGACCGTTATAGGTCGAACCCATGACGACTTCGCCATCAGCCAAAAGCTGCGGTGTGTCGGCACCGGCGGACCACCAAACAACGCTGTCCTTGATGGTGTCGAGCTTGGCAAGAGCCTGGTCCTGACCTTCGGCAGTTGCCAGAACGTCATAAACGTCTTCTTTGGCTACGCCGTCACAGAGCAGAGCCCATTCCATGTTGTTGATCGGGCGCTTTTCCAGCGAACGTTTGCCGGGATAGGCTTCGAGATCGAATACCGCACAAATGTCGGTCGGAGGATTATCACCCACCAGATCTGTACGATAGCCAAAGGTCGTCGAATACACGATCTGTGGGATAAAGCACTCGCTGACCAACAGGTCACCAAAATCTTCCGATGCAGGTGTTCCGTCAGGTGCTGCCGCCAGTTGCGTATCCGGGTCGATTTCCATCGCCAGGCCTTCGTCACACAGACGGATCGCATCTGCAGCCACAACATCAACCACATCCCATGTGATGTTGCCCGCTTCGTTCATGGCGCGCAGTTTTGCCACCGCTTCGGCCGAGCTGTCATCGTTAAGAATTGTGACGCCGGTCTTTTCCGAATAGGGCTCGTGGTAAGCCTTTAGCTGAGATTTCGAATAGGCGCCGCCCCACGAGACGATCGTCATCTCTTCTGCGGAAACGGTGCCTGCGGCCGTCGCAATTGCGGCTGCAGAAAGCAAGATCTTTGTTGGTTTCATAAAGTATCTCCCAGTTATTCCCGTTTGTATTATTGTAGGCTGACGCACGGGTTTTCGTCAGCCTGTCCCTCTGCCTGACCCGGCTGGTCTATGCGTCCAGCGCACGACAATCCTGAGGCAGCCACCCGATCTCTATCTCTTCGCCGGGTTTCAGTTTTACAGCATCCGGGGCATTTCGTGTCTTGACGATGAACTCGTCATTTCCAGCGACCGACATGCGGAAGCGGAACACATCGCCCATATAGATGAACTCTTTCACTATCGCCTTGAGCGTGTGCGCATCGGCGTGCAGTCGGTCTTTGTTGAATTCAACACGCTCAGGCCGGATCGACACTTTGGTGCGCTCGCCCGGCTGGTGAACATTGATCGGAACCGCATCAATTTCCGAGCCATCATCCAGTTGAACAAGGCAGGTATCACCGTCGATAGATTTCACCACGCCTTCCAGCGTGTTGTTCTCACCGATGAACTGCGCAACAAAGCTGTTCTCGGGTTCTTCATAGAGCTGATCTGGTGGGGCAAGCTGCTGGATGCGGCCGTCATCGAAAACCGCCACACGATCCGACATGGTCAGGGCTTCGGTCTGGTCGTGAGTGACGTAAACGGTCGTGATTCCAAGCTCATGCGCAAGACGGGTGATTTCGAACTGCATGTGTTCACGCAGCTGCTTGTCCAGCGCGCCCAGTGGTTCGTCCATCAATACCAGCTCAGGTTCAAAAACGAGAGCACGCGCCAGTGCGATCCGCTGTTGCTGTCCACCTGACAACTGAGCGGGACGGCGGCTGCCAAAGGCACCCATCTGCACCATATCCAGTGCGCGTTTTACCTTTTCCTCACGTTCGGACTTGCCCATCTTGCGGACTTCCAGTGGGAACGAAAGGTTTTCGGCCACAGTCATGTGCGGGAACAGGGCGTAGTTTTGAAACACCATGCCGATGCCGCGCTTGTGGGGCGGAATATTGTTGATGGGTCGCCCATCCAACAGGATTTCACCATGGGTGGCTGTTTCAAACCCGGCGAGCATCATAAGGCAGGTGGTTTTCCCGGACCCTGATGGCCCGAGCATCGTCAGAAACTCACCCTTGGGCATAGCCAGATTTAAATCTTTAACGACGAGATTTTCGCCATCATAAGACTTTTGAACGCGTTGAAATTCGACAAACGCGGCGTCGTTACTTGTTTCGGTCACAAGACCCCCTGTCTCGTCAAATGATTATCCAACAGCGTCGGATTTCACTGATCTGTCGACTCAGTTAAGACCAAGCAGGTGCGTCATTGCAACCTTGAATGCAATTTTTGATAATTGAGATATCGTTTTGATAATTCATTAAGCTGCATTCAAACGCTTCATATGCCAAGCGAGACTTTGATTACTTGAAAGAACCGGCTTTCCGATCCTGTTCTGGATTTCCGGGATGGCCGACAAGGTTCTGAGGTTCGTACAACTTAGAAATACTGCTTCGATCGAAGAATCGGAGCCCAATTTTACGGCGGCGTCGACTACCGATTGATTGGATATCCGTACCACTTTTGCCTCTTCGGCCTCGCCAAAGGTTCCGAAAACATCAGTCGACATTCCGCGCTCGGCAAACGCCCGGCGCAACGGTATGTTGACCTCTTCTATGTAGGGTGAGAGCAACGCAAACTTTGAAACCCCAAGATCTGCGGCGCAAGCCGCAGCCGCACGCAGGGGATTGGTAACCTCAGCAGTATTGCAGGTTTGCTTAACCAGTTCCGCCACACGTTCGGACCCTATGACCGAACTGGCCGAGGTACATCCATATCCAACAACCCGATAAGGCCTCGCGTTCGGCAAAAGACTGGCAGCAGCCGGCAGCGCAGTTTCCATTTCAGCCAGACTATCCGTTGTCACCTCAATACCACTTGGAATGCGGGTGACATGGATTGGATACTTCCGATCCGAGAAATAGGCACTGAATTCTGGCTCAAGAGTTTCATCGGTCTGAAGCACAATCAGGCCCAGAGGTGACGCATTCGGATCGTCTGCATCCAGAGTGTAAGGAATATGTGTCATAGTTCGATCAACTCGGGCCCGATACGGGGGCTGATATATCTTGGTGCATTGTCAGTGATGACGATGTTCTCTTCGTGGACAAGTATTTTGTCACCAACAGCGATTCCCGGCTCTAGCGTAAGGACCATACCCGGCTCCAGCACTGTGTGATCTGATGGGATAAGCGACGGCCATTCAGTCAGCGACATACCCAAACCGTGACCCAGCCGCCCCGCATCCGTCCCTTCAGCATCACGGGTCAACACATCATTCATAGCGTGAAACAGATCGGCGGCCGTGGTCCCGGGCCTTGCGATTTCAAATGCAGCGTCCGAAGCTTCGATCAGGCGGGCATGTGCGGATTGGACTTCGTTGCTGGCAGGTCCTATCGACCAGTTGCGATCAAAGTCACTGAAGTACCCATCCCAGACGAGGCCTGTGTCCAGCATTAGCACGTCACCATTGGACAATGGCACCGGTCGTGCGGGCGAGATTACATCCGAATACCCGCCACGCTCTGCTCCGCCTGCCAGATAAGGCACCCAATCAGCTCCTTCTTCGAGACAGAGGATTTGAAACCCGCGAAACACCTCATCCAGTGGCACACCGGAAGAGGCAATTTCCGGGACACGTGCAAATGCGCGACCTGCAATGTCACAAGCGGTTTCGATCTTGGCAATTTCAGCGGGAGATTTGACCATTCGAAGCTGCCGTAGGATGCCATGGTCACCTGCAATTTGCCGCTGACCAATGTTTCCACGCACACGGTCGAGGTCCGCCAGCGGTATCCGCGCGTGCGTTTCGTGGCCGTCTGGTATCCCGATTTGACCATCTGCCGGTGTCAACTCGATCAGTGTCTCAACCAGCAATGAAACGCCATCATCCTCCAGATCAGGCGCGCTCCATGTTCTGATATCATCAACCCATGTCTGCCCCATGAGCGCTGCACCGATTGAGGGGATCACTGCCACCGGCTTGCCGCTCGCGGGCAGTACAAGAAACCAAGGGCGCGTCGGGCTTTCCCAGAACCGCGTCAGATACCCGGTAAAGTAACGCAAATCCGTCTCGGTCGTCAGCAATAGTGCCGAGAGGCCCTTCTGCTCCATCACCTTTTGAGCACGCTTAGTCCGGGCCTCGAACTCGGCCTGTTCAAACCCTCTCATTTTGATGAACTCCATCCCGTCGACTGCCTGACCCATTGACGTGAGCCGATTGGTGAAGTTGTGTCAACCAAAGTTCGTTGCGAAGCGGAGATTCAGATGGCGCATACTGACCCGGCCTTTACCCAAGCGGAATATGATCGCCGCCTTGCCAAAACCCGGAACGCAATGTCTCAGGCCGGTCTGGATTGCCTCTTCATAGAAGACCCTTCAAACATTTCATGGCTCACTGGCTACGAAGGTTGGTCGTTCTATGTTCATCAGGGCGCGCTGATCTTTCTGGACTCTGTTCCGGTTTGGTGGGGGCGCAGTCAGGATGCAAATGGCGCGCGCCGTACCGTTTGGATGACGGATGACCGTATCCACGGTTATGAAGACAGCTTTGTGCAATCGACAACACGCCATCCGATGCAGGATCTTGCGAAACTGATCACCGAATATGGGCATGCCCACGGTCGGATTGGTGTTGAGCTGGACAACTACTATTATTCAGCGAAGGCACATCAGACGCTGCTATCTAAATTGCCTGGTGCGTCACTGATCGATGCAACCGCACTGGTGAATTGGCAACGCGCCGTAAAGTCGGAGGAAGAGATTGCCTTGATGCGCAAGGCCGCGCGTATTTCCGAGCATATCGTTGATGGCGTACTCGAGCGTGTTGAACCGGGCCTTCGCAAAAATGAACTTGTTGCCCAAATTTATCACGACGCGATCACGGGTGTTGGCGACGATTGGGGGGACTACGCAGCAATTGTGCCCCTGTTACCGTCGGGAACGGATGCTGCAGCACCCCATCTGACGTGGAATGGTGATGCATTCAAATCCGGCGAATGTACCTTTTTTGAATTATCAGGATGTTACAGGCGCTATCACGCCCCGTTCTGCCGGTCTGTGTATTTGGGGAGTCCCCCCGATCAGCTGAAACGTGCAGAAGCGGCACTGGTCGAAGGATTGGAAGCCGGTCTTGATGCCGCGAGGGCGGGAAATCGAGCAAAGGACATCGCTGCCGCTCTGGCCGCACCGCTGGAGCGCGCGGGAATAGAACGCGGGGCGCGTTGCGGATATCCGATTGGACTGAGTTATCCGCCCGATTGGGGGGAGCGCACAATCTCGCTGCGCGACGAAGATGAGACCATCCTCGAACCCGGCATGACCTTTCACTTCATGCCCGGCCTCTGGATGGATGACTGGGGGCTAGAGATCACCGAGTCGATCCTGATTACCGAAAATGGACCTGCTGAGTGCTTTTGCGATCGGCCCCGCAAGATGTTTGTGAAACCATAATGCTGGACCGGTCTATCAATATACTTGGCGATTTGATCGCATTTCCGACAGTTTCGGTAGATTCAAACCTGGATCTGATCAAATACCTGTCGGATCGTTTCGAAGCGCTCGGCGCACGTTGTTCCTTAACAGCAGACCATAGCGGCACCAAAGCCAATCTTTTTGCGACACTAGGGCCGGATCTGCCGGGCGGTGTCATGTTGTCCGGACACACTGATGTCGTCCCCGTTGTGGATCAGGATTGGACAGCCGATCCCTTTGAATTGAATTGTCGCGATGGAAAGCTTTTTGGTCGGGGCACCTGTGACATGAAGGGGTTCATTGCAGCCAGTCTGGCGCTTGCCGAGACGCTTGATGCAAGCGCCTTGAAGCAACCACTGCACTTTGCCTTCACATATGATGAGGAAACGGGCTGTTTGGGCGCGCAAAATTTGATCCGTGATCTCGCACAGCGAGGAATTGTTCCGGATATCGCGATTGTTGGCGAGCCCACCGAGATGCGCGTCATCGAGGGTCACAAGGGCTGCTATGAGTACACGGCCCGATTTGCCGGGTTGGAGGGGCATGGTTCAGCGCCGGATGCAGGTGTGAACGCCGCCGAATATGCTGCGCGCTATGTGGCGAAATTGCTCGAGTTGCGAGAGGCTCTGAAGGCAAGGACCCCAGAGACCAGCAAGTTTGACCCGCCATGGAGCACTATAAATATCGGCAGAATCTCGGGCGGCGTAGCGCATAATGTTATTGTCGGCAAAGCCGAGGTCGACTGGGAAATGCGACCGGTTCAGGCGAGCGATGCAGATTTCGTGAAAGGGGAAATGACGGATTACGTTGACGGTACACTGGTGCCCGATATGAAGTCCGTTCATCCAAAGGCAGGTATCGAGCTGGAAATCATAGCAGAAGTTGCTGGTCTCGAGCCCATGGATGACAACGCGGCCCGCGATCTGGTTGCAAAGCTGACAGGGGCAAACGGTGCCGATCTGGTGGCGTTCGGAACCGAGGCAGGGCTGTTTCAGAAATTGGGCTCAAATACGATTGTCTGCGGCCCCGGTTCGATCCGTGAAGCTCATAAGCCTGATGAGTATCTGGAGATCGGGCAGCTGGAACTTTGCTGCCGTATGCTAAAGCGTTTGGGTGAGACGCTGGTCAACTGACTGATCAGCTAGGATTGATCCGCGTTATTATCAATATTTTTCAATGTGATAATTGGTGCCGATCGCCAATAGTTACCGGTTATTTTACTTCTTAGCTCTTACCTAATTGAAAAGAAGAAAGACTGTTCTTTTTTGCGCTCTCCGGGAATGGCAGGTTCCCGGAGACCTAGCAAGAAAGGCTCCGAGCGATGGTGGAATATGTTGATACCCTTGTTGTAGGCGCAGGGCAGGCTGGAATCGCGATGAGCGAGCATCTGAGCCGCAACTCGATTTCTCATATCGTTCTTGAAAAGCATCGCGTGGCCGAAGCCTGGAGATCGCGCCGCTGGGATTCGCTGGTGGCAAACGGCCCGGCTTGGCACGATCGTTTTCCAAACATGAAGTTTCAGACCTGTGGGGCGGACGCATTTCCACCCAAAGAACAGGTTGCAGATTATCTGAACGCTTATGCCGAGATGATCGAGGCCCCCATTCGGACAGGGGTTGAGGTGATCTCTCTTACAAAGAATGTCGGTCGGCCGGGATTTAAGGTTGAAACATCGGACGGCGTGATCGAAGCCGAGGCCGTAGTCTCAGCAACAGGCGCATTTCAGCATCCGGTTTTCCCGGATATCGTGCCCGAGAGTGAGGGCATTACACAGATCCATTCGGCCTCGTACCGCAACCCGCAAGATCTTCCCGAAGGGGCTGTGCTTGTAGTGGGCGCTGGTTCGTCGGGAGGTCAGATTGCAGATGAGTTGCAGCGCGCCGGCCGCAAGACTTTCCTTTGTGTTGGCCCGCATGATCGTCCCCCTCGTGCGTATCGCGGTCGGGACTATTGCTGGTGGCTGGGTGTACTGGGCCTGTGGGACATTCCCGCCAAGGAACCCGGCACCGAACATGTCACGATTTCGGTCAGTGGCGCGCAGGGTGGACAGACGGTAGATTTCCGCCGCCTCGCAGCCGAAGGCATGACGCTGCTGGGCAGGGCTGATCGCTATGAAAACGGCAAGCTGATCATCGACAATGATCTGGCGGAAAACATCGCCGCAGGGGATGCGAACTATCTCGATATGCTTGATCAGGCGGATGCCTACGCTGAACGTATGGGTCTGGATTTGCCTCAGGAACCCGAGGCAAGGATCCTGCCACCTGACCCGGAATGCCTGACCAATCCGTTCCATGAGCTTGATCTCAGGGCCGAAGGTATCACCACCATCATCTGGGCCACGGGCTATCGTCAGGATTTCAGCTGGATGAAAGTGGATGCGTTCGACCAAACAGGTGCGCCGGTGCATCAGCGCGGCGTCTCGACTGAGCCAGGCATCTATTTTCTTGGACTGCCGTGGCAATCGCGGCGCGGGTCTACCTTCATTTGGGGCGTTTGGCACGACGCAGCTTATGTCGCAGATCAGATAGCCATCCAGAAAAATTACCGGGACTATTGTCCTGCAGCCGCTGAGTGACTCGGCAGGAAAGGCACCGAAACATGACAGTTATGCATCCCATCGAGAACCCGGTCGAAGCATTGCGGGCCAATGTATCCGTCCCATTCGAACAGGCCCGGGCAATGCCGCCTTCCGTGTACTATTCGCAAGAGTTTCTGGAGGCCGAACTTGAAAACATCTTCAAGAAAGACTGGTTCTGCGTCGGTCGCGCCAGTTCGTTGTCAGAAGTTGGAGACTACGTAACCTGCGAACTGGCTGATCAACCGATCATCGTACTACGCGATCGGGATGGTGAATTGAGGGCTTTCTCGAATGTCTGTCGCCACCGTATGTCGACGCTGCTGCATGGACGGGGGCAAACCAAATCGATTGTTTGTCCCTACCACGCATGGACTTACAATCTGGATGGTTCGTTGCGCGGCGCGCCCGCAATGGCCGGAAACAAGGGGTTCTGCAAAAGCGATTATGCTCTGCCGGAAGTGTCGTGTGAGGAATGGCTGGGTTGGGTTTTCATAACCCTCAATCCCGACGCATCCCCGGTGGCCTCGCAACTTAAAGAAGTCGAGGATCTGGTCGCCGGATACGACATGACCAACTATACTGAGACCTTCTTTGAAGAACATCTGTGGGACACAAACTGGAAGGTGCTCGCAGAAAACTTCATGGAAAGTTATCACTTGCCGGTTTGTCACGCAGGAACCATCGGTGGGCTTTCACGGCTGGATGAAATGATTTGCCCGCCGGGTCGGAAAGCTTTCAATTATCACACGATCCTCAAGGATGAATCGCTGCGTATCGCGATGGCGCATCCCAAGAATGACCGCCTGCAGGGAGATGAGCGCCGAACGACCTTTCTATTGGCGATCTATCCGAGCCTACTGATCACACTAACGCCCGGATATTTCTGGTATCTGAGCTTGCACCCCAAGGGGCCGTCACAGGTACAGATCCGTTTCGGCGGAGGCATGTCCGATGATTATGCGGACGATACGGAGGCCCAGCAGAACCTGATCGACCTGAAAACATTGTTGGACGAAGTCAACGTCGAGGACCGTGGCTGCACAGAGAAGGTCTATCGCGGTCTTTGCGCGGATGGGGCCGAGCCCGGACATCTGTCGCATCTGGAACGGCCGAATTTCGACTTTGCACAATACCTGATGAACCGCATGGATTCCAGTTTTCAACCCAGAATAAAGGAGGGGGCCTGAGATGCACACCGAGCTTGCGAAACAGCTGCAAGAGATTGCGGCCCTGCCTGCGGACCGGCCGATGTCGATGCCCGGTGCATTTTACACCTCTGCATCGCAATTCGAACACGAAGCCGCGACTGTCCTGCGTCGTGGCTGGCATTGTCTAGGTCGTGCGGACGAGGTGCCTGAACCCGGTGATTTCTTTACCGTTCAGTTGTTGAACGAACCCTTGATCGTCGTGCGCAAAGCAGACGGAGATATCGCAGTTTTGGCAAATGTATGCCGGCATCGGGGTATGCCACTGGCCGAGGGCAGTGGATCGGCTAAACGGTTCATTTGCTCTTATCACGCCTGGGCGTATGACCTTGATGGATCTCTGATGCGGGCTGCGCGCATGAAGAATGCGGGTTTTGATGCCTCCAACTGTGGTCTGCACCGGCACAATATGCATTTGTGGAACGGGTTTATCTACGTAAGCCTGGACCCGCAAGCCCAGCCCTTTGAATATCCGGAGCTTGATGCATTGCTCGCCCCCTACGAAAGCGAGACGTTCCGTGTTGCCCATGTGGGAGAAGAGATTTGGAATACCAACTGGAAATGTCTCGTCGAGAATTTCATGGAAGGTTACCACCTGTCGGTCGTACACCCGGAAACGTTGCATGGTTACACCCCGACAGGTCTGGCACGGAAACTCTACGGAGGTGACGGCTTTACCTCATATGCTGCAAACTACCCCAAAGACATCCCTTCACGCGGCTTCGGCGCAGAAGGTCTTTCCGAGGATGAGCGTTTGCGGTCAACATTGTTTTCAGTGTTCCCAACGCAAGTTGCCAGCCAGGCGGCAAGTCTTCTTGTCTCGCTGAGTATTTTTCCGCTGAACGCTGAACAGATACGAGTCAAATGGACCCTGTCGGTTTACGGCGACGATCTGGATGAAGAAACAATCTCTAAGCGGGTTTCGCTATGGGAAGAGGTCAATCGTGAAGATCGGGAAAAGCTTGAAAGAATGCAAGTTGCCCTGAATTCTGAACACGCCTGTTCCGGACCTCTGGCAGAAGACAACTACGAAGGCACTATTCGGGACTTCCAGCTTTGGCTTGCCAAACAGGATCGCGTTCAGGCCGTGGCATAGCGGAGGCACTTGATGGCCCATACCCGAATTCGGAAATTCAATACGTCCGATACTTATCCTGAACAGAATCTGGACAATGACCTCTGTCAGGCCGTTGTGACCGAGGCCAGTGGCAAGATTGTCTGGCTACGGGGCCAATGTCCACAGAATCTGGACGACGCAGTAAACATCGACAGCCATGACCCGGTTGAGCAAACTCATAAGGTGATGCAGAACATTCGCCAGCTTATTGAAGAAGCAGGCGGAGACATGAGCCACCTCGTGAAAGTCGTGGTCTACATAACCGATGTCCGTCATCGCGAGGCGGTGTACCGCACCATGGGCGATTACATCAAAGGCGTACACCCGGTCTCGACCGGTCTGGTGGTTCAGGCGTTGGCCAGACCCGAATGGCTGGTTGAAATTGACGGGACTGCGGTGATCCCCGCATGACATTTTCCCTTGTTGCCCGCTGCGCTGAAACCGGCATGTTCGGTTTGGCTATATCATCGTCCTCTCCGGCTGTGGCAGCGCGCTGCTCTTTTGCACGCGCTGGTGTCGGGGCAGTAGCGTCTCAGAACGTGACGGACCCGACGCTGGGTCCACTCACGCTTGATCTGATGCAAAATGGCCTGTCCGCTCCCCAAGCGATCGACCAGATCGGTCGGCAGGGAAATTTCATGGAATATCGACAGGTATTGGCCATCGACACACAAGGACGCACGGCCATCCATTCAGGTGCCAACAGTCTGGGCATCTGGACCCAAGCCGAAGGTCGCGATGTAGCCTCTGGTGGCAATCTGCTGGCCAACGATGGTGTTCCCGCGGCCATCGTGGCTGGATTTGACGAATCTACCGGCCATATCGGTGATCGCCTGATTGCCGCAATGCGGGCGGGACTGAGAGCTGGAGGAGAGGCGGGACCTGTACACTCTGCCGGTCTCAAGATCGTCGACCGCCTTTCCTGGCCCATTGCTGATTTGCGCTGTGACTGGACCGAAGATTGTCCGATCGAAAACATCGCAACGGCTTGGGAAATCTACGCACCGCAGATTGATGCCTATGTCCAGCGCGCGCTCGACCCGCGCGAGGCGCCTTCTTACGGGGTGCCGGGTGACGATTGACCGGTTGCAATGGTGACTGGACGTCGGGTGGCCCTTGCTTCACCATGAGCAGGCCACTTGAAAGCTTGTACATGCCAATCAGATTCACGTTACGCCAGTTGGAGTATTTTGTTGCAGCCGGTGAGTGCGGCAGCATCGCCGCTGCGAGTCAAAAGCTTAACGTATCTTCGCCTTCGATCTCATCTGCGATAACACAATTGGAAACCGAGTTGGGTATCCCGCTATTTGTGCGCCAGCGGGCTCAGGGTCTGAAAATGACCGAGGCGGGAAGAACCCTTACCGGGCAAGCGCTTCTCATTCTCAATCAGGCGACTGAGTTGACGCGGATGGCCGCGACTGTCTCGAACACGGTTCAGGGTCCTTTGCGGTTGGGTTGCCTTGTATCATTTGCCCAGATTGTGGTTTCAGGCCTGCGCCGCAGCTTTGAAGCGCAATACCCGGATGTACATATGAGTCAGGTTGAACTGACTCAGAACGAAATATTCGCGGCCCTGCGACGCGCTGAAGTCGATCTGGCCCTCAGCTATGATCTGAACCTTCCACCTGATCTTGAGTTTCATCTGGTAAAGGAGTTGCCGCCATTCGCGTTACTGGCGCCGGAGCACCCGCTTGCCATCTGTGACAGCGTGACCGTTCATGATCTTGCGGCCTATCCGATGGTCCTGCTCGATTTGCCCATCAGTTCTGACTACTTCCTGTCGTTTTTCACCCGCGCAGGGCTACGACCAGTGATCAGTGAGCGAACGCGCGATATGGCCGTAATGCGAAGTCTGGTTGCCAATGGATTCGGGTATTCCATTGCGAATTTCCTTCCGCTGAACGATCTAGCACCAGATGGTAAGCCACTGAAATTCGTACCGATCGTCGGAGGAGTACCCCCGATAGCCATGGGTGTTCTGGGTGTGCCGGGCGCGACCAGCAGCAGCACCCACGCGGCTTTTGTCGAGCATTGTCGTGCAGAACTGATTTGAAGCGAAGTCACTGAACTAGGCTCAGGGACATTCTGACCGGGCAATCAAGTTCTGGGTATCAATCTCGATCAAACCCGATTCTCGAATCAATCGGACCTGAATATCTTCAAGCGACAAAGCCTTAGCATTTTGGTCCGTTCTGCACCCCAAAACGACCAAGCGCACGAAGGTCTGCATTCAAAAAATGATAAATTTGTTGACTATTTTGCACACGTGTTCAATTGTCGATTCCGCTGGAGGAGAGAGTCGGCGCTAGCTCGTTCCGACTGAAAACAACCAAATTACCACTATTCGACAGAGGAACCCTATCCTCGATAACAAACCTGGGCTCGTGTCACACTGGCTACATAAATAAATGATAGGGCAACTCATGCACACGTGTGCGATACTTGCGCTCACTAACCAAACAGGGGTTCCGCATGACCACATTCAAGTTTAAACGCGCTACAGCAGCATTGTTGCTGAGCACAATCGCCCTACCCGCTCTGGCCGAAGACGTGACGATCACAGTCTGGGCTGGGGGCTCGAACGATGCAGATGCCTATCGTATTGATGCCATTGAAATCGCCGCCGAAATGCTGGAGCGTGAAGCCGCCATTGAAGGCCGCGAGCTGAACATCACCGTCGAAGGTAAACGTGACTTTGGGGGCTGGGAAGAGTTCAAGCAGGGCGTGACCCTTGCGGCTGAAGCTGGCACTGCGCCGAACATTGTGGTCACCAGCCACCTCGATATCGCACCCTGGAGCCAGGCCGGTTACATCGTTCCCGCAGAGGATTATTTGGATTTCGACGCGTGGCCACTGAACGACATCTACCCCAACCTACTTGAGATCGCTGCCTATAATGGCATTCAGTGGGGCTTGCCGCAGGACGCAGAAAGCCGCCCATTCTTCTTCTGGAAGGACACCATGCGCGGTATCGGTTATTCCGACGAAGACATCGCTGCCCTGCCTGACAAAATCGCATCGGGTGAATACACTCTTCAAAACGTCTTGGAAGATGCGAAGAAAGCAGTGGATGCTGGCCTTGTAGAAGAGGGTTACGGCTTTTACCCTCGGCCATCGAACGGTCCGGACTATGCTCAGTTCTACCAGTCTTTTGGTGGGCAGTTGCAGGATCCTGAGACAGGCAAGCTGGTCTTAGACAAGGCCGCGATGGAAGCATTCTACCAGTTTTTCGCCGATGCAGTGGATGCAGGTATCACGCGCAAAAACCACCTGGGTACTGACTGGGGCCAGTGGTACAGCGAAGTGGCGAACGGAAAAGCCGCGACGTGGCATGGCGGTACATGGCACTACGCCCGCTATACCGGCAAGGAAGGCAACGAAGACTTCTTCGGTACCATCGAGTTTTCTCTGATCCCGGCAGGCAACGAAAACGGCCGCGCCAACACCATCACTCACCCGCTGGTCTATCTGGTGACAGATCAGGAAAACGACGATCACGAGGACATCGCCGCACAACTGGTCAAAATCGCTTCAGAACCGCGCCTGAACTCGCTGCATGCGATCAAATCGGCGCATCTGGGCATCGGTCAACAGCAGTCGAACATCGAGCTTTACGCCAATGACCGCTGGGCCTCGGAAGCGACCGAACGCCTGCTGGTCAGCGCCAACGCACAGCCGAACAACCTGGACTACGGCGCGTTTTCAGAAGCCATGTTCAAGGGGCTCGAGGCGGCCTGGACGGGTGTGAAATCCCCAGCAGACGCGGTTGCCGAGTTGGAATCCGAGTTGAACGCGAAATTGGGCGACAACCTGATCGTCCGCTAAGTTTCCTCCCACTGGCTGGGGCGGGTTAGCCTGCCCTGGCCAACTTTTTCTCGGAGATTGCAATGCCCCGCTTCAATGCGCTTGGGTTCGGATTTCTTGCGCCCGCGATGATCGTGGTGACGCTGTTCTTTCTGGCCCCGGTCATCCTGACGGTATTCTTCGCCTTTACCAACATGTCCACATCAACGGGCATTACAGGTGGTGAATACCTGCTGACTCAATCCGATCTGCGCGAGGTGAAAGCCAGCGGTGTGTCGGAGGAAACCTATAACAAGCTGGAAAATGCCGGTTATGTCGTCGACGAAACCGGTCTGGCCCTTTTGGCCGAAGCGCGCGATCAGGCAACCGCAGATGAACTGTCAGATCTGCACGCTGGGGCACAGTTTTCATCGCGCCGGGATATGGAGCGTGCGCTCAAGGACTTGCGAGCAAATCGGATCCGTTCAACCCGGGATCGTAAGGCACTGGCCGAGCTTTTCACCTCGAGCGTGATGGATGAACGGTTTCAAACCGAAGAAGAGTTTCGAGCAGCCCTGACTGCAGCCAGCATCCCCGAGGCCGATCAAAACATCTTGGTTAAGGTTGCCTATACCGGCTGGGTCTGGACCACAGAGAATATGAAGTTGCTGTTCTCGCTGGACAGTTCCTGGCGCTATGCAATGAACTCACTGTTCTATGTTGTGTTTACATTGACGTTTAACGTGGGCTTCGGCCTGTTTCTGGCGATCTCGACCTTCTATCTGCCTTCTGGCATCGCCAACACCTTTCGCACCATCTGGTTTCTTCCGCGTATCCTGCCGCCGGTTTTGTATGTGCTGATGTGGTACTGGCTGACATGGGACACTGGAATCATTTCGTCCTTTATGAGTTGGTTCGGCGTCGCCCCCCGAAACTGGATGCTGGATACAGCGACAAATGCCTGGATCGTGGTGATCCTGATCAATGGATTTGTAGGCGCCTCTCTGGGGATGATCCTTTTCTCATCAGCGATCCGGACGATCCCTGCATCGATGCTCTATGCCTCTGAGGTGGATGGGGCCAATCGGTGGCAACAGATCCGCTATATCATCCTGCCGCAACTACGCTGGCCCATCCTGTTCACCTCGTCTTACCAGACACTCTCGCTGCTGACTTCGTTTGAATACATCCTGCTGGCCACTGATGGCGGCCCGGGTGGCGCGACCGAAGTTTGGGCTCTGGCCGCCTATCACACCGCTCTGAACAACTATGGCGGAAACCTGCAATACGGTCTCGGCGCAGCCTATGCGCTGGTGCTGGTGGTTATCGGCATCGTGACCAGCGCGTTGTACCTGCGGTTCTTCAACTTCAAAGACCTCGTGGCGAAGCCACGGATCGAGCAATAGGGGCCTGTCATGACTTCGAACTTTCGCTCGCTTCCGGTCATTGCGCTGCTTACGATCCTGTCGCTGCCACTGGTGATCATGTACGCCTTTACACTTGTGGACTCGATCACCGATGCGGAACCCGGCAGTCTGATACCTTCGGAGTTCACCTTTCACCACTGGCGGTTCCTTTGGGATGACACCACTGGGCGGGGATCAGTGTGGATCGCAACGATCAACACCTTCATCTTTGCGGGTTCCACAGCGGCCATCGTCTGTGCCACATCGCTGACCTCGGCCTATGCGCTGTCGCGTCTTAACTTCCCGGCACGGCGGTTCTTTCTGGCGGGTGTCATCATACTGCACGCGTTCCCGACGATCACCTTGATCATTGCGATCTTCCTGATCCTGCAATTCCTTGGCCTGTTCGACACGTTAATTGGTGTCATCATGGTCAAGGCCGCGTTGGAACTGCCCTTCGGCATCTGGGTCATGAAAGGTTTCTACGACACCGTCCCGTGGGAGATCGAGATGGCCGGTGTACAGGATGGCGCCAGCCGCTTCATGGTCTGGCGCAAGCTGGTACTGCCGCAGGTGCAGCCGGGCCTGTCTGCGCTGCTGATCTTTTCGTTCCTGTCGGGGTGGAGCGAATTCATCCTGCCGCTGGTGTTGGCTCCGGGCAGCGATGCCCAGGTTCTGTCGACCTACCTGGCGTACTTCCTGCTGGATGACAGTTTGGAAGTCGACTTCAACCTCTTTAAATCGGTGGGCCTGTTCTACGCACTGCCGGTAATCCTGATCTATCTGGTTTTCCAGAAAAAACTCATGAATATCTACGGCGGGGGCTCGAAAGGCTGATGCAACTTAGGCTCGAAAACTTCACCAAAACCTTCGACGGCCTTACCGTCATCGATAAGTTGAACCTTACGGTAGAGAGCGGTGAGATGATGGCGCTGCTGGGTCCATCTGGTTGCGGCAAGTCCACCACGCTGTTTACCATCTGCGGTATTCACCGGATGAATGGCGGTACGCTGCACTTCGGGGATCGCAATGTCTCGGACCTGCCCTCACAAAAGCGCAACGTAGGCGTGGTGTTCCAGAACTATGCGCTTTACCCGCATATGAACATTCGCGAGAATATTGCTTTCCCATTGCGCGTGCAGAAGCTGGATAACGCGACGATCACACGCAAGGTGGGCGAGATCGCCGAACTCGTACATATCCCTGAGCTTTTGAATCGTCGCCCGGCGCAACTATCGGGTGGTCAGCAGCAGCGCGTAGCCCTTGCCCGCGCGCTGGTTCGGCAGCCGGATGTGCTGTTGCTGGACGAACCGCTGGCCAACCTCGACGCCAAGCTGCGGCTTGAGATGCGCTCGGAAATCCGCCGCATTCAGCTGGAAACCGGCATTACCGCCATCCTCGTGACCCATGATCAGGTCGAAGCGATGTCAATGTGCGACCGCATCGCGTTGATGAAGGACGGCAAGATCGTGCAACTGAGCGAACCGGACCAGATGTACAACGATCCGGTTGATACCTTTGTGGCCGGGTTCCTTGGCAACCCGCCGATTTCATTCCTGGACGCTACTGTTGCTGATGGCCAGTTCCGCATTGGCGACAGCGGTATTGCTATTGCCGAGACACTAAGGCCGAAGGTCAATGGACAGGTGCAACTTGGCATCAGACCAGAGTATTTCGGCCCGCAATTCGGATCTGACCTGACTGGCAAGATCAGTTTCGTTGAAACGCAAGGGCGCGAAGATCTTTATAACGTTACCCTTCCCAACGGGTCGGTTCTGCGGTCGATCCAACCTGCTGGACCGCGTCTGAAACTGGGTGAGACCGTGAACTGGGGTATCGCCTCGGATCACGCATTGGCCTTTACACCCGAAGGAACGCGCATCTGATGTCGGATTGGTTGACCCCCTCCCGTCCCTTGTCGATCGCGCATCGCGGGGCCAGTGCCTATGCGCAGGAAAACACCCTGCCTGCATTTGCACTGGCCGCCGATCTAGGTGCGGACATGTGGGAGGTGGATCTGCACCTGACAGCAGATAATCAGATCATCGCTTTCCACGATTTTTCATTGGCAGACGGGCGCGCCCTTCGTCACCTCACATATGCAGAAATTCGGGCAGCAGTTCGTCAGGATGAGGCCCCTCTGTTGTCTCAGATCATCGAACTGGCACAGGATCGCTGCTGCGGTATTTATGCGGATATCAAGGCACCGGATGCAGCCGTACCGACATCAGAGTTGCTACAGTCCGTTGGGATAAAACGCGCTATTCTTGGTGCTTTTGATCCAACTGCGGTGCAAGCTCTGCGCGCTGCAGATTGCCCCTACCCTGTTGCTGTCCTGATACCAATCGGGATCGATCCATTCGAGATCGCAACCGAGGCAGATATCCTTCATCTATGCTGGGAGAAGCTGGAGCGCCCACAGGATCTGCTGGATGACGCCCTTTTTGAACGGTGCCGCAATACCGGACAGAAGGTTGTTCTTTGGCACGAAGAAGATCCGGTCCGAATGGCTGAGCTGCGCAACAAGCCGGTATTGGGAATCTGTTCGGATCGTCCCGAATTGGTCAATCCGATTGAGTTTCGCGACGGTTTGCAAGTCGTGTGTCACCGAGGCGCCAACAAAATCGCACCTGAAAACACCCTTGCCGCTGCGCACGCATGCTTTGCTGCGGGCTTTAGCCATGTCGAGATCGACGTCCATGTGACAGCCGATGATCAACTGGTGGTTTTGCACGACCCCACACTGGATCGCACCACTAACGGAAGCGGGCCAGTATGCGACCGGACCCTGGCAGAGCTACAATCGCTGAGCGCCGGGGATTGGTTTTCGCAGTTCTACGCCGAAGAAAAGATACCCACGCTTGATGAAGTGTTGGAGTTGGCCAAATCCTATGACGGCCATCTCTATATCGAGCTGAAATCGGCACCGGCGAAACTAGTCTGGGATCGCGTAACAGCTCACGACATGCAGGATCGGGTGTTTTTCTGGTCCTTCGTGTCTCAATCCTTGCACGACATGCGTGCGATTTCCTCCGAAGCAAACCTGATGATGCGCCGACAGGATTTTTCGAGTTTGGATGAGGCTTTGAATTGTCTGGCTCCAAAACTGATCGAATACACGATATCGGACGACTGGTCTGAATTTCCCAAGCTGCGCCAGCTCGGGATGCCCTTCATGATCGCTTACGGTGGCGACGAGAGCGAAACACTCGAGAAAATCGCTGACGCGAAGGCTGATTTGGTCAATCTTGATCAACCGTTTAGTTTTGCAGAGATTTGTCGCAAAAAGGGGTTGATCAGTGACTGACGAACCCAGAAAATCTGTTACTTCATTTGATGTCGCCCGCCGGGCTGGCGTTTCACGCTCGATGGTTTCAAGGGCGTTTACCGAAGGCGGGGCTATTTCGGACAAATCCCGCCAAAAGGTTCTGAAAGCTGCTGAAGAGTTAGGTTATCGCGTCAACTTTCTGGCGCGCGGTCTGCAAACGCGACAGTCCAATCTGGTTGGCATCGTCGCTTCATCTCTGGATACTCCGTTCCGTTCCCGACAGGTCAAAATTGCCGCGCAAGAGTTCATCAGCCACGGCTATCGCCCGATTTTGCTGACCGTAGACGCCCATGAAAGTGTCGAACAACTCATGTCGGTGCTGCTCAACTACAATGTTGCTGGCGTGATGGTGACATCAGCGACGCCGTCTTCAAAGATCATTCAGGAATGCCGCCGCCTGCGCATGCCCCTTGTCTTGATCAATCGCGGCACGAACCAGGACATCGCGGACACGGTTCAAATCGACGTACAACAAGCCGGAGAATTGGCATACACGATGCTCACCCGATCCGGTGCGGGTCGCTTGGCCGTGGTTCACCCTCAGGCATCGTCATATTCAGTGACCGGGCGCGCCCGCGCATTCATTGAGAAATGTCATGCCAAAGGCATCGAGGTTACGGAATTCATATCCTCCAGCCAAAGCTATGCAGCAGGATACGACGTAGCAGGAAACCTGGGTCTTTCGCTGGATCAGATCGATGGTGTGTTCTGCTCGACTGATCTGTTGGCCCTGGGTGTTCTGGACCGGCTTCGCGCGGACTGGAACACCCGGTTTCCCGAAGACCTGCAGGTGGTTGGCTGCGACGACATCGAACAGGCCAGTTGGGGGGCCTATCAGCTATCGACGATGCGGCAGGACGCTGAGGAACAAGTGCTTGCCGCCGTCACCCAGATGCTGGATCGCATCGAAAACCCCGACGCACCAATTCAAAACTACAATCAAAAACTGACACCGATTTTTCGGCAGACAACAATGAGCAGGCATGACTGACAATTTTGAAACCAAACTGGATTTTGCCAGATTTTTAGCTGTTGAAGCCGGCACCTTGGCTCGTGAGCTCTACCAAAACAAAGACCAGGATTTTGTTTCCGTCAAAGGTTTGCAGGATTTTGTGACAATTGCAGATCGCAAAGTCGAACAGCGCATTCGCGCCTTGATCAAGGAATACTACCCATCGGACGCAGTCTTGGGCGAAGAAGAAGGCCAATCCGGGCAAAGTGAGGCGATCTGGGTGGTCGATCCGATTGATGGCACGGCAAACTACATGAGAGGTTTGCCGGATTGGGCTGTCTCGATTGCATACTGCGAAAACGAAGAGATCATGGTTGGGGCAATTTATGCGCCTGACCGAGATGAGTTGTGCTGGGCTGCCAAAGATCAGGGCGCTTTCTGCAATGGGGTTGCAATTGAGGTTTCGAACTGCTGCCAACCCGACCAGGCAGTATTGTTGTTGGGTCGTTCATCTCGCAAACCGCTTCAGGAATATTTGGACATCGTGCAGCACACGGTTGATGCGAACATGGAGTATCGCCGCAATGGTTCGGCTGCTGTGAGTCTGATGTGGGTCGCTCAAGGACGTGCTGAGGGATATTACGAGGCTCATCTGAATGCTTGGGACGCACTGGCCGGTGTGTTGATCATTCGTGAGGCGGGCGGATTGGTGCGCTCTCAACCAGTTGCGGAGACGCTTGAGAATGGCAGCGAGATTCTGGCAATTGTTCCTGAACTAGAGCGGATCACGGTCGACACCATCATGCATCAGGATTTTGTTGCGTAAGCCCTGCCTCTTTGAAACGGAGAACCTCTAAGGAGTATCTCGCCACAAGGTGTCTGGTCGCACCACCGCTATGTGCAGCCGAAAGATTTTCCGCTGATCGAAGTAGCGAAACCACCCATACACGCAAGTCGGCTACCGCATTCGATGGTGCGCGCGGTGTTTGGTCCAATGATTTGATAGGGTGATCCAGCAAACAGCGTTTTAGGGGCGGATAATATGCCGCCCCTATTTGACAGCGCTACATCGGCAAGCGCAGCGCCATATGCAAGTTAATCTTCGGAGCCTCGAGCTCTTGCGCCACTGACCCGTGCACCGCTGACGCGAGCGCCGCTCACTCTTGCACCACTGACCCGTGCACCGCTAACACGTGCACCACTGACGCGGGCGCCGCTGACACCAGGCCCATCACCTCCGAAGCAGACATCCAACAGGACCTGTTCGAACTGGCCGGTCATCACATCCATACGAACGGTGAAATCAGCTTTGTTGTAGTTCCAGACCCGAATGTCGTCCGCAAACTGAAAATCGGCAGCGGCAATCCCGGTAAGGTTGGGGTTGTTTGGCGCACGCGATGCCAGATTGCCCGGCGCGTTGTCGTCAGACCCCTCTTTGTTGACGAAATCTCCGTCACCATGCACGAGGAAAATGGTGGGCTCAGGCAATTCGTAATATGCGCCCTCGAATGCAAACCCGTATATTCTGGCCAATTGTCCGCCATCAAGGAACTGATCACCAAGGAAATTGTTCACACCTTTGCCCCGGCGGCGTTTACCTTTGAATTCGAACTTCTGATGTTCCGCTGCTGCGGTGACATCATCGGTCTGTTGCCAGAACGTGCGCTTGTGCTTTGACCCCTTTTTGACAAATACAAAGTCACCCTTCGGCTCTAACCTCCGATTGCCCAGAACGAGAGAGCCGCCCGAGTTCTGAACCCGGTAAACTCCTGAGACATCAACATCATTGATCTGAACCAGAACTTTGTTACCAACCTCAACGGTCACATCGTCAATCACACCACTTGTGATGGTGGGCAGTGAGGTGACGCCATCGTCAATAATGGCAACACGGACCCGTGTGTCTTTCTTGAGTTTGAGATCATCTACAGCGCGGCCAAACAAAAGCACTTCTGAAAAACTGAGCAACGACTCAGACATATCACTTTCTCCCAATTACGGGATTGGCGAAGTCCGAGACTGCGCCCCCCCCTCTTTGAGGCCCGATCAATTCGGACCAAATGTTTCATAAGAATTCACCCGCGTATTAAATGCCACAAAATGCGCGCAAAACAAAGCAATTTACGTTCGGGTCAATTTGGTATTTTTGTTCGTACAGAGTTTGCATGACTATTTTCTTCAGCTTCAGGCAGTCGGGGACCCGCTGTTGTTATACCAATTTCACGCATTCTGAAGTTGCCTTCGATGATATTTCGGAACGCGCCACCGGTGATTTCCTGATCAACTGCAAGCAGGGCTTTTTCGACTCCGAAATAGCTTAGCATATCAGCGTCAAGCTTCTCCCAGGTGTCGGCCAGATAAGTGCCAAGATAGTCGCGCGCTTCCAACAAGGCGATGCGAAACCCTTCAGGATTTTGCTCATAGCGCGCATCAAAGATATTTTGCATCACCTCGTTGTAGTCTGGGGAATCTTCGAGTTTGTCCGACAGATCCTCTTCCTCGGCTGAGATCAGTCCATGCAGCAGCAAGCGCTCATGATAGATGTCTACGAAGATATCAAACATTGCGCCGGTCAAAGGCTCGGAAAGATCGTGTTCACTTGACCAGCCACCTGCGAATTCGGACAGGACCCTGTCATTGGCGGCAGTCCGAATCTGGGCGTTCTCGGACAGTTCCGCAAATCGGTTTAAGCGGTTGAACGTATAGAGATTTCCACGGGTGTTTCTCAGCAGATCGTCCACAACAGATCCAAAATGCAGGGACGCCAGCAAGGCAACCATGTCCGCCGCAGATTCATGGAACCCATAATATTCTCCGGATGCATCTTCGGTCGACGGCATCCCAATGACACTATAGATGATCGCATGCCCAATCTCATGCGCGACAACATCAAAGTTCAGGCTGTAGGGTCGGTATTCATTGCCATGCTCATGTGTGCCTCCGGTTTCCAGGAAGCCCCACCCGATATGAGCATTGTCGAGACTGGGAAGTAGTGACAGCTCCAAACGATCGAAATCGCGCGCAAAATGCCAGGGGATCGGTCGCCCGAAATAACCCTCCCAGACATCCATCGTGAAATGTGCCGAGCCGAATAGATGAGCCGCCTCGAACCCGGGATCGCCGGGTTGGACATGGATGAAATTGCCGTCCTCATCCGGAGACGGAGGCGGTTGTATATAACCATCCCAAGG
Organism: Ruegeria sp. CE12; assembly: GCF_056537525.1. Taxonomy (NCBI): domain Bacteria; kingdom Pseudomonadati; phylum Pseudomonadota; class Alphaproteobacteria; order Rhodobacterales; family Roseobacteraceae; genus Ruegeria; species Ruegeria sp. CE12. The sequence goes on along the minus strand of NZ_JBQFRS010000007.1, from coordinate 90,800 downwards.
GGGCAGGTACATTTGCGGGCCATGCGGTCCCTGGATGTTCGCACCGTATGGAGTCGTCTTGCCGACCGGATCGACTGTGTACATGCGTGGGCCCGCAGGGCCGGGACCAATCGAACCGGGTGGAGCAGAGATCTCCACCAATTCCGGCACAGCATTGGATTCAAGAAAGGGCGATTGCGGATACAGTAGGAACCGGGTACCCGGCGCTTCGTCCTCCATCTGTTCGGGCCAGTTCATAAATTCCCTTCCCGCGTCGCGCAGGTGCCATTCAGTTACCGCCTATTCGGCAGGTTTCTTTTGGTCCGAGTCGACATCCATTTGGCAAAACAAAAATTCAGCTTCAATCAAGTCATAAAACGCTTCGCGGCCTGAGAGACCAACCGAAGCTGCGTATGATTCAAGATCATCAGGGACCTCTCGGTCAAGATGTGTTTCAAAATACCACATCAGCATCCGCAATCGATCGGCCCCTGCGTGAGAGCTTCCTGACGGTACACGAGAGCCGTATTCTGCTTTGCGCATCGCTCGGTCTCGCAAGTCTGAGTAACCACCCGACCGGCGCAGTTCTACCAGCAGCGTGGCACCGAGCTTGTCGGTGCGTTCAGAAATCATCCTGTCAACGCGGGAGGCATCGGCCAGCATTCCCTCGTAGCCGTCTGCGGTCAGATCGTTCACTTCGAGCCAGCGCATCAGATCTGCGTGTTGGGACAAACCTTCTTTGGTCCGATGGGCCGACATTTGTTTAACCAGTGCATCGCGATCAGGTTGTTGATCGCGCCTTTTCGCCTCTTCTCGGGCCAAAAGGCTGAGGGTGGCGCGCTCTCGCAAAGTTGCGAAGAGATCGGGTTGCAATCGAATTTCGTTCAATACGGCATCATTGACAGCGCGATCAGAACTTGGCTCAGCATCAATACGCGCGCGCAGGCTCTGCCACATTAGCGAGCGCTCAGTTCGAACTGCGAATAGACCGCTAGAAGCGCTTTCCTCCAGATGTTGAGACATCCGAACCAGCATCGCGCGCGCGTCATCGCCTTTGGCATCCACACGACCAACAGGCAGCCAATCGATAAACTCGATCATCCCAGGCAATTCTCGCTTCGAATGCCCGATATCTTTCCAGATACGGTCACGATAGTTCAGGGCCTTTGCTACGCGCAGCACTTCTGTCGCGGTCTCGTGCGGTAGCACGCCTTCGTCGCATGCGCGATCGACTGTCGCCCTGATCGAAACCATCGGTTCACTCAACGGCATGAACCCAAGCTCGGCCGGACCGTGCACCACTGCGACTTCATCATCATCAGTCAGCGTGCCGTTGTGATATTCTTCATAGATGCGCCCGACCCCGATCATTCCGAAATCAGCAAGTTCCGCAGCACGCAAGGCCCCCATGCTGGCGCTGCCAAACACTGGAATGCCCTGCTCCATCGCCCAGAGGATTTCTTTGTGCCAGACAGATGGCACTCCTTCAAAAAAGCCGTCAATGATCCCGATCGCGCGCGGGTTTTCCCGAACGACGCGATATACGTCACCCTGCCTTACTGGTGGCAAAACTGTTGCGTCCAGAAACTCGGAAACCGCATCAGCCGTTAAGGTCGGGCCTGTAAACACAAATACGGTCATATTGCCTGCCCCATCACGCGCTGCGCCCGAGGACCGGGTATATAATCAGGTTCGTCATGCGGTGCTTCCAGGCCTGGTACAACAGCCCGGATAACAGCGATGTCGTATTCGGTTCGGGACAGGTTCACTGTCACAACCTGAGAGATCCCAACAGCTTTCAGGCGCGTTAACAACAGGTTGAGGTCATCTTCGAATGAAGAGGTCACATGAGTCGGGCAATCACGGAACGACTTTGCAGGTTGAGCTTGATCAATCAGCTCGCGAACGTAGCGGCATCGATCGTTCTGCGCTGCATCTGTAAACTCCTCGGGGTCCAGATCATCGCGCGCACCGGAGATATAGGTCAGTCGGGTTTGCGCCGCTTCTGTCAGTGCACGCAACAATGCAATCGCGCGATCAGGGTGGCACCCGTCGCCAATGCCGATATGTCCCGATTTGCCATCAGCTTCGCAGATCACACAACGGAAACTGGCGATGCCTATATCGGATGTTGTATCCCAGATCCCCAACTCCAGATCCGCAGCCTCAATCTGTTCCATCGCCTGAATACATCGTTGGTCGTCAACGCTGTTGGGATCCAGACGCTCAGTCGCAGGTTGATGGTTCCATAAGGTCGTGGCATCACGTTCGATCAGTTCGCATATGGCGTGGCAGCTCGCCTCGATTTTACAGTTCCCCGAAGCCAGCCCATTGGTTGTTCTGGGAAAGGCCGCCTGCCCTCCCATCGGGGCCGAAGTGTAGTCCGTATCTACCATTTCAAGTGGAACCCAGCACGGACGGTCAGCACTCAGGTCCTCGCCCTCAACCCAGACCGTGTTGCGATCAGGATCGAACCGACCACCAGACACACGAGGTAGAGCATAAGCATCAACCACATGCTCTTTTTCAACAAGATCGTTATATCGGGCAAGGCGTTGCGGCAGATCCACCTGCTCTGCGTGCCATGACTCAATGGCTTCCATGACGCCCGAGGCTTCGGCCGCGCGCAGAGACAAACCCTTGCCGAGCGACACCGCAACCGAGCGCGAGTTTGGTCTTGCAACCATCACAGTGGGTAATCCAACCCGATCCAGCCCGGTCAGATTTGCGATGCGAGTGATCCCCATCTCTTTGAGAAAGGGCCTGACGATTTCGAGGGTTTGTTCCGGGTCGCGTAATCGGTGCGTATCAAGCACATAGTGCTTTCGTGAAGTTTCTGGCATTTGCCGGCCTTACAAATTCATAACATTACGGCCTTCGTGGTGCGCCTTAAATGCGTGTCGGGCCAAATAAATTTGCGCAAGGATGCGAGATGGAATTGGATTGGTCAACAGTGGTGGATACCTGTCGGTTTCAACCTTGTGGCCTCATGTCAATCTGTAGGTGTCCCTTTTGCAATCAGGTTTGATTATTGTGGCTTCAGAAATTTAATATACGTAGTTTATCAAAAACTCGATCTTGCGATTGACAGGTATGCCATTCCGTCGCATCTAGCTGATGGAAAGCCACTTGGACTGGGCGTGAATCTGCGTGCCAAAACAAGCAGCTGCAACAAATCAACAACTTCGTATCGGCTCCGCCAAGGCGAGAGGTATTGCACCATGCATGCCTTGTCATCGCGCGTGATCAAACAGGTTCGAGAATGGCAAAAAAAGACTGCACCGGAAAAAGTTCGAAAGCTGCTGGCGGTTGGGGGGCCCTCAAGAGCGTAGGGCGCCAGTTGATGGGCAGTGGGAAACCTTTGTCAGGTGCCAAAACAATGCTCAAGGCCAACCAGCCCGATGGGTTTGATTGCCCTGGTTGTGCCTGGGGCGACCCCGAGCATGGGTCATCCTTTGAATTCTGTGAAAATGGCGTCAAAGCAGTGGCTTGGGAGGCCACCAAGGCCCGTGTCACGCCCGAATTCTTTGCCAGACACACAGTTACAGAGCTGCGTAGCTGGACCGACTATGATTTGGAGCATCAGGGCCGGTTGACACATCCAGTGCGCTACAACCCTGCGACCGACAAGTACGAGCAGGTAGACTGGGAAACTGCATTTGCTGAAATCGGTGCAGCGCTGAACGCATTGGACGATCCGAACCGTGCTGAATTCTACACGTCAGGTCGTGCAAGCAATGAGGCCGCCTTTCTATACCAGATGTTCGTGCGCCTTTACGGCACAAACAACTTCCCGGATTGCTCGAACATGTGTCATGAGGCGAGCGGTGTCGCGCTGACCGAGTCAATCGGGATCGGTAAAGGTACGGTCCTGTTGGAAGACTTTGAAAAGGCAGACGCTATCTTTGTGGTGGGCCAGAACCCGGGAACCAACCATCCAAGGATGCTCGCTGATTTGCGCAAAGCCACTCTGCGCGGAGCGCGTGTTGTTGTCTTCAACACTCTCAAGGAAAAAGGCCTGCACCGATTTGCCGATCCTCAGAACAAGCTTGAGATGATCCGGGGTCGGTCTGAAGCAACCTCAACGGATTACTATCGGCCACGGCTCGGTGGTGACATGGCGATCTTCCGCGGCATGGCCAAGACTGTTTTAGCCGCTGACGAAGTTGCTTTGGCTGAAGGACGACCGTCGGTTCTGGATCATGACTTCATGACCGAACATGCCCACGGATTTGACGCCTACCGCGCCCTGGTCGAAAGCACGTCTTGGGAAACCATCGAGGAACAATCTGGTCTGAGCCGTTCCCAGATCGAAGAAGCCGCAGAAATTTACATGTCCTCGGATAAGGTGATCACCACCTGGGCCATGGGGGTGACGCAGCACAAGCATTCGGTTCAGACAATCCGCGAGATTGCCAGCTTTATGTTCTTGCGCGGCAATATTGGACGACCGGGTGCGGGTTTGTGCCCGGTGCGTGGCCATTCGAATGTACAAGGTGACCGCACAGTTGGGATCAATGAAAAGGCCCCTGCCCCTTTGCTGGACGCGATGGAGCGGGAATTGGGCGTTCCCATGCCGCGTGATCCGGGTCACAACGTATTGCATGCCATTGGTGCGATGCTGAACGGTCAGGCTAGGGCGTTTATTGGATTGGGTGGCAACTTTGCCCGCGCCACGCCTGATAGCCAACTGATTGCACAGGCTTTGGGCAATCTGGATCTGACCGTCAATGTGGCCACCAAGCTGAACCACGGTCATTTGTTGCCGGGTAAAGCCTCTTACATCCTTCCCTGTCTTGGACGGACTGAGATTGATCGCAACTCACAAGGTGCGCGCCAGATCGTGACGGTCGAGGATTCGATGTCGATGGTGCATGGTTCCGGTGGGATCAATCTGCCAGCTTCGAAAGAACTAAGGTCCGAGGTCGGGATCGTCGCTGGTATCGCCAAGGCAACTGTGGGCAGCGATGTGGTCGATTGGGAAGCGCTTGCAGATGACAACGACAAGATTCGTGACCTGATCGCGCGTGTCCTGCCCGCTTTTGGCAACTACAACGTAGCTGTCCGCAAGCCGCGCGGTTTCCACCTGTACAACAGTGCTGCTGCGCGGGATTGGAAGACCCCAACGGGGCGAGCAAACTTCTCGGACGCTGATCTGCCGGATCAGACCGAGTGGCAACGGGCCAAAAGCGACGATCAGACATTCGTGTTGCAGACTTTCCGCTCACACGACCAGTACAACACAACAGTCTATGGAATGGATGATCGTTACCGGGGCGTCTATGGTGAGCGTCAGGTGGTGTTCATGCATCCTAAAGATGTCGCGCTGCTGGGAGCTGAAGCTGGTGCTCGGGTGGATGTCATCGGTTGTCATGATGACGGAGTCGATCGTGTCGCCGAAAACTTCCGCCTTGTTCCTTACGACATTCCAAGGGGTTGCGTTGCTGGCTACTATCCGGAACTGAACGTTCTGGTTCCCTATCAGGCGTTTGGGGACAAAAGCTTCACCCCTGCTTCCAAGTCCGTCATGGTCCGTTTTCGACTGTTGGAGAAATAGGGGTGGAAGACGCAATGATGAAAACCGTCACCAGTCTTATGGCAGAAAGCCCAGAACACCTGAGCCCGATCGGAGCCGGAGTTCTGGTCGCCGCGCATTTTGGAGTTTCCAGCGACAGCCGTAGCTTTGCGTCCAAACTGGGCGTCGCGCACGCTCTAGTCCTGCGTGAGTGCGTGAGGCTTGCTGAAGAGCACCAGCTGATAAGTCTTGAGAACCGAGAAGAGCGTTCACAGCGCTTGTTCTATTCTTTGACCGCGCAAGGACATGATTTACTGGCGAAGGTGCACTGAAGATGACGGTGCCATTCCGTGACAGCCCAAAAATGCAATATGAAGCCGCGGTGCGGATGTCTTCATTCAGCGTCGGGACTGGTGTTGAGATATCGCGTGAACTGGCACAGGAGACACCGGTTGCTCTGGTGTTTAACGGCACGACGACAGCAGTGATGATGGCCTCGCCTTCCGACATACAGGACTTTGCCTATGGATTTGCGCTGACCGAGGGGTTCATCTCTGATCCCGATGAGATTGTGGATTTCGAGCAGGTTGCCCATGAGGCAGGTATAGAAGCTCGCTATTGGCTAAAAGACAATGCGTCCGAAAAACTGGGAAGACGTCGCAGGGCGTCAATGGGGCCGGTCGGCTGCGGGCTGTGCGGGATCGATAGCTTGGAACAGGCCGTTCGGAATATAGCACCTGTTTCGGGCATCCAATTGCAGATCGATGCGGCAGATATTGCATCGGCAACAGATCAGCTTCGGGATCATCAGGCGTTGCATGATCGTACCAGATCAGCCCATGCTGCAGGATTTCTCGTTCCGGGGAAAGGCATCGTGATGGCTCGCGAAGACATAGGTCGGCACAACGCTTTGGATAAGCTTTTGGGTGCGCTGATCCTCAGTGAAACAGATCCAGGACGGGGTGCCGTTGTTGTCACCTCGCGTGTGTCTGTCGAGCTGATTCAGAAGACCGCTGCTCTTGGGTGTTCCATGCTAATCGCCGTATCAGCTCCGACAGCTTTTGCAGTCAAGCTTGCGCAACAATCGGGGATGACGCTGGTCGCAAATTCGAAGAGAGCTGAATGTGAAGTGTTCACCCACGCTCACCGCATCAGGACGTAATCCAGAAATACCTACTAGGGTTTGGCTGTTTTACCGATCATCCCGGCCAGTTTTTCCGCGATCATAATAACGGGCGAAGCGGTGTTGCCTGAGACTATTTTTGGCATCACGGAAGCATCTGCCACACGAACCCCTTCCAAGCCGTGTACGCGCAACTGCGGATCAACGACGGCCATTGGATCCGTTCCCATCTTGCAGGTGCCTACCGGATGAAAGATCGTGGTGGCGATGTCACCGACCGCCTCGACAAGCTCTGCATCGCTTTGAAACTTGGGTCCGGGCAGAATCTCTTCAGGCTGATACGGCTCAAGCGACTTTGCTGTCATGATCTTGCGTGCCTGCTTGACCGATTTGACCGCGATTGATTGATCCCGCGAGGCTGAGAGGTAGTTGAGCCGGATATCAGGCTGGATATCACAATCCTGGGTCGTGATATGGCTGCTGCCGATACTGTCCGGACGCAGATTACAGACCGAAACAGTGATTGCCGGGAAGGGATGCAGCGGATCACCCAGCTTGTCGGTCGACAATGGCTGAATGTGGTATTCAAGATCCGGCGTTTCCATGGAAGGGTCCGATTTGGTGAACATACCAAACTGGCTCGGGGCCATGGACATCGGTCCTGACTGCGTCAGCCCGTATTGCAGCGCGATCCGAGCCTTTCCCAACAGGCTATTGGCAATCGTGTTCAGCGTCTTGGCATTCTGCACTCGAAACACGGTACGTATCTGCAGATGGTCCTGAAGGTTTTCGCCAACTCCGGCGCTTTCATTCCGGACTGGGATGCCCAGATCGGTCAACAGATCGCCTCGCCCAATACCGGACATTTCGAGTATTTTGGGCGAATTGATCGACCCGGCTGCCAGAAGCACTTCACCATTGGTCATCGCGTCCAGAACCTTGCCCCTGTGACGAAAGCGAACGCCTCGGACAGTTTTACCGTCAAGGATCAGATGCTCGGTCATCGCTTCGGTCAGGACGCGCAGGTTCGGGCGTTTCATCGCCGGTCGCAGAAAGCCCTTAGCAGTATTCCAACGCACGCCATTGTTCTGGTTGACCTCGAAGAATCCCGAACCTTCGTTGTTGCCATCATTGAAGTCATCACGTGGGAGAATGCCAAACTCTTTTGCACCGTCCTGTACTGCCTGCAGGATATCCCAGCTCAGTTTTTGTTTCTGGACTTTCCATTCACCACCACTGCGATGCATCTCGCTGTCACCGGCATGGTGATCTTCGGACTTCAGGAAATAAGGCAGTACATCATCCCAGCCCCAGCCTGTGTTCCCAAGTTGCCGCCAGTGGTCATAATCCGCCGCCTGCCCGCGCATATAGATCATGCCATTGACTGAACTGCAGCCGCCCAACACTTTGCCGCGTGGATAAGTCAATGAGCGGCCGTTCAGGCCGGCCTCGGGCGCGGTCTTCATCATCCAGTCGGTACGGGGATTTCCGATGCAATAAAGATAGCCGACCGGGATATGCACCCAGTGATAATTGTCGGACTTTCCCGCCTCCAGCAGCAGGACACGGGTTTTGGGGTCTTCTGTGAGCCGGTTCGCCAGTACGCATCCGGCTGTACCCGCACCCACGATAATATAATCATAGTCGCCATCTAGGCGCGCTGCATCCTTCATATGACGTCTCAGCATCTTCTTTTCAGGCTCATGATCTGTGCCCGAAACTGGCAAAGCCTGATCATAGGGATTTGTGTTGGTCAGTGCGGTTTGTCTGCGCTGCCTTCAGACTAAACAGCAGGTTTACTGAATACGCCAGCCCCTAAGGTTTGGCGTATAAACAATTTTTCCCACAGCGGAGAATTCTGAGCGCCAACTCGACGAGGTGATCAGGCAGAAGCACCCTTGAGACGAATGGCGCACCCCAAGCTGCCGGCGATGACGCCAACGATAATTGCAATCACCAACTCCATCGTTTCGATCTGGTCGAATTTCCAACCTGAGAAAACTAGCGTTTCGATCACACCAACGAGACCACCCATCAGCGCACCTAACCACAGGCGTCGTGTCATCATGCCAAGTGCCAGCCCAAGGATGCCCGGAAGGCTCAGGATATTGCCGCCGATTGTTCCAAGTATTTCAAGCATCTTATCACCTGTTTCCTATTCCGAGCGACTGTCGAGGAAAGACTGAATTGCAGTGCCATCTACTGAGGCTTCAGCACGTATTGCATTCGGGTCATCGAAGCTCAGCGATCCGACTACATTCTGGTACTCTTCAAGATAACCGGGTGGCAGGCTGTGGGCGATACCCTGGTGGCAATCGATACAGGTCATGTTGTTATCGATTGCACGCTGATGTTCGGACGCGGCGCGTGTCTCCTGAAGGGTAAAGTCCATGTAGTCGAAGTTGTGGCAGTTCCGGCATTCGCGGCTGTCAGAGGCTTTCATCTTCTTCCAAACCGCGGCAGCCATCTGCAGACGGTGATCCTCGTACTTTTCGGGCGTACTGATCGTGCCTGCCAGTTCGTGGTATACGTCTTTGACCGCCATAATCTTGGCTTTGATCTTGTGGTTCCATTCTTTCGGAACGTGGCAATCGGAACAGATGGCCCGCACGCCTGAATGGTTGTTGTAGTGGATCGTTTCGCGATACTCGCCAAGATTGGTTTCCATCGTGTGGCACGACACACAGAATTCTTCGGTATTGGTCAGTTCCAGTGTCCAGTGGAACCCACCCCAGAATAGGATACCGCCCAGAAAGCCTGCAATCAGCAGAAAGCCGGTGCTGAACAGGGCTGCGGGTGTCCAGAACCAGGTCCAGATGCGGCGAAGCCAGCCATGATTTTCAGGAGAGTCTGCCATTTCGGTGCTCCTTTCAGACGTGCGCTAGGTTAGTTGCCGGAAGAAGGCTGAAAGACGTTGTCAATCAGCGCTGGCGCATCTGCCTGAGGCACATGGCATTGATTGCAGAAGTACCGTGTACCTGCGACCCGATCCAATTCGACACCGTCACGATCCAGATAGTGGGTCATGGACAAGGTGGGGGCATTTCGCTCACCTGCTTTGGTCCAGTCATGACAGGACAGGCACTGGTTGGTCCGCAGGTCAATTTGGTATTGTTCCACCTTGTGCGGGATCAACGGCGGCTGTTGGCGATAGTTACGCTGCATCCGCCCTTCGACATTGCGGTGAACCTGGTCGAGGGCGACAGGTTCGTCGATTTCTGCACCGCGCAGAGAATCCACCTGCGAACCGGTAGATTGCGCAAGAGCGATACCCGCAGCGGCAGTCAGTGCCGCGGCAGCGAGGGCGCTGAATATGGCGTTCTTGTTCATGAGAAACTCCGTTGTTTGCTCAGGCGGCGCGACTGGCCCCGGATTTCGATAGAGGTTTCGAACGGGCCGCGCGTCCTGGCGCTGAGGCAGTGTCGAAACGGTGAGAGAATTTGAAAACGTCAACCGCGCAGACGTCGATGCAACGTCCGCAATTGGTACAGTCCGGTGACAGGATCAGGGGTGTATCAGCGGTCTTTCCACGCAGCGCTGGTGAGATCACATGCATCTCGGGGCAGACCGCAAAGCAATCCATGCAATCGTCACAAGCCGCTCGGTTGACCGCGCTGACACGTAACAACGCCTTTTGTCCCAAGAGACCGTAGAATGCGCCTACGGGGCAGATGTGGCCGCACCAGCCCCGTCGCGAGACAAAGACATCAAAAACAAAGACAGCCAGCACAAAAGTCCAGGCGAAACCAATCCCGAAGATGAGACCCCGATGCAACATCGAGATCGGATTGATGACTTCCCACGCGATTGTTCCGGTTGCTGCAGAAACCAGCAAAACGGTTCCCAAGATCCAGTAGCGGGTGGTTCGTTTCGGCTGCCAACCTTTTTGCATGCCCAGTTTGTCGTGCACCCAGTGGGCGCCGTCTGTAACCGGATTGATCGGGCACACCCAGCTGCAGTAAACCCGACCACCGATTAACGCATAGACACCACCAACAATCAGCGCGCCGATGAGGGCAGCCATCTCTGGCCAATGCCGAGCAAACATTCCTTGCAATAGAACGAAGGGGTCAGTCAGCGGCAGCGTGTCAAAGGTTAAAGAACCGGTGAGATTGCCCTTGACCCACCAGATGCCAAACCAAGGACCTAACAGGAAAAGTCCGAGAAACGTAAGTTGGGCAAGGCGGCGCAGTATGAGGTACTTGTGCGCCCCCATCCAGCCCTTGGCTTCAATGGCCTCCTGTCCAACTGGCAGATGCACCGTGCCACTCATTGACCGACACTCCCCGTATCGGGCAGCGAGAAGCTGGGGGTGAAGCCGCCTTCCATTGAAGGGTCGGGCAGTGCTTCTGTCCCGTTTGTGTATCCGCCGGGTGCGGCGAGGTTGTCAGTTCCGGGTCCGGGCAGTCTGTCCGGCAGGTCAATCAACTCGTCGACCAATGGGTCGCGGTCTTCCCATCCGAGTTTGTAGTGATCCGCTGCCTCGGCCATGGCAATTCGGCGCGGCAGGACCTTGATCGCGGATTCTCCGGGCAGAACGCAGGATTTTTCACATTTCCCGCAGCCTGTACAAGCGTCCGAATGGACCACCGGCATAAAAATGGCGTGATGGCCTGAGCGTTCATTATGGCGACGCTCAAGCGTAATGGCTTCATCGATAACCGGACAGACCCGATAGCAGACGTCACAGCGCAGCCCCAAAGCGTTCAGGCATCTTTCCTGATCAATCAGAACGGCCAATCCCATATCGGCGTCATCAATATTGGTCAGTGATGGATCGAGAGCACCGGTCGGACAAGCGACGACGCAGGGAATATCCTCGCACATTTCACAAGGCACTTCGCGGGCCGTGAAATACGGCGTGCCGGTGGCCGGCCCATCAACTCCCAGTTCCGCCAGCTTCAAGGTGTCATAAGGGCAATCGCGGACACACAGACCACACCGAATGCAGGCGGCCAGAAACTTGTCTTCATCCAATGCTCCGGGTGGCCGTATCGCCTGCGCCGGCAGGGCGCGGGCATCCAGCGTCAGGTAGGCAAGAAAACTACCCGCCACGGCACAACCCGCCGTGACCCGCGCTGTATCCTGAAGGAAACGGCGCCGGTTCACGGGACTTGATGTTGTGACGTTAGCGGGCATCTGGCTTGCTTACATTCTAAATGGTTGTGTCAGGCGCGTTCGACCTTGCAGGCACATTTCTTGAAGTCCGTCTCTTTCGAGATCGGGCAAGTTGCGTCCAACGTCAGCTTGTTGGTCAGCTGGCCTTCATCGAACCATGGGAAGAACACCACGCCTTTGGGCATCTTGTTGCGCCCGCGTGTCTCAACCCGCGACAGCACATCACCGCGTCGCGTTGATACGTTGATCTCTTGCCCTCGCCGCAGACCGCGCTCTTTCGCGTCTTCGGGGTGCATGAAGACTACTGCAGCAGGGAACGAACGGTGCAGTTCCGGGACACGACGGGTCATCGAACCCGAATGCCAGTGTTCCAGAACGCGACCTGTAACCAGCCACAGATCATATTCTTCATCCGGAACCTCCGGCGCCGGTTCGTATGGCGCGAAGATGATGCTCGCTTTGCCGTCCGGCTTGCCGTAGAATTTTACCCCTTCACCTTCTTTTACATAGGGGTCGTACCCTTCGCGGAAGCGGTAGAGAGTCTCCTTGCCGTCAACCACGGGCCAGCGCATCCCGCGTGCCTGGTGGTAAACGTCGAAATCAGCCAGATCATGCGCCTTGCCGCGTCCAAACGAGGCGTATTCCTCGAACAGACCCTTCTGGACATAAAACCCGAAATGATTGGCTTCCTGATTGTTGAAGCCTTCGGCGGTATCCGACAGCGGGTATTTGTTGACCTTGCCGTTTTCGTAAAGAATTTCGTACAGGGTCTTTCCACGGTATTCGGGCATCTGGGCGATCAGCTCTTCGGGCCAGACATCCTCGACCTTGAAGCGTTTCGAAAACTCCATCACCTGCCAGACATCTGAACGCGCCTCACCCGGGGCATCGACTTGCTGGCGCCAGAACTGGGTGCGTCGTTCGGCGTTACCATACGCACCCTCTTTTTCGACCCACATTGCCGTGGGCAGGATCAGGTCGGCTGCCAACGCGGTAACTGTGGGATAAGGATCAGAGACAGTGATGAAGTTATCCGGGTTTCGATAGCCCGGCCATCCTTCTTCATTGATGTTAGGAGCGGCCTGCATGTTGTTGGTGCACTGAACCCAGTGACAATTCAGATCGCCGTCCTTCAACCTACGGTGTTGCTCCACCGCGTGGTAGCCGGGTTTGGGTGGGATAGTCCCTGCAGGCAGCAGCCACTTTTCTTCAGCGATCTCGCGGTGCTTTTCATTGGCCACGACCATGTCTGCGGGCAGGCGGTGCGCAAAGGTGCCCACCTCGCGTGCAGTGCCACATGCCGATGGCTGACCGGTCAGCGAGAATGGTGAGTTGCCTGGCTCCGAGATCTTACCCATCAGCAGATGCACATTGTACATAAGCGAGTTCACCCACGATCCGCGGGTGTGTTGGTTAAAGCCCATGGTCCACAGGCTCATGATCTTACGGTCGGGGTCGGCGTATTGCTGAGCCAGACGCTCCAGCTGTGCAGCGGGCACGCCAGACAGCTCGGACACGTATTCCAGCGTATAGGGTGCTACATATTCCTTGTAGGCTTCGAAATCGATCTGTTCGAGTTTGCCGTGCTTGCCCTCGTGGGCTGGATTGGCCGCTGCCTGTTCCAGTTCATGCTCAGGACGCAGGCCATAGCCGATGTCGGTGGCCGTTTTTGTGAAGTTGACGTTCTTGTTGACGAAATCCCAGTTCACCGCATCGTTCTGAATGATGTAGTTGGCGATGTAGTTGAGGATTGCCAGATCGGTTTGCGGCACAAATATCATGCCGTTGTCGGCCAGCTCGAATGAGCGGTGTTCGAAAGTCGAAAGCACATGCACTTCGGCACCCGGTTTGGTCAGACGGGTGTCAGTCAGCCGCGACCAAAGGATCGGGTGCATCTCGGCCATGTTCGAACCCCACAGCACGAACGTGTCGGCATGTTCGAAGTCGTCATAGCAGCCCATCGGCTCGTCGATGCCGAATGTGCGCATGAAGCCGGCCACAGCTGATGCCATGCAATGGCGTGCGTTCGGGTCGATATTGTTCGAACGCAGACCGGCCTTCATGAATTTTGCGGCTGCGTAGCCTTCCCAGACGGTCCATTGCCCTGAACCAAACATCGAAACCGCGGTTGGGCCTTTTTCCTTGATGGAGGCCTTCCATTTCTCGGCCATCACGTCGAAGGCTTCGTCCCAGCTGACCGGTTCGAACTCACCATTCTTGTCGTAGGCTCCGTTTGACTTGCGCAATAACGGAGTGGTCAGACGGTCGGAGCCGTACATGATCTTGGACAAGAAATAGCCCTTGATGCAGTTAAGGCCGCGGTTCACCGGCGCCTCGGGGTCGCCCTGGGTGGCCACAACGCGACCGTCTTTTACACCGACAAGAACAGAACAACCCGTACCGCAGAAGCGACAGGCTGCTTTGTCCCAGCGAATGTCTGGAGCCCCGATCTGAGCAGAAGCACTCTGAGGCAGGGTGATACCGGCGGCCGAAGCCGTTGCAGCGGCAGCGGTCGCCTTAAGGAACGAGCGGCGGGACGTTGGCAGAGTCATGGCTATTTTCTCCCGTTCAGGCAGAGGGTTGCGAATGAGCTTCGTTCTCGGCCGGAAGCTCTTCGAAATGGTGGTAAGTCAGGGTGACAGTCAGCACGCCGGGGATCTGGTGCATATCCATAATCTGATCAGATGCCCGCGTTGTTTCGGTGTCTTCGACGGTGACAACAATGCGCCCGTTTTCACAGGCGTGAACCTCACAGCCTTCGGCCGCATTTATGGATTTGATCACGCTGTCAGTCGTTTCGGGCATCGCGTGGACAAGGCAGCCGCAAATGTTCAGCATGTCTGTGCCTCCGTTGTTTGAAGCATTTGGACCATTTGGATTGCACCTACTGGGCAAGGCGCGACGCAGCCGCCACAACCCGTGCAGGAGGTTTCATCGATTTGTGGCTCGGCTCGGCCCTGCGTCATCAATCGGAACCGGATGGCGGACTCATCGCAGTGGTCCTCGCAACTGCGACACTGCACACCATTCTTGGCGAGGCAGGTGTCGGTGGTATCTGCACGCCAGTGCCAGGGTTGAGATTCCTCCAACGCGCCTGTCTGGCAAGCATCGATGCAATCACCGCAGAAAGTGCAAGCGCCTTTGTTGAAATCGACGACCGGCGATCCGTCCGGGGCCGATAAGATGATGCCTTCCGGGCAGGCCCGTACACAATCACCACAGTTTGAGCAGATCTCAGAAAAGCGAGAATCCCCGATCGCCCCAAATGGCCTCGGGGCGGGCGGTTCATTCTCTGCGGGCGTCGAGAATCTTCCCCGCAAAAAACTGCGTCGAGTGGCTTGGGGCGTCATGATGCGCGCGTCCTAGCTTACAAAGTTACTTTCCTTGCGTTCAGCAGCCTATTTGGTTTTTTGGATCCCAGACTTGATTTATATCATGTTTGACCAGTTAGTCTTGGAATTATATTATTCATATATGTTATGCACTTACCAAGTATTGCGAGCGCGATCAGCGAAAGGCACCGCCATCGAAACGATGAAACTACATTCTGGATCGCTGTGTGAAAAATGCGGTTTTGGAGTTTCACCACAACCTTGGTTGGTGTTTTGCCTGAAGCCCTGATGACAACATCTATCCTGAGGTCAGAGCAGAAGCTTGAGCCCTGATTTGGCCCCAACATGCACCATGTTGCCAGAAGTCTTCCATTGGTAATTCGTACCTTGGTGGACTGACCCAGACGCATCGTTGCAGCGGCTACTGCCTCTGGAATTAGGGATTGCGGAATAGCGCCATATTATTTAGCAGCAAACTCGATAGCATCATTTGAGCATGACGGAAGCATTCCTATAAGCGATTGGCATGCTTACAGCGGAAGGGCCACTTCCTCGCAGTCAGCGTCAAACGCCGTAGAATGAGAAATTTGCATGTCGATCAAAGATACCCTGCTTTTCTACCTGCTTTCAGCTGCTTCCAAATGCAGCCCTCCTCTATCCTCACGAACGGCAAGGCGATTTCGCAATTCGGCTAAAAAGCGTGATCCGAGACGGGGCTGGAATACTCAAGGCCAATCACAGCGGCAAAGTTTCGAAGCAATCGGTCGGTCTGACGAGTTTGTGCCCTTCAACCCACCTGCAGCGGCTGAACCGGCAGTCAAAGCAATCGCACATTACTTGCCCCAATTTCATCCATTCAAGGAAAACGATGAATGGTGGGGTAAAGGTTTTACCGAGTGGACCAACGTCGGAAAGGCGGTCCCAAACTATCCGGGCCATTATCAGCCGCATTGTCCAATTCACCTGGGGTATTATGATCTGCGATTGCCTGAGATCATGGTCGAGCAGGCACAGATGGCCAAAGCCTATGGGATAGGCGGATTTTCATACTATTTCTATTGGTTTGGCGGAAAGACCCTATTGGAGCATCCGCTGGAGCAGATGCTTGCCAACCCCGACGTTGACATGCCCTTTTGTTTGACATGGGCAAACGAAAACTGGACCCGTCGTTGGGATGGGCGAGAACATGACGTATTGATCGGGCAGAATCATTCCATCGCGGACTCTGTGAATCTGCTGCGGCATGTGCGCAAATACACGGAAGATCCGCGCTATATTCGGATAGACGGAAAACCCGTATTTATTGTTTATCGCGCCAATATCATTCCCGATATCAGGGAAACAACGAAAGCCTGGCGAGAAGAAGCACAGCGTTGGGGTGAGCAGGGTCTCTATCTTGTCGCAGCGCAGACCTTCGATATCGGAGACCCCGAAAAACTGGGCTTTGATGCCGCGATGGAGTTTCCGCCTCAACAGGTACAGCGTACTGATATCACCGACGAAATGGGTGTCTACAATCCTGAATTTACAGGTATGATCATGGATTACGAAGCGGTGGTGGAAGCCCAAATCCAAAAACCGGAACCGGATTACAAGCTGTTCCGATCTTCTACGCTGTCATGGGACAATACGGCACGCAATCAGGATGCACCCCGTATCATGGGTCGATTTTCCATCGACGCATACAAGCGCTGGACGGCACAGTTGTGCAATCAGGTTCTGGCACGGGACAAATACAGCGCTGACGAAAAAATCGTTTTCATCAATGCTTGGAATGAGTGGGCCGAGGGAACTCACCTGGAACCGGATCAGCGTTACGGGTTTGCCTATCTTCAGGCGACCTATGATGCGCTACCGAAAAAGGACGGATAGGCCCCCATCCGGGGTTGGAGCAGAGCAAATTCTGCGCAGCCGGTGCCTTGCAAATAATACAGGGTCAACTGCGCCGGCATACTTGCGCTCTGGAAGCAATACGTTGCTAAGAAAAAGGATGCTCGACATATCGAGAGCTAACTGGTGTTCGCAGGCATCGTTCCAGTGATACCGTGAACCACAATGCAGGGAAACCGAGGGCCCAAAGCTTGCACTCTCAATCGATTTCTCCGTTTTCGGACATGAGGATGGCGATTGGGCGTGTTGACTGGATCTGAGACAGGATGATCATCACGACCGCGGTCAGAGGTGCGGCCAGGATTGTGCCCGCCAGTCCCCACATGGCGGTCCAGATTGCCAGCGAGAACAAAACCATGAACCCGCTCAGGTTCACGGAATTGCCAACCAGCCGTGGCTCCAGCACGTTGCCGACAAACAACTGTGCCGCCATAAGCGCCACAAAGGCAATCCCGGCATGCCAGAGGTCAGTGAACTGCACCAAGCTCAGCATGACCGGAAACAGCACGCCCAGGATGGATCCGAGGTATGGAATGTAGTTCAAAAGCCCGATCAGGATGGCCCAGAACAACGCAAACTCAATCCCCAAAAGAAGCATAATCACGAAAGAGATCGTCGCCAGAATGACATTGATCAGTGTTTTAGCGCTCAGATAGCTGCCGATTTTCTGGTTGATCTGGCCAACTATTTTCAGCGACCGGCCCGCGGTTTCCGCGTTGCCAAAAGCTTGCTGTACCTTTGCTGGCATACCGTCCAGATCGGTCAGGATGAACGCCATGTAGAGGATCGCCATGAACAGGATTGTGCCAAAACCCTGCACGGTGGTCAGTGCCCCTTGCAGGAAACCCATGACATCAAATTTATCCGAAATGGTTTTCTCGATCGTGGACCAGTCCGGCAGTTTCTCGACACCCAGAGAACCCATGATGGTTTCGACTAACGTGTTCAGGTTGCTTTGATAGCGCGGCATGTTCTCAGCAACTGCTTGCGCGTTTGCCTCAATGAACATGGCCATCAGGAAAACGATCAGGAATATCGTCAGCAGGGCAAGCAGGCGCCGCAGCCGTCGCGGTATGCCACGCAACCCGGGAACGCGACCAACCGCCGAAGCGGTGGAATCCAGAACATAGATGCCGATGATGCCCAGAAGCACCGGTAGCAGGATGCTTTTTCCAAGAACCAACAGCCAGCCCACCAACACTGCGATGATTAGGCCAGCGGCCAGTTTTGTCACATCAAACTGTAGCATATCCGTATTCTCTGTCCGCTTCTGCGTTCGTGTCTGACGCGTTAACAACGTATCGTCAACTTGAGCCCACTAAACCGTGCGACTCCAACAATCACGGCCAGCCAAACAACAACGCTTCTGGCGTTAGGATCGGTGACGCGTACCCACAGCAGGGGGCTTTTCCACCCCACCCGCAAAACACTGAGCGATCGACATCCACTCTGTCGCTATTGCACCTTCCACTTTCAGGGAAGTATCTCCGATGTTGCGCGTCTGGGCGGAAACCTGAGCAAACTCTACGGCAGAGCCTGTGATCTTGTTTTCACCCGGCTCACCAAACTCCCAAAGTATCCCTGATGGCGCGGTCAACTCCAATCGCGGCATTGCATCAGGTACGGGCCGACCGTTGACCTTATAGGCCCAACCAAAAGTGTTCACACACAAAACAACGACGTTCCTGATACGATCATGCTCGCTGCGCACAAGACCCAGAATATCGAACACTTCCTGACCATGTGCCCAGGTTTCCATCTGCCGGGCAGTGATTGAGGAACGTACCGACATATCCGGACCCGCCCATTTCACCCTGTGCTTGGGATCGAGATCCACCCAGCGTGCGCCAATGTCGGCATAAAGCGACCGCCAGGCCGCGCGCAATTCTGCCCCGCGTTCTGAGATCACCTCATTCTCTGCCGCGCGCAGGCCTTCAACCTTGGCCTTGGCGAACAATGCCCCAATTCGGGCGGTAAAGGCGTCAGGATCGTTAAGGGACAGGTCAGCCATTTGGTTCCAATAGTGCAGATGCACGAGAACATCGTTCAGCGTCCATCCCTTGAATTGGGTTACAGTTTCCCATTGGTTGCCTGATACATCTGCCAAAACCGCATGCAAAGCGTCGCTTTCTTCCAGAAAATCCATTGCCTGTTGCACTGCTTAGCCCTCCAACGTTGAATTCAGACGGTCGATAGCGGCCAGATAATCCTGCTTAAATTCCTGAACGACTGCCGTAGCCGAGGTTACCTGGTTCATCAGACCGACCCCCTGTCCGACCCAGTAAGTTGAGAGCTTCTCCGCCCCCTCATGTCCGGACTGCGCCAGTTTCTCGACCTTGCGCAAAGCCGGTTCTGAAACCAGCGACTGATAGGGCATCGCAAGTGGATCCGGCCCATCAGCCTCCCACGCATCCGTCCAAGTGGATTTGAGTTGGCGGGAATGCTTGCCGGTGCGTGAACGGCTCCGCACGGTGTCGGCCGATGTCGCTGCCAGCATCTTGTCCTTGATCTGCTGTGGAGGTTCGCCCTCGGCGGTTGTCAACCAGACCGAGCCGCACCAGGCGCCCGCAGCGCCCATTGCAATTCCTGCGGCCATCTGCGCGCCATTCACAATACCCCCCGCCGCCAGCACAGGGGTGCCGTTCGCCACCGAGACGACCTCGGGCACCAAAACCATGGTCGACACTTCCCCGCAATGACCACCAGCTTCACCACCGGCAGCTACAAGGATATCAACACCTGCAGCCACCTGCAGTTCTGCATGCTTTTTCGAACCAACCAGCGCGGCAACCGGTACACCAGCAGCCTGTGCGCGCTCCATCATGATTGGCGGAGGCGTCCCCAGTGCATTGGCGATCAGCTTGATCGGATATGAAAACACGATGTCCAGAACAGCTTCGGCACCGGTGGTGTTCATGTTGTCGGAAAGGTGCATCATATCGAGGCGGGCGTCGCCCAAACCGTCAAGGCCAACGCCGTGATCGTTTAGCAGGGTATCGGCGAACTGCTTGTGTGTCTCCGGCAGAGCGGCAAGCAGGTCTTGCCCGCTGAGGGCCGGATCGCCCTGTTTCTGCATCGACGTCGGAATGATCAGATCCACACCATAAGGTTTGCCGCCGCAATGTGCGTCGATCCAATCCAATTCAGCCCTCAACTTGTCCGGTGGCGTCAAGACCGCCCCGAAAACGCCCATGCCGCCCGCGCGCGAAACTGCAGCCACAACATCCCGGCAATGGCTGAACGCAAACAGCGGGAACTCGATGCCAAGTCGACGGCACAGATCGGAATTCATCTAGATCTCCTCAATCTCGATCATCAGATCGCCCGAGGTCAGCTGCTGCCCCGTTTCGACGTGAACCGCGGTGATCACACCGTCTACAGCCGCCGTGATTTGATGCTGCATTTTCATCGCTTCCAGAACAGCCAGCCGGTCGCCCTTGGCCACGTTCTGACCGGCTTCCGCGTTCATTTCGATCAGCAAACCCGGCATTGGGGCGATTACGCAGCCTCCGGCAGTGGCTGTTTCGTCAACAGCACCGGGGCGCAGACGTCGAAACTTCAGACGCTCAGCACCGATGGCGAACTTGACCATGTCGCGTGTCAGATGGGCCACAACATCTACGGTCTGGTCATTGATGCGTGCTCGGATATTGGAGCCCGAGCGGTTCACGAACGTAACATCAAACTTCTCTTCTCTGACCCAAACGGTCCAACCATCCGGACGCGCGCGGGCACGAATGCTAACCTCATCCTCACCACACACCAGTTTTACCCTGAACGGCAAAAGGGCGGCGCTGGACCAACCGAGCTGATCGCATGAGACGTAACCCGCCGCATCCTTAGCACGCGCTTGGTCGGCTTCGAGCATCAGGGCAAGTGCCAAAGCGGCGTCGCGCCCGCTGGTCTGATAAGCGGGGAAACCCTCGGGATAGATGCGATCAAGAAAGGTTGTTGTAGCATCGCCGCTGATGAAAGTGCCCTGCCCCAGCACATCCACAAGGAAGGCCGAATTCGTCACCGTTCCGAGTAACACGGATTCCTTTACTGCCCTGATCAGCCGCGCTCGCGCAGTTTCGCGGGTGGGTCCATGCGCGATGATTTTGGCCAGCATCGGGTCGTAGAACGGAGACACTTCCTGCCCGGTTTCAATGCCTGCGTCCACGCGCACTCCGGGTCCGGTCGCAAACTGCCAGATGTCAATCGGACCCGTTGCCGGCAGATAGCCGTTGACCGGATCCTCGGCATATAGGCGCACTTCCATCGCATGCCCATTCAGGGTCACATCCACTTGCGAAACCGGAAGAGCTTCGCCCTGAGCGACCGCGATCTGTATTGCCACAAGATCAAGACCGGTGACCATTTCAGTCACCGGATGTTCCACCTGCAGGCGGGTGTTCATTTCGAGAAAATAAAATGCCCCTGAAGCATCCAGCAGGAATTCAACAGTGCCTGCTCCGCGATAGTTCACCGCGCGCGCAGCCTCAATGGCGACATCGCCCATCTTTGCCCGCAATTCAGATGTCATCCCCGGGCAAGGAGCCTCTTCGACAACCTTCTGGTGACGGCGCTGAACCGAACAGTCCCGTTCGCCCAGATGGATCACATTTCCATGTGTGTCGGCAAAGACCTGAATTTCAACGTGGCGGGCGTCGGTAATCGCCTTTTCAAGGATCAGTTCACCAGAACCAAACGCATTTTCTGCCTCAGATCGCGCCAACGCGATTGCTGTGGGCAAAGCAGCAGCGTCGTGAACCAGCCGCATCCCGCGCCCGCCGCCTCCAGCTGCTGCCTTGACCATGATGGGGAATCCAATGTTGTCCGCGGCTTTGACCAAAACGGCTTCGGACTGATCCTCGCCCTCATATCCCGGTACGCAAGGCACGCCTGCAGAGAGCATTAGCCGTTTGGCGTCAGCTTTGTCGCCCATCAACCTGATTGCTTCGGGGTCGGGACCGACAAAGATCAGTCCAGCGGCCTCAACAGATTGGGCAAACTCTGCGTTTTCAGACAAAAAGCCATATCCCGGATGGATCGCCCCAGCCCCCGTTTTTTCGGCAGCTGCGATGACCTTGTCGCCCTTCAAGTAACTTTCGCCAACGGGTCCGTCTCCGATCCAGACCGCCTCATCAGCAAGCTCAACATGCGGTGCCTTGGCATCCGCAGTCGTATAAACAGCCACTGTCCGAAGACCGAGCGATCGCGCGGTCCGGATGATGCGTGCGGCTATTTCCCCGCGATTGGCGATCAGAAGTGTATCGAATGCCATTGCTCAACCCCCTGCCCAATTGGGTTTGCGTTTGTCCAAAAAGGCCGAAATGCCTTCTTTCGCCTCGTCCGACAGCAATCGCTCGGCGAAACTCTTTGCTGCCATCTGTCTCTGCTGTTCCCGGGTTTGAAACGGCATCTCAATCAATTGCCGTTTTATCGCGGCCATGGCTTGCGGCGCTGTCGATCGGGTCATTGCCTGAATTTCTTCAATCGCGTTGTCCATCTCCTCAGGGGCGACAACCCGATCCACCAATCCCAGGCGTTTAGCCTCTTGCACATTAACCGTAGCACCTGTCAGCATTAGTCGCCGCGCAGCGGGCATGCCCAGCCGGGTCACCACAAATGGTGCGATCTGCGCAGGGGTCAGTCCGATGCGTGTTTCGGACAGGCCAAACCGTGAGTGTTCGCTTGCGACAATCATATCCCCGGTGCAGATCAATCCGAGTCCACCAGCCATTGCAGCGCCTTCAACAGCCATGACACTGAACTGTGGCAGAGCGGCCACCGCGTCGAATAGATCGGCAGCCCGCAGGCTCAGGCGGACTATGTCATCTTGCGATGCCGAGCCGTCAAAGCTGGAATTGAAGGACTTCAAATCGCCGCCGGCACAAAAAATGCCGCCGCGCCCGCGAAATGTTACACCTTGTATCGGTGCGTTTGGCAGCGCCGCGCACAAGTCGAGCAGGGCATCCACCCGCGCATTTGTCAGAGGGTTCCGTCGTTCTGGCTCGTTGAACCAGACGGTCAGCCAACTACCATCCTGTTCCAGCTCAAGATGTTGAGATTGTGGCAGCATGATCAGAACCTGTGGACGCCGTAGCTGCTGGGTTTGACCTTTCGCGCGCGCGCCTCAAGGCAGGTTTCAAGACAGAATCCCAGTACGCGCCGCGTATCGCGTGGGTCGATGACACCGTGGTCGATACAACGGCCCGAAGTGTAAAACGCGTTCTCCTGCTTGGTGAAATGTGCCGTGATTGCTGCCTTCTGCGCCGCCAGTTTGTTTTCGTCAGGCTCGATCCCTTTTCGTTTGAACCCTGCCCGAGCGACCATCTCCATCGTACCGGCAGCCTGCTCACCCCCCATCACTCCGGTAGAAGCGTTTGGCCATGCAAACAAGAAATCCGGGTCATAAGCGTATCCGCACATCCCGTAGTTGCCCGCCCCAAAACTGGCGCCGATGTACAGTGTGATTTTGGGTACATCTACCGAGGTCACGGCCTGGATCATCTTGGCCCCGTGTTTGATCATGCCACCCTGCTCGTATTGGGTGCCAACCATGAAGCCAGTTATATTGTTCAGGAAAATCAACGGAATGTCTGCCTGGCCACAAAGCTGGATGAACTGCGCGGCCTTGTTCGCACCGGCTGGGTCCAGCGGGCCATTGTTACCGAGGATGCCTACGGCGATACCGTTGATTGCAGCCTGCAAACAGACGGTTGCCGGACCGTAGCCCGGTTTAAAGTCTTCAAAATCCGAACCGTCCACGATACGTGCCACGACTTCGCGAACTTCGTAGGGAATGCGATAATCGGTTGGGACGACACCGGCGATCTCGTCCGGGTCGTATTTGGGCGGCTCTACCGTTTTAATGCGCCTCAGAGGCAGAGACTTGTTCCAATCCAACCGCGCCATCACGTCTCGCGCCAATTCGACACCGTGCGCGTCATCTTCAGCCAGATACTCTACAAGCCCTGAGGTGGTCGCGTGCATCTCGGATCCGCCCAGATCGCGATCATTAGCCTTCTCGCCGGTAGCCGCATACACCAACGCCGCACCGGCCAACGCAGCCATACCGTTCTGCTTTACGCCCACCACATAATCGGCGAGCCCCGGCATATAAGCCCCGCCCGCGGTTGAAGGTCCGTGCAACACAGCAACATTGGGAAGGCCAGCAGCAGAATGACGGGCCAGATTGCGGAACAGTTTTCCGCCGTTGGCCCAGAACTCGACCTTGTACTCCATCAGGTTCGCGCCGGCGCTTTCGACCAGATGCACAAATGGCAGGTTCTGTTTATGCGCCATGTCTTGCGCGCTCAGGAATGCCACACCTGACATCTCGACCATCGCGCCAGCTTTGATCCCGGCGTCGTCGACTATAATCATGCATCGGACACCGGAAATGAAACCGATCCCGATAATGAGCGATGCGCCCGGCACTGATTTCTCTGGATCGTTGCTGTCGACGCAATACCCCGCCAATCCGTGCAACTGCAAAAATGGCATCCCCGGATCCAACAGATGTGCAAGGCGATCGCGTGGGGTGATCTGACCACGCGCTTCCATCCGTTCGCGGCGTTGCTCGGACAAGGCCACGGGCCGCGCCTCAAGCGCGCGCATCTCATCGACCAGAGCCAGCATGTCGGCTCGGTTCTTTGCATAGGTTTCAGAGTCGCGGACGACCTGGCTTACAAAGCCCATCAGATACCTCCTTGCTCGGAATTGGCGATCAGCCGCGCCGGAATTCTGACCGGTGTGGCCAGCAGAAGCTGGGCGAAGCTTTTTCCTTGTGCATCGTTGCGCAGCGACGCGATGCCGCCTCCACCCAAAACTTCGTGCAGCAGAATGTTCATGGAATGTGTGCCCGGCAGATAAAATCGTTCGACTTCGCCGGACAGATAATCAGAGAAAACGGCTGACACTTTTTCCTCTGTCAGCGCAGACCAGATGTGGGGCATGTAGGCCGCGTTCCTTGCGATGACACCGATATTGGCCTTGTCACCTTTGTCTCCCGAACGCGCCCAGGCCAACTCCTCCAACGGACGAGTCACCCAATCCATCACATCCGTTTCTGCGGGTTCAGGAACTTCTCCTTTGATAGGTTTTGGTTCATTCGGGGTGATTTCAGATTGTTGATAGGGGACGTTTTTCCCTTCCAGGGTCACACGGTAGGAAAGCGTGCCCGCCGGAAGCAAAAATGAAAACAAGGCAACGACCGGCGAAGGTTTGGGGCGTCCTCCGCCAGTAAAGATGTGTAGACCCGGCGGAGCAGCCAGAGCTGCTCCAGTCATTTCGCGCAAAAACAGGCCCGCTGCGCGAGCATCATCGTGTTTTACGGCCGCCTTGAATGAAATCTCTTCGTAGTCACTGTCGCCGGGCCGCCCGCCATATGCTTCGAATGACACTTCCCGGTAGTCAGGGGCGCCCAAGCGAGTCAGTATGGCCCGGGCACGATCAAGCCCGGCCTGAGCGAAAACTTCGGCCTTTTGGCGGGCCTCGCGCCCGTTGATCAGGAAAGTCATCCCAACACGATAGCCATCAACCCAAGTCGCCGACACTTTGAGTTGCCCAGTTGGTGCGCGCCCTCTGGCACCTGTCACCGCCACCCCGTCAGGCCCCGCCTGTTCCATCCTGACTTCTGAGAAATCGCAAACCACATCCGGCAGTATATACGCGCGCGGATCACCGATCTCATACAGCATCTGTTCGCAAACAGATGCCGGTGTCACGCATCCGGTGGTGCCCTCGGGCTTGGTCAGGACCATCGAACCATCTGCGCTGATCTCGGCAACCGGATATCCGATCTGCGCGATATCGCCGGCCAGTTTCCAGTCGGTGAAATTTCCACCTGTGGCCTGAGGGCCGCATTCCAGCAGGTGTCCCGCCAATGATCCTGCTGCCAGCAGATCATGATCACCCTGCCCCCACCCATAGTGATGCATACAGGCCGCCAGCGTCAGGGCACTGTCAACACATCGCCCTGTAACGACGATATCTGCCCCAGCTTTCAACGCGGCCACTATCGGGTCGGCACCGATATAGGCGTTGATGGACGCGATCTTTTCGGCTGCAGGCATCGGAGTCCCGGAAAACATCTCGGTACGATCCGCAAACTCCGCCGCACGCGGCAGCAAATCATCACCTTCGACAACCGCTACCTTCAGGTTCAGCCCAAGCTCAGCAATTTCAGCGCGCAAGGCGTCGGCGCAGGCCATCGGGTTGACACCACCCGCGTTCGAAAGAACTTTTACGCCCAGTTCGTCGATCCGGCTCAGGTTTTGGGCCATGACCTCGGAAACAAAGTCCACAGCATATCCCTTTTCTGAATCCTTCAGGCGAGCACGCGCCATGATCGACATGGTGATTTCTGCCAGGTAGTCATAGACCAGAAAGTCCAGATCCGGATCGCGCAACAACTGCCGTGTGGCGTGGGGCGCATCACCCCAAAACCCGCTTGCCCCTCCGATCCGCAGAGAATGCTTCACGTAACGTCTCTCCCGCCTGTCGGTGACTCCGTACTTTACAGACCGACTGTTCTGTTTTTATGATTTGCCGATTACATCGGTCAACAGTGATCTGCCAACACGACGCCACGGAACATGACGGAAACAACATCCAAAAAGCCCAAGGCTCAGGATCAACGATCTCGGGATATGCAGGCTAGAATCTGCAACGCTACGGTCGCTTGCCTGGATCAACTAGGCTATGCCGAGACAACTTTCGCCAAAGTTCAAGCCAAAGCGGACATCTCGCGCGGGGCCATCACGCATCACTTCCCGACCAAGCAAGCACTTGTTGCCGCGACTGCAATGCGGCTTTTGGACAATGCGCAGAGCCCGATCTGGAAGCAGGGCAGCCCGCCCCCGCCTGTCTATGATCTGATCATGTCGTCCTGGAGCAACATCGTAAACTCTTCGGGCGGTCGTGCGATCGTCGAGATTCTGGTTGCATGCCGAACTGATGCGGATCTGTTTGAGTTGCTCGAACAGAGCCTGAAGGACTGGGATAAATCCAATCTGAACCTCATCGCCAGCCAGTATGCCAGCGTTTCAGGTGACCGAGATGACACCGAATTGTTGTGGAGCATCTCCCGGAATTTCTTACGCGGTCTTTTGTTGCACGAAAAATTCGTTTCATCGCCGGAATACCTGACAAAGATGATGGGCCGCTTTGCACGAATGATGGAAAGCCAGCTTCGCGTTGCTTCCCCGGACAACGCCAAGATTGAGGAAGTAGAATGACAATGCCATCCCCCTTCATGACGCCCGAACGAGAAGCGTTTCGGCGCGATTTCGGGCGTTTTGTTGATGCAGAAATCAAGCCTCACATAGAACAATGGGAAGCGGATCGCGGAGTTCCTTGGGAGTTGCATGCTGCAATCGCGGAGTTTGGCGTCTTTGGTTTTGGAATCGATGAAGAATATGGCGGCTTGGGTTTCGACAATGCGTTCATGCGTCATGACTACAGCGAAATTCTGTTTGGATGTGGCGCGTCAGGTATCGGCGCGGCGGTAGGTGGTCGTACGATCTCGATCAGCCCGATTGCACAGTTCGCATCTGAAGAGTTCAAGAAAACGGTCCTGCCGGAGATTATCGGCGGACGAATGATGTCTGCTCTAGGCATAACAGAGCCAGGTGCAGGATCAGATGTGGCCAACATTAAGACACGGGCCGAGCTTAAAGGTGGGAAATGGATCCTGAACGGCGAAAAAACCTATATCACCGGTGGGATGGATGCCGAATGGTTTGTGATTGGTGCCCGCACCGGGGGTCCTGGACTAGCCGGGATTTCCTTGTTCCTTGTTCCCTTCGATGCGCCGGGTTTCAGCCGCACCCCGCTGGGTGGCAAAATGGGTTGGCATAGTTCGCAGCAGGCGACATTGCATTTCGTCGATTGCGAACTTGATGCGGACGCGCTATTGGGGCCTGAAAATAAAGGCTTTATCGCGATCATGAACAATTTCAATTTTGAACGATTGGGGCTGACATCTGCTTCACTGGGCATGATGAAACTGTGTTACGACAGCGCGCTTGCGTGGGCGCGCGAACGCGAGACCTTTGGAAAACGGCTGATTGAGCACCAGGTAATCGGCCACAAATTTGCGGAAATGTCTGCCCGGATCGATATGAACGAGGCATATATCGAGCGCATCTGTTGGGCGATTGAGCAAGGCTTGATGCCCGTTGCCGAACTTGCCAAGGCCAAGGTACAGGCGACAAAGTCGCTGGAATTTGTCGCCTCTGAGGCGATGCAGGTTTTTGGCGGTGCGGCCTACATGCTGGGCAACCCGGTCGAACGTGTCTGGCGTGAGATCAAAATAATGGCAATAGGCGGCGGTTCGGAAGAGATCATGCGTGATCTGGCGGTGCGACAGATGGGCCTAGCGGGCCAATAGCAGCAAGTTTAAAGGTCTGAGACGCGATAAGCGCGCGGTGTCAGACCAGTCCATCCCCTGAAGGCACGAATAAAAGAGCTGGCCTCACTAAACCCGGCGCGCGCCGCAATAACTTCGATGGACAGATCCGTTGTTGTCAGCAAACGTACAGCCAGATCGCGCCGGACCTGCTTACGCAGGTCCGAATAATCCACGCCTTCAAGCTTAAGACGCCGACGCAACCTGTGACTGGGCATGTTCAGGTTGCGACCGACCTCGTCCATATCCGCAAGTCTGCCTTCACGGGTCAGAGTTGCATCAATGGTCAGTGCGGCCTCAAGCGCCAGGCCCGTGGTGCCGTCCACCGGTAAAAAAGCGTCCAGAGGCGTACGCCGGGCATATGCCATGGCCTGTTCTTCCGTGCGTACAAGCGGCAATTTCATCAGGTTTCGCGGGATTGCCAGACCGCTGCTGGATTGCTCGAACCGTACCGGCGCCTGCATGAACATCGCCCGATAGATCGGCGCATGGGGCGGGCTGGGATAGTCGAACCAGGCCCGGTTGACGGCGCCTTTGTTGCCCGCCAGCCAACTGAGCATTCGGTTGACCAGTACCATGATCATTTCAACCGCCAGCTCGTTGAGCACCACTCGCCCGGGTATGCGCACCATCTCGAATATGGCGCTCTCACCCTCTTCGCGAAACGTGTAGCGGAACGAATTGTCTATAATGTCCATGAATTGGACTGTTCGACGATAAGCATCACCCAGGGTCTCGGCGTGACTTGCGTGAGCTGCGAGTATGGCTGTGCTTCCAATGCGCTGCGGCCGTTCCTGCAACCCCCCTAGTTCATCATCGAGTGTCAGCGTGACTGTACGGACCAGTTTGACAAAGTCTGGATGAGATATTGGACGCGCCGCACTATCTATTCCGGCATGACTTAGAATAGCCGCGGGATCGCCCCCGCGCCGCGTCACACCCTGAAGTAGATTAACAGCAAAAACCGCCGGAATGAGAACCGCCATTCATGTAAGATAATGTCTATTTTTCTGTATCACCAGATCATTGTTGCCTGTCTATCTGGCTGTCACGCTGCGCGCTGAATAGAGTTTGGAGGTCCCTGATGGCGAACGCCGCCTATATCTACGATGCCATCCGCACGCCGCGTTCGCGTGGCAAGGCCAGCGGAACACTGCATGAAGTCAAACCCGTTCAACTTGCCGCGGGTCTGTTGCGCGAATTGCAGAGCCGTCACGATCTGGATACCAGTCGCGTTGGTGATGTGGTGCTGGGGTGTGTCTCACCCGTGGGCGATCAGGGCAGCGATATCGCCAAAGGCGCAGTGCAAGCTGCACATTGGGACGAATCTGTGTCGGGCGTACAGTTGGACCGCTTCTGCGGGTCCGGGCTTGAGGCAGTGAACACGGCAGCCGCTAAGATTATCGCCGGGCAAGAGGATCTGATGGTCGCAGGCGGCGTGGAATCCATGAGCCGCGTACCCATGGGGTCATCCGGCGGTGCGATGTATCTGGACCCCGACATGATCATGGATCAGCGTGCCGTGCCGCAGGGCATCGGTGCCGATCTGATCGCTACCATCGACGGCTACAGCCGAGAGGACGTTGACGCTTTTGCAGTAGAAAGCCAGCGCCGCGCTGCCCACGCACGTGACAGTGGTTGGTTCGACAAGTCCGTGGTTCCGGTTTGCGACGAAAGTGGCCTGACCATCTTGGAGCGGGACGATTTCATCAAACCCGGCACCGACATGCAGAAGCTGGGCGCCCTGAACCCGTCCTTCGCGGCCATGGGCAGCTATGGCTATGACGACATGGCCCTGTCGAAATACCCCGAAGTAGCGCGCATCAATTACGTTCATACACCCGGCAACTCTTCGGGCATTGTGGACGGATCCGCTTCGGTTCTGATCGGGTCGGAACAGGCAGGCAAGGATCTGGGGTTGGAGCCGCGCGGTCGCATCGTGCAGGCCACAATGGTGTCTACAGACCCGGTCATCATGCTGGCGGGTCCGGGTCCGGCTGCGAAAAAATGTCTGGATAAGGCCGGACTGAACGTAAACGATATTGACCTCTGGGAGATTAACGAAGCCTTCGCTTCGGTCGCCATGCGTTACATGAAAGATCTGGGTATCGATCACGAGATCACCAATGTGAACGGTGGCGCAATCGCCATGGGCCACCCTCTGGGAGCAACTGGCGCGATGCTGGTCTCAACCATGTTGGATGAGCTGGAGCGACGTGACGCCAAACGCGCAATGCTGTCGCTGTGCATTGGTGGTGGCATGGGTATCTCGACCCTGATCGAACGCGTGTAAGGAAGGATCAAATCAATGGCATTTGCATATAAAAAAGACGCCAATGACATCGTGACTGTCACCATGGACATGGACGGTCCCGTAAATGCGATGAACGACGCCTTTCTGCCGCAATTCCGCGAAGCCGTGGATAAGATCGAAGCCGAGGACGATCTGAAAGGTGTCATCTGGACGTCGGCTAAGGAAACGTTCTTTGCCGGTGGCGATCTAAACATGCTGAAATCCATCACTCCGGATGGGGTCGAAGCCCTGTTTGAGAACGTGGAAGGCACCAAAGCTGTCATGCGCCGGCTGGAGAAATTGCCGGTCCCTGTCGTCGCTGCAATCAATGGTGCGGCGCTTGGCGGTGGCTATGAAATCTGCCTGGCTTGCAATTATCGCATCGCTGCGAAGAACCCTAAAACCAAGATCGGTCTGCCTGAGGTCACGCTGGGCCTGCTGCCCGGTGGTGGTGGCACGGTTCGTCTGACTTGGCTGTTGGGCCTTGAAGCCGCGATGCCTTACCTACTGGAAGGTCGTCAGGTGAATCCACAAAAGGCGTTGGCTGCGGGACTGATCCATGAGGTCGTCACCCCGGATCAGCTGCTGGACCGCGCAAAGGAGTACATCCTGTCGGTTCAGGGAGACGAAGCAGCAGTGACACAGCCCTGGGACACAAAGGGCTACAAAATCCCCGGCGGCCCGTCGGCATCACCCAAGAATGCACCGCGCATCGCAGGCGCTGCGGCTATGTTGTTCAAAAAAACCAAAGGATTGATGCCCGCGCCAACGCGCATTCTGGACATAATGACCGAGGCCGCGGGTCGTGTCGATTTCGATACAGCTCAGCGCTACGAAAGCCGCCGCTTTGCTTCGCTAACACCGCTGGCTCCGACCAAGAACATGATCGAAACACTGTTCTTTGGCATGAACAAGGTTAATGGCGGAGCGTCACGCCCCAAGGATGTCCCACGCTCAAAAGTGGAACGCCTCGGCATTCTGGGTGCTGGTATGATGGGTCAGGGCATCACCTATTCGGCGGCGATGGCAGGTATTCCAGTTGTACTTAAGGATATGACGCTTGAGGCTGCGGAACGTGGCAAAGCCTACACCGAAATGCTGTTGAACAAGCGTGTCGATAAAGGACGCATGACGCCGGAGAAGCGGGATGCGGTGCTGGCGCTGATCACGCCGACCGACAAGGCCAAAGAAGTCAAAGGATGCGATCTGATCATCGAAGCGGTTTTCGAAAAGATCGACATCAAGAATGCAGTATTGGCCGAACACGAGGAACTGCTGGCCGAAGGCGGTTTCTGGGGATCAAACACCTCGACGTTACCTATCACGCGTTTGGCAGAAGAGTCGGGTAAGCCGGAAAACTTCGTTGGACTGCACTTTTTCTCGCCCGTCGATAAGATGCCGTTGCTTGAGATCATCGCAGGCGACATGACGTCGGACGAAACCCTGGCGCGGGCCTTTGACTTTGCACGCCAAATCAAAAAGACGCCGATTATCGTAGGCGACAAGACCGGGTTCTACACCTCGCGTACCATTGGTACAAAGATGCTTGAGGCCGCACAACTGGTGGCGGAGGGACAGGATCCGTTGCGCGTCGACAACCTGTCGCGTCTGACGGGTATGCCAACCGGAATGCTCTCTTTGCTGGATGAGGTACAGCTGAAGCTTGTAGATGACATTTACAACACGCAAGTACAGATGGGCCTTCAGGATCCGACAGAAGAGGTGACACCTGAGGCCCGCAAATTGGTCCGTGAACTGGTTGCTGAGCATGACAGACCCGGCCGAGCAGCTGGCAAGGGGTTCTATGATTATTCTGCCGATGGCAAGGAGATCTGGTCAGGCTTAGCAGCGTGGCGCAAAGAGGGGTCAGACCTGCCCGATCAGGACATTCAGGACCGCATCATGTTCCGGGCTATCCTGGAAACCCTGCGCTGTCTGGAAGAAGGCGTGCTGCGTTCAGTCGCGGACGGCAATGTTGGTTCGATCCTGGGCATCGGCGCCCCTGTTCATACCGGGGGATACATCCAATTCGTCAACACCTACGGGCTGGACCGGTTCGTGGCCCGGTGTGAAGAACTGTCCTCTAAATACGGCGACCGCTTTGCACCACCTGATATCCTGAAGAAACACGCAGCGGATCAATTGGAGTTCTGCTAGTATTATATCATCAGACAACAAAGGGGGCGGGGTGCTGACAATGCGCCTCGCCCTTCTTTGCGTGCATAGTTTAGATCAATATCCGATACTCCATGGTGAGACCGATGCACCAGTTAAGAACGATCTACACTCTGGGATCCGATCTTCCCGACATATTCTGCAATATGATGTGTCAGCTTTTGTTTGGACAACGCGGCGATTGCTTTCGGTAAGTTCTGCAGTTCCCCCTTTCGGGCGACAACAGTCAGCGTGCGTGAAAGACCAACCACCGGCAACTCAAGCAGGCGAAGCTGCATGTTCTCGACCATCCCGTCAATCAACAGGGTCGGCGTCAAAAGGCTGAAACCTTGCCCTGCAGCCACGCAGGAGGTCACCATGCTCGAGCGATCGGCCTGAATCACTCTATCCGGTTCAAACCGCAGCCTGCGAAGATGTTGGGCAATCTGGCGGCCCGCGTTTGTCGTATCTCCAAACCGAACCAAAGGTAGCTTTCTTTGGATCGCCTCAAGGCTGCTTGTTGGGCCGTCATAGTCAGCGGGTAGAACCAGTAAGTAGTCTTCTTTCAGTATGTGATGCCGCTCCAGCCCGTCCATATCGAGGAACGGGTTCGAGGTGATCGCAAGATCGGCCTGTTTTGTGCGAAGAAGATGTTCGTGATTGCCACTCTGTCCTGCGTGCAAGGTGATGTCCTCGACCCCAAACTCCTGTTGGGCCAGCGTAACCAGCGACGGCGTCAAAGTAGTGGCGATCGAAGCTTGAATACCCACGCGCAGCAGATTGATAGAGCCTTCCCCAATGTGGCGTAGTTCAGATTCCATATCGGAAAGGGCATGCAAAATTTTCTGGGCTCGATTGTGCAGCCGCATTCCGGCGTGGGTCAATCGTGCTGGCCGGACACTGCGATCAATCAGCTGGGTGGCAAAGGCCTTTTCCAAAGCGGCTATATGTTGCGAAGCTGCGGGTTGGGACAGGCCCAACAACCGTGCGCCAGAACGCATCTGCCCAGTTTCAGCCACGGCAATAAAGACTTCGAGAGAGCGGATCAGGCCAGGTGATAGAGTTCGACGGTCGGGCATGAAATCATCATTAGTATAAGAATACCTAATACTGTGCGAATATGATTGGAAACTGTCAATCCGGCTGCGACGTTGCGCACATGGAACGTCAGCGAAGACATAAGCGCCGAGATGTGAAACGAGCCCCCGCAGCCGAGCCTCGTACACCGTTTGTCATGCGAAAACTCTCGACGTTCAGTGTTCTGAGCGAAGCGGGATTGGAGCAGATTGAAGCCAATGCCGATCGCATTCTGGCAGAAACCGGGATGGAGTTTCAGGACGATCCAGAGATTCTGAAGATTTTTGCCGACGCGGGGTGCGATGTTTCAGGGACAAGGGTGCGTTTCGCCCCGGGGTTCTGCCGCAACAAGATCACAACCACTGCTCCGTCCGAATTTGTTCAGCATGCGCGGAATCCAGCGAACAATGTGCAACTTGGCGGAGACGCAACTGTCTTGTGTCCATCCTGGGGGCCGCCTTTCGTCCATGATCTGGATCGGGGGCGGCGCTACGCCTCCTACGAGGATTTTACCAATTTGGTGAAACTCCATCACAGCCTGCCTTGGCTTCACCATTCTGGCGGAGTTGTTTGTGAGCCGGTCGACCTGCCGGCCAACAAACGACACTTGGATATGCTGTACGCCCATATCCGATACTCTGACCGGGCATTCATGGGAGCGTTTATCGGAGCCGAACGCGCGGGCCATGCAATTGATATGGCGCGTATTTTGTTCGGCGAAGATTTTGTCGCCGAAAACCCGGTTTTGTATTGCGTTTCAAATACAAACGCTCCGCTGGTGATGGATAGCCATATGTCCGGAGCGTTAAAGACCTATGCGCGAGCGAGACAGCCCGTCGCTTGCACGCCTTGGGTTTTGACCGGGGCGATGTCACCCACAACAGTAGCGGGAACCCTCGCGCAGGTACTTGCTGAAACCATGGCAGCCATGACGCTGGTTCAGCTTGTCGCGCCGGGCGCGCCCTGCCTGATGGGTAGCTTCGCATCAACGATGTCAATGAAATCAGGTGCGCCCACATTTGGCACGCCCGAGGCTGGATTAATGGTATTGGCCGCTGGGCAGCTGGCCCGCAGACTGGGCGTGCCATTGCACACTGTCGGAACGCTCAGTTCATCGAAAGTGCCTGACGCACAAAGCCAGCAAGAGGCAGCCTGGGGTTTGTTGATGTCGATGTTCGCAGGGGCAAACCTGATCAATCATGCCACCGGCTGGCTGGAAGGAGGATTGGTCACGTCCTTCGAAAAAACGATCATCGATCACGATCTTTGCGGTAAGGTAGCGCGTTTCTTTGACGGGATTGACCTGAGCGAAAATGCACAGGCCATGGAAGCAATCGCAGCCACGGGACCGGGGCAGCACTTTCTTGGATCAGAGCACACGCAGGCCAATTTCATGACTGCCCTGTTTCGACCCTGGACACCTGACGACAGTTCTTTCGAGCAATGGCAAGCTGACGGATCGAAAGACGCCGCCAAACGCGCAAACGCAATCTGGAAGGAACAGCTCCAGAATTACGAAGATCCTGGTCTTGACCCGGATATAGATGCCGCGCTGAAAGACTATATCGCGCAGCGGAAATCGGAAAAACCTGATCAGGATTACTACTGATGGGCCTGCATTTCTGCGATCTCCCGCATCTCTGCATAAAACGGCTCATGATGGGCCGAGATTCCAACGTAGGGCTCGCCAAGCGCGGCAAGCTGGTCTGCGGCATTCGTTTGCGTTGGTTTTCGTATCGCGCCGCTTTGCAAAACTTCGCGATGCCAGCCTTTGACGGCCTCCCATCCTGCAGGCACCCGATCATCCCAGGCAAAAGCGTGGCTGGCGAAATCCAATCCGATATGCGCCCAGTAGCGGCGCAGGGTTTTCTCTGGGTCGTCTCGCAATTGATCGGCCGTCAGGACCAGCGGATCCTGCCCCAAAGAAACCAGCGCGTGATACATGCGATGCTGCGCCTCATGCCCCAGTTCGGTCCGTGTGAACGCCGGATCGCGTCGGGCATAGGACAACGCCGCTTCGGTCGGATCACGCAGCAGAAATGCGTGGCTCATCTGTCCGGCAAAGTCTCGATCGTTCGGCAACGTTTCAGCGACATAATATGCCATATCTTTGAAGAACACCGGGCTGGCATGCGCCTTTTCGCAGATCATCTCACGAATGTCGGCATATGTGGTCGGATGCCCCGGTTCAGGCGCGAAATCAGGAAACAACCTGTCCGTGGTGGTCAGATAGTGATGGTACATGAACGGCTCATGCAGCACGGTCAGATCGCCTCGTTCACGCATAATGCGTTCGAAGGCCGTGGAGACCGATCGCGGATGACACCAGAGAGCGTGAATTTTCATAAGGCAAAATCTGGAACAAGACGCTGCAGCGGTCAACGGAGTATTGCATGAGCCGCATATTGATCATCGGCGGCGGGGCCATCGGGTTGAGCCTTGGTTATCACCTGACCAAACGTTGCGCGTCTGACGTCACTCTGCTGGAGCGGAACCAGCTGACATCAGGCACCTCTTGGCATGCGGCCGGGATCGTTGGGCCGTTGCGCGCCACCCCAAATATGACGAAACTGGCTATGGCAGCGCTGGACGTCTTTCCCGAACTGGAGGCAGAGACAGGCCTTTCTACAGGTTACAAACGAACCGGCGGATACTGGTTGGCCCGTGAAGAAGCGCGACTGGACGAGTTGCACAGGATTGCAGATCTGGGAATCACTCAGGGTCTTTCGCCCCGTGTGGTCAACGCCTCGGACGTTCCATTGCCAATGCTCGACCTCAAGGATCACGCCGGGGCGCTATACGTCCCGGAAGATGCGAACGTAAACCCGGTCGATCTGTGTATGGCATATGCCCGCGCGGCCCGGGATCGGGGTCTGAAAATACGCGAAGGTGTTCAGGTCAAGCGATTGCTGGTCGTAAAAGGTAGGATCAGCGGTGTGGAATTGTCCGACGGATCGCAACTGGCGGCGGATCATGTTGTTCTCGCCACCGGTGCGTGGTCTCGTGAACTCGCAGCAACCGCAGGCGTCGCCCTTCCCCTACAGGCTGTTGAGCACATGTATGTGGTCACTGAGCCCATACCGGATCTACCCAACCCGTTCCCAGTCATCCGGGATCTTGATCGCGGCATATACATCAAGGGAAACGCGGGCAAACTGGTAATCGGTGGTTTCGAACCCAATGCAAAGTGCTGGGATGCCTACGGGCCCGAAGGCGACCGGGCCTTTCTTGAACTCGCTGACGACTGGGATCAGTTTTCCCCGTTCCTCGAAGCCGCGCTAGAGCTTTGTCCAGATTTGGAGAGAGTCGGCATCCAGCTTTTCATGAACGGCCCCGAGAGTTTTACTGCCGACACGCGCCCGCTGGTCGGGGAAACATCCGTAGATGGGCTTTATGTTGCTGCCGGAATGAACTCGGTCGGTGTGATGAGCTCCGCTGGCATCGGTCGTGCTTTGGCGGACTGGATCATCGATGGACATCCGTCGATGGACATGTGGGAGGTAGATGTGGCCCGGGTTGACCCTAAAACGGCAACCCCTTCCCATATGGAAGCACGCATGAAAGAGGCTGTTTCTGATCTGTTCGCGCTGCATTGGCCTTATAAACAACCAACGGCCGGGCGGGGACTACGCAAGACCGCGCTGCATGACAACTGGGCAAAGGCTGGCGCCATGTTTGGTGCTACAGCGGGCTGGGAACGTGGTTTGTGGTACGGCGATCCGCAACCGTATTCGGTTGGCGCGCAGGGTTGGTGGCCCATAGCTCGGGCCGAAGCGGCAGTCATGGCTGAAGGAACAGCTTTGATTGATCTGAGTCCGTTCACCAAGCTCGACATTACCGGGGCTGAAGCGCTCGTGGGATTAAACCGGTTGAGTACGGCGCAGCTGGATGTGGAATTCGGGCGCTCAGTCTATACTCAGTTGCTGAATGCGCGCGGTGGGATAGAGATGGATGTAACGATCACTCGGATCGGAGCGGAAGCCTTCCATCTTACCTCAGGTGCAGCAACCCGGGCTCGCGACCTTGCCTATTTGCGCCGCAACCTGCCGAACGGCACCCACATTGCTGATGTCACTGAGCAATTCTGCACCATCGGTGTCATGGGGGCGGGCAGTCGCGACTTGTTGGAAGGACTGGGGAGTTTGCCGGAAACGCCTTTCGGCCATTCCCGCAAGGCCTACCTTGCTGATGTCGAATGCCGCGCCACCCGGGTGAGCTTTGTGGGTGAGTTGGGTTGGGAGTTGACGGTTGCAAACGCCGAGGCACCAACTCTTTTTAATGCTCTCAAAGAGGCTGGAGGCCATCCATTGGGGCATTTTACGCTTGACGGTTGCCGCCTCGAAAAAGGGTTCAGGCATTGGGGCCACGAGTTGGGGCCAGAAGTAACCCCACTGGAGGCCGGGCTGGGTTTCACGATCGATTGGAGCAAAGACTCTATTGGCAAATCAGCTCTACAGGCTCAACGCGAGGATGGCCTTCGTCAGCGCCTGGTCCTGATGCAGGTCGAGGGTGATGCATTGATGCTGCATGACGAACCTGTGTACGAAGCAGGGCGACATGTCGGGCTGACAACCTCGGCTGCGCGCGGACCCCGTACTGGCCTGAACCTGTGCTTTGCAATGGTTCAGACTGCGCCGGGTGAATCTCTGGCCGGGACATGCGCACGCAGTTTCAGCGTCCGAGTTGCTGGCCGCGACTATCCGGCAATCCCCCTAATCCGGGCTCCATTTGACCCCAAAGGTGAAAGGATGCGCGCATGACCAAAGCGCAGGTAGTGATTATCGGCGGCGGGGCGATGGGTGTCTCGCTGATGTATCATCTGGTGAAGGCTGGCTGGTCGGATGTGTTGCTGGTCGAAAAAAACGACCTGACCCACGGATCAACCTGGCATGCCGCAGGGCTTTGTACACATTTTGCGCATAACCCGACGATTCAGGAACTGCGCGCCACCTCGGTCAAGCTCTATCGTGATATCCTGCCTTCAGAGACAGGCAGGGATTGCGGATTTCACAGGTCTGGCGCGATGCGGATCACGCGCAATCCGGACCGTATGGACGAATTTCGCCACGTGGCGGGGCTGTCAGAGTTCACTGGATATCCACTTGAGATACTGACCCCCGAACGCATCGCCGAGTTGTTCCCGCTAGCAAGGCTCGATGGATTGCTGGGCGGTATCTACGAACCCGATGATGGCCACGTCGATCCGTCACTGGCGACAAACGCAATGGCCGAGGTTGCACGTCGCGGTGGGGCTGCGATCTGGCGCAACTGTCCCGTGACAGATATTCGTCGTGAAGCGGAGCTCTGGAGAGTTGAGACTCCCAAAGGCCCAGTTCACGCCAATCATGTCGTCAACGCGGCCGGTACCTGGGGCTGGGAAATTGGGCACATGATGGGACTGAACATCCCCTCGGTCCCGGTGCTGCATCAGTATCTGGTGACAGATACCGTGCAGGCAGTCAGTGATCGAATCTCTGCAGGCTTGCCCGAACTCCCGATCATCCGCGATCCGGAAGAAAGCTGGTATGTCAGGCAGGAACGCGATGGCCTGATCCTGGGTCCTTACGAGAAACAGGCACAGGTATGGTCGGTTGATGGTGTGCCGCCGGAATTCGGGGCGGATCTTATGCCGCCCGATCTGGACCGGGTAGAACACATTATCCTGGCTGCCATGGAACGTATCCCGGCGCTCGAAAACGGGGGCGTAAAATCCGTCATCAACGGCCCGATTACCTTTACACCCGATGCCAATCCGTTGATCGGTCCTGCCCATGGATTGCAGAATGCATGGTTACTGACCGGATCTTCCATGGGTGTCATGGAGGGTGGAGGCGCTGGCTGGTTCCTCGCCCATTGGATGACCCATGGCGCCCCGCCGATGGATGCGCTGGCGGTGGACAGTCGCCGCTTTGGATCATGGGCTGATCGTGAATACCGCGTCGAGAAAGCTATCGAGTGTTTCGGTCTGCAGTTTGGCGTGCACTACCCGAACGAGGAACGGCCCGCCGGTCGCGGATTGCGGCTGTCACCTTTGCATGAAGTGATGATTGAACGTGGCGCGGTAATGGGTGCCGCCCATGGGTGGGAACGGCCCAACTGGTTCGCGGATACCCCCGGCACTACAGCAGATGAGACCTTCAGGCGCTCGAACTGGTTTGATCCTGTCGCTGCTGAAGTTGAGGCCGTCTCAAACCATGTCGCCATCGCAGACCTTTCGGTCTTTTCAAAGTTCGAAGTAACCGGGCCTGATGTTGTTGAGTTTCTGAAAAGACTCGGAGCTAATCGTGCTCCAAAACCTGGCCGTATTGGCCTGACCCATGCGCTTACTCCGGCGGGTGGAGTGTTGTCAGAATTTACTGTAAGCAGACTTGGGTCTCAACATGCCTACATGACCTCCGCTGCAGCCGCCGAAGAGATCGACTTCGATCTCATTTGCGCCTGCGCCAAAGATCTTGAAGTTCAGGTTTCAAATATCACAGCGGACTACGCTGTTATCGGTGTCATGGGTCCGAACGCGGCGCAGGTATTGCCCGATCTGGTCGATATGCCCTGGTTGACCGTTCTCGAGACCACGATTGCAGATATCCCGGTTCGCGCCCTGCGTGTTTCGTATATCGGCGAAGCTGGCTGGGAACTACATGTACCTGCCAACAAAGCGGTACAGCTGTTTAACTGGCTGGAACAGGCTGCACTTCCGTTCGGTCGGGGTTTTTATGGCGCTTATGCCGCCAATTCCATGCGGTTGGAAAAGGGTTATCGTGGCTGGGGTAGCGATCTCACGACTGAACGCAGCCCTCTGGAAGCCGGGCTTAAGCCTTTTGTACGACCGGATCTAAGAGAGAGCCTTTCCCGCGAAAACCCTTGGGAAATGGTCCTGCTCGAGATTGAGGCAAAAGATGTTGATCCGTTCTATGCCCACACAATTTGGCAGGATGACAGCCCTGTAGGCATCGTCACATCAGGCGCCTATGGCCACCGAACCGGCAAGGTGTTGGCGCTGGGATATCTGCGGAACCCATCTGCCCGCACTGGGCTGACTGTTTCGATCCTTGGTCAGCACTGTGCCGCGACCATCCTGCCTGAACCACCTTTTGACCCGAATAACACTCGCCTGAAGACCGGAGGCCTTTAATGACCGATCATGCTTTGCACACAGAATGGGATTTTGACGCGACCGCCGCGCGGCGCGATCAGTACTATGCGGCGTCATTGACCCGGTTCACCCCATTTCGTGAACCCATCGTATTTCGCAAGGGCCAAGGTCAATATCTGTGGGACACGGACGGTCGCAAATACACCGACCTACTTGGTATGAACGTCTGCATCTCTGTAGGTCATTCACACCCACGCGTTGTTTCCGCTGCAATGGAACAGGCTCAGGATCTGACCCATTGCACCACGATGTTCTACCATCCTACTCCCGCGCATCTCGCCGAGGAACTGGCCGCCACGATGCCGAAAGGCCATGAATGGGTGGTGCATCTGACCAACTCCGGGTCCGAGGCGGTTGATCTGGCGATGACCATGGCGCGCACTTACACAGGCAATCTGGATCTGCTGGCTTTGCGAACCGCCTATCATGGCCCGACGGCGGCGGCGCAGTCCATCACAGGCATTGCGGGCTGGCGCCATCCGGGAATGCCAGGCAACGTGGCCTTCGTCCCGGAACCCAACCAGTATCGCGGAATCTTCGGTCCCGGCAGGCAGCCCTATCTGGATGAAATCGACCGGACGATAGCCTCGGCAACCTCAGGCCAGATTGCCGGAATGTTCGTTGAAAGCGTACAGG
Source organism: Ruegeria sp. CE12 (assembly GCF_056537525.1). Classification (NCBI taxonomy): domain Bacteria; kingdom Pseudomonadati; phylum Pseudomonadota; class Alphaproteobacteria; order Rhodobacterales; family Roseobacteraceae; genus Ruegeria; species Ruegeria sp. CE12. The sequence goes on along the minus strand of NZ_JBQFRS010000007.1, from coordinate 49,132 downwards.
GCTATGGTGGTATCATCGAAATGCCTAAGGGGTATATGTCCGGCGCTGCTGAGCGAGTGCGCGCAGCAGGAGGACTTTACATCGCCGATGAAGTTCAGTCCGGATTTGGTCGCACCGGAGAGAACTTCTGGGGTTTTGAGGCGGATGACGTTGTACCGGACATTGTGGTGATGGCAAAAGGTCTGGGCAACGGCTTTCCCATCGGTGCCGTAGTGGCCAAAAAACACATTGCTGCCCCTATGGCGGAAAAATTCATGTTCCACACATATGGTGCCAACCCAACCTCGGCTGCTGCAGCTCGTGCTGTGCTATCAGTAATGCGAGATGAGGGGCTGCAGGATAACGCCCGTAAAGTGGGAGCTGCCTTGCTGGAACGGTTGCACGATCTCAAAGACAAGCATCAGGCCATTGGAGATGTGCGCGGCAAAGGTCTGATGCTTGCGATCGAAATGGTCAGTGACCGCGCCGACAAAACACCCGACAAGGAAACGACTACAGAAGTTTTTGAGGCCTGCCGTGATCAGGGGATCATCCTGTCAAAATCGGGACCCTTTCAGTCTTGTCTGCGCATGGTGCCCCCGCTTTGTCTGTCCTTGGAGGACGTGGATCATGTGGTTGAGGGATTGGATCTGGCGTTTAAAAAAGCAGCGGGCTAACGCTCGCGCCCACCATCACATTGCGCGAAGTAGATGAATGATAAGCCACCGGTTCAGATGACTACCGTTCCCGCGGCGTGCGTAAACTGGTTTTTAATTTGGGTTGCCAGCTGAGGTAACAACTCGATTGGAAACTCCCGCTCTTAGTCAAAGGGTTGGATAGCGCTTTCTGATGGGGTTCAAACCCCATCAGACACCCACATATCTCTCGGATATTTCAGGCGTCAGATCCGCCATGGCACCTGCCCAAACCGTCTTACCGCGTTCCAGTATCACTGCTTTGTCCGAGACGGCTGCCAGTTCCTTAAGAGATTTGTCGATCAACAGAATAGCGACGCTGGTTTCCTGTTTCAGACGGCGCAAGGCCGCCCAAATCTCTTGCCGGATGATCGGCGCAAGGCCTTCGGTGGCCTCATCAAGGATCAGCAGGCGTGGGTTGGTCATAAGCGCTCGGCCAATAGCGAGCATCTGTTGCTCTCCGCCCGACAAAGATACCGCGCGTTGGCCTTCCCGTTCACCAAGCCGAGGAAACAACTCGGTCACCTTGGCCATGTTCCAATCCCCGGGCCGAGCTGCAGCAACAAGATTTTCGCGCACGGTAAGGTCGGCAAAACAGCGACGCCCCTCCGGCACAAGACCCACACCCTTGCGGGCGACTTTGTGGCTGGAAAGTTCATGTAGGTTCAACCCACCCAGGGTAAGTGTCCCTTCGGACCTGATCATCTGACAAATCGCCTTTACGGTTGTCGATTTGCCCATCCCATTTCGCCCCATCAGGGCCGTCACTTCACCCTCTGCCATTGTCAGATCCACTCCGAACAATGCCTGGCTGACACCGTAGGTGGCGGTAAGGTTCTGAACGGTAAGAAAGCTCATGCCTCGTCCCCCAGATAGGCTTCGCGCACTTCTTGACTGCTGCGGATTTCATCGGCAGTTCCTGTGGCGATGACCTTGCCATAGACCAAGACACTGATCCTATCCGCCAGGGCAAAGACCGCGTCCATATCATGTTCCACCAGCAGGATTGGGGCTTCTTCGCGCAATCCATCCAGAAAACCGGTCAGCCGTTTGGAACCTTCTGCACCAAGCCCCGCCATCGGTTCATCCATGATAAAAGCCTTTGGTGACAGCGTTAGCGCAACTGCCACCTCCAATTGCCGACGTTGGCCATGGCTTAGGTTGGCACAGCGCGTGTTGCATTCCTCGGCAAGGCCAACGCGGTTCAATGCGGCTTCAGCTCTTTCCAGAAGTGCACTGTTTTTCAAGGCGCTGCGCCAGAACCGCCAGGCGACCCCTTGAGCACCCATCGCACCCAGCACTGCGTTTTCCAGCACTGTATCTTCCATGCACAGGTCGGAAATCTGGAAAGTTCGCCCCAATCCAGCACGCGCTCTGGCTTGGGTGGTTTTGCCAGACACGTCCTGCCCACACAGTACCACTCGCCCTGAATCCGGCCTTAGCCCACCGCAGATCTGCTTGATCAGTGTGGATTTTCCCGCTCCGTTGGGCCCGATGATCGCGTGAATTTCGCGGGGCATGAGATCAATGGAAACGTCGTTGGTTGCCTTGAGAGCACCAAAGCTTTTGTTCAGACCATGAGTTGCAAGGATCGGTTCAGACATGTGCCCCCTCCTTGCCGGTCAGAAGACCAATCAACCCGCCGCGTCCAAACAGGACAATACACAACAGAATAATGCCCAGATAGACAAGCCAGAATTCTGTGAGTTCACCCAGAAAATGCTCTAGCGCGACGAATACACAGGCACCAATCACTGGTCCCATCAGGCGCCCTACCCCACCGATAATGATCAAGACAATTAGTTCGCCGGACAATTGCCAGCTGAACATTGTGGGTGAAACAAAGCGGTTCAGATCAGCAAACAAAGCCCCGGCCAGCCCCGTGATGGCACCTGAGATGACAAAGGCCAGCAGTTTGAGATGCATGGGGTTTAAGCCAACAGTCTCGACCCGAGCATTGGTTTGACGCGCTGCGTTCAATGCTAAACCAAAGGGCGATGACTGGAGTCGCGAAAAGAGAAAGAGCACAATGCACAGCAGGGCGAAGCATATGCCGAAGAACTGAATTGGAACCAGCGTGTTCAGGCCCGGGAAACCATTTCGAACATAAATCGAAAGCCCATCCTCGCCACCGTACTGGGCCCAAGAGATTGCGAAGTAGAAGAACATCTGGCCAAAGGCGAGTGTGATCATGATGAAGTAGACACCGGATGTTCGCAGGGACAAAAGGCCAATGAAGAACGCCACGACCGCTGACATTATCATTGCAACAAGCCAGATGACCGGCATTGAATTGGTGCCATCTGTCTCAAAGAACCCGAGGTCGAGCGCAGTATAGGTCTGTGCGTGATAGGCAAGGATACCCATCGCGTAGCCGCCAATGCCGAAAAAAACGGCGTGGCCAAAGCTGACCATCCCGCCAATACCCAGAATGAGGTTCAGACCGACCGCTGCCAATGCAAGGATGACTGCACGGGTTACCAGTGTGATCGTGAACGGTTCATCCGCTGCCAACGCCCAAAGTGGCAATGCAAGCAACCCGATCAGCACGAGACCGTTGATATAGCGTTCATCAAGCGTCATGCACGTGCTCCGAACAAGCCGGTGGGACGCCAGATCAGAACCAGTCCCATCAGGATGTATATTCCCATGGATGCGATGGCCGAGCCGCTTTTCTGAGCAGCGCCTGTATCCATGAACAGTTTGAACAGTTCGGGCAGAAACACGCCGCCCAATGTATCGGTTAGACCCACCAGAAGCGCCCCGATGAATGCCCCCCGGATCGACCCGATACCGCCGATGACAATGACGACGAACGCAAGGATAAGCACTGGCTCACCCATACCGACCTGAACCGATTGAATTGCGCCCACCAAGGCTCCGGCCAGACCAGCCAGAGCGGCCCCAAGCGCGAAAACAAGCGTGTAGAGCTTTGAGATATCGACACCCAATGCTGCGATCATTTCACGATCATTTTCACCGGCACGAATTTGAATCCCGATCCGTGTACGTTCGATGAGCAACCAAAGCCCCCCCGCCACAGCCATCCCGATCAGGATCAGAGTCAGACGGTACAGGGGATATTCGATCCCACCGGGCAAAGTCACGGGACCGGACAGTGCCTCTGGAATGTTCAGGAACAGTGGAAAGGATCCGAAAACCCAGCGTGTACCCTCTGAAAAGATCAGGATCAGAGCAAAAGTAGCCAGAACCTGATCAAGATGCGCGGCATCATAGAGTCGCCGGATGACAACGATTTCGATGATTGCACCGGCCAGAGCAGCAGCCGCAAGAGCAGCGATCAAACCCAGAAAGAACGAGCCCGTTACACCTGCCACAGCCGCCGCAGCGAACGCCCCAACCATGTATAACGAGCCGTGGGCAAGATTGATCAGACCCATGACCCCGAAGATCAGAGTCAGGCCGGCAGCCATTAAAAAGAGCATAACGCCGAATTGCAGTCCGTTGAGGATCTGCTCGATAATCAGGATCGAAGACATGGAAACTCCGGGTATCTGCCTGCCCTCAGTCAGAAGGCAGGCAGGGATCGATCACATTTTACAGTCGGCCGCGTAAGCGTCAGAATGACCTTCCAGCGCTGCACCAATGATCTTGTTCGTAAAGACGTCGCCTTCCTTGATCACTTCGCGCGCATAGATGGTCTGCACCGGGTGATGGTTCGGGCCAAAGGCGAAATCCCCGCGTGTGCTGTCAAAGTCAGCGGCCCGCAGTGCTTCGCGGAATGCATCTGCATCGGACGGATCAGCCTTCTCAAGCGCAGACAGCAACAGGTTCGCAGTGTCAAACCCCTGGCTCGCGTAAAGCGATGGCAGACGACCGTACTCGGCCTGGAAACTTTCGACGAAAGCCTCATTGGTTGGGTTGTCGATGTCCTTGTTCCACTGCGACGTATTCACGACGCCAAGTGCTGCGTCCCCAACGGCCTGAAGGATGCCCTGGTCAAAGCTGAACGCAGGACCAACAACTGGAAGGTCAATACCGCTGTCGGCATATTGCTTGAGGAAGGAAATCCCCATGCCGCCGGGCAGGAAGAAGAACACGCTGTCCGCATCACTTGCCCGGATCTGCGCGATCTCGGCGGCATAGTCCGTCTGACCAAGCTTGGTATAGACTTCACCGGCCAGATCACCCTTGAAGTACCGCTTGTAGCCGGTCAGGGCATCAGTGCCCGCCGGATAGTTTGGCGCCATGATGAAGGTCTTTTCATAGCCCGCTTCATTGGCATAAGCCCCTGCGGCCTCGTGCAGGTTGTCGTTCTGCCACGCAACGTTGAAATAGTTCTGGTGGCAGCCTTTGCCTGCAAGCGGGGAAGGCCCGGCATTGGGCGACAGGTAGAACACATTCTGGTTCACCGCCGCTGGGACAACCGCCATAGCAAGGTTGGACCAGATGATCCCTGTCATCACATCAACACGCTCGGACTGGATCATTTTATCCGAAAGCTGAACCGCAATATCCGGTTTGCGCTGATCATCTTCGATCACGACCTCAATGTCGTCACGGCCGGACTGTGCAATTGCCAGCATGAAACCATCGCGGACATCAATTCCAAGACCCGCACCACCACCGGACAGAGTGGTGATCATCCCGACCTTGACCTCAGCCAGTGCGCCTGTTGCGCACAGGGCAGATGCCGCAGCGGCCAATAGCAGCTTTTTCATTTGTTTCTCCCTTGTTGGTCTTTCCTATTTCATACAAAACTCGGGCGCTCTGAACACCCGTTCGAGGCCTTATTTTCAGACGAAATTTCAACACGGTGTTGAGATATCCGGGAAACGAGAGTGCACAAGGCCATCGAAAGTGCGCTAACGACCCTGTCAGCGACCTCAATTGGAGCTATGCACCTGCCATGCAGATCTAAGGCGGGAAACTCTTGGCCAGATCAACAAAAGGTTGGCTGGTGTCGCAGATCAGTCGAAACCTCACATAACGGAAATGGCTCCAGCGGTTAAAGCTATTTTCGAAACCCCTAGCCAGAGTAATCGGCCAGCGGTTCAACAAGTTAGGAAAGCGGCATGCGTTCATCCGATTTGATCAGGCGACCATCAATCTGAGCTTTTTAACGCTTATTGAACGCAGGAAAATGCAAAGCGACAGCTCGCCCGACATTCTGCTGGTCGCGATGCTCTGCATTAACTGTCGCCGCGATGAGCAGAGGAATTCCCTGATCTCCAGCGACAATGCAAACTGGTGGTTTAACGTAATGTCAGGACGACACACCTAAGCCCTGTGAGAAAGCAGTTCGCTTGCTTTCTCTCCAATCATGATAGCTGGGGCATTGGTGTTCCCACTAACGATTTCCGGCATTATTGAGCAGTCGGCAACCCGCAGGTTTTCGAGTCCGTGCACCTTTAGACTGGAATCTACGACTGATCTGTCGGACGACCCCATCGCACAGGTGCCGGTGGGATGATAAATCGAAACAGAATTAGATCTCGCCCAATCCAGGGTTCCACTGTAGTCGTCAGTGGATAGTTCGGCTGTCGGCCGGAACTCTTCCGAAATTTTTGACGCAAGCGGATTATGACGCGCGATCTTGCGTGCAATATTCACTCCATCAACGATGGTGCGACAGTCAACTTCGGTCGACAGGTAATTCGGGATAATCTTCACGTGTTGAGTAGGATCTGGACCATTCAGACGCAACTCGCCCCTGCTTTGGGGGCGCAACTGACAGACCGACATCGTGAAGGCCGAAAACGGATGCACGCCTTCACCGGGGCTGTCTGCAGACCATGGCTGAACATGAAACTGAATGTCAGGCGTTTCCACCTCAGGTCTGGTCTTCAGAAATCCCGTTGCAAGGCTGGCCGCCATTGTCATCGGACCTGCCCGGAACAATGCGTATTTCAGAGCAATACGAGCCTGATTGAACAGACTGCGCACTTCGTCATTCAGCGTGGGCTCATTACACTTGAACACCAGACGCGCTTGCAAATGATCCTGCAAACCTTTCCCGACACCAGGCAGCGTGTGCACAGGCTCGATTCCGTTTTCCTTCAGGTGTTCGGGGTCTCCGATGCCGGACAACATCAGGATCTGTGGAGAGTTTATAGCCCCGCCGGACAATATGATTTCACGACGGACTTTTATCGTTTTCTCATTCCCTGCGCGGTCTCGATACACAAGCCCTGTGGCCTTTTTGCCGTCCAGCACGATGCGACTGACCAAGGCATGTGTCATGATATTCAGGTTTTTCCTGTTCCTAACAGGTTTTAAATAAGCAACGGCGGCACTGCACCTGCGACCGTTTCGCGTAGTTAGCTGAAAGTAGCCAACACCCTCCTGCCTTTCACCGTTGTAGTCAGGATTGAACGGATATCCCGCAGCCTGCGCGGCCGTGACCCACGCGTCACAGATTGGTCGCTGAATCCGCATATTGGAAACCGAGAGCGGGCCGCCGATTCCATGGAAATCGTCCTCCCCGCGCTCCTGATCTTCGCTACGTTTGAACAGGGGCAACACGTCATCCCAACCCCATCCCGTGTTACCCATTTGGCGCCAGCGATCGTAATCTTCTTTCTGGCCACGAACATAAAGTAACCCGTTCAGCGAAGATGACCCGCCCAGCACCTTACCACGCGGCCAGTCTATCGATCGTCCGTTTAGACCCGGATCCGGTTCGGTGCGATAACACCAGTCGAGAGAAGGGTTATGCATGGTCTTGAAGTAGCCGACGGGAATGTGAATCCACGGATTGGTGTCCGGTCCTCCTGCCTCAAGCAAGGCGACCGTCGTCTGAGAATCGGCACTCAGTCGGTTGGCGATGACACAGCCCGAAGAACCGGCTCCGACAACTGCATAATCTACCTCCATGATGGTCTCCTCCCAATGTCACTGAAAAAAACCCTATGCAAATTGCCGGAACTATACTAGCATTTTTTGATACAAAAAGTCTCAATAATTGCGATCAGGGAGGTAAGCAATGGAGATCGGTAACAAACTAAGCGGTATTTCAAGGCGGGATTTTTTCCGTGTGGCTGGACGCTATGGCATGAGCTCGACGCTGCTGGCCGCAGGTGGATTCGGCGGGGCGATGAGCCTGGCCAATCTCGCGCAAGCAGCTGAATCGACTTACGAAAAACGATTCTCGAAAGAACCAAAGCACACACTCAAATTCGGTGCGTCCGGCTTCAACACCCGAAACCTATTGATCGAGCGGGCGGGCGCTATCGAGTTCGCTCGCGACCTGGAGGAGCGCACCGACGGCGAGATTCGCATCGAGTTCATCGGCGACAACCAGATTTGCGGACAGTTGAGTTGTGTGGAGAAGACGCAGCAGGGAATCGTCGACATCTATGCGGCCTCGACCCAGAACTCGGCTGGTGGCGCGCCTTATCTGAACGTGCTGGACTATGCCTATATGTTCCCCAGCCGTGCAGCTCAGTACCACTTCTTCTATAGCCCGGCGAGCCAGCGCATCCTGCGTGAACCACTTGAGAAACGGCACGGGCTGAAATTCCTGTTCACCCACTGCGAACTGCGCGGTCTGCAAATGGGCTCGACCTTTGCTGACAAGCCGACCGTTACCAAACTGGAAGAGCTATTTGGCACAAAGAACCGCGTGACGGGGACACAGCTTGGCCGGATCGCCATGCAGCTTCTGAACCTGAACCCGGTTCCAGTTGCGTGGGAAGAGACACTGGACGCTCTTAAGACAGGCCTGATCGATGGTGCCGAAACGTGGGCATCGGCTGTTGCCTACGCCAATATGGCGCCTGTGGTTTCGCAGTCAGTAAACCTCAAGTTCTTCTGCGGAACCGAGCATACGTCGATGTCGGCAAAAGTGTTCGATAGCCTCGGAGGTGAACTGCAGGATGCAGTGATGGAATCGTCGTATTTCACACAAGCCCTCATCCAAGGCGCGAACGAAGCTGCGCTTTTGAACACGGTCGGTTTCTCGGAGCCCCAGCTTCCCAACACGATCTTCGCCGAAAACGGCGTTCGTCCGGCCTTCCTGCCCGATGATCAGATCAAACTGGCCGAAGAGATGTGCGCTCCGAACTACAACCCTGAACCGTGGGCACAGTGGCGCGAACGCCTCAACAAGTGGGCCGGTGGTATCGACACCTACCAGGAGATCTACGACATCGCGCGCGAGATCCCCGCAGACACCCTACCGGAAAATGTTGAACCACGCCGTTGGTGGATGGGCCAAGCCTGATTAATCTGACCGAGCCGGCCTCAAAAGGGCCGGCTCATTCAAACACCGACTGGGAGGACGGGGTTCATGTCATTATGGGCAGATATCGGCGCGATTTTCAGCGCCTTGCTCACTCGCGATTCATTCGAGATTCAAATCGCCTTGGAATCTGATGCCGCTTGGATTGTCGGCACGATTGTTGCAGCCTTAGGCGGCTTTCTGGTGATGCTGATCTATCGCAAGGTGCCCTTTATCGAACGCCATCTTGAGCGTTCGGTTATGGTATATTCCTACCTCGCCATCGCATTGATCATCTTTTGGGGCGTGATCGACCGGTTCGTCTTCAATGATCAGGAACCCTGGTCCACCACCATTCCTCCACTTCTGTTCATGGTGATGGCCTGGTTTGGGGCCTCCTATAATGTGCGTCTGCGCACCCATCTGAGTTTCAGCGAATTCCGCACGGCGATGCCGCGAAGCGGACAGTTGGCGTGCCTGATACTCGATGCCGTCCTGTGGTTCATCTTTGCGGTGATCGTCATTGTGACCACGTCGCGGCTTGTTGCGCTGTCCGCCTCGAATTTTCAGATCGTGCTTGGGACCGACAACATCATGCAGTGGTGGTTCCTGCTGGCCGCCCCGCTTTCATTCTTCCTGATGGTCGGGCGCGTTTTTCAAAACCTGGCAGATGATCTCAACAACTGGAAAACCGGCGAGCCGCTGATCAAGCAGGCCGTGATAGGAGCAGACTGATGACAGACGGTACATGGGTCACTCTGATCTCTCTGGGGGTCACGTTTCTGTTCATGCTGGGCGTGCCGGTGCTGCTGGTTATCGGCTATTGGGTGATCGGTTGCTCATTCGTTTTGGGACTGACACTCGACAACATGGGCGCCGAGCTGCTCAATGTTTTCAACAAAGGATTTGCCCTGCTGGCTATGCCGTTGTTCATCCTGACAGGCGACCTGATCAACAAATCTGGCATTGCCCGACGGCTTAGCGATTTTGCCTATGCCTGTCTGGGCTGGATACGCGGCGGGTTGGCGATGGCTTCGTTGGGGGCCTGCGGGCTGTTTGCTGCGATCTCGGGATCGAACTCTGCGACTACCGCGACAATCGGGTCAATGTTACACCCCGAGATGGTCAAAGGCGGATACGACGAACGTTTCAGTGCCGCAACTGCAGCAGCTGGTGGCACCGTTGGGATCATTATCCCACCGTCGATCATATTCATCGTCTACGGCTTCCTGATGAACCTGCCAATCTCCGAGCTGTTTGTAGCTGGCATCCTTCCCGGTGCACTGATGGTGTTCGGCATGCAGTTTGCATGCTGGATAATCTGCCGGATCAACGGCTGGGGTCACCTGATCCCTTTGCAGCTGAACCGGGTTCTCAAAACTGCTTTCGGTGCCTGGCTTGGTTTCTTTGCGATCGGGCTGGTCTTGTGGGGGATCTACACTGGCAAGTTCTCTCCGACCGAGGCGGCTGGTGTAACTGTCGGGTTTTGCGTGATTGCCGGATTGGTCAGCTACCCGATCAATCGCATTATGGGTGCGCGCGGCGATATTTCACCCTCTGAAAAGACCTATGCAGAAATGCTGGTCGTCGAAGGTTTCACGATCCCTGAAATCCCCTCGATCGTGATCCGCTCTGCACAAATCACGGGAATTCTGGCACCATTGATCGCCATATCTGTCGTCATGCAGCAAATTCTGTCCCTGCTCGGCGCCCAGCAGACAATTGGCGATTTCGTGACCTCAATGGGCGGCTATCACGCAGTTCTGTTTACATCGATGGTGATTGTATTCTTCTCGGGAATGGTACTGGAGAGCTTACCTGTCACGATCATCCTTGCACCAATCCTTGCCCCTATTGCGGCCTCTGTCGGGATTGATCCGATTCACTTCTCGGTCATCTTCCTCGTTGGCGCTTCGATCGGGTTCATCACTCCACCATATGGCCTGAATCTCTATGTCGCATCTGGCGTGACGGGTGTGCCGTATTTCCGCTTGCTCAGATACACAGTTCCGTATCTCGCAGCGCTGCTTTCGGTATGGATTTTAGTCTCTTTGGTACCTGATCTGGCCTTGATCCTACTGCCAAACAACTAGAATGTAACGGGATGGTATCTACGGACGCATCACAACGTGAAACCCAAATTCCCACGAACTTGCGGTTACTTCTGATCCTGGAAGAAGTGGCAAGGCGCGGTGTTCCCGTCAAACCGGCAGAGCTAGTTGATACGCTCGGTCTTGCGAAACCGACAATTCACAGGCTGCTTCAAACCGCCGAAGCCGAAGGGTTTCTTCAACGCGATCTGGATGGCAGATCCTACGGGCCCGGTCCGCGCTTGCGCCAGCTGTCGGTCAACACGATGTCGGCAGAACACCTGCGCACCGCGCGGCTTGCGATTTTGCGTGGCATTGCCGACGAAGTAGGAGAAACCTGCAACCTCGCCATCCCCGACCGGGAGGGTATGATTTATCTCGACCGGGTTGAAACAAAGTGGCCACTTCGAATTCAGTTGCCAATTGGCACCCAAGTACCTTTTCATTGCACGGCAAGCGGAAAGATGTACCTCTCAACCCTTCGCCAGAAGACGCTTGATGGCTACCTCTCGGCTCGAAAACTACTTCCCCAAACCGACCATACCTTGACGAGGCCCAAAGCGCTGCGAGATGAGATTACCCTTATCTCCCAAAACGGTTACTCCACAGACAACGAAGAGTTCATGCTTGGGATGTCTGCCATTGCAGTTCCAATTTTTGACGCCAATAAACGTCTCGTTGCTACTTTGTCGGTACACGCTCCAACTCAGAGGCATGACGTAGATGGGTTAGTTCTGTTTCTGGAAACTTTAAAGCGAGGGGCAAAGAAACTCTCTAACTTGCTTTCTTTTGATCAATAACAAGCGAGCCTCCAGCGATCAGCGTCAGTACCGAAAGTCAGAATGGCTGTTGTTTGGATCAGGGTAGATCAGCCCCGCTCGCGAGTGTTTGCGAAATTTTCGAACGGCACTCAAAGCCGACCACCAATCCTACAAGCCCAATACCACCTAGTGGCCAGTCAGGGTTAATGCCTGACCAACGAGAGGCGGTTCTGTGCAACATCGGAACAGAGGTCTGCTTTAAGCCGGTCAATGGGCAGGTATACGACGGACATTAAACAACGCCATCAGGAAACAGAGTCAGACACGGATGAAACGAGAAGGTTCGTGTTCACCAAACAGCTCAACTACGATACTTCCCGCTTTGCCACTCGCTAGATCTTCAAATGTCAGCATTGAGCGCGATCCGGGTGGAGCGTTTTCCGTAACAAAGTCGAAAACCATGGTGGCTCCGTCCCACGGTTGCAGCAGGTAATCCTGCGAATGCGGTCCAACTAACAATACCAATTGCTCTCCCGTCGCCTGAATCTCCACAGTCCCAAAATATGGGTGGCTGTACTTGCCGACAGCGGTTTCGAAATTCAGAGGAACGGCCGCGTCGACCGGGGGAAAGGCGCCCACAGTATGGCCGAGTGGGTCAAAGAACGGTTTGAACAATTGAGAATAGCCTGCATACCAATCGCGGGTCTGCTTTCCAAACTGAGCCAGATCGGTGAATTCCGCTGCGATGGATTCCACCGCCCCTACCGGAGATGCATTCGACAATACGACGATGCCGAGATCTAAAGAGGGAATGAGAGAGAAACAGGTGCCCGTGCCCATTACAAAGGCCCCTGAGTGGCTGAGTTTTACCCGCCCGGAAGGTTCGGTGCTGACATTGAAGCCAAACCCATAGAACCCGGCGCGGCTGTCTGGGGATGTCGGCGGTGATGATACGGTTTGCGGACTGATCACAGGAAGCAGGGCCTCGGGCGGAATAATCTGATCGTCACCGTAACGGCCATTTGCCAGAATCAACTGCATCCATCTGGCCATATCGTTGGCAGAGGAACTGACACCACCTGCTGGCGACTGCGCGTCAGGCATGCGCTGAAACTGCGGGAGAAACACTCCATCGCTGGGCGTATGAGGAACAGCCCGGTCAGTGACCGCCATGTAGTCAGCGAAACGCGAACTAGTGCGCGTCATACCAAGCGGCTGGTAAATCGCCTGCGCAGACAACGTTGCCCAATCGATACCCGCTTTTTCCGCTACTGCTTCAGCGGCGGCGGTGAGGCCGAAATTGGTATAGGCGTAAGATGTCCGAAATGGAGCGAGCGGCAGCAACCGCAGATGCTCCAGTATCGTTGTGCGGTCAAAGCCCAGATCTTCCAAATCATCGCCTGCGTGATCTGGCAGACCGGACCTGTGACTGTACAGGTCCCCAATGGTCAACAACTCACTTCGCGCCGGGTCCGACAGACGAAACCATGGCAAGAGTTCGTACATGGGGCTGTCCCAGGATATAAGACCTTGTCCCACTTGTTGCGCAACCACTGTGGCCCCGACTGATTTTGATACGGAAGCGATCTGAAACACGGTGTCCGGGTTGATGGTATCCGATACCCCCACGCGACGCAGACCGTAACCGTTGGTCAAAACTGTTTCACCCTTGTGCACGACCGCGACGGAGACGCCGGGGATACCGCTGCGCGCCATGATCTCGGCAACAACATCATCCAATGCCGCGATTGCTGTCGCAATTTGACCAGGTGGTACCGCAACGCCCGCCATTTGAGACGGCGATGTCGTCTGGGCAAACGCAGTCAGGGGCACGCCGACTAGCGAGGCGGTCGCAGATCCAAGGAAAAACCGACGGGAAATAGAATTGGTTTGCATAACAAATCTCGGCTAAATCATACAGGTAACTCTAACCATAGTTCGGTGAACTGCATAGATTCAGGACCAATTGATTTGTTTGCAGTCTGGCCGTCGGCAGCGTTCGCGCTTTCACAGGCTATGTCGCAAATTAGCTGAAAGTCCGGATCGGCGTGATGCGGGACGAACTCATCCAGCAATCCCGACAAAAATCCGAATGTCCGAGGTTATGGCTCTGTAGAACGTCCAATCCACCGAGCCTCTGACAGAGGTGTGCAAAAAATTTGGGCAAGCCGTGGCACCTTTAGCACAACATCCCAGCCGCGGTTAGAGAAACCAAAATAGACACGCCCTTATCAGACAAAATCTTCACGTCGTTGCACGGCAAAAGCCAGGTGCGGACTGTTCCGAATAACATTCCAATCGGGAGCCCGCGTGAAACCAGGCGTCCTGAGTACAAGCGACAGTAAGGCGTCTTGTTCGACAGTCAGCAGGTTAAGCTCACACAACCGCTCAACCGCTTTGCGCACTGACGTCCGACCGAATTGAGGGGCTACACGCTCCTCCAATTGAGTGGCACCAACAATAGTGGAGGCATGCGCCACGACCGCACGCTCTGCGGACGAAAGCTGATGCTCAATGCGCTGATCTGGGCACCGTGTGTCAATCACAACATCCTTGTCCAGATACAGCTCGGCAGAGCCGGCATCGTTCTGCCAAACCGTCAGCGCCTTGAGTGTGGGTTCTGCGCGGTTGTGCGCCGTGGTGTCTGATTTATCGACGATGTCAAAGTGATAGGAAAACTGTGTGAGATCCTCTTTTGGAACATCAAAGATATACTTATAAGGCTTTGCCGGTAGGACCTGAATGCCATAGGCTTCGGGATAGTCGTAGTAAGGGCTGAAGCGATCAGCCCGGACGGGGCCGACCGAACCCGGAGGTTGCAGGTGGTGCAGGTGCGGTATCAGGTGCGCCATACGTTCAAAACCTTCGGGGTTTTCACCCGGGAATCCGAACAGAAAACACCATTCGACAAACACACCGGCTTCTGCACAAAGTTTCAGGGTCTGAATGTTCTGAATCCCAGACACACCTTTGCGCATATGTGTCAGGGTTTTCGTATCAAACGTTTCGATCCCTGGCTGAACCTTTCTGACACCTCCGTCTGCCAAAGAGGCAATCACGGCCGGTGAAAGGTTGGATTTGACCTCATAGTGCATCAGAAACGGGCGTTCATCCTGCGCCAATTTAGGAATAAGCGTCCTGAGATAGCGATGGTCCAGAATGTTGTCGACCACAACAAGGTCCGGACCATACAGATCGGCCAGCTCACTGAACTCTGCAAATGCCCGATCAGCAGATTTGCTGCGATAGGTCATGGACTGGCCGTTGAGGCCACAGAATGTGCAATGGTGTTTGGCACCCCACCAGCATCCACGAGAGGTTTCAATTGTCGCCGATGGTTTGAACAGATCCGGCAAACCGGGTGTATTATTGAACCTATCAAAAAACGAGGTGAAGTCCGGGACAGGCAGCGCATCCAGATCGGTGACCAGAGGGGCCGTCGCATCTTTGAGCGGCCGCGTCTTTTGTGATTGCGTCAGTATGCCCGGCACACTTGGCAGATCATCACGCGACCGCAATACACCGAGAAAATCGGGGAACGCTTCATCTCCCTCACCAATGCAGACTGCGTCCAGTTCAGGGTGGGCTTGCAACAGGGCCTGACCGAGCGGCCCTTCGCAATTTGCACCGCCCATCACGATCACAACATCCTCAGATCGCCGGCGTACAGCCTTGGCGATGGCCAATGAAGACATCACTTGCTGAAACGACGATGTGATGCCTACTACGGTCGGTTTATCCTGAAGGATTTCTTCGGCGCACCTGTCCACAAAGGCACCGACCTGTTCGCGGGCCGAAATGGCGTCTTGCATCACGGTCAGCCATTCCACACCTGACACGTGATCAGCCAGAACCGTCGTCAGATACTCAAAGGCAACGGCTTCGCTTCGGGGATAGATCAGGTCACTGAAAACCCATTCGCCTAGAAGCGCCTGATAAAACCTTCCGTCCGATAAAAGCGAATAGCGATCCAGCCCAATGAGTTCTGCGAAATCAAAGCTAAAGAACTTCTCGCTTGTCCGGGCACCTGCTCTGCGGGCCAGTTGTGCAAGCAACGCCAACCCCAGGCCAGGATGTTGAAGCGATGAAAACGGCATCGACACCAGACACAGACGATGATGTTCTGCGCCTGCATCAAGTGTCGGGCTGAGTGCCGTTTCTGTCATTGCGCGTCAGGCGCAGCGAGGCCGGATCACACCGTCCGAAGACACTTCGTATGCTTTCCTGATATCGGACATGGCAGCCTGTACATCGGCGCGACCATCGAAGACAGCGCTGATCGCTTTCAGCAGGTCAACCGCGCTACCGTCCTCATCAACAGAGATGCCCAGACGTTTAACGACGTCTTCTGGGTCAGCAATAAATTCTTTACGAAAAGATTCATCAAGAACGCCCCGACCAATGATCATCTGAACATCTTCAAGCGTTAATCCGTGTTTATGTTTGTCTGTCACGTCAATCCCTCTTATTAATATTTGTATACGGCTAGTCCATTAACCATGACGTTTCAATTAATTTCAATCGTCGGGTTTATCGAAAGGCCTGCGGGCCAAATCTTTAAGGTGCTATAATCTACAAGAATTTTTAACTTAGCAAAGTTGTACATTTTAACAGGACTTTGACAGAATGGCAGGCAACGTTCAGATAGAACCGACAGAGCGCAAAATGTGCACTGTCATGTTCGCTGACATAGTCAAATCTACGATGATGATCGGCTCTCTCGATCCCGAAGATGCTGTTGACCACCTTGGACCAGCAATTGAGCTGATGATGTCGACCTGTGAGAGTCATGGCGCGACGACACTATTTACCGGTGATGGAGCCCTGGCAGTTTTTGGGGCGCCTGATGCAGACGAAGATCATGCAATCAAGGCAATCGCAAGCGCCCTGGAAATCATTCAAAACCTGTCGAAAATGGACGGTGCGCAGCCAGATATTCGGATTGGGCTGCACTGTGGTGAACTGTTGGTGAGTCATCTCCAGCACACGCTGGGTGAAGAGCAAGCATTCCTTGGCCCAGTCATGAATATTGCCAGCACGATCGAAAGCCGCGCCCGTCACAACGTAGTTACTGTTTCCGGTGCAGTGATCGAACACGCGGGTGGGGTATTCGAACACGAACCAGTCGGCGAGCTTGAACTCGGCAATCTGGCGGAACCCATTAGATTGTACGAGATACGG
This sequence comes from Ruegeria sp. CE12, assembly GCF_056537525.1. Classification (NCBI taxonomy): domain Bacteria; kingdom Pseudomonadati; phylum Pseudomonadota; class Alphaproteobacteria; order Rhodobacterales; family Roseobacteraceae; genus Ruegeria; species Ruegeria sp. CE12. Next base: position 32,244 of record NZ_JBQFRS010000007.1, on the reverse strand, counting down.
GCGCGTAAAAAACAGGTCTCGCGGTGGCGTTCACGTATCCGAAGGGGCCGGTCGCCGTTTGTCGGCAGAGCACAAGAACTGGAACGTATGTTCGACGCCTGGAACACGATCCGTTCCGGTCAGGGCAATGCAGCTTTGCTCATCGGAACCGCGGGAATTGGAAAGTCCCGATTGTTGCATGAGTTCGCCGACAGCGCTTTCCTTGGCAAACACGAAACGCTGGAATTCAATTGTACATCACTGGATCAGGAAGCTGCGTTTCTGCCGATTACGCGCGCAATTACGTCCTATCTTCAATACTCTGATCCCACATCCAAAATCGGGCTAGAAGCCAGACTGTCTAACGTGTTGGCAAGCCTTCACGATCTCGGCGAAGCAACAAGACAAGAGCTGTTTTCGTTATTCACGCGAGTTCAGCCACAATCCGAGATGGGTGTGGCCGACCATTTGCACCGCAGAAAGCTTCTGGTCGATGCGCTTGCGCGGCTCGTTTTGGCTCTGGGATCCGGGGCGCCAATGGTGCTGATTGTCGAAGATCTGCACTGGGCCGACAAAGGTACGCTGGACGTAGTAGACACTCTGCTGGACAAAATTGCGGCACAGCGCGTCCTGATCCTTTTGACGTCGCGCAATGCAGATTTCGTTTCATCCGGGCCAAAACCTTTGCTGGACGTCATCCACGTACCCCCATTGGAAGCTGCGGCTTGCAAAAACCTGATCAGATTGCTGCTTGATAACAGTGGCGTCGATCAGCTTGTCGCCGGATACATCGAGGAATTGAGTGACCGAACTCCGCTGTTTGTCGAAGAGTTTGTGTACAATATCCGCGACCGCCTGGATGATGACAAACATCCCAACAAGCTTCCCGATACTGTGGATGAGTTCGACATCCCCATAAGAGTGCAGCCATTGATTGCCTCACGTATCGATGCACTTGATCTTGAAGATCGAAAGGCGTTGCAGATCGTTGCTGTTGGCGGAATGCAATGGAACCGGGACGTATTGTTCAACACCCTTCAAAGTGAATTCCAAGATGCGCAGGCCCGGGTCTATAGCCTGATTGAACAGGGTCTGCTCGAGTTTGCGGTGGGCGGCAATGCTCAAACCATTCGGTTCCGCCACGCATTGATCCAGAAAGTCGGCTATCGCAGTGTTCCCAGGCTGCGGCGGTACAAACACCACCGGACCATTTTCTCAACCTTGAACAAGGATGGGGATACCGACAATCTCGACCACATGCAGTCGGTCGCCCGTCATGCGGATGGTGGTGAACTCTGGCTGGACGCCGCAAATGCCTATAACCACTGTGGTGAGTTGTCGATCAAGCTCTATTCGTTTGAGGCAGCCGTATCATTCTTTGAACACGCTCTACGCTGCATCGATAAGATCCGTCACGAGGCTGATGCATTTTTGGTGGCCAAGCTGGGGCTGCAAGCGCGCAGGGGCTTGCGTGTATCTTTGGTGGCCAGCGGGGACTTCGAACGTATCCTGAGCATTTCGCGCGAGGCTGAGGACTTGTGCAAAAAGATCGGAGATACATCGTCCCGTATCGCCTCGCAAATTGACCAAGGGATCATGCTTTCGGTTCTTTCGGACGTGCGGGATGCTATAAGAGTGTCGCAGTTTGCATTGATAAACGCCGAAACGTCTGGCGATACGATGCTGCAAGCCAAGGCTGCCTTTGCTCTGGCCCAGGCCGCTTGGTTTCACGGGGATTATCTCAGCTCGGTATCTGCAATCGATCGTCACGAAAGCCTCTTTGCAGAGACCTTTCGTACAGTGGACATAGGTACCACGGGTTCGATCTCGGTTTTGGGCATTGCGACGCGGGCCAATGCTTACAGTATGGCCGGACGGTTCACTGAAAGTGAAAAGGATATTCGCACTGCGCTTAGCATCGCCGAGGAAACCGGGAAAGCCTATGACCAAAGCTTTGCGCTTGTCGCCCGAGGAATACAGTCTTGTATGAAACGTGAGCTGGACACTGGAATAGCAGCTCTCAGACAAGCGCTTCGAACTTCGGATTCGGCCGGAATCGATGTGCTGTGCTGTTTTTCCGCTGCTCCTTTGGCTCGATTGCTTGCGCTAAAACACGAATTCGATGAAGCACGGACTGTTCTCAACAAGGGTCTTAATCTGGCTCAGTTGATGAAAATGGATGCGTTTGAAGCCTGGCTGCTGACGGCAGAGGTCCATGTTTTGCTGGAGGAATCCCGACATTCTGAAGCAAGAGAATTGGCAATCGACTTGTTAGATCTTTGCAGCCGGAACGGATATTCCGGTTTCCGGAACGAGCTAAAGATTTGCATTGAAATGCCCGAGTTCGGTGATCACGGATTTGCCACGAAGTAATAGCGGCTGTGCATGGGCTCTTTCACCGCGCAAAAGTATGTATCGAGGATCGGGTAAGGTGTATGAACACCTGATCGCCTTCGCCAACTTCGTGATGCCCGTCGATCCGAACAGTTATGGGTTGGCTTTGAAACGCTGTACTTAAGTACAACAGTATTTCCTTCCCAGGTACTTCAACTCATTCGACACCGGCAGGAACATCCACGCCTTCGGGATCAGAACGGCTGAGATGTTCGGGGCGAAAGCCAATTGTTGACGGACCACGAAGTGCCGAAGACACATCCGCTCCGCAGTTTCGCGCCAGAGCTTGCAGTTCTCCATCACAATGGGCCTTCCGGGGATATCAAGAGCTTTTCTGGCGATACCGCTGTTACCTAACGTCTGGTCATCACAGGCGGTTTCCTCTCAACACTTCGCTTCGACGGCACCTACTGAGGGATATTCAAGATCACCCAAACCTTTCCAACACGTTACGGGTGACTTGCTCAACTTGCCAATCCCGGCGGGTCAGTCCCATGACCCATTCACAGGTCGCCGCATTGAACACCTCGCCTTTGCCACGTACCCAATGAACGATCACGCCATTGCCGCGAGCGCTGCGATCCATGGTCTCGGGCGTGACTTTACCAAACACGGCCTGTGCCTTGAAATGCGCGTCACTGTCACCGATATAGGCCGTCTCGCCCCACACCCCATGTGATGGCTCCACGTTAGTTGCGAGCCCCAGCGCCAGTATCTGTATCGCCTGATCAGCCCCATCGCTGCCGGTAGCAAAGGGCAAACCGTCCTCCATCCGGTAATCAACGCCGTCCACCTCATAGCCAAAGATGCGTGATCCTGCGCCCAGTTGATCGCCATACCCTAGCTCTGTGTTCCGGAAGGCCCAATGCTGCGGTCGATAGACGGTGTAACCGCCACTGCCCTGCCCCACGCAGCGGCCCAGGCCAGCATAGACACCCTTCAGTCCGCTTGCACCGAGTGTCGTGGTGCCGGGCCAGTTCACCGGGGCGATCTCCCAGGCCGCAGTGACCAGATGCGCCTGATCCGTCCCCACCAGAGGATCGCGGTCTGCTGTATATTTATAACAGATTTGAGTCCTACCCTCGTCTTCGATCCGCGTCTGCCAAAGGAAGTTGCCGCCAAATCGAGCAACCCGCCCTCCACCATCGACATAGCGATCCACCGCATGGCGCATATTGGCGGTCCAGTACTCATCATGGCCGACAAAGATCACGCATTTATGGCGGCGCAACAACTCCGGATCGGCCTCTAGATCGTGCTGTGTGGCAAAGTCCAGTTCGAACCCCTGCGCCTCTGCCCAACGCGCGAAATGCCGTTCATAGCTGGCCCAGCCAGCTGAGGCGTATTTCTTGGAATAGCCATAGGCGTATGCCCACTCCATATAGGGGTAACGCACCATTCCGCCGGGGACATGGGCACCCTCTGGCACTGCGCGAGGGGCACCCTCCGGCAGCTTGCAGAACCCCCGCGTCCATGGGCGTTGGGTTGAGACGATCGGGGAGAACGCGTTGCCTTTGGGTCCGGTAATCCCTTCGTAGTGGTTTGATCCACCCCAGCAATTGTAGGCCAGCCAGGTTCCGGTGGCGCAAACCAGTAAGTAAGGCGTCGGTGGCTTTGAGGGTGCTCGGCGCAGTAGGATCAGGTGGTGTTCCTCGATCCTGTCTCCGTCACACTCGACGCTGAACGTGATCAGGTATCCACCCTCGCGCCAGTCGTCGGGGATGGTGAATTCGTAGGCGATATCCCAGTCACACCCCTTTACCGAACAGTCGGGCGGCGTGTCTTGGTGTATTCCCGCAAGCCCCGACTCGCGCAGCAGCGGCTCATAGCGCTGTCCGTCCCGGCCAATTTCCAAATCCCAGGTGTCCGCAGTCGTTGACACCCGCAGCGCCACCCGGTCACCCGGGGCATAAGTCATCCGGTCAGTATATCCCCAAATCTCGAGCACCGCGTCATCACGCGACGGGCCGATGTAGTAGTTATCGAGGATATGCCGCGCCTTAGCCCGCGTGCGGGGCGTCGTGGCAGGACCTGAAGTTTCCGAATGGGTCATCTCGACATCCTATTCCGGCAAGTACTTTCCGGACCAGCTTTCCGCTATCGCACCGGAGGCGATCATGGCGTCGATCTGATCAAGGGAAAAGCCGATTGCGCCCAGAACCAGGCGAGTGTCGGCTCCGTATTTGGGCATCGGCCCGGGAATGGTAATGGCCGCGCGCGCGGGACGGACCGCATTGGGTGCCACAAGATCACACCAGCGGTCCATAGGGTGCTGGTCATGCCGGATCACACTGAAGGTTCCCCGGGTCAGATCGATCCGGCCACCACTTTCCGGCTGCAGAACTGCATCACGTGTGTCGTGCAGCGAACCTAGTGGCATCACGGTGCTAGAAGTTCCGGCAAATGCCTGCGACCAGTAGGCTACGTTGCGCGTGGCGAACTGTTGTGAAATCGCAGCCACCATTTCTACTTCGGGCATCGCGACCAGATCAGCAAATTCCGGCAGGCGCGCCAGCGCCTCCCTCCCTTCGGATGGCGCAGCAAAGAACATCCAACCATCCGCCGCGCGGTAGCAGTGATAAAACGGCCCCCAACCCAGAGCCTCGCGCCCCGCAGGCTCGTCGAAGGCTGCGCGCCCGTCGAAGTCATACATCAACTGGGCCTGAATCAGATTTCCTGCCCCGGCCAGCGCTGCACGCGCGATGCCACCTTTGCCAGTTTTCTCGAGTCGCAGCAGCGCCGCGCCAAGTGCCACACAGGCACAGAATCCGGTCAGGACGTCGATGGTTCCGAAATGCGCATGTTCTTCGGGCGTTTGCATACCACCGCCAAAGCGTACCATGACCCCGGTCGCCGCCTGCGCCAGATCGTCATATCCCAGATGATCAGATTTCGGCCCGCGCGCCGGCCCCCCAAAGGCGTCGAGCTGCACCAAGATCAGCCGCGGGTTGATAGCCGCCAGCTGCGCTTCGCTCAATCCCAAGGCGTCACGCTGTTCGTCGGTACCGTTCATTGTTATCACATCCGACGCCTCGATCAGTCGCCGTAAAGCCAACTGACCGTCGTCCGAGCGCAGGTTTAGCAGAACGCTCTTTTTTCCGCGATGCGCGTGCAGCCCAAAGACCACCGTATTCCAAGGATCAACCGAAGGATCCACTGGCTGAAACGAGGTCACCTGCGCTCCATACCGGGCAAGAGTTGACCCGATGGTCGGGCCGGCAATAACGTTAGTCAGGTCCAGCACCTTTAGTCCATCGAGCCACCCGCCCTCTCCGTCGCCACCTGCGGCTGTTCGGGGAACCTCGGCCAGTATGTCGGATAGAGGGGCGCTGTCCGGTTCAGGCCCAGGGCTTTTTTGCAAAGCCCCCGCATCCCCGGCGAGCCAGGCCACGTTCCCCATCTGCCGCATCTTGCCATAGCGCGGGTCATCGACCTCAAGCACCAGACCCGAGGCCAGCGCGTGGGGGTCTGCGAGCCATTCCTTTGAAAACCGCTGCGCCGTGGCCGGTGCCTTGGCCGCTCCGAACAGTGCTTCCCATTCAAATGAAGGCTTGGTCAGGAATGCAGCCTTCATTGCCGACGACACCCGCTCTCTGTCACGTTCGCCAACGGGATAGTTTCGCAGCGACCATTCATCGGGCCAATCACGTGTATCCAGATAGGCATCGAAATCGGGCAGTTCGTCGGCGAGCTTTTTCAGCCCCAAGGTCTCCAACACCCGGCGCGGGTGCGTCTTGACGCTTCCTGCCACCACATAGAACCCCCGCCCGTCGGCACAGGTATAAGTGCGATAGAATGGATCCAGGAACTCTTCCAGTTCGCTAAATCCGAGGTTCATGGGCAGGCCCGCGGCCGTTCGCCGGTCGAGCTCCACTTCGCGTGGGGATTTGTAACGTTCGGGGTAATCCTCGATCTGTTCGCAGTTGTAGACGAGCCCTTCAAGCAAGGAAGATGCCAGTGGAACCTCGATATGCTCGCCGCCATTGCGGTCCCGTGCAAGCAGGGCGAACTGCACAGCCATCGCGCCAAATGCTGCGCCATAGGCAGAGGCCAGAGTGAGTGGAGTGAAAGAAGGGTTGATCCCCATCAGCCGCCGGTTCAACCCCATGTCGGTGAACTGCCCGGTGCGCGCGGCAATCACTGCCTCCCACGCAGGCAGATCGGCCAGCGCCGGATCGGTCGAGGCGAAGCCCGGCAAAGACAGCGACACGATGCGCGGATTGATTTCCCGCAAAGTCTTCGGCCCCAGGCCCAACCGCTCCATCACCCCGGGTCGGAAGTTTTCGATCACCACATCGGCCCGGGCAACCAAATCCCGCGCCGTGGCAAGGCCCGCTTCGCTTTTTAGATCCAAGGTTAGCGCAGATTTGCCACGTGACAGCATGTCGGTGGCTGGTTCTTTTAGCCTTGGGCCTCCGGGCGGATCAATGCGGATCACTTCGGCCCCCATATCAGCCAGCATCATTCCGACCAGGGGGCCCGCCAGATACTGGCCGAAATCAAGCACGCGAATATGATCAAGGGGCCGTGTTGTCATGAAAACGTGTCTCCTGTCGGGCTGCTGACATGTTGCCGCGCTTTGGGGCATTGAACTGACGTTAGGATTGTGCCCCGATGCCGAACGGACCAATATTGTCGAAAAATGTGCGGATTCTGCCAAAGTGACACAGCTCACCGTTTCGATTCTGTTGTCGGAAAGTTTTTCCAACATCGTTCTGGCGTGCCTGCTGGAACCGCTGCGGGTGGTTCGTGACAATCGTGGTGCAGATATCCGGTGGACAATCCTGACTGCGAGTGACGCCCCAGTGACCAGTTCCAGCGGCATCCGTGTTGCACCTGACAGATCGCTTCAGGGCATGAGTGCGGCCGACCTGACTCTGATCGTGGGTGGTGACGAGTTCCGCGCGGAAGCTGTGCAGAAACCACTCTCGCGCCATTTGAATCCCCTCTTGCGATCGGGAGTAGTGATCGGGGCAGACACGGGTTCCTGGCTGATGGCGGCCCTGGGCCTATTGGATGGGCGCCGTGCCACCATTCACTGGCAACTCCACGACGAGTTTGCCGAGAGCTTTCTGGCCACCGCCGTAGAACCCGACCGTTTCGTGCAGGATGGGCGGTTCTGGACTTGCGGCAGCGCCGCTACAGCGCTGGATCTGATCTTGGAATTCATCACCAGTCGTTACGGTGCAGTAGCAGCGCAAGAGGCAGCGGCCATGTTCCTGCAGGACAGCGCCAGTGCGCAACTTTCTGGTTCCGGGGCACGTGGGCTTCGCATCCATGGCTCAGAACAGCTGCGTATGCTGATTACCCGTATGGCTGACACTTTGGAAACACCGCTTTCGCTGGCCGAACTCGCAGCCTTCGCGAACATGTCAGAACGCAGTCTGGCCCGTCTGTTCAAGCAGGAGCTTGGTGTTTCTCCAGGGCGTCATTACCAGGCGCTTCGTCTGGCACGTGCGCGCGACCTCAGCACACATACCAGACTGAGTGTCGAGGAGATCGCCCTGCGTTGCGGCTTTTCTTCAGCGTCTGGGCTGCGCAGGGCGTTTCGCCAACAATATGGCCAACCAGTTCGCAGAAGAACCCGAAGGCTGGTTGATCAGTCCAACCCCTCCTGACGCGCGTTTGCCTCGCCCAAGGTTGCCTTGCTCCTTTTATCAAAGATGAATTCCGAACAGTCACGTAATCCATCGCCACGCTGCGGCGATGAAGGCGACCTGTTCCAAGTAGTAATCTGTTGCCGCAGGCACCCCCTGCAAATTGTGCAGTATATTTAACCGTAGCACTGTTACTTCCATCGATGACGGGAGAGCAAATTTTTCTCAAGGATAACAGCACGCTCTAAGTTTCTGACTGGTCAGCTTGATGGGCATCGTAGCTGGCTTCGAGTTCATTTCTGAGAAACTCACCAAAGTTCAAAGGTTCAAACCTAGCGATGCCTGTTTCCGGGAGGGGTGCGATTACGGCAGAGACATGTGGGTCAAAGAAGAACGGCACGGAATAGCGCTCTCGTCCGCTCGCATTGATCACCCGATGCGGCGTGGACAACAACCTTCCGTTGGACAAGTGATGCAGCATGTCGCCGACATTAACTACGAAAGCACCCTCGATTGGCGGCGCATCCACCCAATGGCCAGCCGGTGTCTGAACTTGAAGGCCACCAACATCATCTTGCGCCAGCAATGTCAGAAATCCAAAGTCCTTATGGGGGGCTGAACCGAACAGATCATCCGGCGCTTTCGGAGGCTGCGGTGGATAGTGAAGCAAGCGCAGCCATATAGTCGGCGTTTCGAATGCAGCGAGAATTGAACGATCCTCGACACCAACTGCATCCAGTGCCAACCTCAACAGTTTGTTGCCCAATTCGGTCATTGCATGAGCATAGGCCTCACAAGCCTCTCGAAACCCATCCAGGTCTGGCCACTGGTTTGGTCCGGACAGATAGACATCAGGGTCTCTCTCCGGGTCCTCGCGCATCATCATGAACGAAGCAGATTGGTTCGGCTTTGTCACTTTGGCCAAATCGGAATTTACGTCCGTCGAGGTGTTTATGGCTATGTACCCACGATGGCATTCATCCAGCGCAATTGCCTGCTTTTTAGTCTCTCGCAACGCGTGAAACTTCTTTGAGGCCGCGAACACGGCGGCGCGCAATGCAGGATCCACTCCATGATTTATGACATAGCCGAACCCGGTCTTGCCGTATGCATCTAGGAACTCCAGGGCCAGGTCGGATGTATCTTCGCCATCGATCAATGGTGAAAGATCAAGCACAGGAATAGTATTGAATTCAGTCATCTGAGATCTCCGAAAAAAAGTTTCGCTAAGCAGTGAGCCAAACGAGGAATCGCTATCCGGCGAAACGCTTTCGGCGGTGAGCGCTGTGGCGCTCTAAGACGATCAGGAAATCAAATTCAGACATACGTGGTACGCTATGGTGGACGAAGGCACTGATCAACCAAAAACACCGTCGACCCGAGCCCGCCGTTCGGCGATGTCAGCAGATACCTCAATGCGATCCATCAGCGCGGACATTCGCTGCCAGCGGAGAATTCTTGGTCAAATGGATCTGTTGTTACAACCCATTAATCACAATACCATACCACTAACAGATAGTTAGCGGAGAACTCCTGATGCGCGCATCGTTCGAACAATTGGAGGCATTCGTCACCACTCACAGCGAAGGGTCTTTTTCTGCGGCAGCGCGAAAGTGCAACAAAGCACAGTCGGTGATCAGCACTTTGGTCGCCAACCTCGAGGTCGATCTGAACGTCGAGCTTTTTGATCGCAGCCGAAGATACCCTACCCTCACCGATGCGGGAGAGATGTTGATCTCGCAGGCCGAAATTCTACTCGAGCGTCGCAGCAGGTTTCTGGCGATTGCCGATGCCCTATCCATGACCCTGGAGAACCGCATAACGATCGCCATGGCACCGCACATCAAACTGGCCAATCTGGGAGAGATCATCCGAACCTTCAGCGCTGACTTTCCATCTGTTGACGTTGAGATCCAGTCATTCGCCGCCGGAGATATCCAGCGGCTGGTTGTTCAAGGCGAAGTGGATCTCGGCATTATTCTGGAACCCGAGGGCATCCCTCAATCGCTTGACTTCCGCTCTTTGGGCTCACTCAAGCTGGTTTGCGTCAGCCATCCTGAAAGCCCGCTTGCACATACACCCTCGGTCTCGTGGGAGGAGTTGCGCCAGCATCGTCAGATCTTGTTGAAAGAAGCTGACAACCCTAACAGTGCAATTCTCAAGGCCTCGCCGTCGATCTGGCAGGTGAGCACTGCAACTGAGGCTATCGATCTTGTGAGGGCCGACCTGGGGTGGTCGGCGCTGCCATTGCATGCGGTGGACATCTTTGTTCAGACCGGCGCACTGAAATTCCTGCCGCTGCAATTCGAGACCAAACCCTATGCCGAACGTTCGGTGGATATGGTTTGGTCTTTTGAAAAGCCGATGGGTCAGGCCACTGCCAAGCTGTGCGAGCTACTGGCTGAAAACGCCGTTATTCAGAACTCCACTATGGCCTAGGCTTCTTCGCGAAGCTCCTTTGCAAAAGATGCAATGGTGTGTTTTGGTTTTCCAAGAACTTCCCACGTTTCGCCAGCGACCAGCTCTTCCCGCAGTTGTTGCACGAAGGTGAGCAAATGCTCCATGAAGACCGCCTGCTCTTCCGGCAGTCCCATCTGGCCGATCGCCTCCATTGGTAACTGAATGACTTCTGCCTTAGGCGCGTAAGTTTTCAAAAATTCGGTCGCTCCTTCTGTGTAGGTCTTAGCCTGCTGGCCCTGAACGGCGAGCTCTTTGTTTTTTGCCGCATCATTGCCAATGGCATTCAAAACCAGTTCAGCCAGGTCGCTGGAATTGGTGAACCGGATTGGATGAATGTAATTACCGATGACGGCAAACTGGTTATCCATCAAGAACTTTGGCAGCGAATCTAGGAAGAACGAACAATAGAAGAAGGTATAGGGGATGCCGGACGCCTTGATGGCATCGATCCCGCCCCGACGGATCGCATTGGTACCATAAGCCATCCCTTCGGTTGAAAAATCGGGGTATGCGGTGTCAACGCCCGCAATTTGCATGATGTGTTGAACCCCTGCCTCTTTTGCCGCCGCGACAACGTTAATCACACCTTCCCGCTCGGTGTGGAACGGCGCGGCGGTGTCCAACGTCTCGGTATTCAGTGTGATGTACAGCGTCTCGGTTCCCTGCAAAGCTGAAAGCAGACTAGCGGGGTCTGACACATCACCCTGAACGAGCCGAACCCCAGCAGGCAGAGCAGCTTTAGCCGCCTCGAGGTCTCGCACGAGGGCGGTCACTTCAACACCTTTCTCGTCGAGTTTTTTGGTCACACGATGTCCCAGATGGCCTGTGGCACCGATGATTGTGATCTTCTTGGTCATGTTGATAACTCCTGTTTCAGCGACGCTTCTACAGGTTGGACTCCAATGTCTTTAGTGATGATCCATCTGGTTGATAGATACTATGCTGTGCGAATAGTTGATCTTGCCTCTTAGTTTAGACGAACACGTGAGCTATGACCGCCAAAGTGCCCGGTCGCACACCAAGCGGTAGAACCGCTTCAGGCTCAGCGCACACCTCAGTTGGGCTAAGCCACAAATCAATGAGAATGCAGGTCATATTGTTTTCGACCCATTCTGAGCACCCATCGGCCAAAGCTTTTGGTTGCGTCGTTGCGACAAATCAGAGTTCCAAGATTTTTCTCAATTAGGCAACTCACTATGATATAGAGAAATACGAATATCACTTTGTTGCGATGTAATTCATCGACACCGCCGGGCTAAGTTGATTTGGGAGGTCATAATGCTTCGTATATTGGTGTGCTTTATATCACTTGGACTGGCGCCGACGAATATCTTGGCCGACGCTGTCCCAAGCGAACAGGCTGCTGAAGGTTTGTTCTCAGATCGACCTTATTCGCCATATGCAAACCGGAGTTTTCCTGAACGCCCACTGTGGGGAGACACGCACCTTCACACGGGGCTTTCACTGGACGCCGGCGCCTTTGGGAACACACTACTGCCAGACGACGCCTGGCGTTTTGCAAAAGGTGAGCAGGTTATTTCTTCTACAGGTCAACCCGTGAGGCTGGCCCGGCCACTGGATTGGATGGTTCTCACAGATCACACTGATCTCATGGGGTTTGCACCGGATCTGCAAGCTGGGAAGCCTGGCGTTCTTGCTGATCCAAAAGGATTAGAGTGGTACGAGGGGTACAAAGCGGGCGGTGAAGAAGCCGGAAAAACGGCCTTTGATATCATTACCAATTTCTCGCAAATGACCCTGCCCGAGATCCTACTCGAGTCTTACAGCCCCGGCGCGGATGCTTTTGCCTTTACTTGGGAAAGCATTGTATTGGCGGCCGAGCAGCACAACGACCCCGGAAACTTTACGGCGTTCATCGGCTTCGAGTGGACATCGGTTCCCAAGGGTTTCAATCTGCATCGCAATGTCATGCTCCGCGATGGGCCGATCCGAGCTCTGCAGATGGTTCCCCCGGTTACACAACCACCATATGGCGATACAGACCCAAAATCGCTGTATGCCTGGCTTGAAGAATATGAAGAAAAAACGGGTGGCCGCGCGGTAGCCTTTGCCCACAACGGCAACCTGTCGAACGGGTGGATGTTCCCAACCGACGACACATACCATGGCGGCAAGGTCGACGAGGATTATGTAGCCGCCCGAGCAAAGTGGGAGCCGCACTATGAGGTCACGCAAATCAAGGGTGATGGCGAAGCACATCCATTCCTGAGCCCGGACGATGAATTCGCGGACTACGAAAACTGGGACGTAGGCAATCTCGATATCACAGAATTGAAGACCGACGATATGCTGGCTGGTGAATACGCCCGCGAGGCGCTGAAGCGCGGTTTGATGCTGGAAGAAAAGTTCGGCGTGAACCCCTATAAGTTCGGGATGGGTGGCGCTACGGACAGCCATACCTCTCTGGCCACAGCCGAAGAAGACAACTTCTTTGGAAAGTCCGTCAGCGTTGAACCTTCAGCCTCGCGGATCGAACATCCCTTCATCGCCAATGATCTTGGTGAAATCCCCGGCGACCTCCTTGTTGCCTCTGGATACACTGCAGTTTGGGCGACTGAGAATACCCGTGCCGCCATCTTCGATGCGTTCAAACGCAGAGAGACCTATGCAACCACCGGACCCCGAATTGGCCTGCGGTTCTTTGGCGGATGGGATTTCAATGATGCGGACGTTGAAACCCGCTTCCTTGCAGATGTTGGCTACACCAAAGGTGTTCCGATGGGTTCTGACCTGCGTCCTCGCGAAGGAGACGGTGCGCCTGCATTCCTTATCGCGGCGCTTCGCGACCCGATCGGAGCCAATCTGGATCGCGTGCAAGTGATAAAGGGGTGGCTCGACTCCGAAGGGACCTTGCAGGAAAAAGTCTACGACGTGGCGTGGTCGGATAATCGTGTTGCTGATCAAAACGGCAAAATCCCAGCGGTTGGAAACACAGTGGATTTGGAAACCGCCAGCTGGACCAACACAATCGGCACCGCCGAGTTGGTAACCGTTTGGTCTGATCCTGATTTCGATCCGAACGCGCGGGCGTTTTATTATGTGCGTGCCATCGAAATCCCGACGCCGCGCTGGGTGCTGTATGACAAATTGAGGTTCGGCTCCGAATTGCCAGAAGATGCGATACTCACACATCAGGAGCGCGCATATTCGTCCCCGATTTGGTATACGCCGACAGAGTGACACGCTCTGTGCTGGAGAAGAGAGCCCGAGGTAGCAGCCCTACCTCGGAGCTATAACCAAACATCTAAAGCGCGCGGAGCATTCATTAACTTGTATAATCAATTTGTCTGATGCCAGCATCGATACATAAAACCTGATTGCGTTTCACGCAGGAGTCTTCATGCGATTACTAAAAGAACCTCTGTTCCATTTCTTCTTGATTGGAGCGGCAATCTTTTTTTGGTTCCACATAGTTTCAAAAGATAGCGAGACCGTCGAAGACCTCGAGACTATCACGATCAGCGAAAGCGATGTCGCTCTGTTAGCTTCCCAGTTTGAAGCGATGCGGAAACGCTCTCCAAGCGGCGCTGAACTAGAAGCTTTGGTGAATGCGTCAATTCGTGAGGAGATTCTGGTCAGGGAAGCGAAAAAGCTTGGCTTGGATCGCGGAGATACCGTGATCAGATCTCGGCTCAGCCAGAAAATGGATTTTCTAACCGAAGCTATCGCTACTTCAGTTGTTCCGGAGGACGAAGAACTAGAGGCGTTTCTTCAACAAAACCCAGAACGCTACGCTACGCCCGCCAAGGTGGCTTTCACTCAGGTCTTTCTGGGTGAAGAACCAAGCGATGCCGAAATTGAACAGGCGTTGACAGCACTGCGCACAGATCAAGATGTCACAGCTGTCGGCGCCTCCACACTGCTACCTGCCTCAATGCCCTTGACCCCGACCCGAGCAATTGACTCGGTCTTTGGCGCTGGATTTTCGAAAAGCTTCGCGGAGGTTGAAACAGATCAGTGGACGGGACCGATCCAGTCTGGTTATGGGGTCCATCTGGTTCAGGTACTGGCCGTCGAACCCAGTCAAATACCTCCCCTGTCAGAAATTCACAGCGTGGTGCTGCGAGATTGGCACCGTGCGATGAGTGAGGATCTGGCGCTAGCGCAGTTTAACGCTCTGGCCGATAACTACGAAATTGTAACGCCTGATCTTTCAGGTCGGCTCAAATGAAACTCATCGTCTGCTTATTGGTAGCCCTGCTGTTTGCGTGCTCCACAAGTGGTGCTGATGCGCATGCGCTTGATCCGGGATACTTGGAAATTCGCCAAATCGCTTCTGACACCTGGAGCGTTCATTGGCGAAAGCCCGATGTGAATGGTCAGCCAATGGCGATTGATGCTGTATTGCCAGAGAGTTGCACCCCGGCACGTGGGCCTGATCCGATTTCCGATAGCAGAGCGTGGGTTTCTTCCTGGGTTGTCGAGTGCCGCGCGGGCATTGCGGGGCAACCCATCAAGATTGAAGGATTAGAGACGCAACAGAACGATGTATTGGTACGGCTACTCCCCCTAGAATCCTCACCCGCGACACTTCGATTCACGTCAGATGCCACCGTTCAGAACATACCTTCTGAACAAACAACATGGTCGGTTTTCATCGCCTACTTCCAGTTGGGTTTTGAACACATACTGGAAGGCTGGGATCACCTGCTGTTTGTCTTCGCATTGTTCATTCTGGTCCGCGATCCATGGAGACTGGTGGGGGCAGTGACAGCTTTCACACTTGCGCATTCCATAACCTTAGCGCTTGCAACGTTTGGTATATTGAACGTTCCGGGTCCGCCGGTAGAAGCCGTTATCGCACTGTCCATCGTTTTTCTGGCGATGGAGATTGTAAAGAGCAGCGAAGGTCGGTTCCGACTTTCAGAACAAAAACCCTGGATCGTTTGTTTCGGGTTTGGACTTTTGCATGGTCTGGGTTTTGCAGGGGCTTTGGCTGACATTGGACTGCCCGCGAATGATATTCCTGCAGCCTTGCTTGCGTTTAACCTAGGCGTTGAAGCCGGACAGCTTTGTTTTGTCGGCGTCTTGGCTCTGTTGGTGACAACCTGGCGCCTGATTGCGGCTCCAATCAGCCAAGGGGCTACAGTAGTTGCCGCCTACGGCATCGGTTCAGTGTCGATGTACTGGCTCATAGAGCGTATCAGCGGTTTTTGAAGTGCCATGAACTTCTTGCAGTAGAGGCAGCAGGCTGGCCCAAAGGGCGATGTGATTGCAAACAATAATGCTGCGATGCAACGGCACCGAAACGAGCGTGACGATCTTGGTTCACCCCATGTGAAGAAACACAAAAAGGCATCTATGCAGGCTGTCGCAACTCAATAGTCAGTGATTGGTTCCCAACTTGCTGCTTATGCCAGTTCTTTGCCCATGTTCTCGGCGAAGAGCTTCGAAAACCGCTGCGTAGCGCTCGATCTATACTGTGTCGGCGGATAAACTGCATAAATTCCTCCGGACGGGAGCGTCCAGTCCGGGAGTAGCTGGATCAGAGATCTATCCGTGAGCTCTTTCCGAACGTAGAAATCCGGAAGGATTGAGATACCTGCCCCGTCAAGTGTCATCGCCTTGATTGCCGGCGTCACGTCAGCCGACAGGGCACGCTTCATTTCAACATCAATTGTTTCGCCAGTTTGACCGGAAAAACGCCAGCGGAGCGGAGTCGATAGTGCCCGATGTTCTATAAACGGAAAATTCGACAAGTCACTAGGTGTATCAGGATCGCCCAACTCATTGATGACCTCTGCAGAGGCAACGACGATCTGTCTGAACTCTCCCAACTTGCGGGCGATATTCGCAGAATCAGACAGCCAGCCAACACGATAGGCAATGTCGAATCGTGCTTCAACCGGATCAATCCGCACGTCACTCAATGTCAGCTCGATGGTTACCGCGGGGTGCATTCTACGAAACTCCGCAACGACTGGAACAACATAGTCAGCACCCAGATCAAGTGGTGCAGTGATGCGCAGTGTTCCGGAAGGTTCGGCATTACCACGCCTCACCATCGCGTAAGCTTCTTCCGCCTGTGCAACCGAAGCCTGCGCAGCCGCATAAAAAGACTGACCGATTTCCGTCAGGTTCAGATGGCGAGAATTTCGAACAATCAATGTTGCCCCAAGCTCTTCTTCAAGAAGCTGCAATTGCTTGCTGACAACGGCCTTACTGACACGCATACGATCTGCCGCCGCCGTGATAGTTCCAGCCTCAGCTATTGCCACAAAATACTCGAGCCGGTTCAGGTTTGATTTTGCCATTAATCGTCATCTTTTAGCTGACACTAAGTCCATATAATGCGTATTTAGCTGACAACGTCGACTCCCTATTTGTCACACGTAAGGCAACCGCAACGGCCATAGATGGTTGCCCCCTGACAAAGGAGATGACTATGAAAGCAATCCTGACCGCTACAGCAGCAATGATGATTTCAACGGCTGCAATGGCTGCCGACCTGAAAATCACCCACTTCACTCCCAACGAAGGCAGCCTGTTCCCGGTGTCTTCAAATCTGGTCGAAGGACCCAGCGAAGTGCTGCTGGTCGATGCGCAGTTTGAAAAGGATGATGCCGAACAACTGGTCAGCATGATCCAGGCGACCGGCAAACCGCTTACGACCGTTTTCATCAGCCACAAAGACCCCGATTTCTATTTCGGGCTGGATACGATCCGCGCAGCTTATCCCGATGTCAAAATTGTCGCCACACCGGAAACCGTGAAAGGGATCGAGAAGACGATCCAGCTCAAATATGATTTCTGGGGGCCGATCCTGAAGGAAAATGCGCCGACCGAGTTGATCATCCCGGACGTTCTGGAGGGCGACAACCTCACCGTGGACGGAGAAATCATTCAGGTTGTAGGCTTGGACGGCCATGACCCCGTTCACACCTTCCTTTGGGCACCAACCGAGAAAACCGTTATGGGCGGTGTGGTTCTTTATGAAAACGTCCATGTTTGGCTTGCAGACAACCAAACACCCGAAAGCCGCGACAACTGGCGTGCAACATTGGAGCAGATCACCGCGCTCAACCCCGAGCGTATCATTCCCGGGCATGTCATTGGCGATAGTGCCGAGGATGAAAGCATCGTTGATTTCACCAAAGAATACGTCGCTGCGTTCGAAGCAGCGTCGGAAGAGGCTGAAAACTCTGCCGCTTTGGTCGCGGCAATGCAGGAAGCCTATCCAACCTTCGAGAATGTTGGCGATCTTGAACTCAGCGCACAAGTTATCGAGGGCGAACGCTCCTGGCCTTGAAGAATAACTGAGCGTCAGATGGTGCGACTGATGAGAGTTGCCATACTAACGATCAGAGAGCCGGTTCTTACGATCCGGCTCTCTGCATTTAAACTGTTCAGGCGTTGAGACCCGGATGAGCATGCCTCTAGTCCCCAATTTAGGAACAGTCGTTTTGCACTTCCTAACTACGATATCTTGGTGCTCAAACCTGCCCCAAAATTGCAGCGTAAGGACGTGACCGTAGACCTCATACTCCGGGGGGTCACCCCCACACCTTAACTGTATTTATATTGCAGCAATCGAGTCATAGCAGGCGCGATCAGTCCAGTTGTTTTTCCTGGAGCTTAGCGGCGCGTCATGGCGATGAGTACCGTACAAGCTCCACTCAAAAGTGCTCGCCTACCAATGACGTATCTGACTGAATTTACCAATTAATATCATATTGATACGTGGCGACTACTAAATACTAACCTGTTCGGAAAAGCATGATGCACACCTTCGAAGTTTGCCACAATTACGCCGATATTTGTTTCTAGGCCAAGCATAGACAAATCATAAAAAAAGACCTTTTTGGGGGAACATCAGTGAATACAACCGGATTGCGGCGGTCCGTGCAGGCGCACGTGGCTAGGGGTGGGCGCGTTGTCAAATGGAAAGGCAAGATTGCCAGCATCGCACCTTCGGTCTTTCTTGCAGCGGCATCGATAGGCTCATTACCGTCAGGCGAGGCCCAAGCAGAAGTCATCACCGCATCGCAAACAGCGCCGTTAGTATTTGCGAGTGACGAAGACAACAGCATTACATCACCAACTTCGGTAACCGTTTCTGCACCCACGGCGCGCGCTGTCGAACTGGACACGGATTATTCCGGCGTCCTCACCAACGGCGGTTCTATCTCTGCAACAGCAAACTCGCTGGCGGTAGGTCTTCAGGCGAACAACCAGTTGCTGCCCTCGGGTCAGATCATCAACACCGGCGCAATAAGCGCTTCCATTACCGGAGGTGCAGCCAACGTTACGGCTTATGGCTTCCTAGCCAATGACGAGTTCGGCGGGGCATTCTCAAACTCAGGAACATTGTCGGCAAGCGCATCCACGGTCGCGGACAATGCTGTCGCCACTGGCGGCAGGTTTGAAAATGGCATTCAATCCACAGGATCCGTCATGAATGCAGGAGCCGTTTCAGCGGTCGCTGCGGCAGGATCGTCGAATGCCTCGGCTACAGCTTTGATGTTTGGGGACGACGTCAGCACAACCATCAGGAACACCGGAACTCTCAGCGCCACCACAACAAGCGGTGCTTCGGTTTCAGTAACCGGCATCAATATCGATGGAGCGTTGAACGGCAGCATTATCAGTTCCAACACAATTACTGTCACCACTAACACCGGAGCCGAAACGGCAGAGGCCGTTGCTGTCAGAGTCGCTGACGGCATGACGGGCGACTTCCTGAACTCCGGCAACATTTCGGTTTCTGCTCAAGGCAGCTGTGAGGAAACCAACACCGATGCCTTTTATGTTAGCGGCGGAATGACGGGGAGCATCACCAATTCCAGCACCGTAACGGTCAACGCATCGGGCAATTCGTCGGTCGATGCTGACGCCTTTTATGTCAGTAGCGGCCTGACCGGCAGCTTCCTGAATTCCGGTAGCATCATGGTCAAAGCCGATAGCGACGCGAGTGAAGCAGACGCTGACGGGTTCTACATCAGTAGTGGCATGACCGGTGACATAACAAACAATGGCACCGTCACCATTGAAGCGACCGGCGCGTCGCGGGCTGATGCTGACGCGTTCTATGTCTCCAGCGGGTTTACCGGAAGCTACTCGAATTCTGGTATGGTATCAGTCAGAGCAAGCGGTGCTTCGGATCGTGCATCCGCATCGGCATTGCACGTCGCGGGCGGAATGGATGGAAACCTGTTGAACTCGGGCACGGTCACCGTTTCCGCCTCAGGGTCTTCCTCGGTGCGCGCGGATGGTTTCGATATCAGCAGTGGACTGACGGGCACTATCAACAATAGCGGCACGATTGCCGTCAGGGCAGATGGTAACAACGAAGTTCGGGTCAACGGGATCGACATCGCCGGCGGATTGACAGGTCATATCCTGAACAGCGGAACCGTTAGGGCCGAGGCCGATGCTGATGATACCAGCGGACGCGCCAGTGGTATCG
The DNA here is from genome assembly GCF_056537525.1 of Ruegeria sp. CE12. Taxonomy (NCBI): domain Bacteria; kingdom Pseudomonadati; phylum Pseudomonadota; class Alphaproteobacteria; order Rhodobacterales; family Roseobacteraceae; genus Ruegeria; species Ruegeria sp. CE12. The sequence goes on along the minus strand of NZ_JBQFRS010000007.1, from coordinate 12,387 downwards.
ACATCACAAGTGGCATGACGGGCAATATCTCTAATTCTGGCAGGATCACCGCCATTGCGCATGCAGGGTCCGACACAGCAAACGCCGCCAGCATACGTATCGGTGGCGGTCTGACGGGCAGTTTCCTGAATTCCGGTACCATAGCAGTTGATGCTCAAGGCGGCATCGATAGAACGGATGCCGATGCTTTCTATGTCAGCGGCGGGATGACAGGCGACATCACCAACGCCAGTACTGTCACGGTCAATGCTGCAGGGGGCACGTCGGTTTACGCAAGCACGTTTTACGTCAGCAGCGGTCTGACCGGAAATTTCGTCAACTCAGGAAGCTTTGCCGTCAAAGCTGTTAGCGACGCGGGCGAAGCGGATGCGGATGGACTTTACATCAGCAGCGGCTTGACCGGAGACATAACGAACAGTGGATCTGTGTCCATCGAGGCCATCAGCTCGTCTGAGGCAGATGCCAACGCTTTCTACGTCACCAGTGGATTTGATGGAAACTTCTCAAACACCGGTGTCGTTTCGGTTACTGCGAAAGGTGGCTCTAGCCAGGTTCAGGCGGAGGCCCTGCATGTATCCGGAGGTATGACTGGAAATCTGTCGAATTCTGGTACGGTTGTAGTCAACGCATCAGGATCAACATCCGTCCGCGCGGACGGTGTTGATATCAGCAGTGGACTGACGGGGGCAGTCACAAATAGCGGTACGATTGTTGTAAATGCTAAAGGGTCCGATGAAGTTTCGGCCAATGGTATCGACATCGCCGGCGGACTGACCAGTGACTTCAACAATCTGGGCGGTATCTCGGTCATGGCCGATGCCAGTGGATCCAGCGCTCGCGCCAGCGGTGTGGACGTTACCAGTGGCATGACCGGCAATGTGGCCAACTCAGGCAGCATCAGAGCTGTCGCACGTGCGGGTTCCGATGCCGCGAATGTCGCGGGTTTACGCGTCGGAGGCGGCTTGACCGGCAGCATGACGAACAACGGATCAATCCGTGCAGAGGCCGTTGCATCTTCGTCAGATGCATTTGCTTACGGCATGATCTCTTATGGTGACGTAACCGAGAACATTACCAATGGGGGCTCGGTGTTTGTATCGGCTTCCGGTGAGGATACGGCCACGGCATCGGGCTTTCGCGTCGATGGTAAGCTGACGGGTACGTTCTTCAATTCTGGTAGCGTAGCAGTTACGGCGACTGCCACGGGTGCGTCTCATGAAGATGTCATGGCGAAGGGTCTGGATGTCACGGGTCACATCCAGGGTGGTTTCAACAATTCGGGTGTCCTGTCGGTCAAGGCGATCGGAGAGAACAAACAAGCATATGCCTATGGTCTCTACGCTCAAGATGGCGTGACCGGAGATGTTCTGAACAGCGGGCTTATTCGCAGCGAAGTTGACAGTGGAACGTCGGCAGATGTCTACGGCATTCGGATTGACGAAGGACTGGATGGCGCCTTCTCTAATACGGGCACGATTCAAGTTGTCGGCCGGATCGATGAAGATGACTTGGACGCCTATGGTCTCTATATCAGTGGCGGTGTCACCAAGGATGTCAGCAACAGCGGTACAATAGCGCTACAGGCCGGCGCCGAAGACGAAGCCGAAGCGATTGGGCTGAGGCTGTCCGGTGAGGTTGGCGCAAACATCATGAACTCGGGCAATATCTCGGTCGTCACGCAAAGCACGGCCAATGACGCACTTGGGTATGGCATTTCTGTGGTGTCGGGGCTGGAAGGTAACATCCTCAACTCGGGCGCGATTTCGGTTCAGGGTACTGGTGCGACCGAAGCCACCGTTGCGGGCGTCTATATCAATCGGGAGTGGACCGGCGCGTTGAACAATTCCGGGACGATCCGGGCGATTGCTGACGCGGGAACGAAACAAGCCGAGGCCTATGGGCTGCTAACCAGAAATGATCAGGTTGACGCGGATATCGAAAACTCAGGGTCTTTCGCGGTGCAAGCCAGTTCTGATGATGAATATGCCTACGCCTATGCGCTCTACTTTGACCATGAAGAAGCAGTCAGTACCCTGAACAACACCGGATCGATGACGGTTCAGGCAGCAGCACACAAGGAAGCGCGGGCTGCAGCACTGTATGCACAAGACGGATTGAAAGGTGATTTCCGGAATCAGGGTGCCATTTCCATCAGGGCCAAATCGTCAGACAGTGTTGCCAAAGCTTATGGTTTGCATGTGGGAAGCGCAGGCGACGATGACCATTTGAACGGCAACATCGCTAATCAGGGCTCGGTATTTGTGTCAGCAACTGCACAAGCCGAAGCTGAGGCCTATGGCTTCAACATCGATGAGCAACTCAATGGCGGCTTCTCGAATTCTGGGTCAGTCATCGCACAGGCCACATCGCAGGAAACCGAAGCGCAAGCCTATGGGATCTATGTAGGAAGCAAGGTCGGTGGTGATGTCACAAACAGCGGCACTGTTTCAGTTCGCGCAGAAGGTCACAGCGCAAATGTGGCCGGGGTCTTCGTTCGCGATGGGCTAGAGGGCAAGCTAACGAACTCGGGAACGATCACCGCGCAGAGCTTTTCGGCCACCGAAGAATCCAGTGCACGCGGAATTTACGTGCGCGGTAGTACCAGTGATACGGTTCAAAATCAGGGTAATATCACAGCTTTTGCCCAGGGGGTCGAACGCGCGCGCGCTCAGGCCGTTCTGTTATACGATACGATGGCAGGCGACGTCGCAAACACAGGAACAGTTACGGCCACTGCCAGATTGGTCAATGCAACGAACAATGCCGACGGCACCGCCGCTGGGTTCTACATCGAGGACATGCAGGGCAACTTCTCCAACAGCGGCGTCATTCGGGCCGATGCGGCAGGTGGTGACAAGGTCAACGCCTACGGCCTGCACTTCGGGAACTTTGACGGCGTAATCACCGCCGTTGGCGATATCTCCGCGACGTCCGCCTCGGGGGACGCCTATGCGATATATTTGGGAACCGGCGCAGGGACGCTAAACCTTGTCACCCAGGACAAAGTCGGGGGGCTGATCCGGGTACAGGAACATAATGTAAATCTGAATGCCGTCGGTGGCAGCGCGGTGTTTCGGTTCCAGGACGCTGCAACGGGCTCAGGCACATTTGCCACAACAGCCTCTGATGGCCGGTCAGCGTGGTTTGTCCAAGATGAAGGTGGCGCAGCACCGATTTATGCCAGCGTCGATTCCGCCGAACTGCTGAACTCAGCCGACGTGACGGCCTTCTTCGGCGGAGTGGTCAATGGCTCCATGAGCACACTGAACTACGGAGGGCAGGCTCAGGTTACGCGCAATTCGGCAACAGGCCGTGTTTCGGGTGTCAGCTTCGGCCCCTTCCGCCCCTATGTGATTGTAGATGCTGCGAGTCGCCGTTTCGAAAACGTGCCCGGAGTTGATACCGATGTCACAGTATTCAATGGCAGTGTTGGGTACTCCGGACAGCTGGATAATGGTTTGGCGCTGGCGCTTGGGCTGGGTGTCCTCCGCTCGAACGGTGATACCGATACGACAGATTTTGACACAAATGGTGTGTATCTGGACGCGTCTTTGGGACGTCAGATTGGATCTTTCACAATTGAGGCCGGGCTAGGCTATGGCTGGTTGTCGACCAAGCGCTCACGCCAAATTGCCGGCAGCGCCAACGCAAGCGCCAACTACGATAGCACTCTCGCAACGGCCTATCTGGGTGTTGAGCGATCATTTGACGTCAGCGACGCGTTTGCATTGCTGGGTTTCGGCAGTGTACGCTATACCCGTCAAGATGATGACAGTTATACCGAGACCGGTTCATCTGCCAACGCAACGGTCGGAGCCGCAACCACCGAAGTCATCGAAGCCCGCTTGGGTGTCGAAGCCGAACATGCGCTGAACAGCGGCGGTGTCCTGATCGGCCAACTGTCGGGTGTCCTACGACGTGATCTGGGCAATACCGATGCGAGCGTTACAGTATTTTCCACAACACAAGACCTTTCGTTCGCATCGACAGATTTCACCGGAGCCAGCGTGCTGCTCGGATACGAGCACGACTTTGCCCGCAACATGACGTTTGAAGCAAATGCCGAACAGGAGTTTGGAAGCGACGCCCAGGGACTGTTCTTTAAGGCCGGTCTGAGGTGGTCGTTCTGATCAGTAGCAACAATAGGCAAGCGTTTATGTAGGTTGTAGATACAAATCGCTCGGGGCCTGTGGCAGCAAGCAACTCATCCAAATCTGGTCAAACGTCAGATAGTAATCGAGTGCACTTTCAAGGACCGGCTGGAACGCTAGGCACGGTTTTGAACCGGCCTATGGTTCATTTATGCTTACGGCTCGGCCTGCGGAGCCTTCAATCATGTTGTTCAGGCTCTCGTGCGAACTGCAATCCACCTCCGGTGATGGCCCTTGATTGAAGGAGACAGCGCAAATACGGCTTCTTTCATCCCGCTGCGCGTGATGTTCACATGCACGGATGCCAGTAGTTCGCGATGGTCTGCGCAATTAAGTCCACAAGAGAAACAGGCTGCGATCATTTTGCTGTTCCGTTCAGCCAAAGTTGGTTGACCAAGCTAGCCCGGACGGGTCTTTGTCTTCGGTAGTTTATCCGCGTTCTGCGCTGCCCACTCGTGCATTTCATACAACAGTGGGATCAGGCTTTGGCCCAAAGGCGTGAGGCTGTATTCGACGTGTGGCGGTATGGTCCGAAAATCTTTGCGAGAGACAAACCCCGTCTCCTGCAACTCGCTGAGTTGCCGCGTCAATGTGCGATGAGTAATGGACCCCAAGTTGCGTTGGAGTTGATTGAAACGGCAGCTGCCTTGCGCCAACCAATAGATAACCAGCAGTTTCCAACGTCCTGAAATGGCTGAGATCAGTGATTCAATCTGGCAGTGTTCTTCAAGTTCGTCCGATTTCATTACAGTATCCCAAATGACCGTACTTGTTGGATCGATCGTACAAAGCTAGCTAACCATCAATGCAACGTGCCGCAATGGGGAACCCGATGACCAAAAAGAAGATCGTGATCGTGGGTGGAGGCTATGTCGGGTTTGAGGTCGCCAAGAAACTGGACGCTTATGCGGATGTCACCCTGATTGAGCAACGCGAAGCCTTCGTGCAGCCGCCTGCCGCAATCCGTGCGCTAGTTGAACCCACATTATTGGACAAGATCATCCTCCCCTACGACAACTTACTAGAGTCAGGAAAAGTCGTGCGGGGTCGTGCAGTTTCAGTTTCCCAAACCCAGGTTAACCTGGACTCTGGAGCCGTTTTCCCGGCGGATTTTATCGTGATCGCAACTGGATCGTCTTATGCTGCCCCATTCAAACCGTCGGGAGACAGCATCGCTGATTTCCGTCAAGCCAGCATGGATGTCAGTGGACGGTTAGCACGGGCGACTTCTGTAGCAATCGTCGGCGCGGGCGCCGTGGGAACTGAACTTGCGGGCGAGATCTCGGCGGCGCAGCCGGGAAAGACCATCACCTTGATTTCTTCCGATGACACCTTGTTTCCAAAATACCCGGCTAGATTTGGTACACAGCTCAAACGCAAACTCGAACGCCTCGGCGTCACTGTCATTCTTGGCCAAAGGGTGCAGGACTTGCGTCATTTGGACCGGCCTTACGAAGGATCTGTAACTCTGGCTGATGGCAGTGTGATTACCGCTGATCTTGTGTTTCCGGTGATTGGCTCTAAACCTCAAACATCATTGGTCCAAAGTCTTCCGGGTGTGACCTCAGGCACTGCAGGCCGTGTTGAGACCGACAAGTGGTTGCGGCCGTCGGACTACCCGAATGTCTTCGTAGCCGGTGACATTGCCAACGTTGGCGACGGAATGACAATTGTCGCGACGACCCGACAAAATCCATGGCTCATCAAGACGCTTAAGAAAGTGATAGATGGTGCATCCGTCGAAAAGCAGAAGCCTTACGTGCCAAGGAAAAGAGCTCCCATTCTGGTGCCACTCGGCCCCGTCATCGGAAATAGCTGGCTCTTTGCAACCTTCGGCGACTGGATCACCCGCATGATGAAAGGGAAAGCGCTCTTCATCCCCAAATATCGCAGGGCGTTCGGGTTTACCGACGCTGACAAATAGACCTGCTTCTTTGGAAAGAACTGTCAGCGCTCTTCTTCAGTAACGCCTGTTGAGCTGAGGGTGTCATGTTGCCCTAGTCGAGCCTGAACCCGATTTTCATAGCGACCTGAAAGTGAGCAACCTCACCATTCTCTATGTGACCTCGAATTTCTGAAACTTCGAACCAATCAAGGTTTTTTACAGTCTCAGCCGCCTTTGAGATTCCCGACTTGATAGCGGCATCGACAGATTCCGTTGACGTGCCGACGACATCGATCTTCTTGTAGGTTGCGTTGGTCATTTTCGCTCTCCCTAGGCTTAAATGGATGATTGAACGTAAGTCTTATGGCTCCTCTGAAATTACTCTTACGGTCCTTCATCTCTGTAAAGAGATCAACTGGATTGCCCCTTGCAGGTCCACGCCTCGCTGAATGCGGGCACCTAAGCGCCTCAGAGAAGACTGATTAGCAGTTCATCAATAGTGATACGGAAACGCTGATTTCCATATTTTGCACGCAACGTGCGCGTTTTTTCCATCTATCATTGGGCCATTGGATTTCAGGGTTAACCGAATGTTACTCACGGTCTGATAGCTACAGTAGTAGTGGTCCGCTTCCCAAAGCGGGCTTTTTTGTATTGAGCTGGGGCGCAATTTAGCGAGTTAGTTTGCTATGCCCCGCCCCGGCTGTTTGGGACCAATTTCACCCGTTTTGGACATCATGGCCTTCGCATAGTCACGTCTTGCTGTTGAGCGATCTTCAAATCGAGCGTGTACGACACAAAAGAACAGGGCACCATCATCTAGGCCATTGCGAGGTGTAAACCAATCATAAGCGTCGGTTGGCTCTACCGACGCAAACTGTTTTGGCGATGGCGCTAGAGGTACTACATTGGCTTCACTATTCGTGATGTCATCAAGCAGCGTTGGGCGCGCTGTGCCCGTATCGGGCGTGAGAATACCCATGATCTGTTCGCGACCAGCCGGAACGAAACGCCCGTTTTCCTCGACTGGAAACCGGATCGGCTGTCCCGCATATACATCTCGTTGAACTTCGCTGTTCTTAACAACAATCGTTCCATTGACGAGCACATAGGGAATACCTTGCGACGGAAGGCCTTGTTGACCCAGTGTATAGTTTGCCTTTTCGGTCACTGTCTGGGGATCAAAAATCGTTATATCGGCGACCATACCTTCCTGCATCCGCCCGCGCACCTGCATTGATCGCAACCCGGTATCACCCAATCGCTTTGCATGGATGTAGCTTAACTGAGTGAGCGTAAGCATTAGTGGCACATTTGCTTCACGTGCCAGCCTCAATACAAGCGCATGGCTACCGGCAGACCTCGGGTGCCCTGCGTAATCTTCGTAGGGCGCATCCCAACTCATCAGATTGCCCTCAATGTTCAACCCGGCCATCCCATCACCAGAGATGCCGTACCCGGCGATTGTTATCCAATCATTGAGCCACTGCTCTCTTGGCGGACTAAATACGATAGCGGTTCGTCCGGGCTCATTCTCTGCAAAGTTCAAGAACTCGTCTTTGGTTACGAAGCGGTCAAGTTGCGGATCAAAGATCGTCTCTTCGTATTTGTAACCCATCGAGCCTTCCCAGTTTTCCGGGGCGATAATGGAGGCGCCGTAGTTGCCCGATCCGGCGGTCCAGGGATAGTAACTGGACCAGACGTTGTAACCTTGGTCGCGGGCCATCTGTAGTTTTTCCTGGTTTTCCCACCAGCCATAATCGTTGTCGTGATGAATGTGCAGTGGGGCGCCAAGCACCATCGCGTTGACAAGGATTTCATTAACCCCCGTTTGTGTCTCAGTCGGCGTAGAAGCACTGGGGTGAAACCGGTGATGTACAGAGGTCACCCGCCCGTAACGGGCTGCTGCACGTTGCGCTTGGAACATCTCATACGTGGTAATACCTTCACGGGCATACCCAATGGTCGATCCAACGCCGAGCGCGCCAAGACGCAGGCCTTCATCAAGCTGCGCCGTGATTTCGTTCATCTGCTCACGATTGCTTGGAACCGAAGACCATCCTTCAACGCCATCTTCCACCGATTGTGCCCTAAGAGCGAAGAAATTGCGGAAATCGATGTCTCCTCCTTCAAGTGCAAGACCGTCATGAACCCGCATCCGTGCGAACTCTTGCCCAATGACAGTACCGTAATTGGCCTGCGTAACACCCTCGCGCGCGTCATACCACTCATCTATGTTCGCGGCCCCGACCTCGAAATCCATTTGGGTTGTGACGCCGTCACGAAGATTTACCTTGATGCCCCACGGGTCCAGACCGTGTTGCTCAAGGTCGATGAAGCCTGCGGCTACAACATGCCCTGTCGCATCGATGGTCTCAGCGCCTTCAATAGCGTCTTCGGTAATCGACGTAATCCAACCATTGCTTATTCCCACATTAGCGATTTGATCAAATCCGGTTTCCGGATCCATCACACGACCATTGAGAATTACAATGTCGTAAGTTTGCGCGGCGCATAGCGTCGCAACAACAGACAAGGTGCCTGCCAGAAACACAGTTCGCATAGACGAAGCCTCCCTTTGATCTGCAGGATAGCGGAAAGCGGCATCCAATCAACAAAACGGCATATATCGATGTCTTGAGGCAACATGTTCGCGAATGAGCGACTGAGTTCGCTAAGCTCACACGGGGACCAGATTCAGATCGGCACAACTGTCCCTTTGTAGCTTAGTATTCTTTCGGATTTACACCCGAAGATGCAAGCCAAGGGAAGTTATCTTCTTGACCCTTGCGCCAAGAGAGAAATGTCCGTCGTTCGAATACGACAGCGTTTTCAACGCTAAACAAAGCGCCTTCTGCAATTAGATCGGCAACCATACGTTGGGGAAGATAGGCGGAGCCGCCTTCAGAAAGCAGATGCGCAAGTGCCCAATCCGGACTACTGAAGGCAACAGATGCGGTTTCGTCGGTTGGCCAGGCTTCGGCGTGTTGCGCCCTAAATGTGGCGCCGTAGTCCACATAAATGTAGTCAGGATCCCAACGCATTGCCTCACGCTGTTGCGTAGCGACCTGGATCAAACTGTCGGTGGTGAATTCACGACTTTCGAAATCCGTCCCGACAAGGGGTTCAGTCAGCAGTGCCGCATCGCTCATCCCGCTCTGCAACCAGGATTGAGCATTTCCAGTCAGCCCGGACCAGATCTCAATGGCTGTTTCTGGATGGTCGTCCCGAATTCGCCTGATCCAATTTTGACCTAAGCCAGTCCACAGTCCCGGATCACAAACGAAACTGAAAAGACGTATCACGCCCCGGGGCAGGTTGGCACGCGAGCGCGCGTTTTCCCAGGTGCGAGTAATCACTTCTGCCTGTTCCAGAAACGCAAAGCCCGCTTTGGTCAACATCGTCCCCTTACGGGATCGAACGAGCAATCGGGTCCCCAAGGCTTGATCCAATGCGTCGAGCCGGGCGGTCACCGCAGACTGCGTGATGTTTAGCTCCTCAGCCGCTCGATTTAGATTTCGAGTACGAACGACGCTGAGAAACGTCTGAATTGCGGCTATGTTCATAAATAGATAATGCAGATTTTTCGATGTAATTGATAGAATAATTCCGTTTTATAGAATTTCCTTTTTCTGGCACCGTAGCGTGGACAGACAAAGGAGGCTTATCATGGAATTCAGCATCCAACTTTCTGCAGATTACCCTGATAAATCCTATGGCGGGGATCGGGTCTATGCCGACATGCTGGAGCAGGCGATCCTCGCGGACCGGTTGGGTTTTGATGCCGTGTCGGTGACCGAACACCACCTGATCAACTGCTTGATGATGCCAGCCCCGCTGCAGTTTGCGGTCAAAATCGCGGCGCATACAAGCCGCGTCAAGATCATGACCTCAATCGTCGTGCTGCCACTACACGACATGCGCACCTATGCAGGCGAATTGGTTGTTGCCGACATCTTTACTGAAGGGCGTCTGATGTTGGGTGTGGGTCGCGGGGCCTTCAAATACGAGATGGAGCGGCTGGGAGTGCCGATGGAGGAAACCCAAGCCCGGTTCAATGAATCGTTGGCCGTTTTGCAGGCGCTTCTGTCCGAAGAAGAAGTAAGTTGGGATGGTGACTTCTATCAGTTCGACCCGATCACCATCATGCCACGTCCTCTACGTCCCGGTGGGCCGCAAATGATGATGGCGGTACTGAACCCCGAAGGTATTTATCACTGCACCAAACGCGGCTTCCACATTCAGACGACACCGCTTGCGGGAAACCAGCAACTGTTGTTGGAACAAGTCGATGGCTTCAGTCGCGCCAAAGGCGAGATGGGAGAAGCTGGGCGCGATCTGACCCTGTCGCTTTCACGGGTTGGCTTTGTAACCCAAAACGAAACTGACCGACAAAACAAGATCGCGGCTGCGAACAGGTACTACAGCCGTTTCGACAACGTGTTTACCGGGCCGGGTGTCGTGGATAAGGGAATGATCCGCGAGCTTCCGCGCAAGCAAACTGTCGATGAACTGGCCGAAAGCCTGCTCATCGGCACGCCGCAGGAAATGATCGACAAACTCGGTCCTTATTCCGAGCTCGGCATCAACAGGGTAATCCTGAACCCCAATTTCGGGTGCAACGCTCAAGAGACGCTGGATGGGCTGCAGTGTTTCGCCGAAGAGGTCATGCCTCATTTCACCAGTCGTACTGTCACCGAGGCGGCGGAATGACCGTAAGCCGTGACATGTTTATTTCGGCTATGCGTCAGGTTGCCAGTTCAGTCACCATTGTCACAACCGATGGGTCTGCCGGGCGGGCGGGTGCGACCGTGAGTGCATTTACCTCGCTTTCCGCTGATCCCCCGTCGGTACTGGTCTGCCTGAGAAGCGAAGGTCGGATTGCCCGAACAGTCGCCGCAAACGGTGCTTTCAGTGTTAATGTCTTGCCCGAGGGTGCCTCACACCTCGCTCAAAAATTTTCCGGGATGTTCGATCACGCCCAAAGGGACCCGTTCCAGGGCATAGAAATGTCAGAGGCGCCTTCGGGTGCAGTCCTTGCCGGAGCCACATCTTTCACCTGTACAGTTGAACAGACAATGACCCATGGAACTCATTCGGTTGTCGCGGGCAGCGTCAGTACAGTGAATGAAGCGGGTATGAGACCCCTGGCCTACATGGCGGGCGCATACCACGTTGTTCGCCCTCAGAACGGCCCAACAGGAGAACCGCAATGCCAATAATTCGTGTCGAAATGTTTTCATGACGCACCCCAGAGCAGAAGCGGGCACTTATCCGAGAGCTGACGGATGCCTTTATCAACGCAGCAGGAGGGACGCCGCAAAGTGTGCACGTGGTGATAACAGATGTGGATAAAGGCGATTGGGGTTCCGGCGGACAGCTCTGCTCTGACAAGTTTCCGGATTGAGGGCTGATAGATGGCAGATGTGATCGACTGCGAATTCTCCGTTCAGGGCGACGGCCCACCGCTCTTTTTGATTCACGGAATCGGGGCGGCGCGCAATACCTGGGCCAAGGCTCTGCCGATTTTGACCGACCAATTCACCGTCGTAACCTATGACCTTCGCGGACACGGGACCTCGCCGCTGCCGGAAGGCCCATTTGGTCTGGATGAGTTGGTCGCCGATCTGGAGCGGGTGCGAGAGAAGACAGGGTTTGAATGCGCACATTTCGCCGGTCATTCCCTAGGTGGTATGATCGGGCCAGCTTATGCATTGAAGTACCCGAACCGTGTCAACTCGCTAGGACTTCTGTCTACTGCCGCTTTTCGCACCAAGGAAGACAGCGCGAAGGTCTGGGGGGTCGTGCATGCGATGGAAGAAAAGGGCATCCCGCAGGTTTTGGAAACCCTGACCGCCCGCTGGTTCACCGATGAATTCATCGCGACACATCCGGAAGTGATTGAAAACCGGCTGAAGCAGGTGATCGGAACGGATCCGGATGTTTTCCTGAATGTATTCCGAATCTATGCGGGCACAGAAATGGCATCTTGGCTGCAGCGTGTCACGGCCCCGTCCCTGGTGCTCACCGGTGAAAATGACGGGGGCTGCAATCCGCGCCTGAATCGCCTGATAGATCAGGCGCTGCCGAACTCGGAACTGTTTATCCTGCCAAAGTTAAAGCACTCGATCCTGTTGGAGGCGGGCGACCGTGTTGCTGAACATCTCTGTCGGTTTGTTGCCGACAACCCCGTGGAGTAATTGCTTCCCGGACAGTATTTTTGCTCGACACTTCTTCTTGTCTGTGACCCCAACTTCATATTGGGGTCACAGGTGGGTTATCGAAAACTACTCCGCAGGTATTGTAGAGCTTTCCGGATCTATGGTCGAAGCGACGCCTGCAGCTTCGCGC
>NZ_JBQFRS010000006.1:0-268968 GCF_056537525.1 Ruegeria sp. CE12 | reverse complement strand
GGACATCCGGATTGATCTGCAAAGGCCCGCCATCCGGCGGGCCTTTTTCTATCCAAGATCCAAAACCGCGCCATACAAACATGACGCAATACGACGATGTGCCGATGGTCCAAGACAATGCAAGGCAAGCTATTCTAGTCAGCAAATTGCTCGGCGACTATTTCACCAAAACTGTCGAAAAACTTGGCTGAGAGCTTCTTCGCCGTACCCGCAATCAACCGACTTCCCAGCTGTGCAATTTTTCCGCCGATTTCGACCTTCGCTGTGTAAGACAGCACAGTTTCTTCCCCATCCGGAGAGAGAGAAACATCAGCACCGCCTTTGGCAAAACCCGCTGCACCTCCTTTACCTTCACCAGTCAGAGAAAACTCATCTGGCGCTTTGGAGTTATCCAATGTCACTTCCCCGCTGAAGCGTGCTTTGACGGGGCCGATTTTCAATACGACCTTGGCCTCAAGATGCTCGGGAGAATGCTGTATCAATTCCTCACAACCAGGGATGCACTCCCGCAACACATCCGGATCGTTCAACGCGCGATACACGACATCTCGCGGAGCAGCGATGCGGATTTCGTCATTTAGTTCCATCTGAGGGTCCTTCTCTCAACAACATCTGGGATAAACGCGAAGCGCAGCTTCGGTCGCTTCTTCCGGGGTCATTTTGGGTTGCGTAGCCCTGAAGGCGCGCAACCAATCACGCCATTTTTTCATCATGCGAAGTCTCCTCGGATTTGTCTGAATTTCGCCAGAGGATAATTTCTGCAAGGATCGACAGCGCGATCTCATGCGGATCGATGGCGCGAATATCGAGACCTGCCGGTGATTTGAGCCGTTTGGTTTTTTCTGGGTCCAACCCCTGAGCGACCAGTCTATCGCACAACACCTGAGCCTTACGGCGGCTTGCAACCATGGACACCCGGCGCGCCGGAGTTTCCAAAGCAGCTTTCAAAGCAGCACCATCCCCCTGCCCTTGCGATGCGACAACAACGAAATCGCGCGGTTCGACGCCCAATGCGGTTACATCGTCAGGATCAAAGCTGGCAAAATCCAGCGAACTTTCAGAACCCTCGGGCAAACAAACTCGCAATCCGGTCAGCACTGCATGAGACGCGAGAGCATGGGCTATCGGAGATTCACCAAAAATAATCAGGCGCGGCGCGTGTTGATATGGCTCGATCAACAAATCGACTGTGCCACCTGACGGGCACCCGCTTTTGAAAGTCTGAACACCATCGGAATCTGCCATCGCCACCACCTTGTCCGAGGGTTTCACGCGGATCATTTTCGGAGTTCCACTCGCAAATGCTTCTTGTGCAGATGCTCGAACGGCGCGCTGTACGCATGCTCCGCCCAGATGACCCAAAATCCGTCCATCTCGCGTGATTGCAGCCTTACCGCCAGCTTTGGCCGAGGTGGCATCGGCTGTACGAAGGACCGTTGCCACACAGAAGGCGTCACCTTTGCTGCGTAACTCCTCAATCGTGTCGAAAATATCGAAACCTGCCATGGCCATGTCCTTTCACAGTTTTCGGAATTCGGTTTCCAACGCCGCCAACGCTGCCAGCGTATTGGCGGGCAGGTGCGCGTCTAAATAAGGCTCAGCCGCCTGCATCGCGGCCGCGATGGGTTGATAGTCGCGCCAGCCTTTCAGCGGGTTCAGCCAAACGATCCGTCGCGCTTTTCGTCGTATCCGGGACAAAACATCTCCCAAGGCCTGCGGGTCGGAACTGCAATACCCGTCTGACAAGATCAGTACGATGGTCCGCCCATTCAGAGCACGCGCTCCATATCCGCTCAGAAATTGCTCAAGACTGCCCGAAATGTCCGTGCCGCCGCCAAATCCCTCGGCCATTAGAGAAAGCCGCCCAGCCGCACGCAGAGAATCGTGGTCGCGGAGCGCATCCGTGACGCGCATTAGGCGGGTATGGAAGAGATAGGCATCCGCCTCTGTTCCACTGCCGATCAGACCCTTGAGGAAGGCCAGAAAAACCCGCGAATAGACCGTCATCGATCCACTGACATCGCACAGTGCCACGATCCGCATCGGGCGCGGCGGACGGGCGCGGCGGTACAGGTCCATTGGTTCTCCGCCCCGCGCAAGGCTGGCCCGCTGTATGCGACGCATATCCAAAGCAGGTCCTCGCAGCGCCTGTTTGCGCCTGCGCGAGCGCCGGTCGCGAATAGCGCGTGCGATGGCGGTTGCGGCTTGTTCGGCCTGACGCAGCGCGTCTTCATCCATCAACTCGCGCAAATCCCGGCGCGACAGGTTGGCCGTACGGGTTGCAATCAGCTTCCCGTCTCTCCCCACGGCCTCCCCATCGCCGGTATCAGGTGCGGCGGCCTGATCCGTGCTAGTCTCGGATTCCTGAGAATCCTGGCTCTCTTGCTGCCAGATCATCGGCTTGGCGGATTGAACTCGCACATGCGCGGTTTGGGCGGTTCCCGTGCGTTGCTTCCCTGAATTGTACCAATAGGCTTCGAACAGGTCATCGAACCGCCGCCAATCGTCAGCGTCACTTGCCAGCAAAACACAAAGCGCCTGCTGGGCCTGTCTGACATCTGTCGCTTCAACCGCCGCCAGCGCGGCCAATGCGTCCCCGGTTTCAGCAGGCCCGACGCGCATTCCGTTCATGCGCAGGTGCGCGATGAAGCCGGACATGCGATCCGACAAACCGGACGCGCGAGCGGGGAACCGGGTGACCTGCATTACGCCACCTTTCCTATCAGGCGATCCATCACTTCGGGCGGGGCAGCATCATAGTCGGCTGCGGTTTTCAGAAGGCAGACAAGCGTGGCCTGAACCTCGTCACGGGATTGCGCCATGTCGTTGACACCCAGCCCCGAAAGGGCCGCCGCCCAGTCCAGCATCTCGGCGATGCCGGGAGTTTTCTCCAGATCTTCCTTTCGTAGCGACTGCACGACACCAATAATCTGGCGCGCCAACAGCCCTTCGACTTCGGGCATACGGGCTTTCAGGATTGCCATTTCCGTTTCACGCGACGGGTAGTCGAGGAAACTGTACAGGCACCGACGCCGCAGCGCGTCGGACAGGTCGCGTGTCCCATTCGCCGTCAGGATCACGATGGGCCGCGAACGCGCCTTAATGGTGCCGAGTTCCGGAATGGTGATCTGAAAGTCAGACAGAATCTCCAGTAGATATGCCTCAAACTCCTCATCTGCCCGGTCGATTTCATCGATCAGCAGAACAGACGGTTCTTCTTCGCTGATTGCTTCCAACAATGGTCGCTTCAGTAGATAGTCATCGGTGAACAACTGCGCTTCGCTGGTGCCGCCCTGCGCCTCGCTTGCACGGATGGCCAGCAACTGGCGCTGGTAGTTCCACTCGTAAATCGCGTGGCTGGCATCCAACCCTTCGTAGCACTGCAACCGGATCAACCGCGCGGCGCGCTGTGCGGCCAACGCCTTGGCGACCTCGGTTTTGCCGACCCCTGCCGGCCCTTCCAGCAGCAGCGGACGCCCAAGCGTCTGCGCCAGATGCAGTGCCATCGCCAAACGGTCATCGGCAACATAGCCTACCTCGGCGAGGCCTTGCTGTATGTCCTGCAAGCTCATGCCATTCTCCCGGATTGCCGCCGCGCCGTATTCCAGCGCGGCGGCCTTTCCTGTTAGCCGTGCATTCCCAAACCGTTGGCGATCTTCCAGATACGCCAATGGTCATGCGGCATGTGGCTCTGAACAAGGCCAAATGGGCGGAATGCATCATGCACCGCGTTCGAGAACGCGGGCACTCCGCCGACATTCGGGCTCTCGCCCACGCCCTTGGCACCGATCGGGTGATGCGGAGATGGCGTCACCGTATGATCAGTGGTGTAGTTGGGCGTCTCCCATGCCGTGGGCAGGAAGAAGTCCATCAGAGTACCGGTCTTGACGTTACCCATTTCATCATAGGCAATTTCCTGACCCATCGCGATGGCCAGCGCCTCGGTCACGCCACCATGGACCTGCCCTTCGATGATCATCGGGTTGATCCGGGTTCCACAGTCGTCCAGCGCGTAGAACTGCCGGACGTCCCATTCGCCGGTATCCACATCAATCTCCATGACACAAATATAGGCCCCGAAAGGGTAAGTCATATTCGGCGGGTCATAATAGCTGACAGCCTCAAGACCTGGCTCAAGACCCGGAATGGCTTGATTGTAGGCGGCAAAGGCGATTTCCTTCATGGTCTTGAACCGTTCGGGCGCGCCTTTGACGGCGAAGCGATCCACGTCCCACTCGACATCATCATCATGGACCTCAAGCAGGTAGGCGGCAATCATCTGCGCCTTGGCGCGAATTTTGCGTGCAGCCATTGCTGTTGCCGCACCGGCCACGGGCGTTGACCGAGACCCGTACGTACCTAGCCCATAAGGCGCGGTATCGGTGTCGCCCTCCTCCAGCGTTATATCATCGGCAGGCAGGCCAATCTCACTGGCGATAATCTGGGCAAAGGTCGTGGCATGGCCCTGACCCTGGCTGATCGTCCCCAGCCGCGCGATGGCGGAGCCGGTCGGGTGGATGCGGATTTCGCAGGAGTCGAACATACCCAGACCGAGGATATCGCAGTTCTTTACCGGTCCGGCCCCAACGATTTCTGTGAAATGCGTTAGGCCGATGCCCAGCAGTTTGCGGGTTTTGCCAGCCTTGAAATCCTCGATCCGCTGCGCCTGTTCCGCCCGCAGGCCGTCATAGTCGACGGCCTTTAGCGCTTTGTCCCAAGCAGTGTGATAGTCTCCCGAGTCATACTCCCAGCCTAGCGCCGATTGATATGGGAACTGATCGGCCTTGATGAAGTTGATCCGCCGCAGCTCGGCCGCGTCCATGTTCAGCTTGATCGCCAGAACCTCAATCATCCGTTCGATGAAATAGGCAGCCTCGGTCACCCGGAATGAGCAACGATAAGCGACACCGCCCGGTGCCTTGTTGGTATAAACCCCATCCACAGCCAGATAAGCAGTTGGGATGTCATATGACCCCGTGCAAATGTTCATGAAACCAGCCGGGAACTTGGTCGGGTCGGCACAGGCGTCAAATCCACCATGATCTGCTGTGGTATGGCACCAGAGACCAGTGATCTTGCCATCTTTGGTCGCAGCAATCTTGCCCTGCATCCAGTAGTCCCGGGCAAAGGCGGTGGACATAAGGTTTTCCATCCGGTTCTCGACCCATTTCACCGGTTGGCCGGTGACAATAGAGGCGACAACCGAGCAAACATAGCCCGCATAAGCACCAACTTTGTTACCGAAGCCGCCACCGATATCAGGACTGATCACCCGGATATTGTGCTCGGCGAGACCAGAGATCAGCGACACAACGGTTCGGATCGCGTGCGGGGCCTGGAAGGTGCCATAAAGCGTCAGTTTGCCGGTCACCTTATCCATCGAGGCAACACAGCCGCATGTCTCCAGCGGGCATGGGTGGGTCCGATGGTAATAGACCATCTCTTCGGCCACGACATCGGCTTCACCAAGAACGGCCTCAGTCGCATCTTTGTCGCCCTGTTCCCAGGTGAAGATGTGGTTGTGATGCTTGCGCGGGCCATGGGCGCCCTCGGTTTGACCCGCAAGGTCTTCACGCAGGACAACGTCGGACTTCAACGCCTCAAACGGGTCGGTCAGAACCGGCAGTTCTTCGTAGTCAACCTCGACCAGCTCTGCTGCATCCGCAGCGATGTATCGGTTTTCGGCGACGACATAGGCAACTTCCTGGCCCTGGAACAGAACCTTGCCATCAGCCAGCACCATTTGCTTGTCACCAGCCAGCGTCGGCATCCAATGCAGACCCAGCGGTGCCAGATCCTCGGCGGTCAGCACAGCAACTACACCGGGCACGGCCAGCGCAGCGTCCTTGTTCACACTGACAACGCGCGCGTGAGCATATGGCGACCGGACAAATGCGCCGAACAGCATGCCGTCCAGCTTGATGTCATCGACATAGTTGCCCTTGCCTTGGGTAAAGCGCACATCCTCGACGCGTTTACGGGCGCAACCCATGCCTTTGAGGTTGGCGGCGCGTTCTTCGGGGGTCAGAGTCTGGTCGTTCATTCCGCGGCCTCCTTCTGAGCGTTCAGCATGTCAGCCGAGGCCGAGATCGCCTTGACGATGTTCTGGTATCCGGTGCATCGGCAGAGGTTACCCGACATGCCAAAACGGATTTCCTCTTCGGTCGGGTTCGGGTTTTCCTGCAGCAGGCGGTGCGCGCGCGTAATCATGCCCGGCGTGCAGAAGCCGCATTGCAACCCGTGATGTTCGCGGAACATCTCTTGCAACACTCCAAGGCTGCCGTCGTCATTGGTCAGGCCTTCGACAGTGGTGACATCGGCACCGTTCACCTGCGCCACGAATGTCGTGCAGGATTTGACGGACTTACCGTCGATATCCACGGTGCAGGCGCCGCAATGACTGGTTTCACACCCGATGTGGGGGCCGGTGATTTTCAGATCTTCCCGCAGGAAGTGGATTAACAGCGTGCGCGGCTCGGCCAGACCTTCGACCTGTTTGCCGTTTACTGTTAGTTTTACGTGCATTTTCGACATGATTTCCTCCCCTCAACCCGCGCGGCTTTGCGCACGGTCGATGGCGCGGCGCAGCATCACGGCGGCCACATGTTTCTTGAACTCGACCGGCCCGCGGTTGTCGGCGACCGGGTCGATTGCTTCGAGCATCGCGGCGACGCAGCCGCTGACGTCTCCGTCGGCCAGCGCATTGCTTGCGCTTTCGGACCAGACGGGCGTGTCCGCAAGGTTGGTCATCGCGACCGAGGCCTGACCGTTGCCAACCATCACCGCAGCAGCAGCTGTCGCGTAATCGCCGATCTTTCGTTTCTGCTTTTCGTAGGCCTGACCTACCCCGGCGCCCGGCACGGGGATCGAAATCCGCGTCAGGATTTCCTCATCCTCGCGCGCAGTGAAGTAAGCGGCCTCATAGAATTCCCGAGCCGCAACACTGCGCGAGCCGTCAGGGCCAGACAATTCAAACGTGGCGTTCAGGCACTGCATCAGGCCCGGCATGTCATTACCCGGATCACCGTTTGCGACATTGCCTCCGACAGTGCCCACATAGCGGACCTGAGGGTCAGCGATCTGCAGAGCCGCCTCGCGGAGCAATGGAATGGCCGAAGCCAGACCGTCATGGGTGATCAGTTCGTGCTGGGTCACCATCGCGCCAAGCGTCACGGTATCAGAGCCGACCTCGATGCCTTTGAGTTCCTCAATGGCCTGCAGATCAACCAGATGGCCCATCTCGGCCATGCGCAGCTTCATCATCGGGATCAGGCTGTGCCCGCCCGCGATCACGCGCGCTTCATCTCCATGTTCCTGTAGAATGCCTATGGCCGAGGCGATGTCGCCTGGCCGGTGATACTCAAAACCGGCTGGTATCATGTTTTTCCTCCCTGGGTCCGGACGAAATGCCTTGGGGGACCTAGGGTAAGAAAAAGACGACGGGATCAGCCGTTCCAGCAGGCGGAAACGGGGCGCGTCGCTTGTTTCACGAGTTGCGAATAAGCTGCACGAGTTGCGATCAGAGACCCAGTGCCTCTCGGACATCCGTTAGACGGGATCGGCTGACCGGAACCTTTGTCAACGCGTCGACTCCGTCGAAATAGCAGGTGCCGTTATCCTTGTGTCGCTCGAAACCTGTCACATGTTTCGGGTTTACCAGATAACTCCGATGCGCCCGCAGGAAACCATCCGGTTTCAGGCGACTTTCGGCTTCGGTAATCGACCAGGGGCAGAACAGCTTCTCGGACCCGATGTAAAGAACGGTATAGTGCCCCTCAGCGCGGATGGCCGCGATCTTGCCGGATTCACTAAAGAACGTTTGCCCTTCTCGCTCGAATGGGACACCCGCACGCATCTGAACTGGCGCGTTGGGTTCCGGCTCAGAAGTATCAGGTTGTGCTGCTACCTCTGTCTCAAATCCAAGGAAGGTAACGCCTGTCAGAAGAAACGCCCCGCAGATCAGGAAAACTGCAATGGTAACGCCCATGGCCAGAACCTGGTTGTTCAGCGCAGGTCCGGCCCCACTGGCGTTATCACTGGCAACAAAATCAGTCAGACCGGTCGCCACAAAATGCATAGTAAACACGGCCAAACCAAAACAGACGGTTCCAAGCAGAATATTGCGCTGTGTCCGGTTGTCATAAGCAACCCAGATTGCAAGCACGGACAGCACTACAGAGGCGAGAGTCGCAATTACCACATCGAGCGCATTGTAGACCGGTCGACAAAGCTCCATCCCAGCCATTCCGACATAGTGCATTACCACGATGCCCAATCCGACGATAACGCCGGCCCCCACAATGGTTGGCATGGTTCTGGGACGGAAATGTAATAGCAACAGCGCCAAACCAACCATCAGAATGGCAACCAAAGCTGAAATCAGGGTAACCAACGCGTCGTAGTAAAACAGGATCGGAAGCTGCAATCCCAGCATTGCAACAAAATGCATCGACCAGATGCCCCCGCCCAGAATGACGGCTGCAAGCGCAACAACGAACTTTCGCTTTTGGTTATCAAGTTTGGATGCGCCATGTGTCAGATAGAGGCCAGTAAACCCAGCCATCAGCGCCACGGCCAATGAGGCCGCCACGAGCCACGCGTTATGCGAATAGTCCAACATTATGGTATGCACGCCCTCCCCAGCGCGTGCATGAAGTTAGCAAACTGCAATTCATGGTACAATCTACTCTGATTGGACGGGATCAGTCTGTCGCTGGCTGGTAATGACGACCAATCGGACCGTTCCGATCATTATATGTTAGACCTCAAACTACTCAAAACCGATTGCGTAACAGCGGCCGTGTCGGCCACCCCACCCAAGTCCGGCGGCAGCTGCCCCGCATTCAAAACGTTATCAACGGCTCGCTCTATAGCGCGCGCTGCACGGAGATGCCCAAAGCCGTGCTCAAACATCATCGCCACTGAAAGGATGGCGCCAATCGGGTTAGCGATCCCACGTCCGGAGATATCCGGCGCGCTGCCATGGGTCGGCTCGTAGAGCCCTCCCTTGACCGGGTGTCCAGCCCTAGCAGCGGCAGGAAGCGTCGCAGAAGGCGGCATCCCCAGCGATCCGGAAACCACAGCGATCAGATCCGAGATGAGATCCCCGAACAGATTGTCGGCCAGCAGTATGTCAAAGTCCCGAGGCGCGCGCGCCACAGCAAAGAGTGCGTAGTCCATCAACAAATGGTTGAGCTCGATATCGGGATATTCGTCGTGCCCGATCCGCGCCACCGTTTCACGCCAGAGCTTGCCACTCTCCATTACGTTGGACTTGTCCAGAGAGGTCACATACCCTCGCCGTCCGCGCGCTGCCTCAAAGGCACAGCGGGCGATGCGTTCAATCTCGGCCGTGCGGTACTCACTGATCTCAAAAGCGCGGACTTGGCCGTCATTCAGCACCTCGCGCCCGCGAGGTTCACCATAGTAGATGCCGCCTGAATTTTCCCGAACAACCAGCAGATCAGCCCCCTCCACGACCTCTGGCCGATACGGTGTCTGCGGCAAGAGCGCCGACCAGGCACGCGCAGGACGCAGGGCGTTGTACACGTCCAATTCGATCCGAAGGCGGGTCAGGCCGTCGGTTTCCGTAATCGGTCCCTCGATCCTGATGTCGTCCCATTCCGGCCCACCCACTGCGCCGACCAGAATAGCGTCCGCGGCCCGCGCCTTGTCAACGACCGCATCCGTGCAGAACGTGCCATGTGCGTCCCAGGACGCACCGCCAAGAAGGTCTTCCTCGATCTCGACCGACACGCCGAACTGATTGGCAACCTCACGCAATACCTCCAGCCCGCTGGCGACGACCTCGGGGCCAATGTGATCACCGCCAAGAGCGAGCACCTTGAATGGGCCATTCATCCCGCCATCCCCTGCTGCAGCACCATATGCATGGCATCGGGGTCCAAATCACGCTGAAGCAGACGCAGGCTGGAATGAAAGTCATCCAGATCGACCGATGATGTCAGGACTGCACGCGGCGGCGTTTCAGGCGTGAACCCGGTTCGACCGTGCAACAGCCGCTGATTGTCGAACAGCAGTCCTTCGCCCGCTTTCAGATCCAGTGTCAGGCGCAGATCGTCACTATACAGCAGGTCAAATAGCTTCTTCAAAGCGCGGTACGCCGGTGCCACCTGATCCGCGGGCACGTCCAGCGGAGAGATCTGCCGCTCGTTCATCCGTACACCGCAAACCTCACCCTGATCATCCCGCTGAATGATCGGCAAACGAGATTTGTACCAGCGCATGTTGCCATGGCTGTTGTCACCGGGGTCAAAGCGCTGGCACGTCACCCGCATGTTGCAGAGCAGATCAAAGTCCTCGGGCCACTTCTCCTTCAGGCGCCGGACGGCTTCGAACCCGTCAACCAGCGTCGAAGCACCTCCGTTCGAACTGGGTCGCAGAACCTGAAACACGGTGATGCCAATCGCGGCATAGCGGTACGGTTCGTCCACATGCGGATCCAACGGACCGGTAGTGTCGCCAACATTGGTCACTGTCTCTTTCTTTTTCAGCGTATAGGTGCCATAGTGTGTCTGACGCTGCGCTCCGACCAGTTGAATCATCCGCTGGCTTTGCGCCTTGTCAGTGGGCGCTTCAACGATCTTGCAGAAACCGTAGTCCCGCACCGTTTCCAGGATTTTCAATCGGGCTGCCGGATCACCCTCGGCTTCAACCAACGATCCGACCGGAATATTCGCGTTGATCGATCTGTCCCAAAGAACAGGCCGCACACGCCTGCGGCTGCGTTCGGTGTCCGAGTAACAGTGATTACGCAGCCAGCGAGCCGCATATTCGGACCGGTGTCCGTCCGGCCAGATGACGCGGACAGTATCGCCTTCCACCCTGGCACTCTCGATACGGATTCCTTCATCGATGTGATGCAAGCGGATGCCGCGCACACCGGTCTCCGGAGTGCCGCAGTCCGGGCACCAACATTGATGCCGCAACCAGATGGGATGAAACCGGCTTTCGTGGCCGTCTTCCCAGTTTACGATCAAATGGCCTTTTTTGGTGGCGGCGGAGCGAATGCTGTGGCGGGCGGTTGGCATTGGTCTGTTCCCTGTGGGTTTCCTGTCTGCAATAAGGGCCACTTCGATTTTGTTTGACAAATTCGAAATCAACACAGGAAGGTTGAGCTTAGCTCACTTATGGAATCCACATGCTGGCCGATCCCAAAGACCCCTCTTATCTGGGTGCCTTAGTCTATTTTCATTATGCCGCCGAAAGCCTGAGCTTTTCCCGCGCGGCCCAAATCCTGAACGTGACACCCTCGGCTGTTAGTCACCGCATCACAGCGCTTGAAAACGCCGTTGGAAAACGGTTGTTCGAGCGCCGCGTGCGAGAAGTCAGACTCACGCAGGATGGCGCCGAGCTGGCGCGTGCTAGCGCAGTGATCTGGAATGAAATCAATGAAATCACTGGTAAATTGACAACCCATGAGGTGCTGCGCGTTTCGGTTGGACCTTATCTGTCATCGCAGTGGCTGCTGCCGAGGATCGGCGCGTTCGAGGCCCAGCATCCCGGATTGCGAGTGGATTTGATCCATGTGATCGGGCGGCCGGATGCGCGTTTGGCAGATGTTTCGATCATCTGGGATCAACTGGACGATCCAGCAACCGGAACAACTCTGCTTTTCAACACCAAAGCTGTCCCTGTTGCAGCACCCGGTCTGAACGTCGGTGAGAATTTCTGGGAAGGTAAGCTACCACCAATTCACTACCGTGATCGCACCGCATGGCGCCACTGGCTTTCTGCTACAGGCGCTCCAGCGGAGTATGCTGAACGCGGTGAAGTACTGGAAGAACCACACATCGTTCTCGAAGCTGCAGCATTTGGGCGGGGGGTTGCGATCGGATTTTTACCGTTTGTTGACAAGTTCTTCGAACAAGGGCGGCTCGTTCACGTAGGAACACAGTCTGTCCGCTCCAACCGGGGCTACCGGCTTGAGGTAAACTCTGATGCTCAACCAATGGCCAACTTATTCGCCGATTGGGTAAGGCGCCGAGCAATAGAGAAATTGAGTTAGGCGGCATGACAGAATTCTTTTGTAGTAGCAGATTGTCTCTATCGGTGCGCCGCCATGCCTTGATGCTCCACCAACCGCGGTTATGCGAACATTTTTCATATCAACCCTCAGCTACTAGGGGATGCATAGCAGCACGAATGGGAGCAAGCGCCACGGGCTCAAGCTGCACCTTGATTGGCGCAATGGGCCTGTTTGCACTTGTGCGTCCTTCTCACTGCAGGTCGCCTATTGCCGTTTAGATCATCGGCCAGGGCAGAGGTTGGCTGGTTGTGTTCGGAAAGATTGCGGCAGCGAATTCCTACCTGCTCGCCATAGTCTTTATCATGGTGCTGATTGCTTGAGTATTGGAAATACATAAAGAAAACACTGGCGCATCTAAATGGATACGCTTACGGAAACCAGTATACCAACTGCCTTGACCTAGATTATCGTGTTCTACGAAGCCCGTATTCACGACTGTCTCGTATCTCCAAAGTGACAATATGAATGACCTGAATGTGACCCTAGAAAGCAAAATCACTTGTTCTGAGTGCGGCCATTCAACCGTCGAAACCATGCCTACCGATGCGTGCCAGTGGTTCTACGAGTGCGCTGCTTGCCGCACCATTTTGAAGCCGTTGCCCGGGGATTGCTGCGTTTTCTGCTCTTATGGGACCGTCGCCTGCCCACCGATCCAAGAGGGAAAGAGCTGTTGTGGGTGATCCTCGCCATGAGATCACGCCCGTCCTCAAAGCTATCACTACAGCTTACTGAAGAACCGGTTTTATCGGATGATGAACGCTCAAATGTATCCGGGTTTCGGATCACGTGCGCGATTTCAAGACCCGCCTAGGATGCCGACGCAGATGTAAAGGACTGAAACCCGAACACCAAATATCGGTTCCGCTCGATGCTCGGTTTCACCCGCGCTCAGCCATGTCCAGCCTAGCTGATCGAACTCGTTAAACGGCGATCACTAGAACAATCAGAAACAGCAGTGTCATGACACCGCCCACTTTTGAGAAGTCTGCAACAGAGTATCCACCCGGTCCCATGATCAGTGCGTTGACCTGATGGGTTGGGATCAGGAACGAATTTGAGGTCGCCAACGCCACGGTAATTGCAAATAACGCGGGATCAGCGCCCAAACCAATTGCGACATTCACTGCCAAAGGCACCAGAAGAACCGTTGCGCCAACATTGGACATCAACAGTGTGAACACAGTCGCAAGCGCAGCAATCGCCGCCTGCGACACCCAAATCGGGGCGTCGCCAAGAAGTTTTAGCACTTGCTGTGCAATCCACTCAGCCGTTCCTGTCGACTGCACGGCGACCCCGAGAGGTATTAGGCTGGCCAGCAGGAACACCGTGCTCCAACTGACGGCGCTGTAAGCGTCATCTATTGTCAGAACGCGACTGACGATCATACCCGCGGCCCCGACAAGCAGGCAGATTGACAACCGCAAATCCGAAAATAGTACCAGCCCAAGTGCAATCGCAAAGAACAACAAAGCCCAGCCTACTTTCTGAGGAACCAGTTCCTCGTGCGGGAAATCCGAGGTCACGACGACAAAATCCCGGTTCTTTTCTAACCTTACAAGCGCGTCCCACGGCGTGTGGCACACCAGCGTGTCACCAGCCAGATACGGAATTTCACCAATATCTTCCTGGTCGCTGGAAAGAGTCTCACCGCCCCTGTAAATCGCCAGCGGGGCCAAGCCATAGACTTTGCGCAGCCAGCTTGAACGCCCCGTTTCGCCGATCATACCGGACCCCGGAGGAATCACGACCTCGGCAATACCTGCTTTGCCCGGCTCCAAAGCATCTGAAAACCGATCCAGCTTTTTCAGCGCGGAAAGACCATACCGCGCCGTGAATTGTTTCAGCGTTACAGCATCCGCAATGACCGCCAACGCGCCTGGAACTTCGATAACCATGTCGCGCGGCGGTGCCATGATGGTGTTTGCACCCTGTTGAACAGCAATGATCTGGATATGGTTGCTGCGCTGGATTTCATCGACAGTCCGCCCCGCAAGTTCATGTTTTTCTGGCAGCGTCAATTCATGGATTGTTCCAACAATGCCGTAGGTTGCGCTGAGGTAGTCTTCGACGCTGAGACCCTCGGCACCGCCAACGTCCTGCCTTGTCGGCAACAGAAAGCGGCCAATCACGGTAAAATAAACAAGTCCGGTCACGACCAATGCCGCACCCACTGGCGTGACATCGAATAGGCCAAAGGTCTCCATCTGTTGTTCAGCAGGCAGCGAGTTGTTGATAGTCAGGATAAGATCATTGAGCAGGATCAGGGGTGACGATCCAACCATTGTCATGGTGCCACCCAGAATGGCGCAAAACCCCATCGGCATCAGAAGCCGCGACATTGGAAGGCCGGATCGCACCGAAATGCGCGAGACGACCGGCAGAAACAAGGCCGCGGCGCCGACGTTCTGCATGAAGGATGAGATTACGCCCACAATCGACGAAATCAACAACATGATCCGGGTCTCTGTTGTACCGCCCACGCGCATGATCCAGCGGGCCACATGTGACAAGACACCGGTCCGATCCAGCCCGGCGCCGATGATCATGACGGCAATGATTGAAATCACCGCGTTACTTGCAAAGCCGTCAAACAGATGCCGGGGATCGGCAAGACCCTGCAGTCCGGGTATGGCCGAAAGCACTCCCAAGGTGACCATGATCAATATAGCTGCCACGTCGACCCGAACGATCTCAGAGACGAAGAGGAAGACGGTTACGCCTAACAGGATCAATACGACGATCATTTCTGTCGTAAGGCCGAAGGTCTCCATTACATAGTCCTACCTAGGCTTGAAACCGTGAGTTGACCCGTGGGAGCGGGTTCAGCGAGGCGGCACCCCAAGAAGAAGCGCTCACCGGAAGGTCAGGCGAGGGGCAAGTCTCGGGGATTTCAGGCATTCCGTGCATGCCGCCTACGGACAGCACCATGCAGTGGCCGTGGGTTGTTACAGCGATCAATGGCTCCGTTGCGCACGAAATACCCCCGATCCACATCAACCAGAGTGTCGCAGAAAACACGCGTATTCCTGAGCTTCACGCGGGTGTCCATCGCTTCAAGGACCCGCGCAACCGTTGCGTTATCATCCATGTGCGGTACGGCCGGGTTGTCGCCGGCGACCCTCAGGTGCACCGATGCTTTCAAGCCGAGAGCCGCGACTGCGCGATCCGCAGTATCCAACTTCTGGCTGACCGGATCACTGTTGCCGAGACGAAAAACAGCGCCGACAACGCCGCAAGGCTTTGGTAGCGCAGCAAGGAAGGCAAGCTGTTCGGAATCCTCGGCGTTGAACCCGTGATTGATAACATGGAAATACATACCTTCGGCCTTGATATCGTCCTTTGTACGCATCCGGGAGATGTAGATTGGCAGGCCAGTCGCGGCGTGAGCTTTGACCAGTGCATCAGTCGCTGGCTCCACATCGCTCCAGTTCAACGTGATTTCCCAATCGGTCAGTTTGTCCGCTTCGGAAGTGATCATATCCAGGTGTTTCTCCGGAACACCAAATCCGAACAGAGTAATCCGGAACCCAAGATGCTTCAGCACACCAATCCGTGCTCGTCGTGCAGGATCGAGAAGGTCGTGCAGAGGGATGCGAATATCGCGCACACCCATCTCTTGCAGAGCTAGCAGGTGGTAGTCGTTACGCACAGGTTTTCGATCGAACTCATCCAGTCCACCACTGGGCGGCACTTCCGAGATTTCGGCCCAGTTCTGACGCAGATCGAAACCGATCAGCGGATTGGTGTTTTCCCGTGGTTCCGGCGCGAGCTCCAACATCTCGTCTACGAGTTTTTCACCCCGAGCAAGTTCCGACCCATTTGTCCGAACAAACTTGGTGACGTGTCCGTGCTCGTAGATGTTCACCACAAAGTACCCCAGCTTGGCCGCATCATTGCGGCCGAATTCGCTGCCATCAGGCGGAATGGCGCGCAGCATTTCCGAGTAATCCTGCCGGACAAAGCTGGTCGCCGGGGCAAGGTAGAAATCTGTCTCGCCATAGCGGTCATACCAAAAGTTATGGGCATGACCCGAGAACATGGCTTCGACCCCATGCTTTTCGATCAAACCCAACAGCCAGCCCCTGCCCGGCTGATCGGTGTTGTCATAATGGTCAAGCTCATCCGGGGAACACAGATAGGCCGGGTGGTGGAGCATCAGCATGACGCGCTGACCTTGTGCGGCCGCAAGCTCGGTCTCGACCCAGTTTCTTTGATCTTCCTCTGCCTGCAGACCGGAATTTATCAACTGCGCATTCAACAGAATGAAGCGAACGCCACCCTTCTCAAAACTGTGGTAATGTGCGCCGAACTCACCTTCCCATGCGTCGATCATCGCCGGCGTGGTCGGGCTTGCCGGCCCGCCACTGATCGGCGTGTCTCCGATGTCATGATTACCCGGCAGCACATGGATCAGAACCGTCAGGTCAGACACAATCGCGCGATAGGCATTTGCGGCCTGCGCATACAGCTCTCCGGTTTCAGGAACGGGATGAAGCAGATCACCAAGATGAACGACGAAATCCACCTTTCTGCGGTTGATGTCCGCCACTACATACCGGAAGCGTCTGTTGGCACGGGCGTTAACGGGAAAAGGCGAATTGCACCTGTCTTCATCCGGATTGACATGCGTATCCGATATCACTGCAAAACTGTATGCAAAGCGCCCCAGACCAGCATTGTCTGCGTTAGCCATGGTCTTGTCCTTGTCTTTGAGATTATCCGCCAGTCGTCAGCACTGATGCCTGTCCCGTGCGTGAGGCACGTATACGGGATCGGATGAGCACAAAGATCGACAGGGCCGTGAGTAACCAGAAAAGCCAGCAAATCGCGTTTCTGACAAAGATCGACAGGCTCCCATCAGACAGAAGCAGGGATTGGCGGAAGTTGTCTTCAAGAAGCGGTCCAAGAACAAAGGCGATCAAGAACGGCGCGACCGGGATATCCAACCGCAGCATCGCGAAACCAACGAGGCCCATGCAGAGCATTACCAGAATGTCGAACAGGTTGTTGTTCACCGCATAAGCGCCATAGACACACAGCGTGAAGACAATCGGGTAAAGGATGCGGTTCGGGATCAGGGCAACACGGCTGAAAGTCTTGATAGCAACCTTGCCCACGATGAACAGATAGGCCGAGCTGAGTAGGATACCCATAAACAGCGCGTAAATCATCGGGAGGTTCTCAGCGAAGAGAATGGGTCCCGGGCGCAATCCGTGGATCATGAACGCGCCAAGGATCACGGCCGTGATCACATCACCCGGCACACCCAACGCCAGCAATGGGATCATCGTCGCGCCAGCCACACCGTTGTTTCCGGCTTCAGCCGCAGCGACGCCCTCTGGCTCACCTTTACCGAAGTTTTCCGGGTGCTTTGAGTTTCTGCGCGCTTCGCTATAGCTCAGGAAAGCGGCCGGGGCGCCGCCGATGCCGGGGATTGCGCCCAGAATAACACCAATGAAGCTGCCGCGGATAACCGATTTGAGAGTCTTACGGAACTCGACAAAACTTGCGCCGCTACCTAGCTCTTGACGCTGTGCTCCGGGTGGGCGGGGACGTCGCGTGGCACGGTCTAGAATTTCAGGGATCGCAAACAGACCTATGAGCACTGGAATAAAGTTCAGCCCGGACATCAGTTCATAATTGCCAAAGATGAACCGGTTCGTGCCGTAGATCAGATCAAGTCCAACGGTAGCTAGCATGAGACCCAGGCAGGCGGACAGGATACCTTTGGTCAGGCTGGGGCCCGCAACACCGGCGATGATCGTCAGTGAAAAGACGATCAGAGTGAAGAACTCCGGCGGCCCAAAACGCAAAGCGAAGGTTGCCAGAAAACCAGCGAACATGATCAGGGCGATGTTCGAAATTAGGTCCGCCACACAGGATGCATAAAGCGCGATATCCAACGCCTTTCGCGCTTGTCCCTTTTGGGCCAGTGGATAACCATCCAGAATGGTACAGGACGCTGCCGGGGTTCCGGGTGTCTTGATCAGGATTGCGGTCAGGGACCCGCCATACAAGCCGCCCTTGTAAACACCCAACAACAGCAGAATGCCGGTCACTGGCTGCATCGTGAATGTAAACGGCAGGGCCAAAGCCACACCCATCGGTGTCGTCATCCCCGGTATCGCACCGATGATGGTACCGATCAAAACCCCAATGCCGATAACAAGAATGTTCTCGAAGCTGAGGAATAGCTGGAAGGCTGTGGAAATATTCTCGATCATGCTCAGGGTCTCCTCAGCCTAGCGTTTCGAACATGCCAAGCGGCATCGGCACACCCGCGATGTGCAGAAAGAACAGGTACAGAAGAATAGGTAGAATGATGCTGATCGGGACGATGTAGTACCACTTGCGTTCGCCGAAAAAGAGCATCATGGCGAGCATCAGAACGATCGAGCTTGCAACCACGCCCAGGGTCGTCAAAGCAAAGTAAAACAGGAACAACGCGAAGATCAGGATGATCGTCCGCAGAGTCCCGGGAAGCGTGTCCAGCTTATAGACCGCATCAGCTTCTGCATCTTCGTCCGCATCGGGTTCAGGTACTTTCAAAAAGTAGGACTCGGCCATCAGACATAGCGCGACGACCACAACCGCAATAGCGATCACTCTTGGCCAGAATTCCGGCGACAATGCTGAAATCTCAACAGACCCCGGTGAATCGACACCTACGGGAATAAGCACAATCAGCGTCAGAATGCCCAGGGCAAGGAATAACGCCCCTGCAAACAGGTCGAGTTTCTTTGAACTATCCACTGTCAGCTTCCTCCCTTTAATAGATTCAGATCCAGCTCTGCGTTTGCGATGTTTTCGTGAAGCGACAGCAGACGTGCCGCCCCCATGTGGGTCATCGCGCTGGATTTGATCTTGAGTGGCTGCTGCAGGTCGGCTTTCAGATTCTCGATCTGCTTTCGAAATGCCTCCAGATAGTATGGCGACTGCGCCAAAGGGCCAGCGAGCAAAACCAGTTCAGGCTGCAGAACTGTCAGGCTTAGCGAAAAACAGTTTGCCGCCCTGGCCCCGAAATCTTCTACAACAGATCTATATTCTCCATCCGCGTCATTGGCCGCTGAAACAACATCCCGGATTTTCTGGGCTCTCTCCTGATCGGACAGCGCATCAAATAACTTTGGTGTCAGCAGCTGACGTAACAACGCCTTTCCGCCACACAGATCAGACAGAGAAATGGCTGAGTTGGATCCCACTCCTTCAGTGGTCCTGGCCTCGGTTAAAACGCCACCAACCCGGCCAATCCCACTATAGGGCTGGCCGTTTACCTGCAGCCCGATACCGAAACCCATTGCGCAGTAAATCACAGCGACATTTTCGATGTTCCGCGCAGCACCAAAAGCAACTTCGGACTGGCAGATCGCAGCACTCGGTGTTTCAAGCGCAACCGGAACACCAAGCTCTTGTCTCACGATCCCGCAAACATTGGTTTCTTCTGCCCAGCCGAGTGTGGGCGCGGAAATGACAATTCCACGGGCTTTGTCCAGATTACCGGCGATTGTCAGACCAACCCCAAAAAGCCGGTCCTTCTCCGGGACATGCTCTTCAATCAGAGCTTTGGCCTGCTTACAGCATGCCCTTATGAAACTGGTGCCGTCAGTTAGACCCGCCCCGCCGGCATCCCAGGATGCGATGCGATTATTCGACAGATCGGCAAGTGTGACTACCTGCTGGTACGCATTGATGCCGATGCCGATCACATAGCCCCCGGATCGGTCCATGGTCAGTTTTTTGGTTCTTGGCCCCCTGCGCCCTTCGGGTTGAGACGCACCAACTTCTTGAACCAGCCGCGCTTCGATCAGTTCTCGCGTAATTCTCGAAACGCTCGCGGCATTCAGCGCGAGATTGTCAGCGATCTGCGTTCGCGAAATCGTGCCTGATCCCAGTATCTCACCCAGAACCCTTTGCCGGTTCCCGCGACCGATCTCTTCCTGTGACCAACCTGCCATTTTGCACCTCCTGAATGTATCTTTACTTAATTATTTACTTACTGCAAGTATTTTATTATGGTGAGTCCCACTCGATTCAGGGAGACGCAACAAATGACAGTCAGAAACACAGTAACCGCAGCGCTGAGCAGCCTTGCTCTGCTCGCGATCCCGATGGGAGCGTCCGCGCAAGATTATCCAAGTAAACCAGTGACTTTAGTGGTTCCATATGGCCCCGGCGGCGCTGCTGACCTAGCCGCGCGCACCCTCAGCACTGAGGCGCCAGACTACCTGGGCGAGAACATTCTGGTGGTAAACAAGACCGGTGCGGGTGGTGTTGTTGGCTCGACTCAGGTCGCCAAATCGCGCCCCGATGGCTACACCCTCCTGATGGCGCGCGTTGGATCTCAGGCCACCGTTCCGGCGATTAATCGCACAATTCCGTATAAGTGGGACGACTTTACCTTTCTAGGTCTGATCGAAAAGAACCCGTTTGTATTGGGCGTCAGCGCGGACTCACCGTATCAGAGCTTTGAAGAACTAAAGACTGCGATCGCAAATGGTGAGCGCCTGTCCTATGCGTCCGCCGGTGTTGGCACCCTCCTGCACATGGCGATGCTCATCATGTTGGATGATCTCGGCGTCGACTCCGAGGCGCTGATCCATGTCCCGTTCAAAGGCGGCGGCAAGGCGACCGCAGCCGTGGTGGGCGGGCATGCCGACTTGATCTTCCACAATCTCTCGGGCCTATCCGGTGCGATCGAATCTGACCAGATCCGCCCCTTGCTGACCACTACACCCGAACGTTTTGAAGCCATTCCTGACACGCCAACCGCACAGGAACTGGGTCATCCTAACTTGGAAAACGTTGTCGGCTGGACAGGTGTCTGGGGACCCAAAGACCTGCCCGAAGATGTCGTGGCAAAATGGGTCGAGGTGCTTGGGGCAATTGCAGCTGATGCAAGCTGGGTCGAGACCACAGAAAAGCTGGGCTCAGTCCCAACAGTTCTGTCACCAGACGACACAAAAGCATTCGTTGAAGGTCAGGTTAAAACCTTCAGCGACACAGCCGAAAAGTTGGGAATGGTAATCCAGTAACAACCTCGGCGTCCCGGGCGGTCCTCCCTTCTTCTCGCCGCCCGGGCTTAATCTCCTTATTTTATAGGAAACGAATATGGCACGTCCAAACATCCTATTCATTCAGGCGGACCAGCTCGCGGCGAACGCGTTGGCGGCCTATGGCAACAAGACCGTCAAAGCGCCCAACATTGACCGGCTTGCGGAAATTGGAGTGGTGTTTGAAAACTGCTATTGCAACCTGCCTATGTGCGGACCGTCCCGCGCGTCAATGCATGCAGGCAAGCTGCCATTCTCGATCGGCATGTATGACAACGCCAGCGAATTCCACGCCGACATTCCAACGTTCGCACACTATCTGCGCAGCATGGATTACCGGGTCGAGATGTCTGGCAAGATGCACTTTGTGGGCCCCGATCAGCTACACGGTTATGACAAACGTCACACGACCGAAATCTACCCGGCCAACTTTGCCTGGACCGTAGATTGGTCCAAGGGCCGCGAATACAAGCCCACCAACCTGACAATGGCCCCGATCCTGGAAAGTGGCCCCGCGATCCGTACCATGCAAATGGATTATGACGATGAGGTCGAATACCACGGCGTTCAGGCCCTGTATGATCTGGCCCGCAAAGGTGACGACCGCCCCTTTATGCTGACGGTGTCCTTCACGTCTCCGCACTCACCCTTCGTAATTGGGCAAGAGTATTGGGACCTCTACGATCATGATGAAATCGAATACCCTGAGGTCCCTCCTCTGGAATTGAATGAGATGGATCATCTCAGCCGCAACCTGCACTACTGTCAGTCCCGGCACGAGTTCACGGTCACACCCGAAGACCGCCGCAAAGCCCGCCACGGCTATTACGGAATGATCTCGTATATAGACGAAAAAGTTGGTCGCCTTGTGGATGTTCTGGAAAAGACCGGCCAGATCGACAACACCATCGTCATCGTGACCGCCGACCACGGAGAGATGATGGGTGAGCGCGGCATGTGGTTCAAACAACACTTCTTCGAGTGGGCCTCCAGCGTGCCCTTCATCGTATACGCGCCGGATCGTTTCAAACCGGCACGAGTGAAGGAGAATATATCGCTCATTGATCTTCTGCCGACACTCACGGACCTCGCAGCTGAGGGTTCATTCGAGGACTATGCCGCTCCTATCGACGGCCAGTCTCTGGTTCCTGCCCTGAACGGTGACACGTCTGGACTGTCAGATGTTGTGATCTCGGAATTCGCCGCAGACGGGTCCACCGGCCCCAGCCGCATGGTTAGAAAGGGCCCATGGAAACTGATGTGGCTCGAAGGGGTCGATACGCTTCTTTACAACGTTGAAGAAGATCCCAACGAAGTAACCAACCGCGCCGCCGATCCGGATTGTGCGGATATCAGAGCCGAACTTGAAGCGATCTTGTTTGATGGTTGGAATCCGGACGAACTGCGCGACACGATCCGTGCCAGCCAAGTCCGTCGCCTTGCCATACACAAGGTAACCGAAGGCGATCCCACCTACGTATACACCGTCCGCAAAGACGACGACGAACGCTATATCCGGAACGCTGGTGCTGCGGATACTAAAGCGCGCGCGCGCCTTCCCTATGTGGCTCCGGCCAAGCCTGACCGAGTATGAAATGTCTTATGATTATATTATCGTTGGCGCAGGCTCTGCTGGCTGCGTCATCGCAAACAGATTGTCCGCCGACCCGAAAATCCGGGTTCTGCTTCTCGAGGCCGGGGGAAAGGACACAAATCCCTGGATTCACATTCCGGTCGGGTACTTCAAAACCCTGCATAATCCAAACACCGATTGGTGCTACAAGGCCGACCCCGATCCCGGTCTGAACGGGCGCGCACTGGATTGGCCGCGCGGAAAGACCCTTGGCGGATCGTCTTCGATCAACGGCTTGCTTTATGTGCGGGGCCAGAAAGAGGACTATGATCGCTGGGCGCAATTGGGGAACACCGGTTGGTCTTGGGATGATGTGTTGCCATTGTTCAAGCGATCAGAAATTCACGAAGATGCAGACCCCGATCTGCACGGTAAAGATGGCGAATTGGCGGTATCTCTGATCCGCGCCAAATCTCCTATATCCGAGGCTTTCATCGAGGCCGCCGTCGAAATGGGCGTGCCCCGGACCGACGATTATAACGGCGAGAAACAAGAGGGCGCAGGTTATTTTCACCAAACCGCGCGCAAAGGTTTCCGCTGCTCTTCGGCCAAGGCATTCCTAACGCCCATCAAAGGCAAGCGGAGAAACCTTGACGTTGCCACGCACGCACATACCACCAACCTCATCTTTGCCTCTGACGCACCAAAGCAGGTGACGGGAGTTTCCTACGACGTCAAAGGCGCCGCACAACAAGCAATGTTGAACCCGGGTGGTGAGGTCATCTTGTCTGCCGGCGCTATCGGGTCACCCCAGCTGCTGGAGCTATCAGGCATCGGAAATCCAGATGTCCTGACGGCCGCTGGGGTGAACGTTCGCCACGCGCTGCCCGGCGTCGGCGCGAATCTTCAGGACCACCTGCAGATTCGACTCGTCTACGAGGTCAACGTCCCCACTTTGAACGACGCGATCAACAATATCTTCCATCGCGCAGGGATCGGCATCGAATATGCCTTGCGCCGAACAGGGCCTATGAGCCTAGGCGCCAGCCAAGTCGCAATCTTTGCCAAATCGATGGAAGGATTGGCAACGCCAGACATTCAATTCCACTTTCAGCCGCTATCCGCTGACAAACCGGGGATCGAAATGCACCCGTTCTCGGGCTTTACCTCTTCAGTTTGCCAACTGAGACCCGAAAGCCGCGGCCACATCCATATCACTTCGCCTGATGCGCATGCCTATCCCAAGATAGTGCCAAATTATCTTTCGACAACCGGCGATCAACTCTGCGCGATCCGGGCCGTGAAATTTGCCCGTGCAATGACCAGGACCAACGCCCTTTCGCCTTTCATCGTGCGTGAACATGTGCCGTCAGGCAAAATCGAAACGGATGAAGAGCACCTCGAAGCCGCCCGCAACATGGCGCAGACGATCTATCATCCCACCTCAACCTGCAAGATGGGCACAGATGATCGTGCAGTCGTTGACCCGCGACTTCGAGTCCATGGCATCCGTGGACTGCGTGTAGCGGATGCCTCGATCATGCCAGACATCGTCAGTGGTACTACAAATGCGCCGTCGATCATGATCGGCGAGAAGTGCAGCGCTTTGGTTTTGGAGGACAGAAGAACGGAGTAAGCTAACGACGATGACAGGTTTGAATTAACGCGCTCGGACAGATAGCCAGAGCCATAAGAGACCAGTTTTGTACATCTACATTTAGCGCCGTGTTGCATTGTCAGGGCATCAAGCAGCAATGAAAAAGGGGAGGCTTTGCAAAACTTTGAGCACGGTGAGTGGGTTTAGCAATCACATCAAAGTCAGGTAGCTAGGCCAGCGAGCCGTTTGAACGGCAGAGGCCGTAAGCGAATTCACCAATCTTGTTCTTGCGTCCAATATAGGCACACCTATCATCGACTTCGAACCAGGCAATATTTTCAGCTCCGTTGCAGACACCCGTGGATCCTGATGCTCTCCTCCGACCAGTACCTTCACGGACGCCCTCCAGCGGAACGTTCTGGTTAGTGTACGAGAAATCTCGCGCTTCAGAGCGCACAGGCCCGCATATATTCCACCAAGAGCCTCGAAGCTGCAGGACTGAAATCGGGATTGCCTGAATGGCAGGAAAATATTTGAGACTTTTGTATTCCTAGGTTAGCCGCGTTTGGGTAACCGTTGGCGAACAAGTTCAGCCCACAAATTTGCGCCAATCGGAAGAAGCTCATCATTGAAATCGTAATCCGCAGAATGCAACGGTCGACCATGAGACCCTTCTGTCCCGTTGCCGATAAGCAGGAAACATCCCGGCACCGCCACCGCGAAATTGGCAAAATCTTCTGAGAAAGTCATGGAAGGGCGATTGCCGTCAGTGTCAAGTTGAAGCGCTTCAGCAGCTGCAATAACGTGGTTTGCCGCATCGGCATTGTTAACAGCCTCGATGAACTCAGTACGAAATTCCACATTAACATCAACGTTGTGACTCAGCGCAATGCCAGCAGCAATCTGGCGCATACTGTCCTCAATCAAGCGCCGGTCCTCAGGCGAAGCTGCGCGAGCATCACCCTTCAATACCGTGCAGCCAGGCAGGACGTTGCGCTGACCATCCGTAATGAACTCGGTCACTGAAACGACCGCGCCGGACGAGGGCGGCAATCTCCTCGAAACGATGGTCTGCAACGCAAGAACGAGCTCAGAGGCAGGAGTGATGGTCTCCCGCCCGACATGTGGCATGGAAGCATGCCCACCCTGCCCCCTGATTTCGATCTCAAACAAGTTTTCGCTAAAGGTAATAACGCCTGCTCGTGTTGACACGTGCCCCACCGGTTCGCCGGGTAAATTGTGGGCGCCATAAACCTCTTGGATTGGGAAGCGTTCCAATACACCTTCGTCGATCATCGCCTTGGCACCCAAACCATGCTCTTCATTGGGCTGGAACAATAAGACAACCGTACCGTCGAAATCCGGGTCTTTGACTAGTAACTCAGCCGCGCCAAGCAACATAGTTGTATGCCCGTCATGTCCGCATGCATGCATTATCCCTTCATTTCGGGAACGGTGAGGGAAGTCGTTGATTTCGGTAATGGGGAGCGCATCGAAGTCAGCCCTCAATCCGATGGCGCGATTGCCTTTGCCCGCTCGGAGGATGCCGACTATGCCCACACCTTCGTGCACTTCTATCCCGAGATCATGCAAGTGCTTGGCAATACGGGATTTTGTCCATTCCTCCTGGAACCCCAACTCTGGGTTAGCGTGAAATTCGTGACGTAGGGCACGAAGATTCTCTGAAAAATCACCCATTCATGCAGCTCCAATTCGATGAACTCGACATCTCCTAAGAAGATGAGGGTTTTTATTTCATCTCTAGGGAAAAATCCGCTGGAAATTGCGCTAACTGACGCAATAATATTTCACATGATACAACTGGACGACTTTGACAGGGCAATCCTCCGCATCCTGCAAAAAGACAACCGCACGCCTCAGCAGAAGATTGGCAATGCTGTAAATCTGTCTGCTCCATCAGTGCAGCGACGTATCAGGCGTATGGAAGCAGAAGGTGTGATCCGAACCAATACTGCCGTTATCGACCCCGCATTGGTGGATTTAGCGCTCACGATCTTTGTCGAGGTGGAGTTGGTTAGCGAGACACCCACTGAGATAGATGCCGCGAAGCTCGCATTCCGCGATGCCCCAGAGGTTCAGCAGTGTTTCTATGTGACTGGGGAAATCGATTTCATGCTCGTTGTGGTCGTAGAGTGCATGTCGGCGTATGAAGATTTCACGCGGCGCATGTTCTTCGCGAACGAGAATATCAAGAAATTCAGGACATATGTCGCTATGGATGCAATCAAAACCGGCAGCATCCTTAACATCTGAATGTCAGGACCTGGGCTCAGGACAAATGGACCTGCCTGAAGGTCACCGTGCCAGGTGCAGCAAAAGCGAAGAACGCACTATGAGCGGCCTCCAAAACACTGAACTCAATCACTCTGACCCTTGCCTTGCACGAGAATACCAAAGACCGATTGTTACGTACGTGTTTTTACTCTGGCTAAAATTAATTTTGATCTTCATGCAAATCTCCTATTGAATGGTTCAAGCCGGATAAGAAGCAGGAGAGATCGGATGAAAGCTCCGACCGCACATACCAAGACCAAAGCCAAAGGGCGGCCCACCGAACTGGGTGCGGCGATCCGGCGGCGGCGTAAGGCCATGGGGCAGACCCTGGATCAAGTTGCGAAGGCAACAGATCTGACGACCGGTTTTCTGTCGCAAGTGGAACGCGGACTAAGCTCACCTTCGCTGACGTCTCTGATGGCTATAGCCGCGGCCCTGCAAACCAGCATCGAGCAATTGCTGAGTGTACCCGAAGTGTTTTCAGAATATGTCGCAAAAGACAGCAGGCAGACATATTCTCTTGGTACGCGAGGCCGGTTCTACGAAAAGCTGGGCCCCGGGTTTGCCGGTGCACTGTTCCATCCACAGATCGTGCATCGCCCTCCGGGGCATGTGTCAGAAAAGATGTGTCATGGTGGCGAGGCGTTCTGTTACCTGCTGTCTGGGCAATTGCAATATCACCTTGGGGATAAGGTGTTCATCCTGTCGCCAGGAGATGTGATTCACCATGACACCTCGGTACGCCATTATTCCGTCGTGCTTGGCGAGGTCGAAGCGGTTGAGCTTTGGGTGACCACATCACCAATGACTGAGGCAGGCTGACCCCTCCAAATTCTGCTTCTCAGCCGCCCGAAATCTGATGGGTAGTAAGATTTTTTATCTTATTACTAAAAAAAACTTTAGTTAAACTAAGAATCGCTTATTGTCCCTCCTCACAAAGCAAAGACTTTGCGGGAGGAGAAGATGATGAAGCTGAGAACGGTATTGGGAGTGACCGTTGCCGCAACACTGGCGATGCCAGTGTTTGCGCAGGAACGGGGCGGTACGCTCAATTTTGCACGCTACGATGGATCGCGCCTGATCGATCCGATTTATGCGGATCGCAATCCAGACATTTGGATGGTGGGCAGTCTGTTCGACACTCTGCTGCGTGGCAGCCCGGATGGAAATTCAGTAGAACCGGGACTGGCGGAAAGCCATTCGGTCTCTGATGACGGAAAGAGCGTTACGCTTACCTTGCGCGAAGGTATCAAATTCGCAGATGGTTCACCCATGACCGGGGAGGATGTTGTCTTCTCATTGGATCGCGCGCGTAACCCTGACCTCAGCCCATGGGCGGGATTGCTGGGATCTATCGGTGGTGTAACGGCGGAAGGAAACACCATCACCATTGCACTGAATGATCCTGATCCTACGATCCTCTCGATGTTGGCTACTTTCAACACCGCGATTGTTTCCAAAGCCGCGTTTGATGCCGCATCAGGCGAAACAGATCAGGACAAATCGGCAGCGATCTTTGCGGCGACGGCCGCCGGGGTGGGTTCCGGCCCCTTCTATCTGTGCGGTTTCGAACAGGGCGCCTCAATGGATTTCTGTGCCAACGAGTACTACTGGCGCATGGGGTCGGACGGCAAACCGCTACCATATCTCGAAGGCGTGCATTTCGAAATTGTTCCGGATGATGCAACACGTATCCTGCGCCTGCAGGCGGGCGAGGTCGACGCTGCCGAATTTATCCCCTTTAGCCGTGTGGCTGAATTGGAAGCTGATCCGAATATCAGCATGCAGCTTTATCCTTCGACCCGCATAATCTACTCGCCGATCAACACGCGGGAAACACGCGCAGATGGATCGCCCAATCCGCTTGCCGATGCGCGTGTTCGGCAGGCTCTGAACTACGGGACCAACAAGGACGCTCTGATTGGCGTCGTTCTACATGGTGCCGGCCAGCCCATGAGTTCGCCCCTGATGGCGAAAGCGACACAGTATGCTGCTGATCTGAGCCCGCTCTACACCTACGACATGGACAAGGCCAAGACGTTGATCAGCGAAGCTGGCGTTGAACCCGGGACGCAAGTCACCCTGACCACGTTGGCCGGTTCGGCGGATGATGCGACGATCTTCGCCGCGCTGCAACAGATGTGGGCGCCTTTGGGTATCGATCTGGTCGTCGAACAGGTGGACGGAGCAACCCGCGGGGCCAAGAACCGTTCTGGTGAATTCGACATCCACACATATGGCTGGGTCAATGACGTGAACGATCCAAGTCAGGTTGTCGGATGGCTGGGCTATACCCCCACCGCTAAGGCCGTAGGCACAGGCTGGGAGAACGCCGAGTTCAACACTTTGTTCGAGGAAGCCGCAAATGAGATGGACCCGGCCGCGCGTGAGGCCAAGTTTGCACGGATGCAGGAGCTTTATGCCGAGGCTGCCCCGTTGCTGTTCATGTATGAAACACCCTTTGCAGTCGCGCTTGGAAATGCAGTCGAGGGCTATGTTCAGACGCCTCTGGGCAATAACATCTTCGATGAAGCTACAATCAGCCGTTAAGAGCTGACCTTTTGCCTCGCCGCCGGATGCGGCGGGGCCCTTTGCGGAGCGTAGACTTGTCCAGCCTGACTTACATTTTGAAACGGCTATTGCTGATGATCCCGACCTTCTTTCTGGTCATGGTCATCATCTTTTTGCTCGTGCGTCTTCTGCCGGGCGACCCTGCCATCGCGATGGCCGGTGACCGGGCTTCGGACGCGGATATCGCGGCTATTCGGGAAAGGCTGGGTCTGACCGAGCCAATGCTGGTGCAGTTTTGGCTGTTTCTGAGCAATACGCTGCACGGCGATCTCGGTCGATCGATCCTCATGCGAACGGATGTGATTGACGTGATCGCGGATCGATTGCCGATCACAGTGTTTCTGACCCTCTATTCAGTCGTATTGTCCTTGCTGATCGCAGGACCGCTGGCATTTGTTGCCGCGCTCAACCGAGGGCGCTGGCCGGACGCCGTCATTCGCACCGTGTTCCAAATCGGGCTCTCGATGCCAGTATTCTATATCGGTCTGGTCTTGCTGACCTTTCTCGCAGCACAGCTGCGCCTGTTTCCGGTTGGCGGATATGGCGACACGTTCGGAGAGCGTCTGTACCATCTGTTTCTGCCCTCGATCACAGTCGCGCTCTACACTTCAGCCATCATCATGCGAAACCTGCGCAGCGCAATTATCGAAGTTTTGGATGCGGAATACGTTCAGTTCGCCCGTGCCAAAGGCCTGCCCACGCGTCTGATCCTCGGGCGACATGTTCTGCGAAACGCACTCATCTCGACAGTTACCTTGCTGGGCCTGTCTATTGGCAATCTGATGAGCGGTACGCTGGTGACTGAAACCGTATTTGCTGTTCCGGGCATGGGCAGACTGATGCTCGAGGCCATCTTTGCCCGCGATTATCCGTTGATTCAGGGGCTGACATTGACGTTCGCAGTCCTCGTTTCGCTGGTTTTTCTTCTGACGGATCTTTTCCAAAGCCGCCTTGATCCAAGGATGCGCCTGCAATGAGCGATGCAACCTTCAATCCCGTGGCCCAAAACCCGTCCAAATGGCGTCGAGCTCTGCGCAAGCCAGGCTTTGTGGCCGGCCTGATGATCATCGGGTTTTCGATCATGCTCGCCGTTTTTCCCGGAGCATTTGCGCCCTATGATCCAAACGCGATCGACTATCTGGCGGTGCGGCAACCTCCATCATGGGCACATCCCTTTGGCACCGACCTGTTGGGGCGAGACAGCCTGTCACGCGTGATTTGGGCCTATCAGGTGAACATGCAGATGGCCGTGTTTGCCACGGTTTTTGCGCTGGTGATCGGCGTCGTAATAGGGGCGTTGGTCGGTTACTATCGTGGCATTGCCGATCTCATCTTTGGCCGGGTTGTCGATGCGGTGATTACTTTTCCCTTTCTGGTGTTGGTAATCGCCGTTGTGGCTGTTCTGGGCCCCGGTCTGGTCAATATGTACATCGCCATCACTGTTGTCGGCTGGGTCTACTATGCCCGCTTGATGCGGGCCGAGGTGATTGCGCAGATGGGCAATGATTATGCAGCAGCCGGGATCGTCATGGGATATTCCGACCGGCGCATCATCTTTCGCCATTTGCTGCCCAATGCGATTACCCCGGTCATCGTTTACTGGATGACCGACATGGCACTGGCAATC
Organism: Ruegeria sp. CE12; assembly: GCF_056537525.1. NCBI lineage: Bacteria > Pseudomonadati > Pseudomonadota > Alphaproteobacteria > Rhodobacterales > Roseobacteraceae > Ruegeria > Ruegeria sp. CE12. The sequence goes on along the minus strand of NZ_JBQFRS010000006.1, from coordinate 238,206 downwards.
CTGCTCGGGTCATCGCTGGGCTATCTGGGCTTGGGCGCGCAACCTCCTCAAGCGGAATGGGGCGTATTGATTGCCGAAGGGCGCAATTTCATCTCAACCGCATGGTGGCTAAGCCTGATGCCCGGCATCGCCATCGTGCTAACAGGTCTTGGCTTTTCCTTGCTGGGTGATGGGCTCGCCGATCTGCTTAGGCCGCGGGGATAGGGGCTGGGTATGAGCGACAAGACACCGATCCTCGAAGTCGAAGGACTGAACACCACCTTCTATCGAAACGGGCAGGCGCTGCCTGCAGTACGGGACGTCAACTTCTCTGTCGCGCGCGGCGAAGTACTTGGACTGGTTGGTGAGAGTGGGTCAGGCAAAAGCGTCACCTTACGATCGATCATGGGGCTTGCGCGTCGCTATGGGGACGTCTCGGGGCAGGTGCGTTGGCAGGGGCGTGATCTGGTACCAATGCCAGATAGTGAATTGCGCCTCATACAGGGGCGGGAAATCGCGATGATATTTCAAGAGCCCATGACCTCGCTTAATCCGCTACTGACCATTGGCCTGCAAATAGAAGAGAACTTGCTTGCGCATACCGATCTGTCTCGTACGGCGCGGCGAGACCGGGCAATCGAGATGCTGGATTTGGTTGGTATCCCCTCGGCAGCACAACGGCTGAAAGACTATCCTCATCAGTTTTCCGGTGGAATGCGGCAACGAGTGATGATTGCCATAGCACTCGCCGCAAATCCGAAACTTCTGCTAGCGGACGAACCGACTACCGCTCTGGACGTGACCATTCAGGCGCAGATCCTAGATCTGATCCTGCGTTTGGCTGCAGAAATGGAAATGGGGGTCGTTCTTGTCACCCATGATCTGGGCGTGGTGGCCCAGACCTGTGACAACGTATCGGTAATGTATGCCGGGCGTATTGTCGAACAGGGGCTAGTACGTGATGTGCTGCGTGAACCTCGTCATCCTTACACCGTTGGTCTGATGCGGTCGGTGCCTGAAAACTTGCCGCCTCGAACACCGCTTTATTCGATTCCGGGCGTTCCCCCCAGTCTGGACACATTGCCCTCGGGATGCGCTTTCGCACCTCGCTGTTCTGCCTGCGTTGAGGCTTGTTTGCAGGGCCGGCCTGATCTGTCGCGCGTTACTGACACGCGGCATGTGGCCTGCTTCAACCCGGTGATCAATGCCAAAGGAAATGCTGCATGAGTGCTGTTTTACGAATACGTGACCTGCATCTGCATTTCCCTCTGGGGCGCAGTCTGATGGACTATGCAGCGGGCCGGCCGGGGCGCGTGGTCAAAGCGTTGAACGGTATCAGCCTGGATTTGATCAAGGGCGAAGCTTTGGGTGTTGTCGGTGAATCCGGCTGTGGGAAATCCACGCTGGCACGTTGCATCGTGCGGCTACATGCGCCCAGCGAAGGAACGATCGAGTTCGAAAGTCAGGATGTTTTTGGAGACGATAATCGCTCTGATCGCACTTACAACCGACGCGTCCAGATGATGTTTCAGGATCCGTATTCTTCGCTCAACCCACGCATGGCAACAGGCCAGATACTGGCCGAAGCACTAAGCGTTCATAACATGCGCCCCGAGGCCGAGATTCCGGCCCGGGTAGTCGAGCTTCTGGATCTTGTGCGCCTTCCTCAGGATGCACAGCACAAGCTTCCGCATGAGTTTTCCGGCGGTCAGCGTCAGCGCATCGCAATTGCACGCGCGCTGGCCGTTGAGCCCGAAGTCCTGATTGCGGATGAACTGGTTTCTGCGCTGGATGTCTCGGTGCAAGCACAGGTTGTGAACTTGCTGCTGGAGTTGCAGCAAGAACTGGATCTGACGATCCTGTTCGTTGCCCACGATTTGAGGCTTGTTCGCCATGTCTCTAATCGGGTTGCCGTGATCTATTTGGGTCGGATCGTCGAGATCGGGGACAGCGAGACCCTGTTCTCAGCTCCGGCCCACCCTTACAGTCAGGCGCTTCTTTCTGCGGCACCCACCCTCAACCCCGATGATCGGGGCAAAGTGGCCCGGCTGGAGGGAGAGTTGCCTTCACCCCTGAACATGCCCTCAGGCTGCCCATTCCATGTCCGGTGCCACCACGCCACGGACGTCTGCAAACAATCGGTACCTGCCCTGCTGCCCTTTGAAGGTCGCGGAGAAGTTGCCTGTCATCATGTCGAAGAGATAAATACCCATGCTTGATGCACCCGACTACAGAACCATTGTCTCAGCTTTGCGTGATGAATTGGCCAAACAGGGGTTGGATGCATTTATTCTGCCCAGATATGATGCACATCAGGCAGAGTATGTCGCTCCACATAATGAGCGTCTGGCGCATGTCACGGGCTTTACCGGATCGGCGGGGATGGCGATTGTGACACCGGATACCGTCGCAATTTTTGTTGATGGTCGCTATGTGGTGCAAGCCGCAAACCAATGCGCTGATCCGATCTTTTCCCATCATCATCTGCACAATGAACCGCCAGAAAACTGGTTGGCATCAGCTGCAGGTTCAGACTGGAAAATTGGCTATGACGCAATGCATCTGCCACCAGTTTGGTATGATCGGTTTTTCTCTGCACTAACAGAAACCGACGCCGAATTGGTTGCGACAAAAACCAACCCAGTCGATGCCGTCTGGCCTGACCAACCAGCCCCTCCGATGGGAAAGATCGAGCCATTTCCATTACAATTCGCGGGCAAGAGTGCAGCGGAAAAAATTTCAGAACTGGTCTCTGAAATGCGGGCTAAAGGCGCGGCGCTGCTGGTTGAAACCCAGCCCGACAATATTGCCTGGCTGCTCAATGTGCGGGGGTCCGATGTTGCCTTCAATCCGATACCACTTTCCTTCCTGTTGGTGGATGTATCCGGGGAAGTGTATTGGTTTGTGGCTGATCGTAAGGTGAACGCGGACACTACCGATCATTTGCCGGCACACGTTCACCTGCTACCCATAGAAGCACTCCTCCCGACGCTCACTGATAAGGCACAAGCTGGTCAGGGTGTTCTGTTTGACCCCGACTTTTCGCCTGAAGCTGTGCGGTCGGTGTTACGAACGAAAGGTGCAAAAGAGCACGCACAAGGCGGTCTCATAACGCTGGCGAAGGCCAGAAAGAACCAAATAGAAGTCGAAGGCCTAAGAGCTTGTCATATAGCGGACGGGGTCGCCTGGACCGAGTTTTGCGCCTGGCTGGCACACGAGGTTCCGACACGCGCCACGTCCGGTCATCCGGTGACCGAACGGGAGGCAGAGCAAAAGATACTGTCCTTCCGGCGCCAGCAGCCGGGCTTTATCTACGAAAGCTTCAACACGATTTCTGCAGCTGCAGGCAATGCCGCCATGTGCCACTACGCGACAGGCCCTGACAATCAGGTGCCGATCCCATCGGACGGCACATATCTGCTGGATTCGGGCGGGCAGTATGAGACGGGAACCACGGATGCAACGCGCAGTTTCGCTTTTGGGACACACAGGCCCGAGGGTTACGACCGTGCTTATACAGCTGTCTTCAAAGCATTTCATGCCATAGCGACCCTGCGATTTCCTGCCGGCACTCAGGGCCACCATATTGATGCAATCTGTCGGCGACCGCTGTGGGATCTGGGACTGGACTATGATCACGGTACAGGTCACGGGATAGGCCATAGGCTATCGGTTCACGAACACCCTCAACGTATAGGAAAACCTTACAACCCCGTCGATCTGGCTCCGGGTATGATCCTGTCGATTGAGCCGGGATACTATGAGACAGACCGATTTGGCATCCGCATCGAGAACTTGTTCGAGATTGTCCAAGCAGAAGATGGTTTCATGGAATTCTCGAACCTCACGTGGATACCAATCCAGACCGACATGCTGCTGCTCGACAAACTGAACGATGCCGAACGGTCTTGGCTCCACAACTATCATGCCGAGTTGGTGCAACGAATTGGCACACATTTATCTGCCAAGGCCCTGTCTTGGGTCAGTTCCACCTGCGGTCAGATCATTTGACGGGATTAGTACCACAGAATTAGCCGCAGCTGGCCACGAGTTCGAATCTTCAGCGATACACTGTCAGCCGACAGTCGTTGGGCTGGTTCATCAACCAAGTGGGCACTTAGATGGTTAAGGCACTAATTGCCTTCACAACTTCCTTGGCCTGCCCCAAATCGATGGAGCCAAAGGTACCAACATCATTATCCCAATAGCGGCCTGAGGCAGTGGCAAAGTCATCATCCAGGGCAAGGCGGCACAGGATATCTGCACCGATTTGCATATCATTCCCTATGACCCCGAAGCCCTCTTTCACCATTTTGGACGCCAGCAGTGAACCGGGATTGACTGCGATGAATGTGGGGCCTGTTGGGTGCGCCGCTGCCATCTCAGCAGACCAAAGAGCAATTGCGCGTTTGCTCTGTGCGTATGCCCCCATGTCATCCAGATGTCTTTCGCCTGATAGGGCCGCGACATCGACAGGAGCTTGCGCGGCGGAAGACAGGTTGATGACACGAGCACCGCTTGGAAGAAGCGGAAGCAACGCAGTGGTCAGGACATGCGGTGCCAAGGTGTTGACGACAAAGCGAACGTCCTGCCTGTTTGGCAGGATCGGATTGGTTGTTTTGTAAACGCCTGCATTGTTGATCAGAACGTCGATCCTGTCGTGATTGGCCGCAATGGCCTTGGCCAACTCCCGAGTTGCTTCAAGAGACGCCAAGTCTGCTTTGTGGGCATCGACGTCACCTCCGACGTCTTTGGCAGCAGCCTCCAGTTTGCTGGCATTGCGACCATGTAGAATGACCCGGTGACCTCTCGCGGCAAGGGTCTTTGCCGTCAGCAAGCCGATGCCATCGGTTGACCCGGTGATGAGAATGGTTTTGCTCATTGCATGTTTCCTTGAGTTGGAAATTCCGGAAGTACCTCGTCGGAGAGGCGCTTCATCGTGTTTTCAATATCTGCCTGATTAAACCGCAGGTTCAGGGCGACGTGGTTGATCCCGTGCTCGCGCAACTCGCACAGATAGGATTTTAGGAAGGCAACCCCAGAACGGAACCCCAGATGTATGGGCCGGGGCTCTGCCTTGTCATCTGAGACAAGATCAACGTAGAGCGACTGCATTACCGGCTTGGCCTGCGCGCCTGCCTCCGCACCGCGCGCGCGATAATCCCGGACAATCTGCGCCTGTGATGCGATATCGCGCGGATAGGTCATCCAGCCGTCACCATGTGCAGCGACCCAATCAGGGGATTGTTGTGAACCACCTGTGATGAGGATGGGCACCCGTGCGCCTGTCGGTTTGGGCAGCATATCCATCGAACCATTCAGGGAGCCATGATCGCCGCTATAGCTCGGATAGTCAGTGCCCACTGCACGGATATAGGCAAGGCTTTCGCGGAACCGTGCACCCCTGTCGGGGAAGCTCATGCCCAAGGCGGGGTATTCTTCCGGTCGATCACCAGAGGCAACACCCAGCAAAAGTCGCCCACCAGACAGTTGGTCGACAGATGCCGCAGCCTTGGCCACATGGGCAGGATGGCGCAGGGGCAGGATAATACTGGCAACCCCAAGAGCGATGTCACGGGTCACACCCGACAAATGACCAAGATATACAAACGGGTCAAACGTCTGCCCCGTATCCCCAAAACTCGGTACATTGAACGGCACGTCCCGTAGCCACAGCGCGGCAAAGCCAAGCTCATCAGCCAGCTTCGCCCGTTCGAGATGTCGCACCATATCGGGCACAGGGTCGGTGTGGTGCGCGTCCAGCGGGACAACCAACCCAACGCTCAATGCACCCGGCTGGAATACAGTGTTGTAGGCGCGGTTCAACTTCGGGAACGTGGCAGGTTCGCCTGAGACAAACGTGGTTTGAAGGTCTGTCATTATTTCCCCCCGTAACGCACCAAGGTGCGGCTTTCTATGCTTTTACGCGGGGTAGTGATCTTTGGATCCTCCACCATGTCGAGCGCAGAATGGGCAACCGAGGGCTTGCCCCGATTGTCATAGATATTGAACACAGCTACTTCGTCGGGCGTCATGCGTGATTGGTAAATCCACTCGTGGTCCGGGTTCGCTACAAGCCCTATGATTTGCCCACGCCGATCCGGATAGATCAGATCAAGCAAAAGCCAGTCTTCCTCCGGCACACTTGAAGGCCGTACAAAGCCCAAAGGGGCTGAGTTGATCGGGTTTTCGATCGGGCGCCAGACATTGATGAAACCATAATGACCATCTGACCATTCCCTGGCTTTCTCTTCGCCAAGAATGTCGGTCAATCGTTGCTGCGCACCTTCGGGGCTATAGTCACTGTGGACATTACGCGCTGGTTTCCGGATGGCATTAGGATCATCCACACGGACGGTATGGTCGAAAACAATGACTTCTTTCGCGCCTATCTCGCGGGTCAGAAGATCCGTCAACTCCTGATCATAAACCGGCTGCCAAGCGCGGTCTTTGCCAAAGATGCTCACTTCAGAGCGAGAGTTGAAAAACCCAACACTATCCCCGGCGAAGTTCACACTGGCACCTGCACGGAAATCACGTAATTCAACTTCGGTCACAACCTGTTCGGGCGAGATCAGCTCTCCCACGACACCTCCGGCATCAATGTGGTAAGCTTGGCGCGCAGGTGCGTGAACGTGGTAGTTGACGGTCGCCTTTGGGATCATCTTTAGATTCCTCGAAAATTAGTGCCTGTGCAACACATCAGGTTAGTGCTGCATCTTCAGGTCAGGTCGTCCTTACCTTCGATCACAAAATGATAGCTTTCCGAGCCCTTGGTGCGAGCGTCGAGATGAGGCCTGTATTCCGGGTCATTCATAAAGCTCATGGCAGCTTCCTTAGACGGCCATTCTAGAATGATGCGTAACGCAGCAGCTTGCTCGCTGCCTTCTACTTGCTCGTGTGATGCCGTGCGTGCCAGATACCTGCCACCGTGCTTGGCAACCAACTTGTTCGCCGTTGGTAGATAGTCGGGAATCCAGTCCTCGCTGGACGGTGTGACTGCCAGTACAGAATAATAGACCATGGGGTGCCTCCTTGAGGTTCGTGTCGTTCGATGGAGATATGCCCTATTGCAAAACCAGAAAAAACTGAGGCTAATTTGGAAGCAGAATTCTGGTTTTGGATATAAAATGGAAACGGACACCCTTCGACTGTTTGTTCTTGCCGCCGACAAGCTGAACATCAGCGCAGCCGGCCGCGAGCTTGGTCTTGCACCCTCGGTGGCCAGCGCGTGGATGACAAAACTGGAGAAAAGCATCGGCGCTGACCTCCTCCACCGCTCCACTCGGAAAGTCGCCCTGTCGACCGAAGGGTTGGAGTTTCTGCCCTACGCCCGAGATATCATTGCGCGCGAAGACGCAGCCAGGGCGGCCCTTGGACAAGGTCGTGCAGAGGTATCAGGCACCCTGCGCTTCACCGCTCCAAGTACATTCGCGCAGCTCTATATCGCGCCCATCTTGCCGGACTTCATGGCGAGGCAACCCAAGCTTCGCCTGGATATGCGTTTGTCGGATAAGCAATTTGATCTGATTGAAGGAAGTTTTGACCTGGCAATTCGCAATGCCGTCCTGGAAGACTCCACGCTACGTGGTCGCAAACTTGCAGACGACACCCGCGTTCTCTGTGCGTCGCCGGACTACCTGCAAAAACACGGCTATCCAGATACGCCTGAAGATCTTCGGCACCACCACCTTGTTGCATTCGGAAACGATGCACCGCAACGCATGGTCAGAGATGATGGCACATTTTCCGAGTTTGATCCAAACGCCGGAAGCTGCAAACTTATCATTGATGACGGACATAGCCACAAGGTCGCGACACTCTCTGGAGCAGGTATCGCACCACATTCTCTATGGAGCGTCCATAGTGAGCTTTCTTCCGGAAGCCTCGTTCGTGTACTTCCAGACTACACCTGTTTCGCAGATACTGCGCTTTGGCTAATCTATCCACAGACAAATGTTCTCTCGGCCAAAGTGCGCGTTTTCATGGACTTCTTACTCGAACGCATCGGTCGAAATCCAGAATGGCTCAAGCCTAGCCGTTGAAAGGGCAATCCAGTCATGTGAACGAAGTCAGACGTATGATCGAATGCGGATTGGGTATTGGCTTCCTTCCAGTTCATTTAGCTGACCCTTACGCAGCAAGAGGCGACCTGTTCCGCCTTCCGCCCTATGAGAACGAGCCAAGCGCAACTGTTTTTCTGATCACAAATCAGGCGGTCTCTCTTTCGGAAGCGAAACAGGTGCTGCTTGAAGAGATGCAATGGAACTCGGATACTTAAGGATGAATTCCCAGTGTGCGAACGGTACTGCCCGAGTTCTCTACCAAGTGCACCGCTGAACATACCTGCTCGACAAACGATCTGTTTCCAGAAGCCACATATTAAAAACACCCCCTCCATCCGAGGGATAAACCGAATGTACCTACCCAGTACGCCTTCGCATCCATTCGCCTGGTAGACTTCAGATCAAAGCATCCGGCCCACCCAAAAGGCAGGCCGGACCGCTCACTAAACCAAAGTTCCTTAGTCGTACAAAACGGCCGCGATCTTTGGGTCATCAATGTTCGAGGCGTCGTAATAGTAGAAGCCCGTGTCGATCAGGCCCGGAACCTCTTCCCCGTTCAGAGCCGCAACCGCTGCCTTCACCGTCTCATAGCCGATGCCGACCGGGTTTTGCGTGATAGCGCCCGCCATCAAGCCGCTCTTGATTGCGTCTTTCTGGGCCTTGCCGCTGTCATAGCCGATGATGACCAGACCTTCGGTGCCCAGTTCCTGAACACCATTTACAACGCCAATGGCAGAGCCTTCGTTTGTGCCGAAAATGCCATTCAGATCAGGGTTTGCTGTCAGGATTGCCTTGGTGACTTCGGTCGACTTCAGGTGGTCGCCCTGGCCGTACTGAACCGTGACAACTTCGATATCCGGATACTTCTCGGCCATGCGATTGACGAAGCCATCGCGGCGATCAATACCGGTGCGGCTGGTCTGGTCGTGAGCGACAACCGCGACTTTACCCTTGCCACCAATTTTCTCTGCCATCTTGTCGGCTGCGAGCCCGGCTGCCGCCAGGTTATCCGTTGTCGCGGTTGAAAGCGGAATATCGCTGTCAACGCCGCTGTCGAAAGCGATGATCGGAATACCCTTTTCATTGGCCTGTTTCAGCAACGGGATTGCGGCTTGACTGTCCAGAGCGGCAAAACCGATGGCTTTTGGGTTGTTGGCCAAAGCGGCAGCCAGCATATCGATCTGGCGGTCCACCATTGTTTCATTGTCTGGGCCTTCGAATGTGATGGTGACATCAAACTCGTCAGCTGCTTGTTCCGCGCCAGACTTTACTGCCTGCCAGAACTGATGCTGGAAACCTTTGGATACCAGCGGGATGTAAATTTCTTCTGCCGCCGCCATCGAGGCGGGTCCTGCCAGGGTGACTGCACTCAGCGCCCCCAGAATGAAACGACGTGAAAACATGTTTTTCTCCTCCAGTTGGTCGTTTTGATTATTGATTTAGTTGCTTGGTCATCCCGATTTCTTGCGCCGTGCCATATCGGCATAGACGGCCAGGATGATGATTGCTCCGGTCACACCGGTCTGCCATTCCTGCGCGACGGACAGCACGCGCAAACCGTTGGTCAGCACGGCCATAATCAAGGCACCAATGAGCGTACCCAGAATCGTCCCGCGCCCGCCGGACAGAGAAGTCCCTCCGATCACAACGGCGGCGATCGCCTCCAGTTCGTATCCAAGTCCCAATGCCGGTTGCGCGGAATTCAGACGCGAGGCGATCAAGATGCCGGCGATGCCGCAGATCGCGCCGGCTAGCGCGTAAATGCGCATCTTCCACATGTCGGTGTTTACGCCGGACAGACGCACTGCTTCCTCATTGGAACCAAGCGCAAAGGTGTACCGGCCCAGAACCGTGCGCCCCAGAATGTATGAGGCTGCGATAGCCACAAGGAACAGGATCAGCACACCATTGGGGATAGGCAGAGACGGAAAAACCTCGCCGATCAGTGACCCGCGCGAAATTTGGTCAAAGCCCGGCGTGTCGTTGAAATAGATCGGCCTTGTGCCCGAGATCACCAGCGACATACCCTTGAGGATTAGCATCATGCCCAAAGTCGCAATGAAGGGCGGGATCTTCATCTTGGCCACAAACGTACCCGAGCACAGACCGCAAAGCGCCCCCGCCGCGATGGCCGCTGCGACACCCAACAGCAAGGGCATCCCCAGATAGGTCAGAACAACGCCCGCGATCACCGCACAGAAGGTCATCAATGTTCCCAGCGATAGGTCGATCCCGCCGGTGATGATGATCAGCGTCGCAGCCACCGCCAGCACCCCGTTGACCGAGGTCGCCTGCAAAATCGCGATCATGTTCGAGGTCTGCATGAAATTCGGCGACGCGATCGAGAAGCCGATCAGCAGGGCGATCAAACTCGCGAACGCCAGCAGTTTTTGGTAGGCACCGCTTTCCGACAGACCCGCGAGGGGTTTCTTCTTGTCGATATCCGTAGCTGTGGTCATTGGACTGTCCCTGTTACCTGCATCGCCGCCGCGCGCTGCGTGGCCAGATGCATGATGTCTTCTTGAGTGGTGTCTTTTCCGCCGGGTAGAATGCCGGTCAGTCGGCCTTCGCACATCACGGCGATGCGATGGCTGAGGCGCATGATTTCGGGTAGTTCCGATGAGATCACGATGATCGTCTTGCCTTGCCCCGCCAGGTCTTCCAGCAGTTTGTAAATCTCGGATTTAGCACCGACGTCGATACCCCGCGTGGGTTCGTCAAAAATCAGGATATCGCAGTCGCGGAGCAGCCATTTGGCGATGACCACCTTCTGCTGATTACCCCCCGACAGCAGTCGAACCTCCTGAACGTCAGATGGCGTTCTAATGCCCAACTGCTTAATGTAGCTATTGGCGGTGTCGCTGATTTCACCATCGTGCAGAACCCCGCCTGCGCCGGTGAATAGGTCCATCGAGGCAAGCGCGATGTTATCGCGTACGTTCATACCAGTGGCGAGGCCGAAATGCTTCCGGTCCTCGGATAGGTATCCAATCCCCGCTTTGACGGCGTCAGTGGGTGATTTTATCGACACCACCTGACCATGTACCCGGATTTCGCCGCTATCCTTGGGATCGGCCCCGAAGATAGCCCGTGCAACCTCGGTACGACCTGCGCCCATCAGACCGGCAAAGCCCAGAATTTCGCCCTTTTTGACCGAAAAGGTGACGTCTTGAATTTCTTTGTCCCGGTTCAGTCCGGTGACCTGCAGAGACAACTCAGCGTCGCCCAGATCAGGTACGTCCAGCGGCTCTTCATTGACCTCACGTCCAACCATCATAGCGATGATCTGGCTGATCGGGGTTTCGGCGGCCCCTACCGTTCCGACATATTCCCCATCGCGCATGACCGTCACACGATCTGAAATCTGTTTCAACTCGTCCATCTTGTGGCTGATGTAAACGATGCCCACGCCCTCGGCCTTGAGGCGGCGGATGATCACGAACAGCTCCGCAATCTCGGCGTCATTCAAGGCCGCCGTGGGCTCGTCCATGATCAGCACTTTGGATCGGAACGACAGCGCCTTGGCGATCTCGACCATTTGCTGTTTCGCAATGGTCAGGCTACCCACCAACGCCTTGGGATCAAGGCTGAGGTTCATCGAGGCAAAGATTTCGGCGGTCTGCGTATTCAGTGCCGCCTCGTCCAAACGGCCAAAACTTTTGCGAGGTTCGCGTCCAATAAAGATATTCTGAGCAACGCTCAGGTCGTTCATCAGGCTCAACTCCTGATGAATGATCCCAATGCCCAGATCCTGCGCTTCACGGGGGGTTGTCGGGCTGACTTCACGCCCTTCAATCTTCAGCGTTCCACCATCGCGCTGATAGATACCCGACAGGATCTTCATCAGCGTACTTTTCCCGGCACCGTTTTCACCCATAAGCGCGTGAACTTCGCCCGGTTCCAGATCGAACTGCACGGATTTCAGCGCGTGCACGCCGGGGAAGAATTTTTCAATCCCCGTCATTTCGACCAGTTTAGTCATGCTTCCTCCCATGTGCCCTTCTCCCTTGGGCCAAACGCGGATTACATCACCGCGCCGATTTGCCAGGGAACGAATTCAACGCCCCCAAAGCCAAGTTCCTCGCTTTTTGTTTTGTTGCCCGAGGCGACGCGGATCAGCATTTCGAACAGTTCTTCACCCTTGGTCTCGATGCTGACCCCATCGGTGACGATGTCGCCGCAATTCAGGTCCATGTCGTCAGCCATGCGTGCGTACATTTCGGAATTGGTGGCCAGCTTGATACAGGGCGTCGGCTGATACCCCGACACTGATCCTCGCCCGGTGGTGAACACGATCAGATTCGCGCCCGAGGCCACTTGTCCGGTCACCGAACATGGATCAAACCCGGGACTGTCCATGAAGACAAAACCTTGCTTGTCGATCATCTCACCGAACTTGTAGACATCTCGTAGCGGCGCGGTGCCTCCTTTAGCGACAGCGCCCAGCGATTTTTCGAGAATTGTCGTGAGCCCGCCGCGCTTGTTGCCGGGGCTCGGGTTGTTATCCATCTCACCGCCGTTGCGGGAAGTGTAATCTTCCCACCAATGGATACGGTCGATCAGCTTTTCGCCGACCTCTACCGACTCGGCGCGCCGGGTCAGCAGGTGTTCCGCCCCGTAGATTTCCGAGGTCTCCGATAGGATCGTCGTGCCGCCGTGGCGCACCAGCAGATCCGAGGCATATCCCAATGCCGGATTCGCGGTGATCCCCGAATACCCATCAGAGCCGCCGCATTGCATGCCGACCGTAATGGCACTGATCGGAGCCGGGGCGCGTTCAGCCTGATTGGCCAACTCAGCGATGCCGCGCAGTTCTTCCAGCCCCCTTTCAATGGTACGCCGGGTTCCGCCCTCGCTCTGAATGGTCATATAGCGAAGCACCCCGTCAGCGCGGATTGGACGCCCACCGACAAGATCGGCCACTTGCATGACCTCACATCCCAGACCGATCAGCAGGATACCCCCGAAATTCGGATGTTGCGCATAACCGGCCAGCGTCCGGAACAAGGTGGCATAGCCTTCATCCTTGCCGGACATTCCACAGCCAGTCCCATGCACGATTGGGACAACACCGTCGACATTGGGAAAACTGTCCAGCAACCCAGACTTTTCAGAAGCTTCGGCAATGAAACGTGCAACAGAGCCCGAGCAGTTCACTGTGGTCAAAATGCCGATGTAATTGCGTGTGCCCACTCTGCCGTCGGTTCGATGGTAACCGTCAAACGTCCGACCTTCGTTCAAAGCAGACAGCGGCGTGTTCGCGCTTGCGTGCGCATAGTCCTGCTGGTGCGCCCCCATACCAAGATTGTGCACATGGATATGTTCACCCGGCGCGATGTCGCACTTGGCCTGCCCGATGATCTGGCCATAACGAATAATATTCGCGCCAGCCTGAATTGGAGCCACAGCAATCTTGTGACCGCGGGGGACTGAAGAGACTAACGGCACTGGAGCAGAAGTGGGCTGCTCACCCGCCTCCAAATCCCGCAAAGCTATGACGATATTGTCTTGTGGATTGAGCTTTACGACTTCGCGCGCCGCCTCCTCCAATACACTTATGCCGCTATGTGCTTGCATGTCTTCCCCGCTTGCATGGCCAATGTTGCTAAGCTCAAAATCGTTACTTGTCAACTAACATGTTAGAATGCTAAATTGCTAAGCATGAACAAACAACAAGACATAGACGCCGCTTTGCTGCCTGAGATCACGACAACCGAAGGGTCGCTGACTCAACGGGTCCACCACTCACTGAAGCAGGCGATTCTGTCGCTGGATTTTCCACCCGGCGCAAATCTACGAAAGGCGCCTGTGTGTGAGCGACTGGGCGTTTCGCGCGCCCCTGTTGCCGATGCGATTGCACGACTGGCCTCGGAAGGATTGGTGGATGTGGTGCCGCAATCTGGAACCCGCGTGTCCTACTTTTCGATGGCCGAAATCCGCGAAGGCGTTTTCCTGCGCGAGGCACTTGAGCTCGCAACCGTCGCCAAGGTTGCACGCGATCTGACCGACGATCAGCGCAAACGGTTAAGCCGCAACATGCGCCTGCAGGAACTGTTGATCGAGGATGAGGACATCCCCGGCTTTTATCAGGCCGATGAAGAGTTCCATGCTCTGCTGATGGAGTTCACCGGCTTCCGACGCCTCGCGGACGTAGCACAGACCGTTTCCCTGCAGGTCAGCCGCGCCCGTATGCTGCTGTTGCCTACACCGGGCCGGATCGCCGAAACACTGGCCGAACATCGGGCAATTTTCGAGGCGATCAGCAACCGCGATGAACAGGCTGCGCAGGACGCCATGCGCATTCACCTTGGGCAGTTGATGCCGCGTATCGAGCAACTGGAGCGGCAAAAGCCTCATTTGTTCAACCTCACGCCACAGCCGGATAGCGAGGCAGGATGACCGTTTCTCAGACAGAGCCATTGAACAATCGTACTGCACGGCCTGTTCCACTGACCCGAATGGGTTTTGGCGGAGCGCCGTTGGGAAACCTGTACCGCAAAGTATCCGATGTTGACGCACAAGCGGCGTTGCAGGCGGCATATGACGCTGGCATCCGCTTTTTCGACACTGCGCCGCAATACGGACTTGGCCGGTCCGAAAACCGGTTTGGCGAAGCGATTGCCAGGTTCGGTCGGGAGAACATACAGCTTTCGACCAAGATCGGTCGCCTTCTGTTGGATTGCGAACCGCATGAGGTGACACCCGAAGCCTTCGTCGACGTGCCCCAAAAGAGGATCGTGTTTGACTATACCTATGACGGGGTAATGCGGTCTTACGAGGCCAGCCGCGACAGGATCGGTGTCGCCAACTCTGATATCCTTTTGGTCCATGATGTTTGTGTCTTCAGCCAAGGCAGTCAGGAATTGTCGGATGCCAAAGTGCGCGAGCTTTTTGATGGCGGGGGATACAAGGCGCTGACGGAATTGCGCGATGCAGGCGAAATCGCCGCAATCGGCGCAGGCGTAAACGAATGGCAGGTTTGCGAAAAGCTTCTTGGGCTGGGTGACTTTGACGGGTTCCTATTGGCAGGGCGGTATACGCTGTTGGAACAGGAAGCCCTCGACAGTTTCCTGCCGCTCTGTGAGCAGCGCGATGTTGGGATCATCTTGGGCGGGCCATACAACTCGGGCATTCTCGCAACTGGGGCAGTGCCCGGTGCCAAGTACAATTACGCGGACGCGCCCGAGGACATTCTGGATAGGGTCCGCAAGATCGAAATCGTTTGCGCAGCCCACGGAACTCCGCTGATCGCTGCAGCGCTACAATTTGTTCTGGGTCATCCTTGTGTGAAAACAGTGGTACCCGGAGCCGTCAACGCATCCGAGGTGCAGTCCAATGTTGCGCTGATGGAGCGCGACATACCTCCGAGTCTTTGGTCGGATCTGAAATCCGAGGGCCTGATCCGCCCGGACGCACCTATACCAAGTGAGGTTGCAGATGCTGCGTAACATCAACCCGATACTTTCGCCGGATCTTCTCTATACCCTGAGGGCCATGGGCCACGGGGATGAGATCGTTATCGCAGATGCGAATTTCCCGGGGTCTAGCAGTGGGCCGGAATGCATCCGGGCGGATGGGTCTTCGGCCAGCGAAATATTACAGGCCGTGTTGTCCGTGATGCCCTTGGACACGTTCGTTCCTGATCCGGCTTTGACCATGCAGGTTGTCGGAGACCCGGACGCAATTCCTGACGCTGTGGCGGACTTTCAGCGCATCATCGACGCGACCGCGGACACTCCAGCAAAGATTCAAGGGATGGAACGGTTTGCTTTCTACGAGCGTGCCACCAACGCTTTTGCCATCGTCCAGACAGGCGAGCACAGACTCTATGGCAACATCATTCTGAAAAAAGGTGTGATCGGATGAGGATCGACGCGCATCAGCATTTCTGGGCTCTGGCGCGCGGCGACTATGGTTGGCTGACGCCCGATCTGAGCGCGATCTACAGGGATTTTATTCCAGAGGATATAGCACCTCTGCTCGGTGCTGCTGAGATTGATGGCACAGTCCTTGTGCAAGCGGCACCGACTTTGGCCGAGACCGAATACATGCTCTCTCTGGCGGATCAGAACGCGTTCATCAAAGGTGTTGCGGGTTGGGTTGACTTTGAAGCCGTTGATGCGTCGGCACAGATCGCCGCTTTGGCCACACACCCAGCACTGGTCGGCCTTCGCCCGATGATACAGGACATCGCTGACCCTATGTGGATGCTGGGCGGCACGCTGACACCGGCTTTCGAAGCAATTCAGCGACATGACCTGACATTCGATGCCCTGACCTTGCCCCAGCACCTGGGCCCGCTCAGGCAACTTCTTGAACGCCGGCCCGATATGCGCGTGGTCATCGACCATGGGTCGAAACCACTGATCAAAGACGCGATCTTGGGTGATTGGTCCGAGAACATGGCAGCATTAGCCCGAGAAACCAGCGCCTGGTGTAAACTGTCGGGTCTGGTAACCGAGGCTGCCGCAGATTGGACGATTGAAGACCTGCGACCGTACGTAGATCATTTGCTGAACACCTTCGGTCCGTCGCGCCTGATCTGGGGCAGTGACTGGCCAGTTTGCACCTTGGCCTGCAGTTACCAGCGCTGGCTCGAAACCACCGATATGCTGCTAAGCCAACTGAGCAACGCAGAACGCCAAGCAATAATGGGTGGGAATGCCGCCCGGGCCTATAACCTCAGGGACTGAAATGAATATACCCACACTGGATTCAGACGGGCTGTGGCTCGGGCGTATTGAACGCGCCGGGATCGGCCCCAGCGTGGTAACACTGCGCCATGGGCAAGTTGTAGATATCACGTCGAAAACGGCACCAACTGTCCGGGATATCCTGGAACGCGACGATACAGCGGACTATGTACAAAAAGCTCAAGGTCAAGATATCGGCCCGCTGGACACTAACCACCGATGGCTCGCCCCTTGCGACTTGCAGGCCATAAAGGCCTGCGGTGTCACATTTGCCGGGTCTATGGTCGAACGCGTGATCGAGGAACAGGCTGCAGGCGATCCTGCCAAGGCAGATGCGATCAGAGCGCGCATCGGGGACCGGATCGGGGACAGCCTCTCGAACATCGTACCGGGATCGAGCGATGCCGCTGAGGTCAAAGAGGCCCTGATCGCCGAAGATCTCTGGAGCCAATACCTGGAAGTCGGGATTGGCCCCGATGCCGAAGTGTTTTCCAAAGCACAGGTTTTGTCCTCAGTCGGGTTTGGTGCAAGTATCGGGCTTCACCCCATTTCAACCTGGAACAACCCCGAGCCCGAAATTGTTCTGACCGTGACTTCGCAAGGTGAAATTAAGGGTGCAACACTTGGGAATGACGTAAACCTGCGTGATGTCGAAGGCCGCTCAGCCCTGTTGCTGAGCAAGGCAAAAGATAACAATGCCTCTTGCGCAATCGGGCCGATGATAAGGCTGTTTGACGAGACATTTTCGTTGGACGATATACGTCAGGCCGAACTAACGCTTACCGTCACAGGACCAGACGGGTTTGTGTTAGACGGTAGTTCGTCGATGTCCCAGATTAGCCGTGATCCAGTAGATCTTGTGAAGCAGACCATCGGACGCCATCATCAATATCCTGACGGGCTGATGCTGTTTCTCGGAACTCTATTCGCCCCAACCCAGGACCGCGATACTCCCGGTGGTGGATTTACTCATAAGCTTGGCGATGTCGTCACCATTGCCAACGCACAACTTGGGGCGCTGACAAACACGGTGCGCCTGTCGACGGAATGCCCCGAATGGACCTTCGGGGCGTCTCACCTGATGCGAAACCTCGCCCATCGCGGCCTGCTGTAAGAGAGAACTAACATGTTGACTGGAAAACACCTGATCGCTGGCGAATGGGTCGGCGCAGAAGCAACCTTTGCGTCGGAACCCGCGCATGGTCCCAGCCATGACTTTGCCCTGGGAACCCCCGTGCTTGTCGACCGAGCCGTGAAAGCCGCTGAGGATGCCTTTGCCAGTTTTGGTTGGTCCACCCGCGCTGAGCGCGCTGCGCTGCTGCGAAAAATCGCGGATGAAATTGATGCGCGAGGAGATGCGATCACCGAAATCGGAACACAGGAAACCGGACTGCCCGAGGCACGCTTGCAGGGTGAACGTGGTCGCACCGTGGGCCAGTTGCGCCTGTTTGCAGATCATATCGAGGCCGGAGACTACCTTGACCACCGCCACGACACTGCCCAGCCAGATCGTGCACCCCTACCCCGCCCCGACCTTCGGATGATCCAGCGGCCGCTGGGCCCCGTTGCTGTATTTGGTGCGTCTAACTTTCCTTTGGCATTTTCTGTCGCGGGCGGCGACACAGCCGCAGCGCTGGCTGCGGGGTGCCCGGTCGTCGTCAAAGGTCACTCGGCCCATCCTGGTACTGGCGAGATCGTTGCCCAAGCAATCGACGCCGCCATCAAGGCGACCGGTGTTCATCCAGGAGTGTTTTCGTTGGTTCAGGGCGGCAAACGCGATATTGGCACCCGTTTGGTACAACATCCGCTGATCCGGGCGGTGGGCTTTACCGGCAGCCTGGGTGGAGGGCGCGCCCTGTTTGATCTGTGCGCACAACGCGATGAGCCCATTCCGTTTTTTGGAGAGCTGGGTTCCGTCAACCCAATGTTCATACTGCCACGAGCCGCAGCCGCGCGCGGGGTTGAGATCGGTGCGGGCTGGGCGACTTCGCTGACGATGGGCGCAGGTCAGTTCTGCACCAATCCCGGTATCGCCGTGATCATTTCCGGTCCGGATGCCGATGCATTTCAGTCCGCAGCCGAGGCCGGCCTGTCTTCGGTAGATGACCAGACCATGCTGACCGATGGAATTGCGGCGGCGTATCGGGACGGTGTTTCACGTGTCGCCGCTGGAACAGGCGTTTCGAAGGTCATGGGCACCGGATGCGACGGGCGCGACTCTGCCCCATATCTTTTCACCGTTTCCGGTGATGACTGGCTCGCCGATCACAAGTTGCAGGAAGAGGTCTTTGGACCTTTAGGCATTATAGTGCGCGTGAAAGACATTGAGCAGATACAACAAATCGCCAGGGCCATAGAAGGCCAGCTGACATGCACGCTGCACCTCGATGAAGACGACAAACCAGCGGCTCAGGCATTGCTACCGCTGCTCGAGCGAAAGGCAGGGCGCCTGCTTGCCAACAGCTTTCCCACAGGAGTCGAAGTTTGCGACAGCATGGTCCACGGCGGCCCTTACCCTGCCTCGACCAATTTTGGTGCCACATCCGTCGGGACATTATCGATCCGGCGCTTTCTGCGACCGGTTTGTTATCAGGACATCCCATCTGACCTTCTGCCCGAGAAACTGTGAGGTTGCCCATGTCGACATTCAAACCATCCAACCGGCTTGCGGATAAGACCGCTCTGATCACGGCGGCCGGTCAAGGCATTGGACGCGCAACCGCTGAATTGTTTGCGGCCGAAGGTGCCCGTGTGATCGCGAGCGACATCAACGATGCTTCGCTTGCCGAATTGGGCAGTATCCCCGGGATTGAACCGCTCAATCTGGACGTAACGAACAATGAGGCCGTGACCGCTGCTATAGCCAACCTGCCAAATCTGGACGTTCTGTTTAACTGTGCGGGCTATGTTGCGGGAGGCTCAATCCTTGAGTGCAACGAAAAGGACTGGGATTTCAGCTTCGACCTCAACGTCAAAGCCATGTTCAGACTGATCCAACTGACCCTTCCGGGAATGCTGGAAGCAGGCGGTGGGTCAATCATCAACATGTCGTCGGTCGCATCATCCATGAAGGGTGTACCCAACCGATTTGCCTACTGCGCCTCAAAAGCGGCCGTAATTGGCTTGACCAAATCTGTGGCTGCCGATTTCGTGACCCAGGGCATCCGCTGCAACGCAATATGTCCGGGCACCGTCGACAGCCCAAGCCTGCATGAAAGACTGCAGGCCACCGGAGACTATGAACAGGCAATGACCGATTTCATCGCCCGTCAACCGATGGGTCGAATTGGCACAGCGGAAGAGATCGCAGAACTGGCACTGTATTTGGCCAGTGACGCAAGCAAATACACTTCGGGTCAGCCCTTTGCCATCGACGGCGGCTGGACGATCTGAGCAGGAAGGACCTTATAATGAAATTACTACGTTATGGCCCCCGAGGCGCTGAGAAACCCGGCATGTTAACCTCGGACGGCACTGTTCGCGACCTTTCCGATTTGATCGGTGACATCTCTGGTGAAACTCTTGGTGATGCTGTTCTTAAAAAACTGCGCACTGTAGATGTGGCCAGCCTGCCTGTCGTAGACGGCAATCCACGCATTGGACCCTGCGTCGCCAATGTCGGAAAATTCATTTGTATTGGCCTTAATTATGCCGACCACGCCGCAGAAAGCGGCATGGAGTTGCCTGCTGAGCCAGTGATTTTCTTCAAGGCAACCTCTGCCATCGTTGGCCCCAACGATACGGTCGAAATCCCGCGCGGATCTGTCAAAACCGACTGGGAAGTGGAACTGGGCGTGGTCATCGGCAAAGAGGCTAAATACATCTCAGAGGAAGAAGCCTTGGACCACGTAGCCGGATACTGCGTTGTCAACGACCTGTCTGAGCGTGACTTTCAACTTCACCGCTCAGGCCAATGGGTAAAAGGAAAATCCGCCGACACGTTCGGCCCGATTGGCCCCTGGCTGGTGACCCGGGACGAAGTGCCAGACCCGCAAAACCTGCCGATGTATCTTGAGGTAAATGGGCACCGGTATCAGAACGGTTCAACCAAAACGATGCATTTTGGCGTGGCAACCGTCATATCTCACCTGTCGCAGTTTATGTCGCTGCAACCCGGGGATGTGATTTCAACAGGAACACCGCCCGGCGTCGGTATGGGGCAAGATCCGCAGATCTACCTGCAACCCGGCGACAAAATGGAGCTTAGCATAGAAGGATTAGGCGTGCAGCGGCAGGACGTTGTGGCCGGATAACCTTAAAAGGTTCAAATAATCCTCAAAACACTTGTTTAGCCAAACCCCGGATCAAGCGTTCGAGGGTTGGCCTTAAAGAGATGCGCAAACCCAAACAACACAGGCGTTGACGTGCGTATTTCACTTGGAATTCCGGTTCGGCTTACCGATTTGGCAATGCCGCTCAATATCATTGCGGCAATACGGTTCCAATTAAAGCTGACGCCCTGGCTCTGAGTGCGTGAAGTGCCCTGCATGCCGGAGTTGCTCGGTTGGACAAGGTGGGCAGAAAACGGTTCCCTGAAGGTGCCATTGTTGTCGTCGCATTAGGACCCCGTCGTCGGCGAAGTTATCACCTCGATCCTGCGGTCAGCCGCTGACAAACCAGCTTGCTTTCGCCCTTCAAAGACGATTGGATCAAAGGGCAATCATGCACTAACAATCAAGTTTGGCTACTTGGGTGAAGCTGATCACTGGCACAGTGTTGTTTGTTGCGGACCTTCGCCCTTCATGAGGGTAATCAAGGAACATCTTGAGACAAGCAGATGAAGAACAAAGTATGCGGCTGCGCACCCATCACACCTTCGCGCACTACTCATCGAACGCCACTGCCGCAGGTTGGTGTTTCACGTTCTCTGCGTGACACAATCAATGCGTTAATGGTTCCTATTCCCGGTGGTATTTTTGAGATGGGGACGAGAAAATCACGCTACGCGGATGATCTTGACAGCCCGCCGCGACGGGTAAAACTGTCGGGCTTCAATATTGGGCGCACTACCGTCACAAATGAGGTTTTTGCAGCATTCGTGGCCGAGACCAGTTATCGAACAACCGCTGAAATTGAAGGCTGGTCTTATGTCTTTTACCAATTTGTACCTGACACCAGTCTTACCAGAGGATTTGCCCAACATACCCCTTGGTGGTGTGGGGTAGAAGGCGCTTGCTGGAGTAGTCCCGAAGGACCGGGAAGCGATATTACTGCCCGCGGGCGACATCCGGTAACTCACATCAGTTGGCATGATGCCGTGGCGTTTTGCGAATATACCGGTACGCGTTTACCGACTGAGGCGGAATGGGAATACGCAGCACGCGGTGGATTAAAGAGGAAGCGTCTGCCTTGGGGGAATGCTCTCGTACCCGGGTCAGGCCATGCGCAGAACATTTGGCAAGGCAATTTCCCTAATGAAAATTTGGCAGAAGACGGTTACGTCGGCACGGCACCGGCCGACAGTTACGATCCAAATAACTATGGTCTTTATGCAATGACCGGTAACGTCTGGGAATGGTGTGCGGACGCGTTTGGGCCACTGCCACATGGCACCCAAGGATCTCCGGCTGTAAACCCGCTATCCCAGGTGGATGGCCCAGGTAAAATCATACGGGGTGGGTCATATCTATGCCATGCCTCTTATTGTGAGCGCTACTTTGTTCACTCCAGAACCTGGAATATGCCAGACAGTTCAACTGGGCATACCGGCTTCAGGATAGCTTCATGAAACAAAGTCGAAACGCGCACACGTATCGACTTAGATCCCTTAGTTTGCACCCGGGATTCACGCAAATCCGGTTGGCATAAATACCCTTTTAAGGTGCCAGAAACCGGACTTCAGGCATGTTCGCGATTTGTGCCAAATCTTGTTCGTACAGTTCTGAAAATGCGCTGAGAATATCATCCGACCAACCGGGTAGATCAATCTCTTCCTCGATTTTGTCGGGTTCTGCAAAGTCTTTCAGGATGCGCGATAAGTCCTTTCGCAAATCTTCTTTCTCTGGCGCTGGATCTTGCCGGATTAAGGACAAAACCTCGCGCTGACCGGTCGGACGTAGCAATGAACTTAGCAACCCATACTCATCGTCGAAAGCTACGTCATCCTGAAAGCCCCCCATCAAACGAAGAATATCACCCCAGATCAATGGCGTGTCCTCATTGCTCCACAAAGTCATTTTCACATTGGGGGCCAGATCTCTGATATCCTCAATCATACTGAGCCAGCTCAGGCAGCTCAGGTCGGTGTTTTCAAAAACGGATCTTCGCTGATCTTCAGTTAATGACATCAGCACTTTGGGAATAAAAACACCGGGATTCCGTACCGCTAGAAACAACTCAATCTGAGTATCTTGCAGTACTTCATCAATATAAGCCAATCGCTGACCTGCCAATGGATAAAACTGGCCTTCATGGATGGCTTCGGTGATACCGCCCAGGATTTCATCGCTGGACAACATCGTCCGTTTGACGTCCGGATTGTTCGGTAAAGCTCGTCGCAATTGTTCGTGTAGGGCCGAACTCGGTGGTTCAGTCCACAATGATTGAAGGACAGGCCAAACCGAATGCTTAAATCTGCGAGGCCTGGGAATGTCCACGCCATTTTTTGAGAATACACGACCGTTGGCTTGAAGAGACTGCAATAGTCGACCTTCATCGGTAAAAGCGACACCAGCATGGATGACCAACTGCATTCTAATTTTGTCCTTGCATCCTGTAACTCCTGCCCCCGCTTCCAGTCTAAGTATCGATTGTCGCAAAGCACCCGACAGAAGGACATAATTCTTCCAGTGACATGTTGAAAGATATTACTTTCGATCTTGTTCTGAAACCTGAATTTCCTGCTGAAAGTAGTTAGATTTTTCGTGATGAACCCCTGACTGGGACAAGCAGCGAAAAAGATGAAAGACCTCACAGCACCACCGGGAATATCCCTCCGACAATGCCAAAAAACTCAAGCGACGATACTAGATCATCATGCTTAGCAAGTTCTAGGTATGCACGACAAAAGGTTGAGCAGGGGAGCACTTGCACTTGCGTCAATCTAAAATCAAAGTTTGTGGCACCCAATCTTTGTGCCTAAGCTGGCACAAATCTCCGGGCAAAAACACCAAACCCAATCGACATTGACACCTAGGTGAACACGAGCAAAAACGCGTTCTTCGCACCAATCCAACTCTGATCAATAAGCACAATGCAGGTACCCAGATGGCACGTCTCCTAATTTCGGCGATGAAAAATGAAGCGCCGTATATTCTGGAGTGGGTAGCGTATCACCGACTGATCGGTTTTGATGACATTCTCATTTACTCAAACGACTGTACAGATGGCACTGATGATCTGCTGGATGCGCTTGCGGCACGAGGGTGGGTAACCCACGAGCGCAATCAAGACTATGCAAAGAAGGGGGTGCAGTGGACCGCGCTAGAACTGGCCGGCAAGCATGAGCTTACCAAGGCTGCCGAGTGGATATTGTTTTCAGACGTCGATGAGTTCGTAAACATCAAGACAGGTACAGGACATCTTGATGATCTGTTTGCGTCGGCTCCTGATGCTGATGCGTACGCTCTGACATGGCGACTCTTTGGCAACAGCGGAAAGGTGGACCTTTCAGCGTCGCCTGTTCTGGAGGAGTTCACACATGCAGCCCCGTTTCCCTGCTACTCGCCTTGGGAGGCAAGCCACTTCAAAACCTTATTCCGCAATGACGGGACCTATCAAAAGCTTGGCGTGCATCGCCCCAAAAAACCTGAGAGAGATCGCGTGCACAGTTTTCGGTGGGTTAACGGCTCAGGTCGACCACTACCAGGTTTTTACCAACAGCGTGGCTTAATAACGTTCGGGCCTTTGGCGGGGATGGATCTGGTTTGTCTCAATCACTATTCGGTCAAATCTGCCCTTGCCTATCTGGTGAAGTCCTCTCGTGGCCTGCCAAACCGATCGCACAAAGAAATTGATCTGGGATATTGGGCTGACCGGAATTTCAACTCGATTGAAGAAAGGTCGATCCAGCGTCATTTGCCTGCGTTGAAGGAAATGCTCGACGAACTAAACGCTGACAAAGAACTCAGCAGATTGTCACAACAAGGTTTACGGTGGCACATAAAGCACGCGAACGAGGTTATGGATACGCTGGATGGGCTGCAGCTTTTGACTCGAATAATTGGAACGGAACGGCGCGACGTGGATCCGCAACTTGCAAGAAAGTTGCACGCAAAGGGGACGGAACTGCGCAATCGTGCGGAAGCAGAAGAAAACAGCAAGACCAGATAACCTTTGATCAAGATAGCTCAAACCCGCTGCGGATGTGCGCTTAAGCTGGGAAAACTGCTTTTATTAAGAATCCAAGGATGGAGCGCTGGCGAGATACATTGACTGTTCATGTTTGTCCCCGAACACAAAAAAGGCACGCTTTGACGCAACTGATTGCAAATGATGGGTCTGAAACTTGAATTGGAAAAGTCAGACTGGTGTAATCCCGTTGAAGGAACGAAGCGCAGTGTTCTGTCTGTGCGAACACTGTTGTGGAAGAGGCTATCCTTATGGTCGCGTTTAATCGAAGCCGCCTGAAGAGCCGTGATTTTGGGGCGTTCGTTCTTCTTGATGCAGTTGAAACGGTCCGAGACGACGGGCGGCTTCTAACTCTGTTCTTTGACCGACAAGTCCTGCCCGAACAAATCTGCCCACGCCAAGGTGCCGAGCTATATACACATGGCACACTCGGCGGCCAAACGGTGATGCGCTTTCATTTGCACGACGCAGTATCCCCAGTGTTCACGATAGACGGCCAAGATTGTTCGATTGAGGTCGCAACACCAAGCTTTGCCGCCTTCGAAGGGCGAAATGCACTTGCTGCAGTGCGCAACGGTGAAGACGCTGAAGTTGTGCTGGATTGGTTGGCCTATCACGTGGATCAACACCAGATGGATGCGGCTATGATCCTCGACCGCGCAAAGCCCGGAGAGGATGAGGCTTTCGCCCGAGATTTACAGGCCGGTCTGCGGCAACGTGGTCTGACCTGCAACGTCGAATTACTCAGCAGTGACATGCCTCTTGGCCGAGCTGACCTACCGCCTGAATGGCACCCGTTTTGTGCCCCGGATGCCCCGGGCAAAGACCGAATGGACGTGCCGTCTCCTGACCGTTGGCATAGCCCTCTGGGCACGGTGTCAGTTTATGAAATAATGCGTTTGCGCGGGCTATCGCGCGCTCGGGCTGTCGCGAATATTGATGTATGCGACCTCATCACTCGTGGTGAGGATTCCATTTTCGATCTCGCCGTGAATACATCCAGTGGATTGATTTCTCTGGTTGGCCGGCGCTGTTACCCTTGGCGATTGCGTGATCAGGCCAATCCGCACTTTAGTGACCATATCTGTGTTCAGTTTGACAATTCCGGCGCGAGCAATCGTTGGTGCATAGCACCAAAACAGGTCTCCGATCGCGCCGTCTGGCGGCTTGTTCGGATCGGCAATGTCAATCCGAGTGGATCTGTCACCGGGGCATTTCATCGTTTCACAGCTCTACGTCATCCTGCGCCATCAGTTTCGCAAATCGTGCCTAAAACCTCTTTGGTTGAAGATTCATATCTGATCAACCAATCTGAAACTCTTTGGGATGGAAGCCCTGAGCGTGTTCCACAAATTGCCTTGACGCCAGCAGCCAAACAAACTGGCGGGCGTGTCATCGTGACTGCCATGAAAAACGAAGGCCCTTTCATACTTGAATGGCTGGCATATCATCGTGCAATCGGTTTCGACGATGTGATCGTATACACAAACGACTGTACCGATGGTACGGACACAATGCTGAAGCTCTTACAGCGCAAGGGATACATACAACACCGAGAAAACCCGTTTCGCGAGATGGGGTTAAAACCGCAGCACGCTGCACTCCGCTCAGCGCAAGAAGAACCGATCGTTGCCAACGCCGCATGGGTGACCTGTATCGACGTGGATGAGTTTGTGAATATCAAATGCGGCAATGGCACGCTTGATGCGTTGTTCGAACACGTTCCGGATGCCAACATGATTGCAATGACCTGGCGTTTGTTCGGCAACGGCAATGTGCATCTTTTTGACGAAAGCCCGGTTATCGAACAATTCATCCGTTGCGCACGTGAATTTACACCCAAGCCACATCAGGCATGGGGATTCAAAACGCTTTTCCGGAATGTTGGTCTGTTCAAGAAGCTGGGCGTTCATCGGCCAAAAGGGCTCAATCCACAACTGTGGGAAAGTGTTCATTGGGTGAACGGATCAGGGCAACCTTTGCCTCGCCAAATGTATCGCAACAGCTGGCGCTCCACGACCGGAACCTACGGTTACGATCTTGTGCAGCTCAACCACTACGCTGTGCGTTCGGCAGAGAGCTTTTTGGTAAAAAGAGACAGGGGCCGCGTGAACCATGTGGACCGCGATCAGGGACTCGCTTACTGGTTTCGAATGAACAATAACGCTGAAGTCGATCGCTCTATTGCCCGGATGCTGCCAAAGATGCGCGGCGAACTGAATAAACTTCTCAAAGATCCTGAGATCGCCGAAGCCCATGATTATTCACTAAAGTGCCACCGGACCAAGATCGAGGAGCTGAAGGCGAGACCCGACTACAACCAGTTCTATTCTGCGTTAACGAGCCAACGGATGGAACGCCTCTCGCTCTTGCACAGTCACTTTGGTGCGAATGTTTTTTTGTCCGGCCCGGAGGTCGTGCCAGATGAAGTGATCGCCAAACGTCCGGATGCTGATTGGTTCTTCACGGTGGAACGTCAGGATGTCACACAACACTAGGTTACCTGAATTGGTCGCCCGTCACCCATTGTAACTGATAGCAGAATTTGCTCGAAAGGTCAGGAATGCCAAGTCTAAGTAGTCTTTTGTTATTGAGGTCGTCTTGAATCAGAAACCGGTCATTGGAATGCTGTGGATGGAAGGATCGCTCAGCTTCCTGGAGCAGCTTTGTATTAAATCATTTGTGGATGCAGGTCACACCACTGTCCTGTATCACTATGGGCCACTAAAAAACGTGCCAGATGGCGTCGAATTTGCAGATGCCGCCGATATCTTGCCGCGTGAGAACTTTTTGGCGCATGAGCGTACTGGTAGCCCCGCCCTGCATTCTGATCTGTTTCGCTACCGGTTGCTTGAACAGAACGACAACATGATCTGGGCTGATACAGATGCCTACTGCATGAAGCCTTTCGAAACTCCCAATGGCCATTTTTACGGTTGGGAATCCGAAAAGCACGTGAACGGAGGTGTTCTTGGATTACCACGTGACAGCGATACGCTGCGCGCGCTTCTGGCTCATACAAGCGATGAATTTGCAATCCCCGCATGGTATGGCGGGGATTATGTCAAAGAGCTTGAAACCGCCCGGGATGCAGGTAATCCAGTCCATGTCGGTGAACAGCCATGGGGTGTTTGGGGTCCACACGCAGTGACACATTTTCTGCACGCGACCGGTGAGATCGAGTTTGCGCTGCCTCAGGACAGGCTCTATCCATTCACTTTCAAAGACCGTCGCATGATGTTGAAGCGCAAATTCGACGTGTCTCCTTACATAACTGAAAACACCTGTTCCATTCACCTTTACGGTCGTCGCATGCGTGCGCGTTTGGTAGAAAAAGAGGGCGGCGCACCCCACCCCAAAAGCCTGTTGGGAAGGCTTCTGATCAAGCATGGAATTGATCCGGACCTCGCGCCGATCCCCAACAAAGGTCGCCCCGAAAGAAACAGTAAACCGATTGCTAAAGACACTCCTGCAATGCCAGCCACAACCATTGATCTTGACCCTGCATCTCCTGTTCCTGCATCTGAAAAATATGGTCGCGGGAAGATAAATCTAACCGACTTGGCGGATCGCTACAATTCGGACAAAGGATCGAAAAAACACCGCTATTCAGAACTCTACCAGATGCTCTTTCTTCCATATCGAGATAAGGATATCTCGTTTTTGGAAATGGGTTTGCAAATCGGGGGCCCCGAGCACGGCAAGCATGCCGACCGAACCACAACGGATGCACCCTCGGTGAGAATGTGGCTAGAGTTCTTTCCGAAAGCCCAGATTCATGGGCTGGATGTATCAGATTTTAGTTGGTTCAGCGACCCAAGGTTTACCTTCCATCGCTGCGATATGGATACGCGTGAGAACATCCGTAACGCTGCTCGAGATATGCACGATGAGTTCGACATCATAATTGATGACGCAAGCCATGCATCGCACCATCAGCAGAATGGGTTTCTGGAACTTTTCGGAAAGCTGAAATCGGGCGGAATGTACATTATCGAGGACCTGAGATGGCAACCCGATACCATGGAAAAACCCGGCATCACAAAAACCGCGGCTTTGTTTCAATCATATCTCAAAAACGGTGTGTTCAGCCACTCTGACAGTAAAACTGCCGCAGAATTCAATGCAATGAGACTGGATTTCTCGGGAGCTTTCATATTTCAGGCACAGTTTGACAAGACCCGTCGCGATCAGGTTCTGATTGTGCACAAGCGCTGATTGTCATGGAAGACGTGGACCACAACAAGATACCCAGCTGGTACGGAGAAATATTTCCGGCTGGCGGAAACGATGGTTGGTACCACAAGTTCGGAGAACATGCCGCATCCTTTGTCGAACGCGATACGGCGCAACTCGTAATATCCTTCGACAATCTTTCGGATGCGGGCTACCCGTATCCTGATATCGAACCCTGGGCCGGGAAATTTGTTCGCGAAAACGGCTGGAGCCATCTTGGTATATATGCCCGTGGTCCAAGCTGGTTTCGCGATGCAAGGCTGATTGCGTTTCTCGAACAGTTAGGGCGTACAGGCTTCTTTAGAGGCTTCGAGAAAATCGCGTTGATCGGGACGTCAATGGGTGGGTTTGCTGCATTAACATTTTCCTCTCTTTGTCCCGGTGCCACAGTCGTGGCACTTAGCCCGCAATCTACATTGCAGAGCGATCTGGTTCCTTGGGAAACACGGTTTGGCAAAGGGCGGGATAGAGACTGGTCGCTGCCCTTTTCTGATGCTGCTTCGCAGTTAAGTGGCCTAGGGAAAGCTTATGTTCTCTATGATCCTTTCTTTGCACCAGACAAACGACATGTCATGCGTTTACCGCAGCAGAAGCTTATTCACTTGCAGGGCTTCGGGTTTGGGCACAAATCGGCTGTGGTTCTGCGACGACTGGGGCTTTTGAAGCCATTTATGCAGGGCGCTATTAGCGGAGAGCTCCAACCGTCAGAGTTCTATAAATGGATTCGCAAGCGGAGAGAGCTTTACGTTTACCGTATCGTCATGGAAACGCACCTGAGTACCCGTGGCAAAGACGATAGAATTGCGAGGTTTCGCCGCGCCTTTCGTACCAATAGACGCAAATCTCAGCTTTCGGCTGCAGCCGTCGATGAGCAATCGGCCAAATTGCCTGGGGAAAGGTAATCATGGCGCAAGAGAAAAAGAACATTGTTCTGATTACCGTCGACGATGGCGGTGCCTACTCTCAGTATCGTGAAGCTTTTGGCGCACCCCTGCACCTTCCCAACCTTGACCGGATCGCCGAGGATTCGGCGGCGTTTGACTCGGCATACTGTCAGGCCCCGATTTGTGGTCCATCACGCAATAGCCTGATGTCGGGTCTGTCACCTTACCAAACTGGCATTCTGGACAATTATACGAACCTGTTCGATGTGTTGCGCCCCGAACAGCTTTGGCAATTCAAGCTCAAGCAAAGCGGATACTATTGTTCGACCGCCGGGAAGGTTCACCACAGTTTTGCTCCACTTCCCAGGCCGGTGCATGATGTTCTTTATTCGCACCCCCCACACCCGTTGCGCCTTGGTCCTCCTCAATCCGTCCCTGTCAGGCGTTTTGGCGGCTTGACCGGCGGAGCCGGTACTACTGATCCCGCACACGATTCACTCTATTATGACCATCAGTCCGCGACAGATGCAGTAGAGTTTCTGGAGACCTACGATGGGGCCGCGCCATTTTATCGCGAGATCGGCTTTCACCATCCACACATACCGTTCAAAACGCCTGAAGCCTTTAAGCGGTTGTACAACGAACAGGATTTCCAGATGCCTGAGGCATGGAATGATGGGTTCGATACGACCGGGTATCCCGACCGATTCATGGGAAAGAACATGGATCTTCGAGACGCTGACTACTGGCGTAAATCGGTTCGAAATTATTTCTCAGCCTATTCTCATGTTGATAGCCAGATTGGTCGCATCTGGACCGCGCTCAAATCGTCGCGCCATGCGGATAACACCGTCCTGATATTTACCTCAGATCATGGATATCATCTTGGCGATAAGGGGCGGATGCGCAAATTTACGCTCTGGGAAGAAAGCTGTCGCGTTCCCCTGATCATTCACGACCCTGATGCGCAACCAAGACAGGTTCGTGATCCAGTTGCTTTATTGGATGTCGGACCGACCATTCTTGACTATGCTGGTTGCCCGCCGATGCACTGTGCGATCAGCAGATCGCTGAAAGACATGACGCACGGTACCTCTGACCCTGAGCGCGCTGTTCCCACATTTCTATATGGCAATACATCCATGCGGAAAGGCGCATATAGGATCACGCTGTATCAGAACGGTGAAAGCGAGTTTCACAATGTTCAAGACGACCCATGGCTGACCAAGAACCTCGCGGGTAAACATCCGGACTACGCGAAATGGCGACAAAATTTGAGTCAGGTTTGCGCCTCCCATGGCCTGCTTCTCCCCGACGCAGAAGGCAGTGCCGCGCCATTTCACGTAAGCTTTACAGATTCGACGAATCCACCCAATGCTGGCAGTCTTGGGGCCATCGGATCGTTGGACGCTTCTCCTGATGACATTGCGCCGACCGCGCCGGGGGCCAGAGTTCATTATTCGACACTAAACCATGACGGTATAGCAGCACTGCCCGATGGGTTTACCCGCATGCACTATGGCGCCGATGCAAGTGGCGGTGTAAACCGCTTTGTTGCGACCGGAAACCAGCAAGACAATGAGTTTCTTTTCCCTGGGAGCGTAAATCGCTTTCAGCTAACTGTGCATCCCGGTCCGGGCAAAAACCGTATCACCGTGCAGAATGACGACCTGGTGGTCTATTGTGGTGAGGGCGAGAACTCCATTCTGGCAGCAAATGCCAATTGTGTCCTATACGGCGGGACCGGGAAAACAACGATGACGGCCGGAAAGGGGTTCGCCCGAATGGTCGGCGACAGCGGTGATACCACTATGATTGGTGGCCACGGCCCTGTTTCGATTGTTACCGGTAGCGGTTGCAATCGCATCACAGGGGGACACGGTGATACGCAAATCACTCTGGCCGAAGGCAGCAATGATGTTACTTTGCGCAGCGCGTCCACAACACTCACTATCCAACGAACCGGCCTGCCCCAAAAGATCCAAGGATTCCAAGGTGGAAAGATTGACCTGAGTGATTGGGCATCACTAGGGCAAGTGCGTGTCAGGCAATCCGGAGATGACACGATACTCAGCTGTGGGACGGAACGGGTGGTTTTTGCCGGTGTGGCTCAGGCATCGCTACTCCCAGCGATCTGCGGCCTGGAAATAGCTTGAAACAGGAGCGGATGTGACATGGAGCACGCTCGGGAGAAGTCCCATGCCGATCTTATTGCAGTGCTGCAAACGGGCGAAGAGATCGCTATTGCCGGATATCGCATAGCGCTGACCCACCGAACTCCCAACCGTCTGGTTATCCAATTCCTGACCGAGAACGGAATGCCTTCCCTGACCGACGAACTTTGCGAGGAAGATGAGCTCAGTCAGATGCGCGTTGTCCGCACTAACGAAGCAACTTCGATTTCACCCGAGTTAATGGCTTTCTTCGAAACTCTGGCCGAAGGTTTGCTGGTTGATGACTTTAGTTCTCACACACTCTGCGCCGCGGAAGATGCATCTCACAGCTTGGTGGCATTGGGGAATTTCCTGCCGAATGCCACCCATTTATTTGTCGATCCGCCAGAAGATCTCGCTCCCGTGTCGCCCGGGGTGGACAGGGCGCGCGCAGCCAATCTTGCTCGGACCTATATCCTGTACGATCCGTTTCATGACCCACTAAAAGGGCTGTGGCAGGTTTATGATGAAAATCAGGTAACATATCTCAAGTGCTTTGGTTTCGGGGCCAGCTGTACGCCCGGCCTAAGGCGGAAAAAATTCCTGAAAGCAATCCTTCCAGGTTTGTTGCGAGGTGAGTTGCCCCCGGATCTGTTTTATGAACGTTTGCGAGGGCGCAAGGATTTTCCTTTTTACCGCAAAGGTATCGAAGCAGCGCTTGTCGCGCGCGGCCAAGTTGAACGTGCCTCGAGGTTCCGCCGTGCCTTCCAGAACCGGCGGAGCTATCTCACAAAACCAGAATTACCTTTTGAGAAGCTGGTGATGCGTGCAGAGGCTGAGCGTCCTCAAAAGGTGGGCGCCTGGATACGATCCAAGCCTTACAATCCAGAAACTGCGTGGCCTAGCGGAGGAGGAAACGTCTGGATGTTGGACGTGCGACCAGATTGCCTGCGCTATCTTTCCGACCGGTGGGAAAGAACAACCATCGGTTTTGAAGAACGCGATGGCGTGACACTGGCTCAGACACCTCCCACGGCATTGGGTTTCGTGGGATTTGGGGGCGATCTGCATGTCCCCCGAACTCTGGCGCGAAGATTCCGCTGGCATGTCGTGAACGAAAAACTGGATGGAACCGGAGCACCTTTCGGCCCCTTGGCTGAAGCAACACTAAGCAGTGAACGCCGCTATGAGAGTGGGGAAACTCTGTTTACCAATGTTGCCTTAAGCCAACCTCAGCCCGGTATAACTGCAGAGGATGCAGACCCGCACGCAGAACCCTACAGGTTGTTGCTGGAAAGGGTGAAGGTTGCTTGCGCTACGTTGAAGGGTTGGGAAAAGGGTCTGGTTATTGACCGCCTCCGCCTCGGACTGCTTCGCGGTGACATGACAATTTCCGAGTTGGATGCGGCAAGACACTACAGGCAAACCACCACCTCTTTGGTACGTGATCTGACACAGATAACCGGACAGTCCGCCGAACCTGTAATCGTTGTCACCCAAGGGGGTGGTTTCAAGGACACAGGGCGTGTTGAAGCATTGTTGTCCGAAGGTCGATTTGATTTGGACAATCCCGGTGTGAAATCGGTCGTTGCAACTCCGTCATATCCTTGGCCCCTTATGCCTGGTACACCAGCAACACCCAGCTCTGTGTCTGCTCTCATGATGGATGAACTTTGTGATCTAGCCGTTCAAGCTGTGCAAATGGGAAAACAATGGTTCTGCCCTTCTCTGCAGATCGCTCACTTGGAAGGACGCCAGATTCTTGCCGAGTTTTCATCAATGGACGGGTTGGTGCTGGAGAATGATGCACATGGGTTTCGTCTCGATGGCATGGCGCAGAATTTGCCGGCAATCATTGACGCCGAGGTAATTTCAGACCGTCACATCCGCCTAGTTTTAGAGGAAGAACCAGATGAGTCCGAACTAAGCCTTGCTTACGCATGGGGTCATGTGGGCAGTGAAGACCGCGAAAACCGCACAGCTAACCATGGTGCTTTGCGCGACCGGTGGCAAGCCGACAGCCGTGCAGTTTCTGGGCAAACATTGCATCGCTACGCCTTGTCTGGCCGGGTGCCTCTGTTACGGAAAGAGTGAAACGCGTGCTTCTTTTTTCGAACTTCGCATCTGCTCAAAAACGCGCTAGCAATTGTCGTGTTCACTGTTGATTACGCATAAAGCACTTGTCAGAGACAAACAGTGCCCCCTGTAGTTTGAAGGCGAAGAGTAGAACTCAAACATGAACCACGAACGTAACCGAAAATGGCGCGACAATTTTCAAGAAGCCGCAGGAGAGAATGGGTTCTTTGAGGAGTTGAGTCATGAACATCGGGCATTGTTCGTTCAAAAGGGAAAAGTGCTTGTTGTCGCATTCGAAAATCTCGATGACGCACGGCAGGACCCTGACAATCGTCTGCCCTGGGGAATGGATTTCATAACATCCCGGGGATGGTCTGCATTAGGGATCATGGCCCATGGCCACACTTGGTATCGTGACCCCGCTATAGCCACATTTTTCGACGGACTTCGAGACAAAGGTTTCTTCAAACAATTCGAGCGGGTGGTATATTACGGGGTGTCCATGGGTGGGTATGCCGCCACCGCCTACGCCGCTTCTTGTCCTGGCGCAGATGTTTTGGCTGTGAATCCACAAGCCACGTTAAGCCGCAAAGTTACTCTGGGCTGGGAAACCCGTTTTAAGCCCGCATGGAGGCGCGATTATGAAGGCGCTTACGGCTATGGGCCGGATGGTGTGCGTCAAGCCCGTAAGGTTCGCTTGTTCTATGATCCGACAATTGCAGCGGATGCCTTGCACGTCGCCTTATACCAAGGGTCGAACACAGAAAAATACTTGTGCCGTCACCACGGTCACGGGATGCTGACCACGTGGCGGCACATGGGAGTGTTGAGCAAGATCATCACCGGTT
This sequence comes from Ruegeria sp. CE12, assembly GCF_056537525.1. Lineage (NCBI taxonomy): Bacteria > Pseudomonadati > Pseudomonadota > Alphaproteobacteria > Rhodobacterales > Roseobacteraceae > Ruegeria > Ruegeria sp. CE12. The sequence continues at coordinate 202,982 of NZ_JBQFRS010000006.1, read as the reverse complement.
GCATTGAAGACAGCTTGACGCAACAAGAGATTTACGCCCTCCTAACCGCGCGCAAGAGCAGCGCTTTTTATCAGAAACGCATGTTGAACCATCTGCTGAAACGTGGGCGGCCGTATTGGACAGCGCAGTATTGCAACGCCGTTCTCGAAGCCTGCAAACCACAGAAGCGTCCTAAGTTTCTACGCGCCAGAAACGAGGCAAATGCTGTGCTGATCAAACAGGGAAAAAAACCTGTTTGAGGAAGCATATTGGGCCTGATTGGTATGCCCTCGTTTCACCCAGCTTCCATTACTTTGGCTTCCTGTATCTGTTTGATCAATCCGACCCTTGATCAGCGAAATAGTTTTCACGAATCCAATCGCGAACTTCAGAGATAGCTGGCTCGTTCTCGATTGACCTGATCCGTTCCCGATGCACGTCAATCGAGGCCCGATGTAAATCCAGGAGTTTCTTGTCCGATATTAACGCATCCCACTCTTTGCGGGCCCGAGGCAGCAGCCTATCAATGTGTCCATAAAAATTACCACCAAGAGACCGCTTACGATAATAATGATGATCCGTGCTTCGCCGGTTATCGGCAACACTCCCACGCCACTGTTTCATCAGGTAAGATTCCGCGCTGCGCAATGGATGGTGATCCAATTGGACCAAATCATAGCGACCGCGCCTGTCGATGCCGTTTTCGTGGTTAACAACAAAGTCCTCAGGAACCGGATTACCCGATCCATCCAGCCAAACCAATTGATCAAATGAGCCCGCGAATATCCCTGGTCGATGTACTGGCCAGGTTTCAAAATTATCGGCGCCATGAATGATCGACTTAACCCCCCGCCGGGCCTGCCAATGACCCGGCTTGTCAGTTTCGTGCTCCCGGAACATCTCGGTGAGCCAGCCGTCTTTTAATTCCCAGTTCCCGCTGCTCGAAAAATTCAGTTCCGAGATCGAAAGAACATGAAAAGGCCCCGCTGCATTCAACAGATCGGTCACCGTTCCGTCGCCGACCTTAATATTGATGAACTCATCAACATCCGTCTGAATTACATAATCCGCCCTTCGCACTTGAGGCATGTCCATCGCAAATTTCATGGCGAGAGGTTGAAAGTACGTTGACTTGGCTGCCTTGGCCGGATTGGGCAGATGGGTCACGACACCCAACTCATCCAACCGATCCAATAGAAGGTCAGTTCCGTCCGAACAGTCATTAGAAAATACCACGAAATTCTGAATTCCTATCGAACGATGAAAGGCCAGCCACTCCAACAGGAATGGGCCTTCATTTCGCATGCAGGTCGGAATGATGAACTGAGGGTTGTCGTGATTATGTACCGGGCTGGATGGACCTCGTGTCAAAAACCTTGGCACTTGTTTGACGGGCATTCTCGAAAACACCCAAACACTTCCCGAGCGGTACTCGTCTTCGGCACGGAACCCGAGGTCATCAAAGAACTTCAGAACCTTGCGCTGCCCTTCAACTCCGTAGACCAGCGGATGCAGTTCGATGATAACTGTTCGAACGTTATCCAACGTCAACCCATCAAAAATCTCGAGTTCTCCGCCTTCAATATCGGCGATGATCACGGTTGGGTCGATCTCTTCGATCAAATCGTTCATGGCAAAAGCGGTCATGGGAACCACTTCTTTGTATGGGCGCGAATCCGGCTCCATACTGGAAGACCAAAAATGACCCCGCAAATAGAACGGAACTTGTTCTGCCGCTACCCTTGACGCTATCCCATGGCGTAGTTCGACCGTGTCTATTCCATTGATTTTGTGTGTTTCTTGAATAACTTCCAGCAGTTCAGGATTGGCCTCTACTGACACAATCCTTTCGATGCCTTCGATCTTGGAGACCGCACTGGCGACAAGACCTATACCTGCCCCAAGATCGAGAACCCTGTCACCCTTACGTATGAATTTTCGTGCAGCAGCGCATTCGCCGACTTCGTAGTTTCCAAGCCTCATCTGCCTTTCGATGCGAGGGGTCACGATGTTCTTACAAAGAGGTAGCTTTATACCCTGAACCTCAATCAGCTCATCGTAGCTCAGATCATTCATACTACAGAAATTCCCATGCAAAGTTTCCGCCTCTGTATACTATCTGTTTTGGTTTGAATTCTACACCTTGCTGCCCGTCTGAAGATCATTGTTGCTATTTTCTGAAGTTACCAATTGTTGCGCTGAACTTGCCTCGGAAACTCATTTCAGGCACCTTGGGCAGGTGGTTTTTTTCGGCGATCAGGGCGTGTCTGGATGACTAAAAAGGCAATTTCTCACAACTTCCAGTCCACGACGAAAGATGGCCCCGAGTTCCGAACCTGGTTTCGGGGCGAACATACAAACTTCAACCCGACAGCCCTACAAATGGTCGATGAAGAAGCCGTAGAGACCTTTGTTTTAAAGGGGTGGCAACCAGATACTCCGTGTATAACCCCGGAAACCCAGATAACGGCTTTCGGTTCTTGTTTTGCGGCGAATATCTCAAATTGGCTGTCAAAGCGGAATTTTCGGGTTCTGACCCAGGGCGAAGAGGCCAAGCGTGCCTATGTAGTTAGTTGCGGCGAAGGGATGGTTAACTCGTTCGTAATTCGCCAACAGTTTGAATGGGCTTGGCAAAACAAGGTTTTCTCGCAGGTTCTTTGGCATGGGTACAAGGCAGAAGAATATGGCTATGACCCTGTGGCACAGGCGCAAACCAAAGAGCTGTTTGACAAAACAGACGTCTTCATCCTGACCTTCGGGTTGAGTGAAGTTTGGTACGACGAGCCCACGGGCAATGTCTTTTGGCGCACGATCCCTAAGAACGTTTATGATCCATCCCGCCACAAGTTCCGGGTCGCGAGCGTGGAGGAAAATCGCCAGAATATTGACGCGATCTACCAGTTGATCCGCAAGCATCGTCCAGATGCGAAAGTAATCGTAACCTTGTCACCGATACCGCTGATCGCAACCTTTCGCGACAATTCCTGTATAACCTCGAATTCAGTTTCCAAGGCATCGCTGCGTGTTGCCATTGATGAGGTGGTGCGCGCGCATAAAGCAGAAGGCAAACTGTTTTACTGGCCTTCCTATGAACTGGTCACGGATGTCTTCAAGATGCCGTACAAATCCGATCGCAGGCATCCGCACATTCCAGTACTGGACTATATCATGACGCGGTTCGAGCACAGTTGGTGCGTATCATCGGAACAGGACCCGCCGCCATCACTTGATGAGGCCTGGGTCAAAGCTTGTGCCGCCGCCGGGCTGTTACCCGCTCAACTGGATGGAATAGTGTCCGGGAAACGGCCGTACCGCATGCGGCAACTGATCAACGGTGGAGAGCGCCTCGATCGTGATGATAAGGTGCATTCAGGCAAAATCGCCATGTTGAAACGATTGCTGTTCCGCTGGGATGCCGAACGAAAAGCTGGCGCGCTTCAGTCAGACCAATAAGTCCTATTCCTCAACCCTGCCACTTTTCCATATAGTCCGTTTGATACGCGACCCCTTTCCCTTCTGTGTCGAATGGTTTTCGAACCGCATAACACATCATAATTGGGGAGTTCTGAGGTAGCTTTCCCTTGAGGCGTGGGCGTACGCCTGTGACGTTGGGATTGGTCGTGGTTACCACTCTGTCAGAGAAATTTGGCAGCAGGGGCTGAAGGATAAGGCTCAACAGTTCATAACCCATGGCTTTTTCCCAAAACCCGTACACCATTTCGGGATTGATCTGATAAAATGAGTGATTGATCCAGTTATTGCACGGCGAATGCGCGATCAGGACACCACCCTTTTTCAGCATTTTATGGATATTGCGATAGGCCGTAGGCAACTCAAAAATGTGCTCACACGTACCGCCGTCATAGATCACGTCAAAGCGTTCGTGCAAGGCAGGGTCCAGCTCTGCGCCTAGATCCTGTATGATGCTGGCATTTTCAAATTCAGAAAAGTCCAGAGAGTCGACCTGGTCGTATCCAAGCGCTTTGAAAAACTGCTCGGAATAGGCATCGTTCGGATTTTTCAGGTCCTCTTCAGATTTTCCGGGCAAATAGGTGCCAATCGTATCTGCCAGCAACTTGGCTGCCTTACCCTTGCGCGTCCCAATCCAACGCTGCCGCCCGAGCATGAGAAAGTGACCACCCAAGTTGTTGTTCTTGGTAACTTCGATCAATCGCGCAGCCAGCGTATCGGGTATAGCCATGATAATTAAGCCTGAGTTAGTTAGTTGAACAGCACCAATGCACAATCATGCTGCGGGTCGTGGGTTTACGGGTAACGTCTCTGGCCCGCTGTGCACAAGTTGTTTCTAGGGGCAGGACCCATTGATATCGGCTGAGCTGCACGATTCAGGATGTGCCTCAAGCTTTGGGATCTTTTTGACGAACATGCGCATTCTGACATCTGCTCTTGTTGAAAGACTGCCAATCCCCAAGGCTGCACTTCTGTAAACTACGCGTCGCTGATCGCAGCTCGAGTACAATTGATGAAAAGTCCAGCACAGAATTCCCTGTAAATTAATGTGACTTACCTGCGTGCACGCGGCGGGTGTATGTATATGTATCGCGTGGTCGACAAAGCAGGAAATACCCGGGACGTCATGTTATCTGAGCGGAGCGATAGCCCAACCGAGACAAGGTTCTTTTTCAAATGGCATTACAGGTAAAATCATAATCGGCCCGAGAGCGCGAATGCAGCTGGTATTCGAGAAGTAAACAAGATCCTGAAGCAGTTCGGTTGCTCAGCAAAAGGATGGATTCTGATCACTCTGTATTTTGCGACACAGCCACTTGGCAAGAGCCCTGCCCAGGCCAGCTGCAGCATTTCTGTCTCAGTGCATTGTCCCTTACGTCAACTATAACGAGAAACGCCTCACGTAAACTTGACAAAATCACTCTACAATTTTACGCCGCTGCCAGAGCGTGCATTGCATGCTAAGAAGCAAGGCCAAGTCACCGCCTCGGCGACACAAAGTCCAGCCAAAAAATGTGGGACAGCGAACCCGGGCAGAGGTGAAAACACCCAAGCCAGACCGGGAAAGCTTTTGTGTTTTGAACACATAATGCGCCGGCGTCGCCTGTCGGCGCCTGGAGACGGAATATGTCAACACGAAGCAAGGTTCTGGCAGCAGGGCCACTTGTGGTAACAGTAGGTTTGGCCGCGCAACCGCTGCAGGCTCAGACCGCAACAGACGAAGTCGTGCTGGAGCCAATCACCATCGAGGGTGGTCAGACCAGCGCACTGGATAACGTCGAAGGCTATGCGGCAGAGGCAGCTGTCAGCGCAACGCGCGGGCTTCTGGCAGACGTTGCAACAACACCGCGCGCGATTAGCGTCATCACCCCTCAGCAGATCGACGACCAAGGTGCAACCACCATTGAAGAAGCGATCTCATATACACCCGGTGTAACCGCACAGACATTTGGCGTAGACGGTCGCTTCGACCAATTTGCCATTCGGGGTTTCGAAGTCCAGAATTCAAACAGCTATCGCGATGGCATGCCACTGCGCCTTTATGGGTTTGCAGGTTGGCGGACAGAAACCTTTGGTCTTGAACGGATCGAGGTTTTGCGCGGTGCAATCTCTAGCCTTTATGGGGCAAGTCAGCCCGGCGGGCTGGTCAACTCGATCACCAAACGTCCCAAATTTGAAAACAGCACTGAGCTTATGGCGCGTGCTTCGGCCTATGGCGGTGTCGAGCTTGGCGTCGATATCAATGCGGCTGCATCTGATGAACTGGCATATCGCTTTGTATTCCTGGGTGGGGAAACAGGCACCCAATATGACGAAACAGACCAGAGCCGCCTTTACTTTGCACCATCCGTTACCTGGAAACCGACGGACGCAACCAATCTGACGGTCTTTGCACAGTACCAGAAAGACAAGGTGCCGGATTCATACATCCTGGTTCCGCAATACGGGTCGCAATTGCCGAACCCCGTGCGCCACTACGGCAACGATTTCTATTCGAACAATCCTAGCCGCAACGATATAGAAACGACCCAGAATTACATTGGTTATGAATTCGATCATGCATTCGGCGATGGTTTCACCTTCCGGTCGCGCGCGCGGTATGCCGACAACGACTGGACCAACAACACCGGTTATGCTGCGGCCTTCTTTTCGTCAGCGATCCTTGTTGGTCGCCCGCCGGTTCCGAATGCGATTGACGCAGCGGTTTTGGTCAACTTCGATGTCGACAACAAAGCCAAGCAGGCGACATTCGACAACGCGATCTCGAAAGACTTCTCGTTTGGCAACGTGAATGCAACCATCATCGGTGGTCTGGACTACTATCAAAGTGACTATGACGGGACACAATCATACGCGTTTGGTGGCGTTAATCTGTTCCAAAACAACTCGATTATCACACCTCCGGGTATTCCAACCGGTACTTTGGTCACCAATTCGATTTCCCAAAACATCAAGCAAACAGGCCTGTATCTGCTTGGTAATTTTGAAATCGGAAGCAACCTGATTGTTGATGCGGGCCTGCGCCACGACTGGGTTGATATCAGCGGGACAGCCAGCACCGTGTCACCGCTGCCATTCGTTCCCAATACGACCACCGATCTGGACAACAAGCGGAACTTTACCAGCGGGAATCTGGCTGCGTCCTACAACCTTGATAACGGGTTGAGCTTCTACGGCTCGCTGGCGCGATCGTTTAACCTGCCTCCGGCTGGTGTCGATGTCGCGGGCAAGCAATTGGATGTCGAGCAAGCAAATTCCTGGGAGGTTGGTACGAAATTCCGTCCACTCGGCACCAACTCGCTGTTGTCGGTCGCGTACTTCGACATCACCAAGAAGAACACACCTCAGGCCGTTGCCGGACGTCCCGGAGCGTTTGAGCAGGTTGGCGAAGTCAAGTCGAAAGGGATCGAAGTCGAAGCAAACTATGCGTTCGGAAATGGCCTGTCGATTTTGGGTGCGTACAACTACATCGACGCAAAAATCACCAAGAACGCGACCAACCAAGGCAACCGCCTGGCACGGATTCCAGAACATTCTGCCTCGTTGTGGCTGGCCTATGAGGTTGCTCAGGCACCCGGTTTGCGTCTGGGACTGGGCGCGCGCTATACCGGCGAGCGTTTCTCGGACAACGCCAATACAGCCGCTTTCAAAGTCGGCGGCGTGACGGTTTATGACGCCTCCTTGACCTATGAAAAGAACGGTTGGGTGACAACGCTGGCAGCCCGCAACCTCGCGAACAAGGAATACGTAAGCTACTGCCAGATCGACAACACCGGCATTCTCGCGCTGTTCCCCGCGATCAATGCGTCGCAGGCAGGCGGGTGCGCCTATGGCGCAGGTCGCTCGGTCGAGCTGACACTAAGCCGCCGCTTCTAACTTTATCCCAACCCGGGCGGACATGATGCCGCCCGGGTCCTTCTTTCAAAGGTCCAAAGATGCTGCGAAAACTGTTGACCTGTATTGTATTGGCACTCTGGCCCGTCGGGTCGAGTGCTGATTCATTTCCGGTTGAAATCGATCATAAGTACGGAACGACCAGGATCGAAAGCGAACCGAAGAAGATCGTATCGCTCAGCTTTATCGGCCATGACTTTCTGCTTGCTTTGGGGCTCAAACCCTATGCGCTGCGAAAGTGGTACGGGACCGACCCCTATGGTGTCTGGGCCTGGGGACACGAAGCCCTTGGCGATGCGCAACCCATAGTCATGCAGGGCGAAATCAATATTGAGCAGATCGCCGCCATGAAACCCGACCTGATCATGGGTCAATGGTCGGGCATGACTGAACGCGACTATTCGCTGTTATCGCAGATCGCGCCAACCGTTCCGCCTGCTGCCGGGTATGGCGACCACGGCATGTCATGGCAGGAGATGCATCGCACCGTGGGGCTGGCGACTGGAAAATCTGCAGAGGCCGAGGCCCAGATCACTCGCCTGCAGGATCGGTTCCAGGAAATCCGTGACGCGCATCCAGAGTGGCAGGGTGCCTCCTCGGTCATGGTTTGGGCGGGCCAAGCAGGCGCATACACAAACCAGGACATTCGCGGGAAGTTTCTCGAGGACCTCGGGTTTGTTGTACCAGAAGTTGTGAACAACCGCGGGGCGCTGGACATATCATACGTCCTGATCCCGGCTGAAGACCTGTCACCGATCGATGTTGATGCGCTGGTGTGGATCGACGGCGGCAGTTCTGCATCGGCCCTGAACCGCATGCCACTGCGCCCAACCATGCGCGCCTACAAAGAGGGGCGCGAGGTTTACTCTGATCCGCTGCTGTCAGCAGCACTCTCGCATTCCAGCCCGCTGAGTCTGGATTACGCACTGGATAAACTCGTCCCGCTGCTTGAGGCCGCGATGGATGGTGACTCGGCAACCGTGGTTCCGTCCTCGCGCGATGCAGGCATTTTACCTGAGGAGTTCTGAGATGACGGCGCATACGACTTCCGTTCCCTCGGAAGCCCCCAACACCGACGCCCGAGGCATGTGGCTTGGCTTGTCGGTGTTGGGGCTGATTGTTTTGTCCGTATTTGCCCTGCGTTTTGGCCTGAGGCCGATAAGCTGGGGCAGCATCTGGTCAGCCTTCGCCGCATTTGAACCCCTGAACCCCGATCAGATCGTACTCCGCGAGATCCGGGCTCCAAGGCTGGTCGGAGCCGTTCTGGCCGGGTCCTCTCTGGGAATGGCCGGAGCGCTCATGCAGGGCATGACACGCAATCCGCTGGCGGACCCGGGTTTCTTGGGCGTGAATGCCGGTGCCTCTATGGGTGTCGTGCTCTGTGTTTTGGTGTTGGGCATCACAGATCCCGCCGCCTTTGTCTGGGTTGCACTCGGTGGTGCATTCATCGCTTCTCTTTTGGTGTTTTTGCTGGGTGGCGGCAATCAGGCGAACCCTGCACGACTCATCCTCGCAGGTGCTGCAGTTTCCGCATTGTTTCTGGCACTCAGCCGATCACTCCTCTTAGTCAGTCAGCAAGCGCTGGACGTGTACCGCTTCTGGGTTTTAGGCGGTTTCGACGGCATCGACTTTGGAACAATCACCGCTCTGTTGCCCTTCTTTGCGGTCGGCATCGTCCTGTCGCTGCTGGCAAGCTTTGTTCTGAATGCCCTGATGTTGGGAACGGATACCGCACGCAGCCTGGGCGTCCGGGTCGGCCTGGCCCAAATCCTGATCGGACTGGCAATCGTCATCCTGTGTGGCGCGACAGTTTCAATGGCCGGTCCAATTGCCTTTGTTGGCCTGATTGTCCCTCACATCGCACGCTGGATCGCAGGCGCTGATATGCGCTGGATGTTGGTGTTTTCCGCCAGCATCGGAGCCATGTTGATGGTCGCCGCTGACCTGCTGGGGCGGCTTCCCCTGTTTGGAGGCAACATGCAAGCCGGTGTCATGTCGGCCCTGATCGGCGGCCCGGTACTGATCTGGCTGGTGCGCCGCAACGGAGTTCGCAAGCTATGATCCTTCGTCTGCCTTTCCTGTCGATGCACCTGTCAGCACGTGCAATCACTGTTAGCCTCTGCCTGATTTCAATGTTGGTCGTCGCGCTTCTTTCTGCGCTTCACCTCGGAGCTTATCCCCTCAACATCTCGCAGATCGGCCAAGCCGTACTTGGTCATGCCGAGGGAATTCAGCGGATGATTGTTCTGGATCACCGGTTGCCCAGAATCCTGACCGCAATAGGAGCCGGAGCGGCGTTTGGTATGGCTGGATCAATGTTTCAAACCATGCTGCGCAACCCGTTGGCTTCGCCTGACGTGATCGGGTTCAGCGCCGGGGCCAGCTGTGGTGCTCTGCTGGCCATAATCCTGACAGGCGGATTTGTTCTGTTTGGTGCTTTGATAGGCGGTGTCGTTACCGCGCTGGTGGTGATCGGTCTTGCGTGGAAAGACGGCCTGCACCCCTATCGGCTGATCCTCGTTGGGATCGGGGCCAGTCTGACCCTCTCAGCCGGGGCTGATCTTCTCATGACCAAGCTGGACGCCCTAACCGCCGCCGAAATGGCAAAGTGGTTGGTCGGGTCACTTAACGCACGCAATTGGGCGGATGTTCAGCTGATTTGGGTCGGGTTGGCCGTCCTTTTGCCCCTCTCGCTTTGGCTGCAATTCCCTCTGACCCGGCTGTCGATGGCGGATGATATTGCAAATGGGCTGGGCGTTGCGCTGTCCCCTATGCGTCTTGCGATCACCGCGACAGCCGTCGCATTAGTGGCGCTTGCCGTCAGTGTTGCCGGGCCGCTACCGTTTGTGGCTTTTGTGTCCGGCCCGATCTCCAGACGCCTTGTGCGCCAGGGTAAGCCAGCGCTGCTACAAGCCGCAATTGTCGGTGCGCTGGTGACTTTGCTGGCCGATATGGCGGCCCGCTCGGTTCCACTTGTTCACCTGCCCACCGGCGTTTTCACCGCCATCATCGGCGCGCCCGTCCTGATGTGGCTGCTGCTCGTCCAATTCAAAAAAGGGACACTTTAGACATGACCCAGCTTTGTCGCCTTTCGGCACGAGACATATCAGTTTCATTCGGCAAAACACCTGTGCTGAAAGAACTGCACACTGACATACCAGACGGCAAGTTGACCGTGATTGTCGGACCTAATGCCTGTGGAAAGTCCACGCTCCTGCGGTCATTGGCCCGGCTGCAGCCGGTCAACAAGGGGCAGGTCGTTCTGGATGGCAAAGCCATTCACAAGCAGAACAGCCGATCCGTGGCACGGCGTCTGGCAATCCTGCCGCAGATGCCCACCGCGCCCGAAGGGTTGCTTGTCCGCGACTTGGTTATTCGGGGACGCACCCCGCACCAATCCGCGCTTAAGCAATGGTCGCACGAGGACGCGACTGCTGTTGAGACCGCGCTGGAGCAAACCGGCATGGCGCACAATGCTGGTCGACCACTCGAGTCCCTCTCTGGTGGTCAAAGACAACGGGCATGGATCGCGATGGCATTGGCGCAGGATACCGACATCCTGCTGCTGGACGAGCCAACGACCTATCTCGACCTGCCGCACCAAATCGAACTGCTGACTTTGGTACAGAAACTCAACCGCGAGACGGGGCGAACCGTGGCAATGGTTCTGCATGACATCAACCTTGCCGCCCGGTTCGCCGATCACATCATCGCGTTGAAAGATGGCCGAGTACATCGCGCAGGATCTCCGGCAGAGGTGATCACCGAGGCGAATATGGACAGCGTCTTTGCCCTGCCGTGCACCGTGATCGCCGATCCCGTTCACGGCTCACCCCATGTCATTCCGGCCTGAGAGGAGATTCCTATGACAATCCGGCCCGACTTTTCACTGAATGCCGAAACACATATTGCAGAACTGGACTTCAACGCCATGCGGCAGATCATGCTGCACGAGGCGAAAGAACACGATCTGCCCGTTCTCGAAAACGAGGACACGCGGGTGACGCTGGAAACCCCGTTCGGCTGCTACAGTATTGCGGCTGCCAAAGGCGGTGTCACATTCAAAGTGACTGCAGCCAAGCAAGATTGGTTGTTCATGCTCAAAGAGCAACTGGTCGAACACCTGGCCCATTTCCTACCCGGCGTTGAAGAGAAAATTCGTTGGTCTGATGCGGATCAAGCTGGGGGTCTGCCACCCAATTTCCACTTTGCGACGGTTCAGGCCGTCACGCCGGTTGGCACGTCTTTTATCCGGGTCCGGGTCAAAGCCCGCGGATTGTCCAGTTTTAAGGATGACGCCATCCACTTTCGCATCGTTCTGCCGCCCAAAGAATCCGAAGATGTCGAATGGCCTTACGTCTCCGAAAGCGGCGCAACGGTATGGCCAAAGGGTGACAAAGCCCTGCATCGCCCAGTCTATACGACGCGCTGGATCGACCATGCACAGGGGCTGATGGATTTCGACGTATTCGTCCACGAAGGTGGTCGCGTGACGGAATGGGCCCGGAGTGTTGAGCTTGGCGCGCAGGTCGCTGTTGTGGGGCCAGGAGGTGGAGGGATTCCCGAAACAAATCGAATTCTGATGTTCGCTGACGAAACCGCCTTGCCCGCGATGGCGCGTATTCTTGAGGCTCTGCCTGCAGACACGTTAGGGCATGTAACAGCACTTACAGAAAACGGAGCCAACTGCGCCTATTCGCTGACGGCACAACCGGGTGTGTCTGTCACCTGGCTGGATCGGAACGACGAACACAGCCTGGCGGATATTGCCCTGACCGCCATGGAAGAGTTTCCGGAGCACTTTTTGTGGTTTGCCTGCGAAAAAGCCGATGTCCAACGGGTACGGGCAAAATACAAGGCAAGGAATGGCGATTCAGCACGTGCCTATATCGCCGCTTATTGGAGCCAGCCGGGCACCACAGACTGAGCCACTTGAGCGGCAAGTGGCCACTGAGGCAATTGGAATTTACCAATGTTGACAAAATCATACGGGAATTCTACGGAATTATAAACCGGGTCTGCAGACCCGAGCCAGATTGCGCTTTCATGTACCGCAATTCAGCCAACTCACAGAAAACTCGATTGAAGCCGGCGGAATCTTGGTCCCTCGGCGTCTTGTGCTGACATCCGGGGTGATCTCGCCAGTCTCAGGTGACTCCGCCACCCCGAAACACACTTCGGCCTACTGGAGCCACCATGAAAACCAACTCGATCATACTGGCTGCTTTCCTCGCCATTCCCGTAGCAGGTTTTGCCCAAAGCACAGCCGCACCGACAACGCCAGAACTTCCGAGTTCGCTGCAAGCTCCGCCCCCGGTAGCGGCAAATCCTCAAGACACACCCGAAGGCGATGCGCCTGCACCGTTGGCTGGCAATCCAGCATCGGCATTGGAAGAACTACCTGCGGATACCGCTCTTGAAACCGACACTTTAGAGGCTGACTCAGGTATCCAAAGTGCGCAGGCTCAAATCCCTCAGGAGGCAGACATTTGGCTGACTGCGCAGAATGCATCCGGCAAGGCAGCAGAATTCCTCAAGAACGGTGGACCGTCGATCTGGGCAATAGCCGCCCTGTCGGTTGTTACTCTGGCGCTGATACTGTGGAAGATCTGGCGTCTGGCCCTGATCGGGGCGTGGTCGCGTGGAAAAGCCGGGCAAGCAGTTGCGAAATTCGAAGCCGGCGACACCGAAGGCGCTTTGTCCACTGTCAGCGGCCGCAAAGGCATTCGCTCGAAAGTGGTGGCCCATGCCATCCGTTCGATCCGCAAACTGTCGGAAGACCGCGCAAGAGAAGAAACCGCCCGGGTCGCCAAGCGTGAGATTGCACAGGCAGGAACTGGCCTTCGGGCCCTGGAGCTGATCGCGACCATTGCGCCACTGCTGGGTCTTCTCGGAACCGTTCTGGGCATGATTGCTGCGTTTCAAGCTCTTCAGCAGGCTGGAAACCGCGCCGACCCTGCCCTGTTGGCCGGCGGCATCTGGGAAGCGCTTTTGACAACGGCTGCAGGTATGGCAGTTGCAATTCCCGCATCGGCAGCACTTACGTGGTTTGAGGCCGTGATCGACCGCATTCGTCGAGATGTCGAGGATGGAGCAACCCGGTTGTTTGTTTCCCAACAACCCGAAGAGATCAGGCTGGCGGCGGAGTAGACGCATGCAATTCGCACCGCCAGCCAGAACCCGGCGCAAACCAAGTCTCACGCCGATGATCGATGTGGTGTTTCTGCTGCTGGTCTTTTTCATGCTGGCATCGCGGTTCGGCGCGGACGCCATGCTACCGTTGCCGTTGGTTGGCTCAGGCGGTGAATACACCGGCCCACCGCGCTTGATCGATGTATACCCGGATCGCATAACGCTTAACGGCATAGAAACCAACGACATTGCCCAGTCGCTTGCACCGCTGATGCAATCTCCGTCCGATATGCTGGTGCTGCGCGGCAAGGACAGTGCAACCCTGCAACGTATTGTTACGGTGACCGAAAACCTGCGGCAAGCCGGGTATGTTTCAGTGGTTTTAGTCGAGTGACATGATGGACTTTTCACCACCCACGACCAGACAGCGATCTGAATCCATCGTTCCAATGATCAACGTGGTTTTCTTGCTGCTCATCTTTTTTTTGATGACCTCGAACCTGGCCAAACCCGAACCATTCGAAGTTACCCCGCCCCATGCCGGTTCTGAAACGGAACCGCAGGTCGAACGCATCCTGTATGTCGACAAGTCTGGAAAAATCTCATTTGAGGGGCTTGAGGCCGAGGCGGCTCTGCAAGCACTCGTGAGCATCAGCGAGGCGGATCCGATCATTCAACTCCGTGCGGATGCCGAGCTGGAAGCGAGTGTACTGGCCAAATTGTTGAGAGACCTCACGTCCGCTGGTCTGAGCCGCGTCGAATTGATTGTGACTTCGCAATGAAACATACGCTGGAGATCATTGCATTTGTCGCCCTCGCCCTGATGGTGCATGTGCTGGCCTTTGCGCAGAGACCAGAGTCCAGCCAGCAATCCGGCGGTAACGGTGGTGAAGCCATAGTTTCCATAAAGGCCGCCGCGGCCACTGTCGCTGAGATGGTCGAAACCTGGGAGCGTCCGCCTGTCACGGTGCCGGAAATTCAAACACCACTGACTGCACCAAGGGAACCGACCTCGTTGGCGACCACCATTCCGCAAATAGATACAAGCCCGGCCGCTCGTCCAGAAATGCGATTGGCGGCACCGCCACCAGACAGCCTGAATGATTTCAATCCGGACGCGATCCAACCGCCGCCCCTGCCCCCAATACCTGAACCCGAAATCAAGGTATCATCTGACACGCGGCCAAAGCCCCGACCGCCAGAGGCCAAGCCTGAGCAAGCCCAGAAAGCCAAGACAACATCATCCGGTCGAAAAAAAGAGGTGGCAGCCGGGTCGGGCGGAGCGGCGCAGGCAGGGACAGGAAGCGCCAACGCGACTACCGGCAACCCGGGCCAGAACGCGAAGCTGCAGGCTGTATGGGGCGCGAAAATCCGGGCGCGTATCGACCGGAGCAAGCGCATTCCGCGCGGAACCAAAGCCAGCGGTGGTGTAACCATCGAGCTGCACGTATCACGCGATGGAAAGCTGTTAAGCCATGGCATCCGAAAATCTTCAGGCATCGCGGCCTTGGATGACGCTGCCCTGAAGGCAGTAACCCGTGCTGGGCGGTTCCCGAAAGCGCCTAATAACCTGCAGGGTAACAAATTTAGTTTTTCCGTTTTGATCAGGCTAGAACCACGCTGAACGACAATCACCGTGAAGCTACGACAGCTTCGTATAGAAAACAGCCGCCGTAAGAATACGGCGGCTGTATCGATTTAGATGGTGCAGAGCCGTCAGGTCAGAAAGTCACCGAGTATCCTGCCCAGAACCTGCGCCCCTCGGCCGCCACAGGAATATCCTGACCGGTCAGTGGGTTTGTGCGAACCGAGCTGGCTGTCGGGTTCAACTGATTGGTGTCGAACAGATTGTCGACAGCAAAGCTGAATTCGCCCAGACCAATCTGTTTCGCCAGACGCGCGTTGACCGTGGTTGTATCTTCGACAAGGGTGTAACCCTTGTTATCCCGCTTGCCGGTGTAGACGATCTCCCCCGCCACACGCAGGCCATTGTCAAAGACGTAATCACCATACAGCGTTGCTTTGACCGGTGCTGCAATACGGTTGTTGGGCAGCCAGCTGTCCACTTCGCCGTCGTTGTTGCTGTCGAAACGACCTTCGGTGAAGGATGCAGACAGTCCGACATTGAAGGCCGCATTCACTTGGTAGTCCGCGATGATCTCTCCGCCCCAGGTTTCCTCTTTCTGCTGCGTGATGGCGTTGGTGGCCGAATTAAACACCGTGCCCTCGTCCGATGTGGCGAAAAATGCCGACGCTTCGATACGGAACGCGCCACCGGTATGACGGGCCCCGATCTCATAGGTGTCGACAATCTGAGCCTCGGGTCCGATCGCAGCATAGGATACGGTCTGACCAGGAACGAGAGGGTTGGATGCCATCGCACGACGGGTAAACGCGCCTACGTCCGGCAGAGAGAAACCCTGAGAGAAACCAGCGAATATCTCAGTACTCGGAGTCAGATGATAGACACCGCCGAAGTTAAAGACCGTCGCGTCGTAGTCAAAGTTTCCGCCTGTGACGTTTACCGCTGGCAATGGGCGCGCACCCGCTGGCGTCAACTGGACAACATCAGGACGAACGAAATTCTGAACCGACAGGTCGAAGCGTTCATAGCGAACACCCCCCGACAGATTGAACCTTTCACCAAGCGGAATGTCCAACTGGGCAAAGGCGGCAATGCTGCGTTGATCCATTGGGGCAATGACTTCGGTCCCATCCAGCAATGCCTGATTGACATCGTCCTTGCCGATATCAACGCCCCAGGTCAGTTTTGCTCCGGACGCAACCTGACTCAGATCGCTGCGCACTGTGGTGCGAATACCATAAGTGGTTGTATCCAGACGGGTTTGCGCGTTGGGATTTTGCCGTGGGTTAGTAGGGGAAACCGGATAGTACAGCGGGTTGGCAACACCAGCAGGTACAAAAGCCGCGGTTCGTTTATTGTCGGTGTAGTAGCCCTGAATCTCAAGCTCACCGATTGCCAGATCGGAATTCAGATAGCGTAGCGTCAAAGCCTGTGTTTCATCCTTGATCGGCTGCCCGGTATAGGGTTGAGCCGTATCAACGCTGACCGGATCAGTCAGATAATCAGTGAAGAAATCCGGTGTCTGTTTGAAGCGGTTAGCATCAAAGCGCAGGTCGAACCGATGCGAGCCCACTTCGTAATCAGCAGCCAGTCCCAGCGAGTAGATATCACTGTTATCCCCACCGCCTTGACCCACAAGCGGGTCCGACGGGAGCTGTCGCCCTGCCCCGTCAAAACGATCACCGATGCTTTCAGCACTCAATTCAAGCCGCAGGCCGATATTGTCGACACGCTGATCATGAGCGGCAAAGATCTCGTATCCCAACGAGTCTGATACGCTTTCTCCCTGTGCCGACAATCGGGTAAAGACTGTTGTTTGGGTGGCATCACCTGCTCGCTTGGTCACGATATTGATCGTACCGCCAGTAGCACCATTCCCGTATTGGGCATTCGATCCTTTGACGATCTCAATCCGTTCGACTGAATTGACATCAACCAAAGCCAGTTCGCGGTCGAAGCCCCGCAGTTCACTTGTACGCGCTACCCCATCAATCAGAATCTGGATGTTTCGCCCACGCAGCGTCTGGCTGGCCCCGGACACCGTGCCATTCGAAACGCTGAGACCGGGCACGAAATCCGACAATATCTGCTCGAGGGACTCACCCAGCAGGATACGCTGTTCGATATCGTTTGATGTAATGACCTGAACCGTCCCCGGAATAGTCGAGGTGTCGGCATTGCTGCGATAAGCTGAGATTGTGATTGGCTCGAGCGTCAACAGATCTTCTTCGGTTGCGCTGTCTTGCGCGAAGACTGGTGAAGCACTGAGCAAAGCGGTAAGGGCCGCGCTGGTTCGCAGCACGCGTTTCTGTCCCATCAGATTGTTCCTTTTGTGTGTGTGTTAGTTCGGTGAGGGCACCCGGGTGGAAGAGTGATCCTGGGTGGGTGCGACCTGCCTGATCTGTGATTTCGAAAGAAGAACGAGGGCGATAGCCCCAGTGACGAATGACAACGCACAAGCGAGCCAGAAGACAAAAGCGTATCCGAAGGCCTGTGCCGCGACCCCTGCGGCCATTGAACCGATCATGTAGACAAGCAGGTTGGCGCTCGAGAGTATGGTAAAGTCCGTTCCCGCCTGTGACAGCGACGAAACGCGCATGAACACGGTGAACAGGCCCACAATTTCCATATAACGGCTGAACGTGTTCAGCATGGACAGGCCTATCAGCGCTTCGTACGGTAAACCGTACAAAGCGGCAGTTCCGTATAGCGCGAAGATCAATGTGCGACCTGCAATCAACGCCGCGAAGAATGGTGCCAGCCCTAGGCGCTTGATCACGACCATGCCTAGATAGGCGCCCATCAGGCCCACGGCAGCAGCGGACCCGCCGGATATCAAGCCGATCAGGGACAGGGATAGGCCCGCGTCAACCAAAAAAGACTGCTCCAACGCCTTTATCAGCCCCTCAGGCAGCCTGAATACCAGTGCAAATGCAAAAACCGCTAAAGCACCGGGTCGCGTGAAAAAATGGCGCAACCCGGGTTTCTGCTTTTCGCTTCCATCTTCTCGTTTTCCCAGTGCCTCTGGAACTATCACTGAAACCAATACTGCCGCGAAAGAAAGCGCACCTGCGGTCAGGACCGCAGTTTGCCACCCGACGATGTCATACAGGAACAAGGTGCCGGATCCGCCAATCAAAACACCTGCGGCAACCGCACCGCTTTGAATGGCGTTTCCGCCCGACTGATATCGCGGGGGCAGATGCTCGACCGCATATCCGTCGGTTGCAATATCCTGCGTCGCCGAGGCAAACGCAGTTGTCAGTAAAAGCGGAAAGAACAGGCTGATGTCCCGAACCGGGTCAAACTGCGACAAGGCGATAATCGTCAGCAGAACGATTGACTGAGTGCCTATGATAACCCCCTTGCGCCCGATCCCCCGATAGCGCGACAGGCGGTCGATCAACGGTGCCCAAAGGGGTTTGATAACCCAGGGAAGCATCAGAATCCCCAACCCACCGATCAAGGACAGGTCCACCCCGCGAGCCCGGAGGATCGGCGGTAACGCAGCGGCGACAAGATAAATCGGGATAGCCTGAGCCACGTAAAGCCCCACAAGCGTCAACCACACACGCGCATCAAGGCGGTCCGGCGTCGGCGACTGGACCGTCTGGTTCGTTAGGAAAATCGTATTTAACCTGGACATTACTGACCGAACGCCTTGCTTGCAGGTGAAAACCGCGGCGAAACTAGACAGAATTACTCAGGTTTACAAGAAAAATGAGCTGTGGCTCATATTTTTGAATAAACGATTGTTTTATATGATAATTACGATCTCTTCTTGCCGTCTAATTCTGGGAAATCGAAGACCAGCATCAACATTCGCTTACACCAACCCAGAATCCGCGTGCGGTTTGGCGAGTCGTCAGTCATGGCCAATACCTGCAAACAGGCTATGGTGATCTGGTTCTGTAACAGAGCCAGCTCCTGCCCAAGCGCGGCGGGCGGGTGGCCGCTGATTTTCGCATGCAGCCCAACAATACGCTCAAGGATCTGCTGCAAATGTTGCGCCTCCAATTCGGCCAATTCGCGCGAACTGCCCATGGCTCGGCGCAATTGCCAATGCCCGCGCGAGTTAATTTCGGGATGGCCGGCCAGTGCCACAAGAATTGCGTCGATGCATTCTTCTTTGGACAACCCGTCCTGAAGCGCCTGCCCGGCCTCATCCAGCGCATTTAGCGTCTGAGCAAGCCAATGTTTGAACAGTTCATAAAAAATGGCCTCTTTGTTGGGAAAGAACTGATAGAGACTGCCGATGCTAATATTTGCGCGGGCTGCGATCGCATTGGTGGTCACCCGGTCTGCAGGCCCTTCTTTTAACAAAGTCAGAGTCGTTTCCAGAATGGTCTCGACCTTTTTTTGTGACCGCAGTTGTTGAGCTGCTTTGCGCGGGGAAACAGAGGAATTCTGGGAATCTGGCATGATCTCAGCTAAAGAACGAATTTTGCTCAATTTTTGTAGCAGAGCGCGTTTCTTTCGGCCACAGCAATGAGCTTCTGTAGCGGTTGAATTCCCGGATTGTCCGGTTGTGCGCAGGTTCTTTTTGCAGCATCAAGTCGGAAACAAAATACAATCATGCTTTGTTCGAGGGACATGCAGTCTTGCCTAATGGAACATGCCGCATCGACCTGGGATTGACACCGCCACCGCATTAAGTCCCTATTCTGATCACGATTTGAGCCAGTCAACAGAATGGCGGGTCTGACCCTGCATAGAACGTGAAACCAGCTTCAAACTAACAAACGGCTCTGTCTAGGAATCGTGGGTCTGAAGTAACTGGTAATGTTCAGAAAATGAAACCGAGCTCGAATTCCCAAGTTGCCCAGAAATCAGTGCACCTGGATGGAAGGTTGGGCATATTCTCAGCCCGTGGAGATTTGGTAAGCGATATACAAACTCATCAACCGATCGAAGATGGTTTGAAACTGGTGGTCACTAATGTCGAAATGCAGCTTCGAGCGAATTTCCGGGACCCGGTTGTTATCCAACAACCTACGGTTCTAACCATTCTAAGTGACGGTGAACACGAGCGAGATCAGACAGCGTATGCCGGAACGAAACGATGTGATGTAGCATTGACGCTGGATCGCGAACTTGTCCAGCAAGAATTAGGCCAATCACCCGAAGAACTTCTGCACCAAACAGACAAAGCCCCTTTAGTCATCAAGTCAATGCCCGCCGATACAGCTATCAGGGCGATGGTCACGCAGTTGCTGACAATACCGGGTTCCAAGTCAGCAAACATGCTCAGAATGGCAACGGGCTTGAATCTGGCCGCCACAGTCCTTGGTAAGATTTCGGATGGCTCACACCGAAAGGAGCCTCAGCTGAAGTCGATCGACCTTGAGCGAATTAAGCACGCTCAGGACTTGATGCAGGCCGACTTCGTAGCTACGCCAGATATGCGGGAACTGGCACGGAAATGCGGAACAAACCCCGCTAAATTCAGCCGCGATTTTCGGAGCGTCACTGGCTTGTCACCGCACGCTTGGCTGCAGGAGCAAAAACTGACATCCGCATGGCGCATGCTGGCCAATCGCTCCTGTACAGTTGCAGAGGCAGCTCATGCGGTCGGGTATACTCCAACACATTTTTCCACCCTGTTCAGCCGCAGATTCAACGTGAATCCGGGCAGCCTGATGCGCGGCACCGCGGATTGATACAATCACGAAAGCTTTTGATTCAATCGCGTAATTGAGGGCAATTGCGGAATTTTGATTGCGCTTTATACGTTCGCACTCGTTGAACGCCATTCTCTGCAGAGAAAAGCCAGATCACGTCAATTTGGCAATTTTTGCGAGGATCTAAAAATGCGGCCAGGTGCCAATTTCTTCATACCACACCTGTTGTCTTCGGTTGCCGTGGTTCTGGCCGCAGCGCCAAGCCATGCCCAAGATTTCCCGGTCGAGCTTGATCCGATCATTGTTAATGGCAATGAACAAGCGTCTGCTGATGCCGAGGACGGATTTGTCCCCAAGACCAGCAGCGTTGGCACAAAATCCACATTGCCGATATCGCGCACGCCACAGTCAATCTCAGTGGTGACCGCCGCTAAACTGGAACAGAGACAGGTGGAAAATCTGTCCGAAGCGCTTCGCTATACCCCTGGTGTCTCTACGCAGCTTTATGGCGACGATCCCCGGTCCGATTGGTTCCGTGTTCGTGGGTTCAGCGCGAATGAATATCTGGACGGGCTGAAACCGGCGCGCGGTCAGTTCGCCTGGCCGCGGGTTGATCCCTATTTCCTGAACAGGGTTGAGGTGCTCAAAGGTCCGTCAGGCAGCCTCTATGGGCAAACGCCGCCCGGTGGTCTGGTTAATCTGGTGTCCAAGAAACCGACCGAACAGACCGTACGGCAGGTTGGTCTGCGACTTGGGTCGCCCAAACAGATCGAAGGTTTTGCCGATTTTGGTGGCAAGCTGACAGAAGACGGGCGGTTTACCTACCGGCTGACCGGCATTGCACGAAACGCAGATACCCGTGTGGATTTCGTGAACGATGATCGGACCGCTTTGATGGGTGGCGTAACCTGGCGACCAACAGATGCTACGTCACTGACCTGCAGGCCTATGTCATCGACGACAATGCAAAATCCATTCAGTTTCTGCCCGCCTCAGGCACAATTGCCCCAAATCCGAACGGAGAGATTCCGCGCGATAGATTTACCGGTGAACCGGATTGGGACAACTATGATCTGAAACAGAACATGATTGGTTACCAGTTCGACCACGAGTTCGAAAACGGTTGGAAATTGTCGAGCAAAATACGCTGGTTGGATGTGGATTATGATCTGAAAGTTGCGCGACCGTTTGGGTTTGTCCCCGGCTCGAACGAGCTGTTGTTTCGCAGGGCTGTCGGCATTACCGACAAGACCAAAGCGACAAACGCAGACAACAACCTGACTTACAGCTTCGATACCGGTGCAGTACGTCACACATTGCTTGCTGGCGTTGACTATCTCACACAGAAAACGGATTTCGACTTTAGTGTCGGGTCCATCAGACCGATCAACGTTTACAATCCAGTCTACGGCGCAACGCCATCCCCGCTGTTTCCTGTGACGCAAACCCAGACAGATCTGCGCCAGTCCGGAGTGTACCTGCAGGACCAGATCGAAGTTTCGAACTGGACAATCATGCTGAGTGCACGAAACGACTGGTATGATCTCGACAGTCTGAACGAGACCCGCAATGTCCGGACCGAAAACTCCGGAAACGAATTCACTTGGCGGGCCGGCGCGGTCTACAGCTTTGACAACGGCGTATCTCCCTATGTCAGCTATGCGACTTCCTTTGAACCGCTGGCGGGTGTCAACACCACGACCGGTAACCCGCCGGAGCCTACCAAGAGCAAGCAGACCGAAGTGGGTATGAAATACGCGCCCGAAGGAACAAATGCCCTTTTTACATTGGCCGCATTTGATCTGCGCCAACAAAACACGGTCGTGAACACAGGCCTTATCCAATCCCAGATCGGAGAAAGCCGGGTGCGCGGCGTCGAAATGGAAGGCCGCATTGCGCTTAATAATGGTCTGAGCTTGCTGGCGTCATACACTTATCTTGATGCCGAAATCACCAACGGCTCTGCCGCTACACAGGGTAACAAATTGCCGTTTGCACCAGAAAATCAGGCTTCTATCTGGGCCAGCTACGATTTGGATGGCGCATTGGATGGGCTGACACTGGCAGGCGGCCTTCGATATATGGGTACGACCTTCGGCAGCACCCGGAACGATATCGAAATCGGTGACTATTTGTTGGCGGATCTCGCAATCAGCTATGATCTGGGCGCGAAAAACCCAAGCTTTGAAGGCGCTCGAATTGATCTGAGCATCGCAAACCTGACCGACAAGAAATACGTCTCCACCTGTGACAATGCGACCGCGTGCTATTGGGGGGCAGGACGGACCGTACGAGGCAGTTTTGTCTACAACTTCTAACCTACTGTGACGCACAGTCTTTCTGGGAGGGGTGGCAACAGTATTGACCGGCTTGGCCACCCCGATGCCGGCAACAAGTGAATACTGCCCATAAACAAACGGCGAATTACCTTACTTTTTTACTTGGGTTTTATAAACGCATCGCTTAGAACCCAATTTGTAATCATCCAACCCGGAGACCGCTATGTCCTATCGGACCACACTGAGCGGCTTCCTTGGTGCCATTGCAGCCAGCGCGAGCTTCACCGCGTCCGCAACATCCGCTCAAGCCGAAGCCCTGACCTTCACCGACATCGCAGGACGCGAAGTCACTCTTTCAGAAATGCCCGACAAGATCATCCTCGGCGAAGGCCGGATGATGTATGGCATCGCCCCCTTGATCGAAGGCAATCCGTTCGAAAAGATCGTCGGATGGAAAAGTGATCTGGTCCAATACGACCCGGACGCTTTCCGTAAATACGAGGCAGCCTTCCCCGAAGACACCGCCCGGATGATCGATTTCGGCAATCCTTATGCTGGTGAATTCAGTATCGAAGCGGTGCTGGAAGCAGAAACTGACCTTGTTCTGCTGGACGTCGGCAATCTGTTCAAAGCCGAAGAAACAGGCCTGATCGAAAAACTGGACTCGGCGGGTGTGAAAGTTGCATTCATCGACTTCCGCCGAAATGCCACTGAAAACGCGGTTCCATCGATGTTGATCCTCGGCCGTATTTTTGGTGAAGAAAAACGCGCGGCCGAATTCATTGATTTCTACATCGCCCAGATGCGCAAGGTATCCAATATAGTTGATACCATTCCAGCTGAAGACCGCCCCCTGGTCGTCGTTGAAAACGCGGCGGGCTGGCAGGCTGATTTCTGCTGCTGGTCGTTTGGCCCATACAATTATGGCCGCTTCGTTGAACTGGCTGGCGGCGTTAACCACGCATCAACATTAGCCAACGCCTATTCGGTTGATCTGAGCCTTGAAGGCATCATCGAAGCTGACCCGGACGTTGTCTTTGGTACAGGCGCCAACTGGGTTGAAGCCCGCCCCGAGGTTACGTCGACTCTTCTGGGATATGAGGGCGATCCGAAGGTCAACGCCGAACGCCTGACTGCTCTGGCGTCGCGTCCAGGGTTTTCCGAGCTACGCGCTGTGAAAGACGGTCGTTTTCACTCGATTTATCACCAGTTCTACAACTCGCCATATCACTTCGTGGCGGTGCAAGTTCTGGCTAAGTGGATTCACCCCGAGGATTTTGAGGATCTGGATCCCGAGGCCACATTCCAGGAACTCCATGATCGGTTCCTGCCCTACGATGCGTCCGGTCAGTTCTGGATCACATTGGGTCAAGAAGACTCCTGACAGAAAGGCCCCAACGCTCAATACGTTGGGGCCTGATTTTCTCGGACCAAAACATGACCGAACAATCCATTGAACTAACCGGTGCCGAAGTGCTGGTACGCGCGTATAAGCGCCGCTCTCTTCGCAGGGTAGCTCTTGTATTCCTCGCAACATTTCTGCTTTGCGCGCTAGTTGTTGTTGACGTTACAACCGGAGCCGCCAGCCTTACGCCCTGGCGGGCGTTCGAGGTCATCTTCGACAGATCCATTGCAACTCCGAAAGAGGACGTCATCATCTGGCAATTGCGTTTGCCAGTGGCTTTGATGGCCGTTGCAGTTGGGGCAATGCTGGGTGTGGCCGGCGCCGAAATGCAGACCATTTTGAACAATCCTCTGGCCGATCCCTTTACCCTTGGCTTATCTTCTGCAGCAGGGTTTGGTGCGGCTTTGGCCATCGTATTGGGATGGTCCGTCATTCCCGGCGTTGGCGGGTTATTCGTGTCCGTAAACGCCTTTGTCTTTGCGATGCTCACGTCCTGCGCGTTGTTCCTGTTCACGCGACTGCGCGGTGTCTCGCCTGAGGCGATGATCCTCGTGGGGATTGCAATGCTGTTTACCTTCAATGCATTGCTTGCATTCCTGCAATACGGTGCCTCCGAGATTCAATTGGCACAGCTGATTTTCTGGCAGCTTGGATCATTGGCCCGCGCAACCTGGCCCAAAGTCGGTGTCTGCGTGGCCGTTCTGGCCGTGATCCTGCCGTGGTTTCTCAGCCGCTCGTGGGCCTTGACGGCCCTTCGGATGGGTGAGGACAAAGCCGCAGCGCTTGGCGTCAATGTCTCACTGCTACGGATCAGCGTTTTAGCCGGAGTGTCACTCCTGTCTGCAGTTGCCGTGTCATTTGTCGGCGCGATTGCTTTTGTCGGTCTGGTTGGTCCGCATATCGCCCGGATGATCGTGGGTGAGGATCAGCGCGGCTTCCTGCCGTTGTCCGCTTTGTGCGGCGCTTTGATCCTGTCGGGTACATCTATCGCATCAAAGACCATAACCCCCGGCATCGTGTATCCGATCGGAATGATCACTTCGCTGATCGGGATACCGTTTTTCATCATGCTCATTCTGGGCCAACGCAAGAGGCACTGGCAATGAGTATGCTTACCGCAGACGCGCTCAGCTTTTCTTATGGCAATCGTCAGGTTCTGGATGGCGTCGGATTTGACGCCCTGCAACCCGGTCATTTGACAGCCCTGATCGGCCCCAACGCCGCAGGGAAATCAACGCTGTTTCGATTGATTGCCGGGCTTCTGAAACCTTCTTCGGGCAAGGTGCATCTTGGCGATGTAGACCTTGATAGTTTGTCATCGCGGGAACGGCTGAAGCGTGTCTGCTTCATGCCGCAGTTCTTTGCAGCAAACGCGTCACTCACGGTTTTTGACGTGGTGATGATGGCCCACAAGCAATTGCGCGGATGGCGTGTGACCGAGGCGGACATGCACGCCGTCGGTAAGGCTTTGGATGCCGCAGCAATCGGCCATCTGGCCGAAGCGCATGTAAGCGAGCTGTCTGGTGGTCAGTCCCAAATGGTCTCGGTCACGCAGGCGCTAATCCGGCGCTCTTCCGTCTATCTTTTTGACGAGCCGACCTCTGCCTTGGATCTGCGACACCAGCTGGAGGTATTGAGCAGGATCAAGTCGGCAATCGTGGAACGGCATGCAGTCGGTATCGTTGCCCTGCACGACCTCAATTTGGCTGCGCGGTTTGCCGATCACATAATCCTGCTGGGCGACGGAAAAATCCAGGCGCAGGGCAATGCGGATACAGTCCTGCGATCACCTGCCATTTCTGCAACCTACGGCGTGGATATCGAGATCACCGCCGGTCCCAGAGAGGATTTGCTTGTTCATGCTTACGCGTCGTAATTTCATCTGTTCGATGACGGTACTGGCCGGTGCCAGTGCGGCCTGGGCCTGCCCTGCACCTACTTCCGAAAGCGGGGCACATTCTATCCTGATGCTCAACGCTGACTGTGGTGATCCCGACACCCCTAACGTGTTCGAACCCGCAATTCTGAACATTGAAACCGGAGATACCGTAACATTCCTTGCAACGGATGCCGGTCACAACTCGGCATCCAAACGCGGTATGATCCCCGAAGGGGCAACCCCGTGGAACGGTGCGATTGATGAGGAACTGACAGTCGAATTCACCGTCCCCGGCATCTACGGGCATATCTGTGTGCCGCATTACGAATGGGGTATGGTCGGGTTGATTGTCGTAGGTGGCGATGTGTCGAACCTCGCGGCCGCCAAAAAAGTGCGCCACCCCGGATCGGCCCGCAAAGTATTTCGCTCATTACTAAAGCAGGTTGAGACACCAGCCTGATCGCATTTTCATAAATGGAGAATTCAATGACGGACCTGATCGAAACCTGGTCGACCAAGCCTGAAGAAGAAGACTCGATGGGTGATGATCACGCGTGGATTTGGCATGAGATGATCAAGGCAATTGATCTACCAGAACATCCAAGCGCACATGTATTGGATGTCGGTTGCAATCAGGGTGGTTTCCTGAGGCTGCTGTACGACACCAAGCCTTTCGCAAGTGGTGTAGGCGTTGATCTCGCAAAGCATGCGGTCGAGCTGGCCGAAGCCCGAAAAGGCGATCGTCCGATAGCATACAAAGCAACGACCAGGCTCTCTGATGCAGGGTCAAATTTCGACTACGCATTCAGTCACGAGGTTATCTATCTTATCGATGACCTTGCGGATCACGCGGCCCAGATTGCTGACGTCCTCAAACCTAGCGGCAGCTACTACGCTGTAACCTGCTGTCACAGGGACAGCCCATTGTGGGCTAGCTGGCGTCCGAAGATACAAGAGTTTTCCAACATCGAAGTGCCGGATCATAGCACCGAGGACATTGCCACAGCATTTCGGGATGCAGGGTTTGAAGTTTCGGTCAGCCGGTTCATGGCAAGCGCCCTCATACCCTTGGAAGGGCCAAGCGCCTACTTCCCGACAGACGTGGATCGCCTTGAGGTCTATTCAAGCTGGAAGCTTCTTTTCCGTTTCACGCGACTCTAGGTATCGAGGCAGACAAACCCGAAAACTGCTAAAGCGCTGAAGACCTGTTCAAAAAATCTGTAACGCTACTTGATGAAACTATACCTTACTACTATTGTCAGGTTCTGATGGTGGCACCTGAGAGTGTCAGAGTAATGAAACGGTCCCACGTGATGCAGGCAATCGGTTTCAAAACTGAAGAATACGCCTATGCGCCTCCTGTTCCGACGATGTCGGAGCGGTCGCTGCGTATTATTGATCATCTTCGGATAGTGGCCCGCCGAAGCAGATCAGCCGCACGTGTTGATCTTGAGCAAGCTTGTGCACTGTTGCTGGCTGATCCTGCAGACGCAAAGATGCGCCATGCGGAAACGCTCATGCGCGGGTTCAGACAGGCTGTCTCAAATCGACCCGTTTTTTATAGGCCCGGAACAACCGATCTTTCGTTTGACGAGGCATGGCTTGGACGTTTGTTCGAAGCTGTTGAACAGAATGACGACGACAGCTTTCGGTTTCTGATTCAATCACGCGTTCCGCGCTGGACACAACGAAACCTGGCCTTTCTAATCCGTTCAATTTCCGAGCAATTTCATCGGATTTAGAATTATTCTAAAAAGTACTTGGAAAAATTCCCTGATCCTCTAGATATGGAGAGGAGCGCTGTATTTGTTCCTCAAATCAGCATTGTAACAAGCAGGATCAAGGGAAGTATTATGACCCAAACAGCTATTGACCTCACCAAGGATTCCCGTGCAGCCATTGCAGACGCTTTGAACCAATCTGTCGCGGAAACAGCCGTGACAACCATGCTCGCCCAGAACTTTCACTGGAACGTAACCGGTATGGCCTTTGGCCCACTGCACGAGCTTTTTCAGAAGATCTACGAGGATCACTTCGTAGCACAGGATGATCTGGCAGAACGTATAAAAGCCCTGGATGCGCATGCAGAAGGCACGCTGGCCGGCATGCTCAAACGATCCAAGGTAAGCGAGCACGAAGGTGACGCTTCTGACAAGGAAATGATCAAGATCATGTTGGACGCTCAGGAAACTCTGGCATCAACCCTCGCGGGCTGTGGTGAGCTTGCGGCCGAACATGGCGATACACTAACCGAAGATCTGTGCATCAGCCGCGGTCAGACTCACGAGAAATTCGCGTGGTTCCTGCGCTCGCACCTGCGCTGACCTATTTGGCCAGAGTGATATTCACTTTGGCCTTCTTCTTTTTCAGCTTTTTCAGATAGGCCGGTCCCCAGTGGGTGTACCGGCCCATTTTTTCCTGCTGACAGATCAGCATCTGTATGAACGCCTCCTGCTGATCGGGTCGTTTGATCGATTTAAAAAGCTTCTTTTGGCTTTTTGTCATCGAACACCCGATGCAATGCCCCTCGCGGCGGAATTTGCAAACATCGATACAGGGTGACGGGACTTTTTTGCTCATCACTGATACTCGCTTATACGATTGGCTGAATCTGCGGCGTGTGGCTGGTTGATCAGAAGCTAATGGTCCAGTTCACTAATTTTGTCGAGCAGGCATTCCATTAATCCGGGTGTGTCACAACATTTAGTGCAATCAAAATCGATCTAAAGCAGCCGGCAGCTACTGGCTTCAATCTTTCGGTTTGTAATGTGCCATAAACATTGCGATGCAATCGTCCATTATCTCTTTGGGCGTAGGGTTTTCGCCAAGGAAGAACTCTGGCCAGAAGAAGAAGTTTTTGACTAGTGCAAGAAGCTGGTTGGTCGCGAAGACCGGGTCGGCCTGACGGATTACACCTGCATCCATGGCTTCGCTGATCAGCCTTGTTATCGGGTAGTCATGGGTTGCGGATTCAGTGAAGAACTGCCGGGATCGATCAAGGTCACGGATTAGTTCAGATATGACCATCCGGTTCAATCCGAGCGCGGTCTCTTCCGTGATCACCTCAATGTAGCGCCAAAGAGCGTCCTTCAATTGCTCGACGAAGTCGCGATCTGGGTCGTAGGGCACCGGCTCCATGCTCCAGTTGCGCTCGATCATGATCTCAGAAATCGCCTCGAACAGCGCCTCTTTGCTTTCGAAATGATTGTACAGCGTGCGACTCGATACGTTCGCATTCTTGGCGATCGTGGTCGTCTTGGCCCCCAGAAATCCTTGCTCTCGGAACTCCTCGATGGCCGCATCGATAATATCTTTTCTTTTCTTTTCAGTCCGTTTCACGATTCTCATCTCAAAAAGTAAAAAGATGTGTTTACAAACACGTCCCACACTCCATAAGTAAACAGTGTAATTTACTTTTGCAAGGCGAGATGCCGATCGACCCGAAAGGACCCAGAAGATGGCAACCCAAACCCTGACAGCCGGAAGAAACAAAGTAACCTTCAAATCCTTCGGAGTGGATTTGGTCGGAGACCTCTATATTCCAGAAGGTTTTGATGAGACCAAGACATATAAAGCAATCGTGGGCGCCAGCCCGTTCCCTCAGGTCAAAGACCAAATTCCCGCAACCTATGGGCCGGAAATGGCTGCAAGAGGGTTCATCTACCTTGGCTTCGATTATCTGGGCATGGGTGAGTCACCCGCGCTGCCTGGAGAGTTCAAGCAATCGCGGTACATGTTCCGTTTGATTGAAAACACATGGGATGCGGTTTCCTACCTTGGAACCCTGTCCTTCGTTGATGAGATCTATGGCCTTGGCGTGTGCCAAGGGGGCTCGATTATCGCGTCGGCAGCCGTTACCGACCACCGCATCAAAAAGATCGCGATGGTTTCCGGGATGATGGCGGCCGATGGCTTCCAATGGGCCGATCGCGACATGGCCAATCAGCAGATCGCAGCTGCAAACGCGTCGATGCAGAAAATGTACGAAACCGGCGAGCCTGACTATGTGACCCCGTTCGGTCTCAACGATGAACAATCACGGCAGGAGTTTATTGACCTGGGCGTGAATCCGATGGCCGGAGAGACCTATGACTATTACGGACGCGATGGGGTCAAAGGACCGAAGGCTGTATCGACCTACACCAACATGCATATCGGCGATCAGGGCATGCAGTCTCTGATTTCCATCGGTGAAGCTTATGCAGACAAGATCGTTCAGCCTTCTTTGGTGATCTACAGCAAGTCGGCTTTTACAGCGATCTGCTCGACCCAATTTGTCGAAAAGCTAACCAACGAGCATGAAGAACTGGCCTTCGATGAATTCAGCCATGTTGATTTCTACTACAAGCCAGATGCCGTCAAAGCGTCAACCGACGCTGTGGCGGAATTCTTCAGCAAGTGAGTAAATTTGGTAGAGGTCACACTTGCACCTCTACCTTTTTAGGCGAACTTCAGCACCGGCGAGGCGGTACGGTTTCTCGAAAAACCTGAGACACCGTGCCGTTTAGCGAAAGACCTGCTCAGTGTGCTGAACAAATTCCCGGCTTTGACTCAAGCCGAGAACTTCCGTCGAAAATCTTTGGGCGTCATCCCAGTTGCCTGATGGAATTTTCGGCCAAAGGCGGAGTGGTCAGCGTATCCTGTGTCAAACGCGATTTGCTGGATTTGCTTTGTCGAATGGATCAGCTGATCTTTGGCTTTCTCTATCCTGATGGCTTGTACATAAGTCATCGGCGTCATGCCTGTCGCAGATGTAAAGCGTCGGATGAATGTACGTTCTGCCAGTCCCGCTTGTTGGGCGAGATCATCCACCGAAAGACGCGACGCATAGCCACTTTCGATGGCCAATTGTGCCTTTCGAATTGCAGCATCCTGATGCGAAAGATCCGGGGTGAAACTACGATAGCGCCGTTGATCCATACGGCCGACGTCAACGACAAACCGTCGCGAGGTTTCGATCATCGCATCGCGGCCAACAAAGCGTTCAATGAGCGCCATAGACAGATCCACCCAGGCCATCATGCCTCCTGCAGTTGCCAGATCAGAATGTTCAATCAGGATCTGATCGACGTCCGTCGCAGCGCCGGGGTAGCGCTCGGCCATGAGGGCTTCCAATCCCCAATGGGTTGTCACAGGTCGATTGCCTATAACTCCCGCCTCTGCCAACCAAACCAATCCCACGCAAACCGAGCATACAAGCGCCCCGCGTGTATGTTCTTGTTTCAGGAATTTTGGAATGTCAGGTTGGGCTGAGACATCAACCTCCTGTCCCGCAGGCGGCAGGATATAAGCGTCATATCCGGGGACAACTGTGTCGGTGATGGTCACGCGCAAAGAACGATACCCTTCAAGACCTCCGGCAAAACTCAACATTTCTTCGATGCCGTGAACGGCTGAAGTCAAAGCGCCCCGGTATCTGACAATCGCAATACGTGATTGATCGGTCATAATGGCAGTTCATGCATAGTATTTGTCTTCCATGCCAGTAGCTCAGAATTTGGGAAACAGCAAATTGGGATCCAGAGACATGAAAGGATCAGCCGATGAAAACTCCAGAGCTTACCCGCCGTACTTTCTCGACGACACTTCTTGGGGCCGCCACCATCGCCGGATTACCCAAGGCCGTTTTTGCAGCAGAAATCGCTACTTTGAAAATTGGCGCAACAACCGTTTCGATGCTGTCCGACGGCCATTTCGAAATCCCATCCGCCTTCTTTCAGGGTGCCGACGGCGCGGCGATGGCGTTGGCAGGTAACCCCATCGACATTGGGGCGACCGTCTGGTTGGTACGTGACGGGGAGCGCACCATCCTTGTCGACACAGGCTCGGGTGCAGCCCTGTC
The DNA here is from genome assembly GCF_056537525.1 of Ruegeria sp. CE12. Taxonomy (NCBI): domain Bacteria; kingdom Pseudomonadati; phylum Pseudomonadota; class Alphaproteobacteria; order Rhodobacterales; family Roseobacteraceae; genus Ruegeria; species Ruegeria sp. CE12. Next base: position 170,895 of record NZ_JBQFRS010000006.1, on the reverse strand, counting down.
CGAGATGTTCCTAACCGTTGGCAAACTGGACGCATTGTTTGCTGCTGAGGGAATTGGAAAAGACACGATCACCGACATCATCCTGACCCATATGCATGCCGATCACATCGGCGGCTTGATGGGGCCGGATGCGGGCGGGTTCCGGAATGCGACCATCCATGTCGCAGAGGCCGAATGGGCTTTCTGGACCAACCCGGACCTGCCAGCAGCCGCGCCGGATGCTGACAAGCCCATGATTGATCTGTTGCAATCCATCGCAGGCCCGCTTGCGGATCGCATCAAGACCTATGCGAGCGAAGCGGATTTGGGTGGTGGTATCACATTGGTGCCGCTGGTTGGTCACACCCCAGGGCACAGCGGTGTGCGTATATTGGCCGACAATGGCGAGGAATTGTTCATTGTTGGTGACGCCATCATCTCGGAAGCGCTTCAGTTCGCGAACCCAACAGTGCGCTATGCCCTCGATTCCGATCCGGAACAGGCGATTGCAACCCGAACAAAGCTTCTTGGCCAGTTGGCCGACGATCAAACCGTCTTCTCGGCCACCCATCTGAGTTACCCCGGAACCGGGCGCGTCACGCGCAGTGGCGACGGGTTTGTCTTTGTACCACTGACATGACGGTCACAAGCGGGAGAAAGCGCGCCTTGCGCTTTCATCCCCTGCGATTGCGACAGTTGCCTCAAGCCCGCACCAGATGCCCGCCATCCACGTCCAACACTGCGCCTGACAGATAATCGTTTGTCATAGCCATGATAACGGCCTGCGCGATGTCTTCGGCCTGCCCCACACGCCCAACCGGCAAGCTGCCACCGACCTCGTCGTACATGGCATCCCGCGTTTGCTGAGGCATCTCGTTATATGCCTCTGTGTCGACCATGCCGGGGCTGATGCAGTTCACACGCGCGCGTCCGCCAAGTTCAAGCGCCAATCCTTTAGTCAACGCTTCGACCGCCGCATTCACAGCCCCAAGACCCGTCGCACCCACGGAAGGACGGCGACTCAAGACACCTGAGAAGAAGGTAATCGAGCCCCCATCGGTCAATGACGGCAGCACTTGTCTTGCGGTGACATAGGGGCCTGTAAACTTGGCCTCGAACATGCTGCGCAACTGATCTGTCGGCAGGTCGGCAAAGGCTCCATGCGCCGCACTGGAGGCCGAGATCACCAAGTGGTCCACTCTACCAAGTTTTCCGGCCCAGGCTTTCACGCCGACTTCATCCGTCATATCCAGCGGAGAAACTTGCAGGGCGCTCCCAATCTCTATTGCGGCAGCCTCGAGCTTTGCGGTGTTGCGGCTGGCGATGGTGACCTTTGCCCCGAGAGTTACGGCCAACTTGGCCGTGGCCTTTCCCATCCCGCTGCTGCCGCCAACGATGACGACGTGTTTGTTTGCAAGGGCAGTTTCAAAAACAGTGTTCATTTCAGTCATTCCATAAATCGGTCGATTTGAATGGGTCAGTCGATGTGCAGCACCAGTTTCCCAGTGGTGTCGCCCGCTTCCAGTCGGCGATGTGCTTCTGCCGCCTCTTCAATTGGCAGGGTCGTGACCTGCGGGCGCAATACACCTTGCTTCAACATTTCAAATACAGTCGCCATATCTGCATTGAACGCATTGGGGTGATTGGTGAAATAGGTGTAGATATCGCTGACGCGCACTGCCACCGACTTCTGGAAATGCTTCGCCAGATCCTCAGCGAAGCTGCCTGAGGGCGAACCGGCAAGGAACCCAAAGAGCACCACCGTTCCAAGGGGGGCCAGCGCATCGAGATCGGATTTGAGCGTATCGCCCGAAACCGGATTCAGCGTCAGGTCAACGCCGCGTCCACCGGTGAGTTCCATTACCCGTGCGGCCACGTCTTCTTTCCGATACTTGATCACATGATCTGCACCTTGCTCGCGCGCATAGCTGGTCTTGTCGGTGCTGACCGAGGCGATCACTGTCAAACCCAGATGTTTTGCGATCTGTAGGGCCATAGTGCCAACGCCCCCGGCAGCCGCATGAACCAGTACCGTTTTTCCTGCTTTGGCAGCGCCCAGATTGACCAGCATGTGATAGGCGGTCATTGCATTCACCGGAATCGAAGCGGCGGTTTCAAAGCTGACGTCATCAGTCAACCGGGTTACAAATGACGCTTCGATTACTGAATGCGTACCATAGCCACCTGCGCCAACAGGCCCCATCCAAGCCACTCGGTCACCCACAGCAATCCCGTCAACACCTGCGCCAATAGTTTCAACAACCCCGGCCCCTTCAACACCCGGCACAAAAGGCAGATCGGGCATCATTCCTTCGGGCATTTCGCCCCGGCAGATGATCGTGTCGATAAAGTTCACTGCGCTTGCATAGTTTCGGATCAGGACTTGGCCCTCACCCGGCGCAACCTCTGCAAGTGCAGTTTTGCGCAAGACTTCTGGTCCACCGATCCGGGTGATTTCGAGTGCATAAGTCATGGTGTTCTCCTTGTGTTAGGGAGAAGATAAAGATCGGAACCGTTGGGGATAATGGTTGATTCAGGAAGATATAATCCCAATCATGAGATAATGATCTACAACGACCTTGCCCTGTTCACCGCTGTCGCCAATCACCTCAGCTTTTCCGCCGCCGCTAAACAATTGGGCATACCGCTCAGCCGGGTCAGCCGCAGGATTGCTGAACTTGAAGACCACCTTGGTTCCAAATTGTTTGAACGCACGACCCGCCATGTCCGCTTAACCGAGGAGGGGCGCCGTTTGCTGGATCGGTGCCAGGATCCGATAGATGCGCTTCAAGAGGTTGCGGGTTTTGCCGATGATACACGGCGACACAAGATCCGTATCACAGCCCCACCGCTGGCCGCCCGTAAAACTATTGGTCCTCGCCTATTGGACTTTGCACAGCGGCACCCGGAAGTGGAGTTTGAACTGACGACGACCAACCTGTTTCTGGATTTTTTTCGCGACAACATCGACTTGGCTTTTCGACTGGGGCCGCTATCGGATTCCACCCTCGTTGCTAAACGACTTTGGTCCGTTCACTATTGCTTCTGCGCCGGGGCGAAGTTCATCTCTGACCGTGGTTTGAGGGGACAATTGTCTCGGGAAGAGTTTCTAGCTCTTCCCGCGCTGGTCGCGGGACAGTCATGGGTACTCGAATCCGGAGAGGTGCTTCAGCCAACCCAGGTTTCCCACAATTTCATTGACCTGGATGTTGTCGAACAGGCGGTCCGCCGCAATCTGGGGATCGCGATGTTGCCACGTGATATGGTCGGGGACGGCATTCAGCCATTGCAGGTAGAGAATGCCACCCCGCTGACCAGAGACATGTTTGCAGTTTACCCAAGCCGCCGATTGTTGCCGGTGCGGGTCAGGAAGCTGATCGACCACATGGCATCCGGCTAATGTCACCAATCAATGGGTTGCCCATCTCGGAAGAAGCCACCAGTCGGGCCTGTATCAGGGAGCATTGCAGCCCAAACAACGCCCGCTGCGCCTTCGGAAACGGGGCGACCACCGCCCCCCATGTCAGTCGCCACCCAACCCGGACAAACAGCGTTAACGAGGATACGTTTTGATTTCAATTCCGCTGCGGTCTTGAGTGTCAGAGCATTCAGAGCCGCCTTTGAGATGCCATAGCCCGGTGTGCCGGAAGACATGCCGCTAAACGCCCCAGCTCCGGAAGATACGTTCACGATCCGGGCGTTTTGGCCCTGTTTCAAAAGCGGTACCGCGGCGATTGTTGTAGCCCAAGGACCAAAAAGATTGGTCTCAAACGCGCGGTGGATGCGAGCGAGATCTGCGGTATGCGCTTGTTGGTCGGTGTCATAATCCACGCCGGCGTTTTTCACGAGGATTTCGAGGCGACCATACGCGGCTTCAATATGTGTAAAGGCGGCCACGACCGAAGTTGGATCTGACACATCAAGCTGCAAGGTTTCCGCGCCGTGCCCGATCTGATGTGCCGCCGCCTGTCCCCTCTCCAGATCGCGTGACCCGACAAGGACTTTCAATCCGTGATCGTGGGACAACTGGCGAGCAACTTCTTTACCGATGCCACGATTGGCGCCGGTCACAAGGGCAATACGTTGTTTGGTCATGAGAATGCACTCCCAAGTCTCTCAGTCCGCATATTGAAGCGACATTTTGGTGATCTTGCCTTCGCCGTTCCACCAATAGTGATAGTGCACCACTAAAGAGGCCCAATTGACCTCGGTTTTGGCGTAACCGTCTTCGTATTCCAGGATCTGGAGATGTTTGAAGCTCTGTCCATCGGGTATAACCTCGCGCTCAGCCCAAACTCGGATAGCATCATGTCCGACGAACTCGCGATTGACATCGATCATCACGGCGTCATCAGTGAAGCAGGCCAGATATGCTTCAATGTCCTGTGAGTTGGTCGCGGTCTGGTAACAGCTGATCGCGGTGGGCAGGTCGTCGGCCCAAATCGGGGTCGCAAGGGTGACTAGGCCTGCCAAAAACGTCAATCTGAACATGGATCGGTACCTTCGGGATTAGTTCGCTGCGGCAGCGCGTTCGCCAGCCTGTGCCACAAGGGCGCGGTCACCGGTTTCCCATAAGGCAGTCATAGTCATTGAGGTGACCTTCCAATCGGCGCCGTCCTTCTCCAGCTCATAGCTGTAGCGTCCACCCAACACCCATAACTCATCATCAATCCGGTGGGTGGCGGTGAAGTCAGCTTCGGCCTTGGCGATGGTGTCGGTCATCTCGTTCACCGTGTGGTTGGTCACCATGTGGTGAGTGACATCGAACCCCGGCAGGAAAGCAGCCCAACCTGTGACCAGATCGTCTGCGGGCTGGGTGACCGGATCTCCACCCCAAAGGCTGGTGTAGTCGGTGGTTACGGTGTCGGCAAAGGCATCACGCACGCGGGTCCAATCGTGACGGTCGGCACCGGCGGCGATGTCGGTCAAGGTGCGGGTGATCTCGGTTTGGTCGGCCATTGCGGCTCCTCCGATAAGGGTTGCGGCTGCGAGGGTTGCAATAACTCTGCGGGTCATTTCAGTGTCCTTACTTCGATTGGAGGCGTCACTTCACTCATTGGCTAAGCGCTCGGGCACAGGAGCCAATTGGTATTGCGACCAGAAAAAGGTGTTGGCTGCGTCCTGATCGGCACTGAGGTTGGTTGCCTCAACGATCTTGCCGTTCTCGATCCGGTAGACCAACGCCCAGGTAGTATCGACATTCGGCTTGCCTTCGGCATTGGACCAGCCTCGGTGAATATCAACCACGTGGGTGTCATCAGCACCGAAGTAGATCGGGTCTGCCTGAAATCCGGCCACGCCAAGCTGGGCAAAAAAGGCCAGAACCTCATCGCGACCATTCTTGGTACCGCTGAGGGGATGGCGACCCGGAATGTGCCATTTCACGTTTTCATCCATGACGGCAGCGATCCCGCCAAGGTCATTTGCGCCGTATGCGGCAAAGAAGTCCTGAACGACTTTCATGTTTTCTTCGGGTGTTCCGGCCATAGCAGCGCCTCCGACAAGGGTTGCGGTTACAAGGGTAGTGAGAGTTTTGCGGGTCATTTGTTTTACTCCGAAATGAGATGATGGCGGGCAGCATGGCCCGGCACCTACCGGATCGATTCAGCCGTCAAGGCCGAGGCGGAAGTGGTTGGCCACGGTGTCAGCAGCGCGGGTCACATCCTCGGGGTTGTCGTAGAAATCGAACTGAGTCACATCCTCGAGCCACTGTGCGGTAGCCTCGCCGGCAAAGCCTGCCAGGAAGGTTTGCACACCTTGCGGGATGGCGGCGCTTTCCGAATGCACGATGGCCAGAGGCTTGTCCAAACGCTGCGGATTATCGGCAGGATGATAGGTCAGCCAGCCTTCCCAGCCTGCGTTGTTCCACTTGTCGTCATATTCCGGGATCGCGCCACGATCGCTTTCGTAATAATAACCACCGATCGGCATCAGAACGCCCTCTGCCCCTTCAGGACCTGCCGCGGGAATTATCTCGCCCCCTTTGGCTTCAGCGGCATGCGAGATTTCGATCAGGCCAGCAACACCTTCTTCCCCGCCATAAACGGCCTCAACAATCTCTTTGTTGTGCAACCACGGGGCTACCAGACCAAGGCGATCCACCAGCGGGTTGCCCGCCACAGCGTCAACCATGTAGCCAGCCGAGGCACAGATCCCTAGACCGTTGATATGATCCGCATCGACTTCGGGCAGGGTTGCGACAAATTCAAACGCAGCCTTGATGTCCGAGGTCTTAGCTTCGGGGCTTTCTACGAAACGCACTTTGTTTGGAAGGTCACCTGATTTTCCCCAGCCACGGAAATCAAAAGTGAAGGCGGCAAAGCCACGTTCGGCCATTTCGCGGGCATAGTTGGCGGGCATCTGCTCCTGAACCGAAGTCCATGCACCGGTCACGACGACAGTCGGCAGCGGGGCGTCACCACGTTCTTCTGGTAGATACAGCGTGCCTGACAAAGTGGTGCCTTCGTTTTCAAACGTCACGGTGCGAGTTTCGACCTGAGCGATGGCAGCAGTGGAAGCCAACAGCGTGGTAGCAGTGGTCAAAGCAGTCAGTTTCATAGTTGTATCTCCGTTGATTGGTTCAACTGGGCTCAGCCCCTATGACCAAAGAGATACGACGCCCTCGCCAGGATTAATTGCACCTGACTGCCGGGTTTTTGAAAAATCCTGCTCAGGTTGGTTTTGCAGCCCGATACGTCCGCGGAGTCTGACCCACAACCTGCTTGAAGCTGCGTGTGAAATGCGCCTGATCCGCAAATCCGCAGGCCAGAGCAATGTCTCCTAACGGGCGTTCAGCGTCATCCATCATCTTAATGGCCTGCTCGATCCGATAAGCCATGACGTATTGCATGGGTGTTGAACCAAGTGTTTCCTTGAACACCCGAGCAAAATGAGATGGGCTCATTCCTGCCTCGGCAGCCAGTTGATCCACCGTGATCGTCTGATCCAACCGACGCTGTACAAAGGACAGAACACGTTGGTAATGCCGCGAAGTGAAACGCGAAGAGAGTTCGACATCTTCTGCGCGGCGTTTCCCATATTTTTGCAATAGCTTGACCAGGAACACGCGGCTCATCGCCTCGAACATAACGGCGGAGGACATGTCGTCCGTTTCCAGAGCATCTCTCAGAATGACACCAGCAGCGCAAAGGTCGGGGTCGGAAAACTGTGGCAAATCCCGAAACTGCTGAGGATCCAGCAACATGCCTAACTCGGACTGTGCAAACTGCTCTATCTTGGCGGGATCCAGCGTGATCACGATCACATCTGACTTTTCATGCCAGCGCCAGCCCGATCGCATCCCGGCCGGCGTGACGACAATCTCGTCGACCAGGAACGTGAAATCGCGCAATTCACCATCTCGCCAATTTTGCACGCGATGTGCCTTGGGATTAAGGTTCAGAAGCACGTGATGTTCCTCGAACACCTCTTCGGGCATCTGATCCGGTTCGGCCTGAAAATATCGCACAGACATCAGTCCCGCCGCCGAAGGACGGTCCATCGCATCGCTGTTGAGCAGCGGTTCAGACGGGTAGATGTCAGCGTATTTTATCGGCAATCTCTGGGTCCTGCAGCAGGCGGGATCAATTCTTAATGGTCCCAGCCAAAGTGACAAAGCCATAGCATATCATCAAGTGACGCCGAACTGCACTAAGTCCATCTGAGAAAAACAAAATCACCCTGCAATGCATTCCCAGCACTTAATCAAGATGCAGCAGTGGTTGTGCGGGGTCTTCAGCCGCGCTGGAAATCAAGGACGCTCCTGAACTTTCTCTAATTTCAAGAGCACTGACTTACGCACACTATCGGGACTGGGGTCTGCCTTTGGCAAGCCACATCACAGTGCTGTCTATCACGACACAAGATTGCTCCGGACCGTGATCGAGAACCACAAGCCTGATATGATGCAGTCCTTTTTAGGTGTCTAATCACCCGTTTTCACAAGCTTCTGACAACATCGCGTAAGTGCGATCTATGACGTGTCGTACCTCAGGGAGAAACCTGTCGTCTTGATGGGACACAAGCCACTGATCATGTTCTAGATCAACAATCAGAGGTGACACCGGCTTTAGCCTTCGCTGCGCATTTCCAATGAATGTTGGCAGAACAGCCCGAGCCATTCCCGCATTGGCAAGATCAAGGGCGTTTTGCGGCGCGGTCACTTCAATGGCCTCGTCTCCTTGCGATTTCTCCCTCAGCCAATTTGCGGAAGGTGTATTGGACAAGACCCGAGCCCAGGTCGAAACACTCTCATCTACGGCGTAGACGGCAAACCGGACCCGTCCGATTTTGCGGCCAGCCAAGCCAATCTCTTCGGGCCGGTGGTTTCGAATTCCAATCGCCGCCTCCCGGTGCCCGATTTTCAGCACCTCTTCCGAGGAAATGAACCGCAACCGCACCGGTATTGATCCGTAGAGCTTTCCAACAGCACCTACCAATAATCTGGTAACCCAGGTTCCAGCCGAAATCTTAACCAAAGGTGGTGCAGTTGCGAGGCTGGTTTCGGTGATAGGCAAAACACGCGCTTCGATGCCTGCCGCCTTTTCCAGCAATGCTTGCCCATCCTCAGTCAGGTCATAGCCTCGCGGTTTGCGCCGAAACAATTCAATCCCAAGATTACGCTCAAGCTCGATCATACGCCGGCCCAGCGTTGGTGCACTCTTGCCGGTCTGTTCTGCCGCTGGCCCAAGTCCACCTGCTCTGGCGACCGCAAGAAAAAGCCGCAGGTTATCCCAGTCAAAGTCACGTTCATTCATGAAACAATGCTTGCATTCTGTGTTGTTGATGAAAAGATAGAGATCGCATTTTTTCTGAAGGGTCACATAGGAGACTCACAGATGAAATTTCTCGAAACCGAAATCGCCCCACTTGGCATGGGATGCTGGCCAATCGGCGGCAAGATGTATTGGGGCGAACAATCCCTGGGTTACACCCGTTCAGACGACGATGTTTCCATTCGGACGATCCACGCTGCCTTAGATGGCGGGATCACCCTGTTCGACACGGCAGCTGCGTATGGTGCAGGACATTCGGAACGGCTGCTGGGTAAAGCGTTAAAACATCGACCCGATGCCTTGGTTGCTACAAAGATCGGTGTCGGAATTGACGAGACGAGCAAACAGATCTCATTCGAACCCTTCTCCCCTGATCAAGTTTCTCCAGCCGTTGACGGGTGTCTGTCGCGTTTGAACCGTGATCGGATCGATCTGATGCTGCTGCACGTGAACGATATGTCGATAGGCATGGCCGAAGCCGTATTCGATGAACTGGATCGGTTGAAAGGCGCCGGAAAACTACGCGCCCACGGCTGGAGCACCGACTATTCTCAAAGCGCCCGAGCCGTTGCAGCGAAAAACAACTTCAAGGCAGTTGAATATGTCATGAACGTATTCTTTGATGCGCCCCGCATGCAAAACGTAGTGCAAAAAGAAGGGCTATTGTCTCTCATACGCTCACCGCTCGCGATGGGTTTGCTTTCAGGGAAATACGATCAGAACACTACCATGGCATCGGACGACGTACGTGCATCCGGCGAAAGTTGGATGGAATACTTCAAGGATGGTAAGGCAAACCCTGACTTCATGCGAAAACTAGATGCAGTTCGCGACTTACTGACCTCAAATGGCAGAACACTTGTGCAAGGAGCTCTCGGGTGGATATGGGGCCAATCTGAAACCTATGTTCCGATCCCGGGTGCACGGACAGAAGAGCAAATCGAGGGTATTGCAGGAGCGCTAAACTTCGGTGCTTTGCCGGTCGAAATAATGGATGAAATAGAAACCCTGGTCACGCGCATCCCCGACGAACCAGACCGCCCGAGATAACCTAAAGTACGGCACAAAAAACTCCGCACCGAGTGCTTTCGAGGCGGTTTGTTGAGCCCCGATAGAGCGCGGCAACCTGCCTTGAAAGTGGCGTGCGCAGAAACGCGATATGCCAGAGTTCTTGTGAACTGCGAGAGTTTAAATCTACCAGATTCTGCATATTGGCCGAACGACAACTTTTTGTTGCGTTCGTCCAAGGATTAGCTTTGTTCAGGCGTCTTTCATCTGGATCAACTGGATCAGGTTACCGCAGGTGTCTTCAAAAACAGCCATGTGAACAGCGCCCGCATCCATTGGCTCGGTTGTGAACTCCACGCCTCGATCAGTCAGCTTCTTCCACTCGGCATCGAGGTCTTGCACCTGAAATGAGTGCGCGGCGATGCCATCGGAGACAATCGCTTCTTTGTAGGGCCCAACAGCGGGATGGTCGCTTGGCTCAAGTAGCAACTCTATTCCATCTGGGTCTTCTTCTGAAACAACTGTCAACCAGCGGTTGGTACCCAATGGAATGTTGTGCTTCACCTTGAAGCCGAGGACTTCGGTGTAGAATTTCTCGGCCTTGTCTTGATCGTCAACAAAGACGCTTGTGACATAGATTTTCATGTCTTGGTTCCCTTCGGTTTGTATTTCGTGAGCCATGATGCCGCCGCTATGTCGTCTTCGCTGACGCTCAGAGAATGCGCCTTTATTCGCCCCTTCCACTCGATCTCAATCAATCCTGCTTTCTCTAAGACGGCGAGATGCTGGGAGACCGTTTGTCGGGACAACGCAATCCCATCCTCTGCAACCGAGGCCGCGCACACCTCGAACAACGATTGAGCTGGCCTTTTGCTCAGATGGTCGATGATGCGTCGACGAGTGCTGTCCGAAAGAGCCTTGAAAATTAAGTCGAGCTGGTCATCTGTCATGCGCCCTATATGCAGTATAATCACTGCATGTCAAGTGCAGTAAATTTACTGCATAACTGCCGGGCGTTGAAAATCGAACGTCATTGACTAGCAAAAGAAAGGCTCCAGAGTCCGCAGAGCAAACATCAGTTGCTCCTTAGTTCCTTAACCCTTCTGTGCACCTCGACTGAGGTTAAACAAACCCAAATCAATCTAAGCACTGAGTGGATAGCTCGATCCTCATTTCCGCATCGACAGACCATTGTGAAACAGATGCACTTTGCCCGGGTCCGCATTCAATTTGACAGCTTTTCCACGTCGGTTTCTTTCAACGCCAGGAAACTTGGCGACGATACTCTCAGCCCCCGGCCTGCTGGCAAAATACAGCAAGGTTACTTCACCCAAGGCTTCGACAAAATCGACTGTACCGTCCAGAAACCCGGCGGCATCGTCGGCAACGAAATCCTCTGGCCGTACGCCGACATTGACCTGCAAACCTATTTCTTCGGGCTCAGTTGGAATGGATGAAACGGCTGTTCCACCCGCATCAAGTGTGACTTCAGTCAGATCTCCGGTTTTGGAAATTTTGCCAGACAGCAGATTCATAGAGGGTGATCCGATGAACTGCGCTACAAACTCGTTATCCGGCGTTTCGTACAGCTCCAGTGGCGTACCAACTTGCGCGATGCCTTTGTTGGCGAGAACGACGATCCGGCTGGCCAGCGTCATCGCCTCGACCTGATCGTGGGTCACGTAGATCATTGTGCTTTCGGGCATCGCCTCTTTCAGGCGCGCAATCTCAATCCGGGTTGCAACGCGCAGCGCAGCATCGAGGTTTGATAGCGGTTCGTCGAACAAATAGACCTTGGGGTCTCGCACGATGGCGCGCCCGATAGCGACACGCTGACGTTGCCCTCCGGACAGAGCCTTGGGCAGACGATCCAAGAGCGGATCCAGTTGAAGGGTCTGGGCCGCGCGTTCAACTGCGGCATCGATCTCGGTGGCAGACATCTTGGCGATCTTCAGCGCAAATGCCAGGTTCTCGCGCACGGTCAAATGCGGATAAAGCGCATAGGACTGAAACACCATGGCAATGCCTCTTTGAGCGGGCGGCACATCATTCATGACCTGCCCTTCGATCTCCAAGGTGCCGCCGGTGATCTTTTCCAGCCCGGCAATCATTCGCAACAAGGTTGATTTTCCACAACCCGATGGACCGACAAAGACGATCAACTCGCCCTTTTCGATGTCCAGATCGATATGCTTCAGAACATCGATCGGACCATAGGATTTCGCCACATCCGTAAGTTTGAGTTCTGACATGGTTTACCCCTTGTCCTTAGCCATCAGACAAAACTGTGCGGGGTGCAGCGTAACGCTTCCCGCACCGTCGCTACCGCCGAGTTCCTGCCCGATGACCCGCCAATCGCCCAAGGGCAAGTCGACCCGCTGAGCTTCCGTTCCAAGGTTGAAAGCACAAAACACCGCTTCAGACGTGTCCTCACGCTGGAATGTCAGCACAGGTCCAATCTGTTTCATGTTGGACTGCGCACCCGAAGTTAACGCCGGGTGGGCGTGGCGCAGCGCGATTGCGCGACGATAATGGTGCAGCATCGATTGGTCGCTCGCCTCGAGCCGGTCTACGGCTCTTTCCGTTTGGGCCGTACTGACCGGCAACCAGGGCTCACCGGTACTAAAACCTGAGTGTTCGTCCTGCGTCGCCCAAACCATTGGTGTACGACATCCGTCGCGACCCTTGAACTCGGGCCAGAACTCGATGCCGTAGGGGTCTTGCAGTTTCTCAAATGGAACATCTGCCTCGTGCAGGCCCAGTTCCTCTCCTTGATACAGACAGGCAGAGCCACGCAGACACATCATCAGAACCGCGTGCTGGCGAATGGCCGCATCGTTTAGGTCCCAGCGAGAGGCATGACGTTCAACATCGTGGTTCGAAAACGCCCAGCATGGCCATGCATCGCCTGCCTTTTCCTCGAGCTGATCAAAGACCTGCTTTGCATAAGGTGCAGTCAACGCACGCTTTTCCAGAAACTCGAAGGCATAGCACATATGCATCCGTTGATCGCCCGAGGTGTACTGACCCATAATCTCCAGCCCGCGCTGTGCATCACCGACTTCACCCAAACAGGCACGATCTTCATATTCGTCGGTCAGCGCGCGCAGTCTTTCGAGGAAGGCGATGTTCTCGGGCTGACTTTTGGAATAATGATGATCCTGGTGGTTATAGGGGTTCACTGCTGGCGCAATTGATGCGTTGCGCTCTTCGACCGGGAGGGCCGGATTGTCCCGCAGATGTTTGTCATGGAAATAGAAATTGATCGTGTCCAGGCGGAAACCATCCACGCCCATCTCCAGCCAGAACCGAGCCACGTCCAGCAGTGCGTCTTGCACATCGGTACAGTGAAAGTTCAGGTCCGGCTGCGAAGTCAGAAAGTTATGCAGATAATATTGAAGGCGACGAGGCTCCCACTGCCACGCTGAACCGCCAAAGATAGACAACCAGTTATTGGGTGGTGTGCCGTCCGGTTTAGGGTCGGCCCAGACATACCAGTCGGATTTCATGTTGTCCCGATTGGCGCGACTCTCACCGAACCAAGGGTGCTGATCAGATGTGTGTGACAGCACCAAATCGATCATCACTTTCAGACCCTTGGCATGGGCCTGATCAAGTAACTCGCGGAAATCTTGCAGCGAGCCGAACATAGGATCCACGTCGCGGTAGTCGCTGACGTCATATCCGAAATCCTTCATCGGAGATTTGAAGAAGGGTGAAATCCAGATCGCGTCAACACCCAGTTCCGCGATGTAGTCCAGACGTTTAGTGATCCCTTTCAGGTCACCGATCCCATCACCATTGCTGTCTTGAAAGCTGCGCGGATAGATCTGATAGATCACGCCACCGCGCCACCACTCTGACTTTGCTTTGGTTGATTTGGAAAGTTCTACAGTGTTCTGCACGTTCATCAGACGCCTCTATTTAACGGATCCGGCCAGCAGGCCACGGACCAGGTATTTTTGCATTGCGAAGAAAACAATCAGTGGAACGATGATCGAAACAAACGCAGCGGTGGCGAGGATTTCCCAGTTGCCCCCTCTTGTACCCAGCAGTTCAACAATTCGATTGGTCATGACGGTGGTTTGACCTGATGCATCAATCAGGAAGACTTTGGCCACCAGAAGGTCGTTCCAGGTCCACAGGAACTGCAGGATCGCGAATGACGCCAGCGCCGGGAAGCTGAGTGGAAGGATCAGTTTCGTAAAGATCTGGAACTCAGACGCCCCGTCGACCCGAGCGTTCTCGATCAAATCGCGTGGCAGTCCGGCCATGTAGCTGCGAAGAAGGTAGATGGCCAGCGGCATTCCAAAGCCAGTGTGGGCCATCCAGACACCCAGATACCCTTTGCCGATCCCAATATTAAGATGGAATTTCAACAAGGGGATCAGTGCGAGCTGAAGCGGAACAACCAAAAGCCCGACAATGGCTGCAATCAACAATGCGCGGCCCGGGAATTCCATCCACGCCAATGCATAAGCCGCGAACGCCGCAACCAGAATGGGTATGATCGTGGCAGGAATAGTCACGGTCAGAGTGTTAAAGAACGCACGCCCCATACTGTCGGTGCTGTCCTCGGCCAAGAGAACCTTGTGGTAATTGTCCAGCGTGAACTCGGGTGGAAGTTCCGCACTTACGAAAACACGCGGGCCGCGACTGCCAGTAAACTCCTCAGCATTTTGCGCTTTGTAGTTTCCGTTAGCATCGACCGTGATAGTCCCGCCACGGCGCAATTCCGCTGTCTGACCAGGTTCAAACGCATCGACCGCGCGGGAACTGACACCCCACTTTGAGATCGTGGCCTTCTGCCCTTCGTCGAACAGGTTCCCTTCAATCACATACATCCCGTTTTCCAGAATCTGCGTATCGGGCGCGGCCGTGCGCAGCGTGAGGTTTTGTTCAGATGGGAACAGGGATTTCCACCATCCGCTCGTCGCGATCTGGTCAGCCGTGCGAAAGGATGAGATCAACAATCCCAGTGTCGGTATTACCCAAAGCACCACGAGAAAGAGGACCGAGGCCTGGACGATCCATCTGAGGGCGGGTTTGGTTCCTGCTATATCGCTCATCCCCTACTCCATTTCCCGGCGTGCGTTGCGGATGTTCCAGACCAGGATCGGCGTCACCAGCAACATGATCACCATGGCCGATGCCGAACCCACGCCCCAATCATTGGCGCGGAACATCTTGTCGTACATGTAGTTGGCCAGAACCTGTGTCTCCCACTGGCCATTGGTCATCGCAAAAACGATGTCGAAGACCTTCAGGACCAGAATGGTGATGGTTGTCCAAACAACCAGAATTGTGTTCCAGATTTGAGGCACCTTGATTTTGAAGAATATCTGGAAGGGATTGGCCCCATCCAAAACCGCCGCCTCAACGGTTTCTTCGGGGATGCCGCGCAAAGCAGCGGACAAGATCACCATGGCAAAGCCTGTCTGAATCCAGATCAGAATCCCCATGAGGAAGAAATTGTTCCAGAAAGGAATGGTCAGCCAGGTTTGTGGCTCGGCCCCGCCAAAGAACAGATAAAGCGCATTCAGAATCCCGATCTGGTCTTGCTCGGCCGGACGCGCATCGTAGATCAGTTTCCAGATGACCGAAGCCCCGACGAAAGAGATCGCCATAGGCATGAAAATCAGGGCTTTTGCGATGTTACCCCAGCGGATCCGATCAGTTAGCTGAGCTGCCAACAGACCAAATGCAGTCGACATTGCCGGGACCACGATCAGCCAGAACATATTGTTGCGCATGGCTTCCCAGAATTTCGGTTCTGCCACCATCTGGATGTAGTTATCGAGACCAACCCACTTATACCCACCGCCGGCCACGCGATCCGTGAGCGACAGGCGCAACGTTTCAACCACCGGATAGGCCAGATACAGGCCAATCGCCACAAGCGCCGGAAGCAAAAACAGCCAGGGACGGATCATGTTCGCGCGGTTGATGTTGCGGCCGGCATTCGGCCCGCGCGCAGGGAACAGAACCTTGTCCAGAAACTGGTTGGACAGAAAGAAATAGCCCACACAGCCCGACACGCCTATGGCGATGGTCAGCAGGCCCTGAATTGCCGGATGCATCACGCTCTCCGTTGCGAAGGGGGACAGGGGCGGCCTGACACGCAGACCGCCCGGGTTTTAACGCGCTTAGTCCAGCGCATCCCAAGAAGATTGGATCTCGTCAGCGACTTCCTGAGCGGGCTTTCCACCAGCATAGTCAACCATACCGGTCCAAAATGTGCCGGCCCCTACGCCGCCCGGCATCAAGTCCGAACCATCAAACCGGAAGGTGGTCGCACCCAGAAGAATGTCGTTCATCTTCTTGAGCGTCGGATCCGAGAAAACGGAGGTATCAACGCCTTTGTGCGGTGTCAGGAAGCCGGTCAGGGCCATCCATGTCTCATGTGCTTCTGGGGTCTGCAGATAGGCGATCAGATCATGTGCAGCCGGGCTGTCATTGGTGATTGCCCATAGAGTGCCGGCACCAAGAACCGGGCTACCCAGATCTTTGCTTTCATATGCGGGAAAGTAGAAGAAATCAGCATCTTCACCGACAACCGTGCCCTCAGGAAAGAATGCCGGGATGAACGATGCCTGACGGTGCATGTAACATTGTGGTGGCGAACTGAACATGCCCTTTGGACTGTCACGGAAATCGGTCGTTGCGACCGTACCTGCCCCACCCGCAACATAGTCATCATTGCGTGCAAACGCGCCGAATTCTTCGATGGCAGCTACAACTTTTGGGTCATTGAACTTCATTTCATTGGATACCCAGGCGTCATAATCCTCGGGCGACTGAGTGCGCAGCATCATGTCTTCAACCCAATCGGTCGCTGGCCAACCGGTCGCACCACCTGAACCAAGACCGATGCACCACGGTGTCTCACCGTCTGCAACGATCTGATCGGTCAAAGCCTTCAGTTCCTCCATCGTGGTCGGAACTTCGTAACCGGCATCCTCGAAATTTTCAGGCACGTACCAAACAAGGGATTTCACATCTACCTTGTAAAAAAGCCCATAAAGGTGATCCTGCCCTTCAGGCCCCGGAAAGGTGCCCAGATCGACCCAGGATTGTCCGGCTGCGTAGTTGTCACGAACCCAATCAGCGGTGCCATCACCCAACGGTGTCAGAAAACCCGACTTGGCCATATCCGCCGCCAGACCAGGCTGGGGGAAAACGGCTATGTTCGGCGCCGAGCCTGCCTCTGCATCAATCCTGATCTGCTGCTCGAAACTATCTGAACCAACATACGCGTATTCGTGGCCTGTCGCGGCTGCAAAGCTATCCAGAACCGCTTCGACGTTTTCCTGGTCCGGGCCCAGCCATGGCCCGAACACGGTAACCTTATCAGCCTGAGCCGTTCCCGCCATCAGGGCGAATGTGGCCACACCTGCATAAAGCGCGTGTTTCATGAAATCTCCTCCCAGTAATATCTGCGCATTGCAAGCTTTTCAAAGCGCTTTGGATGCTGCACTTTATCTGCTGACAATCAGATTCTGTCAACATATCGTTTTATAGCCTTCAATTATTGTCGATTTTGACCTCTTGACCAAAACGGGTTGACGGAAGCCAAAAATCACAACAAAACAAGTAGGCATCCATTTGAAGGCGCTTTGAACGCAATGAACCTGAAGCAGCTCTCTGAGATTCTCGGTCTTTCGCAGACAACGGTTAGTCGCGCTCTGAACGGCTATCCAGAGGTGAACGAGGCGACTCGGGTGCGCGTGCAGGCCGCTGCAGACAAGCATGGCTATCGGCCAAACAGCCGCGCCAAAGGTCTGGCGACTGGCAAGTCTATGGTGATCGGGCACGTCATCCCCAGTTCGTCCCAGCACGAGATGGTGAACCCGATCTTCGGCGACTTTGTTGCCGGCGCTGCAAGAACATACTCTGCGAACGGCTACGACATGATGTTCACCACCGCGGATGACACTTCGATCGAAGGGGCCTATCGCAGCTTGTTTCAGCGCGGGGCCGTGGATGGCGTCGTTTTGCAAGGCCCCAAGGTCAACGAGCGTCGCATCGATCTGCTAAACCGGATGGCGGTACCATTTATCGTACACGGTCGTTCGACCGGGATAGATGCAGAGTATGACTGGATCGATGTGAATAACAAAAGCTCCTTTCGACGCGCAACACAGTTCCTGATCGATTTGGGTCACCGCCGAATTGCTCTGATCAACGGGCTTGAGGATATGGATTTCGCACAGCGCCGTCGCGCCGGGTATCTGCAAGCGCTGGAACAGGCGGACTTGATCCCGGACCCACAATTGATGCGCAGCGCCGAGATGACCGAGGTCTACGGCCATCATGAAACCCGCGATATGCTGCAATTGGACGATCCACCAACCGCCATTCTTGCATCTTCGATGATTTCGGCGATTGGTGTGAGGCGGGCACTGGACGAGGCAGGGCTGCGGATAGGCCGGGATGTCTCGGTCATCGCGCATGATGATGACCTGTCCTATCTCAAAAACGGACAGGATGTGCCCATCTTTACGGCCACGCGGTCCTCAGTACGGCATGCAGGAGAGCTGGCCGCCGAGATGTTGATTGAGAGGATCAAATCGCCTGATGATCCGGTCAAAACCAGATTGCTTGAGGCGGAACTGGTTGTTGGCAAATCGACCGGCCCAGCACCCAACAGGATCTGACAATGAAACATACGCGCAGCGATTTTCCCAATGACTTTATGTTCGGAGTCGCCACTTCTGCCTACCAGATCGAAGGTCACGCCCAAGGCGGTGCCGGTTCAACACACTGGGATACATTTGCAGCGACACCCGGAAATGTGGTGCGGGGAGAAAACGGCAATCTGGCCTGTGATCACCTGAACCGGTTTGAACAGGATCTCGATCTTGTGCGCGACGCGGGATTCGATTGCTATCGCTTCTCAACCAGCTGGGCGCGCGTGATGCCCGAGGGGCGTGGACCCGTTAATCAGGAGGGATTGGATTTTTATGATCGCCTGACCGACGCGCTGTTGGAGCGTGGGATCCGTCCGTGCGCGACATTGTATCACTGGGAATTGCCTTCGCCCCTGGCCGACTTGGGCGGTTGGCGCAACCGGGATATCGCCAGTTGGTTTTCCGATTTCACCGAAGTTATCATGGGACGGATTGGCGACCGCATGTACAGCGTCGCCCCCATCAATGAACCGTGGTGTGTCAGTTGGTTAAGCCATTTCGAAGGGCACCACGCCCCCGGGCTGCGCGATATTCGAGCCACGGCGCGCGCTATGCATCACGTTCTGCTGGCCCATGGTCAGGCCATTCAGACGATGCGCGGGTTGGGCATGTCCAATCTGGGCGGCGTATTCAATCTGGAATGGGCCGAACCTGCCGATGACAGCATTGAGGCACAACAAGCCGCCGATTTGTATGACGGAATATACAACCGGTTCTTTCTGGGCGGCGTGTTCAACAAAGCCTATCCCGAGAAGGTATTGGATGGGCTGGAGCCCCACCTTCCGTCGGGTTGGCAAGATGATTTCGATACCATCGGAGCGCCCGTCGACTGGTGTGGACTGAACTACTACACCCGCAAACTGATCGCGCCCGCAGAAACCGCCTGGCCAAGTCTCGCCGAAGTTCCGGGCCCGCTTCCGAAGACCCAAATGGGATGGGAAATCGAGCCCGCCGCCCTGAGCAGGTTCCTGATCCGAGCAGCGCGTGAATACACCGGCGACCTGCCGATCTACGTGACCGAAAACGGTATGGCCAGCCCCGAGCGTCAGCAAGACGATGACCGTATCGACTATCTGGATCAGCACTTGTCGGCAGTCCAGATCGCCTTGGGCGAAGGGGTACCGGTTAAGGGGTACTTTGTCTGGTCCCTATTGGACAATTACGAATGGGCCTTGGGGTATGAAAAACGCTTTGGACTGGTTGATGTGGATTTCAATTCAATGAAGCGCACCCCGAAAGCGTCTTACTTCGCCTGGAAGGACATGCTGGCTGCACACGACATAGACACCAATTGATCGTGACAAAGGGTTAAACCTCACGTGTTGGGTCAGCCATCTACCAGTTCGCAGTCGGTGACACAGAACACCAATCGCTGCCTCTGGTTCAGTCTGAGACGAGGCCACTAAGCCGATCTCTGCCGTGTTTGCGCGATCCTGTCTTCCGCGGAACTCATTCAAACTTCCGGTTAGTGCCACATAGTTGCCATTCGTTGCGAACCCAAAACTGCCTGGATTCAACGGCTCTCCTACTGCCCATATTAGCCAAGGGCACATTTTGAACGAGAGCTACTCTTCGCTTGAAGGCCTTCAACTAATTGCGTGCCCGGCGACCACTAATAAACTTGCTTGGGGGATTGATTTGATGTTCCCCAGTTGGATGCCACCCATGCTGATCTGAAAGCGCGAAAGACGCGCGCTCTCAGTCATCAGAAAATCCGATTATTGGAGCCTGTCAGCGATCGCAGCAATGCCAGCTTCGGCACAAATGTCGTCAAACTCTTTTCCAGTCTGGTCTTCACCCGGGGATCCAGCGATACCGATACCGCCAATAACTTCACCCTCGTAAACGATTGGTATGCCGCCCGATAAGGTGATCAGGCCAATTTCGTTGAAGACCGCTCCAAGCGTTGGTTCATGTTCATTCTCGGCCTCGATGACAGCTGTTGCCTCCCGACGCGATGCTGCCGTAATGGCCTTGCGACTGCTGGTGTGGACGGTGTGCGGAAACGCGCCTTCGCGCATCAACTGTACACGAGGCAACGCACGCTGATCGACCACTGTGACGGTCGTGGCAAAACCCAGATCCGAGCAAGCCTCCTGAGCGGCAGATGCTGCTGTAAGGGCCCAATCGAGCGGGATACTCCGCTCCACATAGGGTTCGGCATTAGTGTTGTCCGTCAGCGTATTCGTCGTGATTGGGTCATCGGAGGGATCATCATCGATCCATTGGTTCAATATCTGACCGGTTTCGACGTCGACTTTGAACTCCACTTCTTGCCCTGCGTCGTTCACGATTTCGATGTCGATCACAGGACGACCTTCGTACTGCTCCGGCTCGGCCTCGGCAACTGTGCCGGGTTGGGCTTCAAGCGCGATTGCAATGGCTTCATCAATGGACAAAGGTGTATTTTCAACGCTTTGTCCAATAGCTGGAACCGCAATAACACTAAGCGATGTTGTGACTGCGATGATCTGAAGAAATTTCATTGTATGCTCCTTTTGTGAGGCACTGCCTCAAGCTTTGATGCAGGAAAACTTAGTCGCCGGGGGTCACGTCGCGCTTTCAAAGGACTTACAGTTTTGTCAGTGATCGCGGCTCGGATGGTTCTTTCTCTCAAGTCGAAGCAACGCGATTGCCGACAGTTTTGCCTCGAAGGGCCGGTCGCGATACGCGACCTGCGATGAGACGACGAAAACGCAAACATGGGCGGGCAAAAAGATCGGCGACAAGCATTCCGACGATGGCACCAGCGATGGTGGCTGATATCGTATGAGCATCAAGCATGTAGCGCGCAAACATCGTAAGCAGAAGGATCGGCCAGACGACAATGCCGAACCAATTCCAGTATCGCCTGACAGCTATGTAGGCGCCGGCACTGGCGAGGGCGGAATGGCCCGAAGGCAGATTGTAATCGCCCCCGTTTGGCCTTTGGCCCAGGCGGGTGCCAAACACTTCGACGTCATTGAGAAGCCTTTTTGGTCCGTGTGTCGCAGCTGTTCCTGCGACAACCACAGTTGCAATTTGCCAAAGACCCTTGATGTCTCGCAATACGATTGCCGTGCCAATCGGAATGAGCGTATTCAAGTGTCGCCCATAATCTTCAACGCCCGTGACCAGAGCATTGTCATGGCCATTCCGGGAAACTGCATAATGACCCTCCATATCGCTGGGATAAAGAGTTGCACCAACAAGTGAGATAAGGGCGACCATCCATAACAGATGCCGCAGACGGCGTTTCTTTGACGGTGACATTCTGAACTCTCCTGCCTGTTTTGGCAGAGGTGTCACCGATCAAACTGTCCTGTGATTTACTCGGAACTTACAATGTTGCTTGAGCTGGAAAACGGATCGTGGCTGTCAGACCGTGACCCTTTGGTCCGTCCGACAACGACAGTTCCGCCTCATGAAGGTCCGCAATGGCTTGAACCAGAGACAAGCCCAATCCGAGCCCTTCACCCTGGCGATCCGCTTTCAATTGATAGAGCGGTTGGAGAACGCGTTCACGTTCTGCAAAGGGAATTCCGGGCCCTTCGTCGCTAACCGAGAGCAGGGTTTGATGGCACCGCAAGGTGATCTTCTGGCCCTCGGGTCCATATCGGAGCGCGTTTTGAATCAGGTTGGCCAAAAGCTGCATCAGTAGATCCGGATCACCATGCACCTGCGCAGGTGCCGCTTTTTCGACCACGAGTTCATGGCAAGCTTCCTCAACAACAGGGTTGAACGTCTCCAGCACTCGATCAATCAGCTCATCCAAAGAGACCGGTTTAAAATCTGCGCGCCCTGCTCCACTTTCGATGCGGGATAATCGAAGCAAAGCCTCAAACGTCCCCGTAATCTGGTCAATCTGATCCAATGCTTCCCCAAGATCACCTTCTGTGACGGAGCGGCCATTCTCGACCAGTTTGCTCAAAGAGGTCTCGATCTCTGCCCGCAGTCTTGCCAACGGCGTACGCAGGTCATGCGCAATGTTCGAGGACTGCACGCGCATGTCCGCCATTGCCTGCTCAAGCCGTGCAGTCGTCGAATTGATGCGGTCTGCCACTAGACTAAGGTCATCGTTCCCCTCCAGAACAATGCGTTTGTCCAACTGCCCACGGGCAACGTCCGCCAAACCACCAGTGATGATGTTCAATCGCTTTTGCGCCCGCAGAGCCATCCACACGGCTGCCAAGCCAGCGGCAAGAAGACTGCCCAAAAGGCTAATCTGCATCCCTGCCGCCAGAATATGACGAAGTTCTTCTTGCCGCTCCGTGTTTTCACCCAACAAGATCACGCCTTGAGGGGTTTGGCGCTGAAGATAGCGCGTTTCGGCACCCTGCTCCGGATCAGTCCAGAAGCCAAGGCGTCCAGTATCCTCTATCAACCGAGCGCTTTCGCCATCATCAGGTGCGGGTAAGGCTTCGCCCGCCGCCAAGGCCTGGACCGCAATCTCCATCCGATTGCTCAGCCTTGCGTCCACCGTCCGCCTCATTTCGCGTTGAACCAGCCAGTAGGTTCCCCCCCACGCAGCGATTGAGATCATCGAAAAAAGTGTCAGCAACACCAGAGCCTGCCGTATCGCCGACAGGCGAAACAAAGAGCTAAACCTGTTCAAAAACATAACCTGTGCCGCGAATGTTGCGGATTACCGTGTCGCCAAAAGGCTTTTCGATCTTTCCACGCAAGCGGCTGATATGGGTTTCGACAACGCTCGTCGTGGGATCAAAATTCATGTCCCATACTTTTTCAAGCAACATGGTACGCGTCTGTACGCGTCCCTTTGAGCGCAAGAATACCTCAAGCAACAGGAACTCCTTGGGATTCAGGTCCACAGGCATACCCTGACGCACACAGGTGCGTTTGTGCAGGTCGATGGTAATATCCCCGGCAGTGAGTTGGGAAGCGGTCTCTTCAGAGGCACCGGGGCGCCGAGCTAAGCCCTCGATCCGTGCCAGAAGTTCACTGAAGGCGAACGGTTTGGCCAAGTAGTCCTCGCCCCCGGCACGCAGGCCCTCAACCCGATCGTCCACTTCGCTCAACGCCGTCAGAAAGATTGCGGGCGCGATCACTTTGGCCTGCCGCAATGCCTTGAGGACGGACAAACCATCCAGACCGGGCACCATGCGATCCAGTACCAAGACGTCATAGCTTTGATCTATCGCGGCAAAGAGCGCATCCTTGCCATCCGTGAACAGATCGACCACATGGCCCGCCTCGCGCAGTCCCTGTTCCACCCAAGGGCCAAGCTTAGGATCATCTTCAAGTACCAGAAGCCGCATCGGTCATCTCCCTTCGTCCGGCCATCCAGTTTCGCGCCGCCTCAAGAGCAGGTCTGCCGATGTATATGAGATCCGTCAATCCGTAGGCACCCCTGAAGTCAAAGCGCTCGCTGTGGACGCGGCCGGTTTTACCGAGCATCTCCCACGCGGTCGTGACCATCAATTTCAGTCCTTCTGGGCCGCATAGATAGACCTGTGACTCTGCCTGCATGTCGCGCATGATCTGCGTCAGACGCGCTGGCGTCAGCTTGTCCCCTTCAATATCGCTGAGGACATAGAGGTCAACTTGCGGCAGTCGGGCAGCGTGACGTTCGACGTCAGCCATTGCTCCAGCCGACTCTCTGGATCTAATGCAGTAAATCAGGCTCACTCGGGCGCTGCTGTCAGGCTCCATGCGCTCCAACGCCGCCAGAAATGGCGTAATTCCAACCCCGCCCGCAACCCAAAGTTGTTCTGTACGCTTCGCTCGAACCTGCGGCAGGAAACGCCCGACACCGCGCCCGAGACGGAATTGGTCGCCTGCGGTGACGGTGTTGACGAACTCATCGGTCCAGTCCCCGGCAGCGCGGATCACGAAACGGCGTGAGGTTTCGTCGCCGCCAGCAATTGTAAAGGGGTGAGGTTCGGCGCGAGCCCTATTGTGGGCGATCGTTGCAAACTGTCCGGGCTGAAACGCGGGCAGCGGGTTGTCAGCGCGAAACGTTACATCCACACCACCCTCAAAGGGAGTTGCGTTTTCGACGGTCACTAGTCGCGTCAACTCAAACTTGCGTAGTAAGGTTTGGCCCCAAGCAAGCAAGCCAACAACCGAGACCACAGCCATCAACGTCCAGGGTGCAACACCGACCGCAAGAGGGCTTGCAACAAAGAACGTGTGATACGCTGCCAACAGAAAAACTGGCCCCATCAGCATATGGCTGGCTTTCCACAAGTGATAGGGGATCGCCCGCACCATCGCAGCGCACGTCAGCAGAAGCAAACCCATCGCAGCGTACCAACCCAAGCTTTCACCACTTTCCGCCAATAGTGGCACCACCCCTGAACCAAAGGTCTCTGCAGTCGCCCAATGCCCGAGCGCACCGGCGAGGGCAAAGAAACCCAGCCATCGATGTGCGCCGTACGATTTGTCCGGCCCGCCCATCACGCGATCAACGACCCGCCATCGCGCTGCCAAAATCAGCGACAGGGCCATTGAACTCATCGACAATGCCCCGAGACTGGCAGGAAAAAAATTGGCGAATGGCACAAATGGGCCAACGAGAACAAAGTGCGCCAATACGAACATGGCAGCAAGGATCAGAGTTTTAGGAGACATTGGGAATACCGCTTTGATTTTTGGATATTCAGTTTGAAGGTTGAGGCACTTTGAGATTTGCGTCTTCGACCTGCTTGCCAATCGCCAACAAAGCCCCAACCGAAATCAGAAATAGCCCAAGTGCAAAGACCGACATCATCAGCCCGAAGAGTACAACGAATGGGACGAGGAACATCGCATTGAGAATGCTGCAAACTCTGGGGTAAAAGGCTGTTAGGGAACTCATATCTTGTCCTTTCGTCTATCTGAAAGGAAGTGATGTTTGAGCCTTAAATCCAACTCACCGCTGATATACAGTTTTGTAAGAATTGCTCTGCCTGAACGGCTGGCCCGGTAAAGCTACTGTGATGCCCTTCATAGTATGCATACCATTTCCCCTTCCGAACGATCGGGATCGAGCAACACTAGGCCTACAATCAGACCGACGAATAGTAGACGTTTGTGCACCTTGCTGTTTCGGTTGCTTTGGGTTCAAAACCGCCGTTCTCTGCAGTGCGCTTTGACTGATACTTCGAGCCTTGATCAGACTTTCATCGATGGTCTGAGCATTGCAACTGCAGCAAATCGCGAACGGTCCAACGGCGCCATTCGAATTTGTATCACAATGCTGCGGATGCAGTTCAGTTTTGCCCAACAGCACTAGGGATGTGCGGGAGGGTTAAGGAACAAACCCCTTGGGCACACCAAATTTCGGTGAATTTACGCTGAACCCTGTCAAAGAGTGCATGAAAGAAATTAGGTTTTGGACTTCCGGCTCTGTAAGTTGGATCGGATCAATGTCGATCTTTCTGATCTGACGTTCCATCTCAAACCGGTCTTCCCAAACCAAAAAATCAGTTTTTTGTAACCATGGAACTTTTGGCAACGCAGCCATTTGAGGTTTCCAATTCTCCAGGCTTGAGTGAGGATCTAAGTGATGGCGAATGATGCTTTCCAAATCGGGAAAGGCACCATTGTGACCGTAAGGTGCGGTCAGGGCCACGTTGCGCAGCATAGGCGTGCGGAACCTATAGGCATCTTCCAGACGATCGCTTTCACCCATGCGTCCGACATCACGGGCATACGGATCCCATTGCCGGGTTCGACCCGGACCGAAAGGCGGCACACCCAAGGCGTGAAACCTCTGATCCGTCATCAACGGGCCGGAATGGCAAGAGGAGCATTGAGCCTTTCCATAAAACAGGTCCATACCGCTTTTTTGGGCAGCCGTCAGGGCTTTGGTGTTACCAGCCAGATATTGATCGAACGGACTATCCGTGCTGCGCCATTCGATTGCCATGAAGGCTGCCAGCGCGTTTGCGATCTGGGTAATGGTGATCTCTTCAGCAGTCTCAACTTCATCGAAGGCAGCAACCATCGCAGGACCGTAGTATGGGCTGGTACGGACGCGTTTCGCCAAAATCGGCCAACCTTTGTCGATGCGATCATGCACAGCCCCAGTCACTTGGTTTTCGGCAACGTTGCCTGCCATTTCGAACTGCGAGGTCAGTGGAAACAATGCCTGAGCAGCTAGTAGAGAGTTCAGCCCGTCGGGCAACCATTCCTGTGCAGGGGAATTAAAGCCGTTGCCGTAAATATCTGAGATACTGAGGCGACCGTCATGAAAGACAGTATGGATTTCCTTTACCCCAAGGTTCCACAAACCCGGAGAATTGCGGGGTATGCGTTTGCGGATTTTGTCAGGTCCGGTTCCCGGTGTGCGGTCAGGCCCCAGACCTTCCCCACCTTCTCCGATCCCCAGCGATAACCCATCCGACGTGCCTAAATCCGGATGGTGGCAATGTGCACAAGATATGTTCTGATTGCCCGATAGGATCGGGTCGTAAAACAGTTGATGACCGATGGCGGCCTGTTCCATATCAAAGGACAGGAAATCGTCATCAGTCAGCGGTCGTGGCAACTCCTGTGCCATTGCCGTTCCGGCCCAGAGGAAAGCAGCCATCCCATGCGCCAGTTTGTTTTTGCCCTTTGTCTTCTTGCGACCCCGGCGCTGGCCGAGCTGGAGCAGGCCCGTGACATGATGGAGGCAGGTGAGTTCGAAGCCGCGCGTGAGGAACTGTTGCCAGCAGCACGCTCGGGCAACGCCGAGGCCGAAGAACTGATCGGTGTGATGTATGGCCTTGGTCTGGGTGTCGAGCAGGACTATGAGCGGGCCTTTGAATGGTACCTGCGCGCCTCGATGAAAGGGCATCCCGGGGCGCAATCCGGCGTCGGTTGGTATTATGAACTGGGTCTGGGCATGCCAGCGCCCGATCTGGTGCGGGCATATATGTGGTACACGCTCAGCGCTATTGGCGGCGATCCCGACGCGGCGATCAGCCTTGAGGAAGTGGTCAAGAAAATGTCGCCGGAGCAAATCGAAAAGGCGCATGTTCTGGTCAACGACTACAAAGGGTGGATGTACCCGTTTCGGTGAGGGCCGGGCCATCAGGCCCGACCCACCATCGTTAGTTCAGGTCTGCATCGCGTGACGCGTTGATCTCGCCTTCTGCGATCGAAACAGCTTCGGTCAGTGCAGCAAAGATCTCATCACCACGGGCCACATTGGACTGGAACCACTCGTAAACAGGCGTAGCAGCATCTTTGAACGCGGCTTTCTGCTCGGGTGTCGGAACGTACAGATCACCGCCGCCTGCAACGAAATCTTCGTAGGCCTGGATTGACTTGCGCTTGGGCGAGGCAAAAGTGGCCTGCTGCAGAGCGTAGAAACCATCAACGACCACGCGGCGAAGGTCTTCAGGCATCTCCTGGAACTTGGCGTTATTCATCCACCACAGCGCACCCATGTAGGCGTGGCCGTCCAGCGTGACATATTGCAGGCCAGCATCAGGGAATTTCATGCCCATGATGTCGGTGATGCCGTTCTTGGATCCTTCAACAACACCGGTCTGGAAGCTGGTGAACAGCTCAGGCCACGGGATCGGAGTGGGCGACGCGCCCAAAGCCTTTACCAGTTCCTGAGGCAGGTCGGCGACCACGGTGCGGATCTTTAGCCCTTCCATGTCGGCGGGTTCGGCAATGCGGCGTTGCGTGTTCGCGAAATTGCGCCAGCCGCCGGTATTGCCGATGGTCATCAGACGGATCGCACCGCCGGAATCCTCCAGCGCCATCTCGCGCATTGTGCGCGTGAAATCACCAGACAGAACGCGCTCAGCGACACGGTCATCGGCCATCAGGTAAGGCAGGTCTAGGACCTGAACGTACGGGAAGATACCCGAAGCACCACCAGAGGTAGAGATGTAGATGTCGATAGTGCCATCAGCCACACCTTGCAGGCATTCCGCGCCGTTCGAACACAGTTGCGTGCCGATGAACAACTCGACTTCGATCGCACCGTTCGAGGCCGCTTCGACGTAATTTTTGAAGACGATCAGGCCGTCATAATCTTCGTCGTTTTCATTCGAATTGGCCGTAGCGCGCAAAGTGTAATCAGCCGCTGTCGCCGTGATGGCGGATGCAGCCAGCAGCGACGTCGCCACCGCTGCGGTTCTGAAGAATTCTCTGAGCATGCGTTTCCTCCCTGTGATACTCAGTTCAGTTTGCAAATCCCGTTATTCTCGGGATCGTCATGGATAGTTCGGGAATATAGGTGATCAAAAAGATCACGATGATTTCGACCGCCAGAAACGGCAGGATTGCCTTGGCAATGGTTTCGACCCGTTCGCGCGACACGGCGGCGGCCACGAACAGCACCAGCCCCATCGGCGGTGTGGCCAGACCGACGGTCAGATTGACGCTCATGATAATGGCGAAATGGATCGGGTCGACGCCGAGGCTCGTAAAGATAGGGCCCAGGATCGGACCAAGAATGATGATCGCAGGGCCTGCATCCAGGAACATGCCGACGATGAACAGCAGCAGGTTGATCAGAAACAGCAGGATCAGCGGGTTCTCCGACAGGCTGAGGATCAACGAGGCGAGTTGCTCCGGCGCGTGGCTGAGGCTGACCACAGTTTTGAACGCCATCGCTGCACCAACCAGCAACAGCACGACGGCCGAGGTCATGCCCGCATTGCTGAGAACCTCGGGCACTTCCTTCAAACTCAGGGTGCGCAGAACAAAGAAGCCGATGATGAAGGCATACCCCACGGCAACGGCGGCGGCTTCGGTCGGGGTGAAGATGCCGCCCAGAATGCCGCCCAGAATGATGACCGGGGTCATTAGCGGAAAGAACGCCTTGAGGCTGGCCTGACGACGCTCGGGCCAGGTGTATTTGCGGCTGGCGACCGGGAAATCATAACGGTCGGCCATTACCTTGATCATCAGCATCAGGCCGACACCAACCATCACTCCGGGGACGATACCGGCAAGGAACAAAGCAGCCACGCTTTCGCCCATTACGTAGGCATAGATGATCATGATGCCCGAAGGCGGAATGATCGGTCCGATCACGGAACTCGCCGCTGTAATCGCCGCCGCGAATTTGCGGGTATAGCCCTGTTTCTCCATTGCCGGGATCAGCATCGACCCAAGCGCCGAAGTGTCCGCCACGGCAGACCCCGAAAGGCCCGCGAACAAAATTGAGCTCAGTACATTCACATGCGCAAGCCCACCGCGCAAATGCCCCATCAAAGCCTGTGAAAACTCGACCAGACGGATAGTAATGCCGCCGCGATTCATCAGCTCTCCGGCCAGCATGAAGAAAGGGATCGCCATCAGTGGGAAACTGTCCATGCCATTGTAGACATTGCGATAAAGCAGCGTGATGTCATTCGTCTGACCGTTTAGCCAAAGCAGAATGCCGGGCGCGGCCAGCAGAGCGAAAAAGACCGGCAGGCCGATCAGCAGGAAAACAAGGAAAGTGGGCAGGAACCAGATCAGCATTTATTCGGCCCCCACCGCGGCATCCGGGATTTCCGGCAACAGGTGACCACCGCCAATAAGCGTGATGAAGGACCGCAGTATGAGTTCGATATTCACCGAGATCAGCAATACGATCCCAACAAGCAGCGACGCCATCATCCAACTGCGCGGAATGCGGAACCATTCGTCAAAACTGAAAGATGTCGGCAGGTACAAAGCAGCAGTTGCGAACTTTCCACCAAAGCCAGTGACTTCGGACCAGCCGATTTTCACAGCAACCAACAACACAGCCAACGAGATGGCAAACAGGAACAAGTTTAGCAGCTGACCAATGTTGCGAGGCAGCAGTCGCTCCAGCATATCTATGGCCACAAACCCGCCGCGCCGAAACGCGGTCGGCGCCATCAAACCGGTCATCCATAGCATGCAGAACCGCGCGGCCTCATCCGGCCAGGGCAAAGCGTTGCTAAGCACGTATCGGAAGAAAACCTGAATCAGGATTGCGATCACCATGAGCACAATCGCAACAACGCCAACCGCGCGGCCCAATCGCAGCACGGTTTCGTTTACGAATGCAATCGGTGCCAGCACCGACGTCAATCCGCCCATGCGGATCCTCCCATTGTCAGCCGCGAGTTGGCCCCGCAGTCGTCATATTGCGCTTAGTGATGCGCAAATTGGCCGAGCTTTCCGGCATAAAAGGTCAGCGCGTCTCCATCCGCCATGCTGACCTTCAGCACTTTGCCCACCACGATCACGTGATCGCCTGCATCGTGATAAGCGTGCTGCTCGCATTCGAACCGGGCAAGGCTGCCCGGCAGTAAAGGGGTGCCGTTTTCACAGCGGTCATGTTCGATCTTGCGCAGTGCATGAGCGTCCTTTGAGCAACCAAAACACAGCTCGGCCTGTTGGGCTGACAGAACATGCACGCTGAAATGGCGTGCCGTGTGGAAATAACGAAACCGGCGCGAATTGCGGTCACCGGCCCACATGACCAACGGCGGATCGAGCGACAGGGACGAGAAACTGTTGGCGGTGATACAGATCGGCCCATCTTCGCTGTCGCAGGTCACGACGGTGACGCCGGTGGCAAAACGGCCAAAGGCATCGCGCAGGGTTCGAGTGTCGTCCTTGTGCGGCACGAATGTGTGGGTCATGTCGCGTGAGATTGCATTCATCATGGCACCTCATGTCCCAGCGCCGCCTCATACAGACGATACCAGCTTTCACGGTCCAGTTTGACTTTGAGCGCGTCCGAGGCGCGTGTGATCCGGTTCAGATTGTTTGTACCCAGAACCGGCAGAATGTTGGCCGGATGGGCAAGCAGAAAGGCAATCGCAACAGCGGCTCGATCGACGCCGAATTCCTCCGCAATCTCATCCGCAACGACACCGACCGGCGGATTTCCGGCCATCAGCAAACCGCCGCCCAGTGGGGACCACGCCATCAACGGATGGCCATGTTGTTGGTGAAAGGCTAGGTCGCCATTGGTGAAAGGGCTAATCTCACCCAGCGAAATCTCGATCTGGTTCGTAACTAGTTCCGTTTTCATAGCCGATTGCAGCAGGGACCAATCCCAAGGACGGAAATTGGACACGCCAACCGCGCCGACCTTGCCACTGGCGACGACCTCATCCAGTGCAGCACCCGTTTCATTGTGGTCCATGAACGGATCGGGGCGGTGGATCAGCAGCAGGTCGATATGGTCGATGGCCATTTCGGACAGAGACGTCTCGACCGACTTCAGGATATGCGCCCGTGATGTGTCGTAGTACTTAACTTTGGCATGCGAATACCGTCCGCAAGGCGCCACGATATCGCATTTGGTGACAATCTCCATCTTCTGGCGCAGTGCAGGATTTTCGCGCAGGGCAGCACCCAAAACGGCCTCGGCATTGTAGTCGCCGTAGATATCGGCCTGATCGAAGGTGGTGATGCCCTGATCCAGACAGGCCTGGATCTTTGCCTCGACATGGGCTGCCGAGGTATCGCTGTCGTCGCCCAGGCGCCACATGCCATAGACAAGACGGCTCATTTCCAGCGTGTCAGACAGTTTCACACGTTGCATCAGCGACGAACTCCGTTGCCCAGCGGAGTCGCTGGGGTGGTTGCAGGCACGCGCCCATAAGCTTCGGGCAGCGAGCAGGTTTTCAGATTGGGCATCACTCGGACGCCGAAATGTCTTGCTTCGTCCAGGTGCGGGTAGCCCGAGAAGATAAAGGCTCGGATGCCCATCTTCTGATACTCTTCGATCTTGGACATAACCTGATCGGTCGACCCGACCAGCGCGGCACCACAGCCCGAGCGTGCACGACCAACGCCTGTCCACAAACCAGGTTCGACATAGCCATACTCGTCTGCCAGATCGCGGTTCTTCGCCTGATGCGCGACGCCCAAAGAGGTCGCGTCCAAAGCGCGTTCGCGGATGGCGCGACCGTATTCATCATCCAGTTTGGAGACGATGTAATCTGCGTATTCCTGAGCTTCGGCCTCGGTATCGCGAACGATCATGTGCACGCGCAGTCCGTAATCCAGCGTCCGGTTATAGTTTTCCGCAACCGCGTGCACCGCCTTCATCCGCTCGGCCAGTTGATCCTTGGTTTCGGGCCACATCAGGTAAACGTCGCAATGTTCGCCGCACAGGTCCAAAGCGGACGGAGAATAGCCACCGAAATAAAGTAGCGGACCACCAGTCTGATAGGGTTTCGCCGGATCAGTCGTCAGACCCGAAAAGTTGTAGACCTCACCAGCATGGTTGATCTCATCCTGTGTCCACGCCTGTTTCAGAATCTCGACCACTTCGCGCGAACGCTGGTAGCGGAACGCACTGTCGGCTTTCTCACCAGGGAAGTCAGACGAGATGATGTTGACGGTTAGCCTGCCTTTCAGCATGTGATCCAGCGTAGCGATGGTGCGGGCCAGCATGATCGGCTGCATCTCGCCACAACGCACGGCGGCCAACAGGTTGATCTTTTCAGTGATTGGCGCACATCCCGCCACAAAGCTCAGCGTGTCCTGACCAACCTGATACGATGACGGGCACAGGATGTTGCGAAATCCTTGCGCCTCGGCCTCTCTCACGATGCCGGAACAATGCTCCCAGCTCGACCGCAAGTCACCATCAGGCACACCCAGAAACTGATAATCATCTGAACACAGCGCCGCGAACCAAGACACCTCCACCGCTTCCAGATCGGGCGATGTGATTGGGACGATGGTCATCTGAGTCGCTCTCCGCGTCGGTTTCGCTTTTCCTCTTGCGTAGCAATCGCTTTGATGTAGATCAATAGTGTATCAATTTTTCCTGCGACCGAGTGAAGCGCCCCACATGAACGCATCCGACAGAAATCCGAACGCACTGCCGGTTTACATCCAGATCGCAGAACTGCTGATCCGCGATATCGCAGCGGGCCGCCTGATTGATGGTGAACGATTGTCGCCTGAACGTGAGATGGCAGCGGAATTGAAAGTCTCGGTTGGGACGTTGCGAAAATCGCTCGCTGAGCTGGAAAAAAAAGGGATGCTGGAGCGCATTCAAGGTTCGGGCAACTATATTCGCGAGACCGGAACACAAGACAGCGTCTACGCGATGTTCAGGCTTGAGTTACCTGAAGGGGGCGGATTGCCGCGCGCAGATATCCTGTCAGTTGATCATCTGAAGAAGCCGGCCGATCTGCCAAGTTTCGGAGCTTCTGATGCAGGCTCAAGGGTGCGCCGGATGCGCTACCTGAATGATACAATTATTGCGGTCGAGGAAATCTGGCTCGACGAATCAGCGGGATTGATCGACCAGAGCCTGCTTTCCGACTCTCTCTACCGCTACTATCAGCGCCAACTGGGTTTTTGGATCGCAAGGGCCGAAGACAGGGTTTCAGTCCAACCATTACCGGATTGGACGCCGCCCAATTTCACTAAACAGGCAGGCGAAGCAGCCGGCTATATCGAACGTTTCAGCTGGTCGGAAAGCGCCGAACCCGTTGAGTTCTCGAAAACATGGTTCGATCCGGATCGGGCCAACTACGTCCAACGTTTAAAGTAAAAGGAAGCACGCATGACCCGGACCATCAATTACGGGCTGATTGGATGCGGCATGATGGGGCAAGAGCACCTTCACAATATCGACTTGCTGGAAGGTACTCGTGTAACGGCAATATTTGAACCTGATCCAAAGATGGCCGCTGCGGCAGCGGAGATTACACCGACCGCAATCATGGTAGGTTCAGTCCAGGAGCTTCTGGCGGTTAAAGAACTGGATTGTATCGTCATTGCCAGCCCGAACCATCTGCATGTGGACCAGATCTGCGAAGTTGCTGACACGCGCCCGCTGCCTCTGTTGGTAGAGAAGCCACTGTTCACGGATTCAAGGGATTTGGATCGGCTGGAGCAGGTACAGCGCGATTACCCGTGCCCGATCTGGGTTGCTATGGAATACCGGTATATGCCTCCCATTGCAGCTCTGATCGAAAAGGCTGAGGCGACGGGTGGTGTAAAGATGCTATCAATCCGCGAGCATCGCTTTCCATTTCTTGAAAAGGTCGGGCACTGGAATCGATTCAACCGCAATACGGGTGGCACTTTTGTTGAAAAATGCTGCCACTTCTTCGATCTCATGCGCTTGATATTGAAATCTGACCCGGTGCGTATCACCGCGAGCGGGGGGCAGGCCGTTAACCATCTGGACGAGAGTTACGACGGCAAATCTCCGGACATTCTCGACCACGGCTATGTAATTGCCGAGTTTGCTTCAGGTGCACGCGCTATGCTGGAACTTTGCATGTTCGCCGAAGGATCTCGCTATCAAGAAGAAATATCGGCTGTTGGGCCGGATGCCAAAATCGAAGCGCTTGTACCCGGACCCGGACGCTTCTGGCCGGATCACCTGGGTGACGCACCAACACCAAAGGTAATCGTTAGTCCACGCAATCCAAAAGGGCCTGTGTCAGTGGACGCTCCAGTGGAGCCCGGCCTGCTGGCAGCCGGGGATCACAACGGGTCAACCTATTATCAGCATGAGGGCTTTCTGGCTTTGCTTCGCGGCGAAAAGGCCAAACCGGACGTGAGTTTAGAAGACGGTCTCTGGGCCGTTAGAATGGGGCAAGCTGCGCAACAGGCGATAGATACCGGTGAAACGGTATATCTGAACGGTTGATTGGAATTGGAGCCCGGGGCGTTCTTATACCACAAATGTCCCAGGCATTTTTTGTCAGAGCTGATCTCATACGGAACTCGCGCTTAGACTGCTGACGCGGTGGTCATCGTTTGAGTTCAGTCAGATTTTTGGGCAAAGTTCGTCGGGAAATCTCACCCCGTCGACTTATTGCAATAGGTCTGTGGTCAGTGGTTTCGACTGAGCAAGATCGCTGCGGCAAACACGGGCGGCTGCTTTTTTGGCAGTATCGCGACAACACCGTTTCCGCACACGCAGCAGTAATTGTACTGCTTGGAAGCGCAAAACAAACGACAGTGATCGGGATGGCTTGGTCGCTACCATCGGCGCAACACAGTGGTCAGCGAGGGCCTGCCTTTTCAACGTCGCCCCAAAAATCGCACCCTTCGAGCCAGCATAGGTGCTTTCACTGCCAACGGTGTATAGATTGTATGTGCGCCAACACATTGCGAGAGAACCGTGTCCGAGATTGATCACCTGAACCATTGGTTGATTTCCAAAGGTCGATTGCTTGGCGATGAGGTGCAAATCGTCAAAAGTTATTGCGAAGGATTAGAGAAGCTTGGCGTACCGTTGAGCCGTGCACGGATTGCTCAGAATTACTCCAACCCACTGCTGAGTGCGTGGGGGATCATCTGGACACCCGAGGAAACCCACCGCTACACTGTGCCGACCACAGTTCTGTCGACCAGCGCTTGGCACGGCAGTCCTTTTGAGTATGTCGTCACTCAGCGGCGTCCTCTGCGCAAACGCCTGATTGATCTCGATCTCGCGGCTGAACACCCTGTTTATTCCGAGCTTACCCAAGCCGGTGCCACAGACTTTCTGGCCATCCCACTGGAACATGGCAATGGATCGGTTCAGGGCACCAGTTTCACCTCGAATGCGAAAACTGGGTTTTCGGACAAGCACATCAGATACATTGAAGACACGCGCTACGCTCTTGCCGCTGCTTTGGAACCCATCGCAATGCGCCATTCTCAGATGAGTCTTCTTCAAACCTATCTGGGTCGCGGCCCCGCAGAAGAAGTCGGTCAGGGACATATAAAACGAGGCGAACACAAGACGGTTTCCGCAGCGATACTGTTCGCGGACCTCCGTGGCTTTACCGAGAAAGCCTCAACCTGGTCCGAAACCGATTTGCTGAACATGATGGGTGAGTATTTCGAGATGGTTGTATCACCCATTC
This sequence comes from Ruegeria sp. CE12, assembly GCF_056537525.1. Taxonomy (NCBI): domain Bacteria; kingdom Pseudomonadati; phylum Pseudomonadota; class Alphaproteobacteria; order Rhodobacterales; family Roseobacteraceae; genus Ruegeria; species Ruegeria sp. CE12. The sequence continues at coordinate 134,712 of NZ_JBQFRS010000006.1, read as the reverse complement.
AGGATGCAGGTGGCGATGTTCTCAAATTCATGGGGGATGGCATACTTGCCGTATTCAACTCTGACGACGTTCAAGCCTCTTGCAGGTCTGCTGTTCAAGCGGCGCATCAAGCTTTGGTAAATCTGCGCGGTTTTAACGACAAAGCCTCAGAGCAAGGTCGGGAAGCCATAGAATTTGTAATCGGTATTGATTTTGGACAGGTGACCTTCGGCAACATCGGCAGCCCCGACCGATTGGATTTCACGGTCGTCGGTCAGGCAGTAAACGTGGCCAGTCGCGTTCAGGAACTGTGCAAATCGCTGGATGAAAAGATGCTGATAACAAAGAGCGTCGCAAAACACCTGGCGCATAACTTGAAGTCGGTCGGATACCATTCCGTCCGCGGTTTGCGTGAGGAGATCGAGATATTCAAAGCCTGAGCAAGTCCTTCAAGCCGGGGGTTGCCGTTGGTCTGATTTTGGCGTCTCGCTTACATAGCCGTCACATAGTGCAGAAACCGGGCATTACTTGTGTGGTTCGCATTGGGCGGTGAAGCGGACAAATGAGCTTTCGCAGCAAAGACATCAATGCCCGCTTCACGATGGCTAACCTTCAGAGATTTACTAGGGCACCGGATACACGATCAGCCCATCTCTTTTGTCAGAAACGGCTCTGGGCTGTCCGTTTCTTCCAGTCCCTTCCCTGTGATCAGCCAAAACCGATTGCCGACATTGCGCAAGAAACTGCGATCGTGACTAACAAGCAGACAGGATGCACTATGTGTGATCAATTCATCCTCAAGAGCCTCTTGTCCCTCGATATCAAGATGGTTCGTCGGTTCATCTAGCAAGTAGAAATTCGGATTTTTCAGCCGTAATATCAGCATCGCCAAACGCGCCTTTTGTCCGCCGGACAGCGCTCCGATCCGGGTATCTTGCATCTGTATCTTCACGCCCGCACCCGCCAGTACGCCGCGTGCGCGTTGGTCACCTATGTCAAACTGCCCCGCCACAGCCGTCATCGGCGTCTCGCTATTCGAAAGCTGGCTTAGATGTTGATCAGAATACGCTGGCACAACCGAAGGAGCACAACTGACCTCTCCTCCGCCTCCAGAAAGTGCATCTTGTACCATCTCAATCAATCGGGTTTTCCCGGTGCCATTCGCCCCCAAAAGTACGATGCGGTCTCCGGGCAAAATCCATTTCCGCCCAGTCTTGTACAGCAGCCGACCGTCCGGGGTTTCAACCCGTGCGTCATCCAAAGTGACCAGAGCTTTGGCATGAGTTCCACTGTTGGCCAGTTTGATACCACCTGCGCTGTGTTCCCGGTGGGCGGGTTTGGCACTCGCCTCAATCTGCGCCGCCCGATCATTTAGCTGTTTGGTCTTCGTGATCAAAAGGTCAGACCCGGAATTAATGCCAATGTTCTTGAGCTTTGCCGCCTGTCTGCGCAACTGCTGCGCCTTGTTCAAATCATTAGCAAACCGCCGTTGATCAGCGGCGTCTGCTTCATCAAGCGCTGTGCGTGCTGCCGAAAACGGGAGCGGAAAAGCGTGTGATCGCTCCCTGCGCAAAAACAGTGTTCGGTTAGTCGTCGCATCAAGAAATGCTCGATCATGCGATGACACAACAACTGCTACATCACGCCGCAACCCAGACAACCAGCTTTGGAGCAGTCCAATGCGACGCAGATCCAAATGGTTGGTTGGCTCATCAAGCAATAGGATATCTGGTTCCTGAATCCAGGCAGCGGCCAACAGTGCAGTCCTTTGCCAACCACCGCTCAACTCATTGAGTGGGCTATGCTGTAACTCGTACGGAACACTCAGGTCATCAAGCACCACATCCACCCGCCAGCTTTCATATTCCGCCTGCTCGGCATGAAGGGCGTCCAACACCCAATTGTAGAGCGTTTTGGCAAAGGCATGATCTGGAACGTATTGGGTCACATATCCAACTCGCAAACCGCGCGCTCGGATGATTTGCCCGGTCGTCGGTTCGTTTTGGCCGGTCATACATTCCAAAAGTGTTGTCTTGCCGCGGCCATTCGCGGCAACCAATCCAATGCGATCACCTTTGGAAATTGCCAGGTTCAGATTGTCAAAAAGAAGGTCACCACGGATTACGCTTAATGCGTTGATATTCATAACAGTCATCGGAGTCTCTGCTCATACTAGGAGGTGCCGCGATGCGGCTTTGGGCAGACCGATTGAAATGTTGTTTCTCGGACCCGCCCTGCAAACGTATTTACAGGGCGAAACGGGGACCATGCTGAAGTCGGCGGATGATACGCATGTTCAGCTTGTGCCCTCCCGTTGTAGATTGTGACTGTGTTCGCAGAACCTTAGAAAACAATGTCCATCTCAGCAAGTGCCTCGCTGCGGAAAGCACACCCCAGTTACATTTTTATAGGTCAGCAGCAGAGAACCTGCTGCTGCCATTCTCTGCGGTAGTTTCCAACTGGCGAATGAACCCAATACCGTTGTTGACAGGTTTTCGAATCTGAATAAGGTACATGTATGAACAAGCTTGAACAAGAATCAACAAGTAGCGATCTGATCGGAGCCTCCAAGTCGGTCAGAATAGCGCATCAGCTGGAAGAAGAGATCAGGTCCGGCGGGCTTGGAAACGGGACACCGTTAGCCAGCGAAAATGAGCTTGTCAGACGGTTTTCGGTCAGTCGAAATACCGTGCGCAAAAGCCTCGAAATCCTCTGCCGCAAAGGCTTGATCACGACCCGGAGAGGGATCGGATCGTTTGTGACCTTTGGTGGTCAAACTATCGACGACCGCACCGGATGGAGTGTCGCGCTGTCCTCGGGTGACACCGAACTCGCGACCCGCGTCTTACGTCTTGCGCGCGGGGGAATGGATCTGACTGATGTACCGGATTTGACCGACACCGACTTCCTGATCGTCGACCGCTTACGGTTTCGCGTGAAAACCGGTCAGGGCGTTTCGCTCGAACGCAGTCGCGTTGCCTGGCGTTCTGGATTTTCCGAAATCCTGGAGAACGGCCTTGAAAATGGGTCATTGACGGAAACGCTGCGGCTTCGCGGGCTGAGCGTCGACGGGGGAAAAGAATGGGCCCGAGTGCTGCCTGCCCTCAGCGCGGCGGATGCGGCCGTGATGGGGCGTGAGAAGGGAGAGCCAATGCTGCGGCTTTGTCGTCTGACGCGTTCAGCCGACGGGGCAACCCTGGAATACGTCGAAAGCATTCTGGATCCGGACCTGTTCGGTCTGCAAATGGAGTTTTGACAGCGTTGACGGACAGAGGCTTGGCATATGATCGCGCGTGTGGTGCCCTCGCCGGTATGGCAATCGGGGATGCATTGGGCATGCCATCCCAAACCCTGTCGCGACAGCAGATCGCAGACCACTATGGTGATATCACCACCTATGTCGCGCCTTACCCGGATCATCCCGTTTCGCACGGCCTTCGGGCGGCACAGGTGACGGATGACACCGAGCAGGCGTTCTTGTTGGCGAAACGCCTTGTCGAAGACTGCAATGGCTTTGACGAGGCGCTTTGGGCACAGGACTTGCTGGATTGGGAACGCGATGTCAGGGCGCGGGGTTTGCGCGATTTGCTGGGGCCGTCCTCCAAAGCAGCGCTCGCCGCGATGCTGGCCGGGGAGTCAGCACTTGAAACCGGACGCAATGGTACAACGAACGGCGCTGCGATGCGGATCGCCCCGGTTGGAATTGCCACCAAATACGAACCATCCGACACTTTTCTGGACCGCGTCGAACTGGCCTGCCGGATGACGCACAACACAGGCGAGGCGATCGCCGCAGCCGCGGCAGTTGCTGCCGTTGTCAGCAGCGGCGTGGACGGGCTTGATTACGACGCTGCGATCACAGCCGCTTTGGATGCTGCCGAGAAGGGGCAGGAACGCGGTTACCGGTCAGGTGAAACCGATATGCGCAAGCGGATATCTTACGCATTGAACCTTGCGGACACAGGTATCGCTGCTGACGAATTTGCGCAGTTAGTGGGAACGTCTGTCGCATCATATGAATCTGTCCCGGCGGCATTCGGTGTAGTGCGAATGGCCTCAGGTGATGTTTGGGAAGCCGCTCGGATCGCGGCCAACATAGGAGACGATACAGACACCATCGGTGCGATTGCTGGCGCGATGGCAGGTGCCTGCGCTGGCATCCAGAGTATTGACCCTAAGGTGCTTGCCCCTGTCCGCTCGGCAAATGACCTCGCAATCGAAGCGACGGCAGAACAACTGTTGACCCTACGCGGCGTATCAGCAGATGCGCCACGCGACACGACGGAGGCACCGAGATGACCAATCGCCTCTTGCAGATGTCCGGTGTCGTTGCCGACCTTCTCTACGAAGTCGAAGCCGTGCCCGCGCCAGGTGAAGAAGCCATTGTCAAAGGTTTCTCAATCACGCCGGGCGGTGGTTTCAACGCGATGGTCGCCGCGAAACGCGCTGGCATGATGGTGTTCTACGGTGGCTCGATCGGGTCCGGTCCGTTTGCCAAAATTGTTCGCGAAGGCCTCAACACTGAGAGTATTCCTTTCCTGCGGACACAGGATCTCAGCCGCGATCAGGGTTGCTGTACCGTGATGATCGACCCGCAAGGCGAGCGAACGTTCGTGGCCAGCGACGGTGCCGAGGGGCATGTAACTGACGAAGATCTGACTCAGATCAGCTTTCATGAGTTCGGTTGGACGCTGCTGTCGGGTTATGCCTTGCACTACGCCGGATCGCGTCAGTCGCTACACCAATGGCTGACCGGTGACGACAAATTACGCAACCTGGTTTTCGACCCGTCGCCCATAGTCGCCTCACTAAATCGCGAGGCTCTTCAGGCAGCGATGACCCGAGCAACGTGGATCAGCGCGAATATGCGGGAAGCAGCGGTTTTGACAGGACGCGCTGATCCGGCCGAAGCCGCCAAAACACTCGCTGAAACACGCCCCGGCGACGGAGGTGTCGTAGTGCGTCTGGGCGAAGACGGCTGCATTCTGGCCCGGCAGGGTACCCTAGAACACATCGCACCTTTCCGTGTTCAGGCCTTGGACACAAATGGGGCCGGTGACACTCATATCGGCAGTTTCATTGCCCGAATGTCACGCGGCGAAACACCAAAACGAGCTGCCGTTTACGCAAATGTCGCAGCAGCTTTGTCGACCACACAAAAAGGACCGGCGACAGCCCCAACCGAAGCGGTCGTCGAAAACGCCCTGAGCAAGAAAGAGGCTGGTTGATCGAGAACCGAAGCTAAAGACCATCCAACTGGGAGACGACAATGAACAAACACATCTTTCTGGCAACCTCAGTTGCCCTCACAACCATGGGCACGGTCGTACTGGCTGATGAAATTCGCGTTCTGAATTGGCAGGGCTATGGCACCGATCAGGACTGGGCCATCGCTGCGTTTACCGAAGCCACCGGTCACACCGTTGTTCATGAATACTTCAACTCGGAACAGGAGATGCTGACAAAGCTGCGGACCAATCCGGGTGCCTATGACGTGGTTCTGATCAATGCGGCCTTCACTCCTCAGGCACAGGCCGAAGGTTTGATTGGGCCGGTTGACAGCTCGCTTGTTGCCAACTTTAGCGATGTCTCAGAGAACATGGCCACCAATCAGGACCTGAATGCAGGTGGTGCGCTACATGGTGTGCCCTGGACGTGGGGCCTGACCTCGTTTGCAGTGAACACCAATGAGTTCAGCGAAATGCCAACCTCGATCGAGGTGTTCTGGGATCCAGCACATGAAGGCAAGGTGTCGATCCGCGACGATGCGCTGGAGGCGGTTCAGTTCGCTGCAATCGCCACCGGTCAGGACATCAATGACATTCAGGATCTGGATGCCATTGAGGCTAAGCTGGCGGCGTTGATGCCACAGATCAAAACCTACTGGGGTTCGGAGAACGACTGGAACCAGTTCATGGCCGCCGGTGATCTGGACGTGGCGACATTCTGGTCCGGTTCTGCAAGCAGATCGATGGCCTCTGGTCTGCCGGTTCAGTTCGTCGTCCCTGATGAAGGCGCAATCGGTTGGCTTGACGGGCTGTCCATCCCTGAAACCTCTACCAAGAAAGAGGCAGCACACGCCTTTATCAACTGGATGATTGACCCGGAATTCTATGTGAAATGGGCCGAAAGCGGTGCCCCGGCTTCGGCAAATGCCAAGGCCGCTGCTGCTCTGCCTGATGACGCATTCAACAAGCGCGTTCTGGGCGATCCTGCCGTTGTGGCCCGTGTGCAGTTCCAGCGTCCGGTCTCCGATGAAAACCGCGAGAAGTACCTGGAACTGTGGCAAGGCCTGAAGGCTGCGCAATAATCAGGCCAAAGCAAGGGAGAAAGCAGACATGTCAACGGTTCTTGCCCGTCAGGACAGGCTCAAGATAGCCTCGTTGCTTTCCCCCGCGTATATCTGGCTGACAGTGGCAATTTTTCTGCCGCTGTCGGCGATGCTCTATTTCAGCTTTCTGTCGGATGTGCCGTTTGGCGATGCCGAATGGCGTTACACGGCAGACAATTACCAGGCGTTCTTTCAAACCTCGACCTATGCAACGCTGCTGTGGAAATCCATCAAGCTCGGCCTGACGGTGACCGCGGTATCGGTGCTTGTGGGATTTCCCTGCGCCTATGTGTTGGCCAAGGTGATCAAGGGAAAATCACGTGAGGCACTGTTTCTGCTGGTTATCCTACCCTTCTGGTCAAACTCACTGGTTCGTATCTTTTCATGGGCGATCGTGCTGCGCGGGAACGGTGTGCTTGATTTGGGCCTGAATGCAATTCTGCCCTTTGAGGTGGATGTGAACCTGATGTTTTCGACTCCGGCCATCGTGATCGGGCTGGTTCATTCCTACCTGCCTTATGTGATCCTGACGTCGTATCTGGCGCTGCAGGCGATCGACGACAGCTTGATTGATGCCGCCCGCTCAATGGGTGCTAACAAGTTGACCATCCTGTGGCGCCTCATTCTCCCTCTTTCGCTGCCGGGCCTGTTGGCGGGCGCCGTGCTGATATTTGTGCCCGTAGTCGGGTCATTCATGGAACCCCGCATCCTAGGCGGACGCGTTGGCACATATTTTGGCACCGTCATCGAGGACCAATTCGTTGCTGTCTTCAACTGGCCATTGGGAGCCGCATTGTCATTTATCCTGCTGGCAGTTGTGTTGCTGATCCTGGCAACCGCCAGCCCGGTTCTGCGGAGGGCTCAGACATGAAGGGGACTTATCTCGCCTGGATCGGAAAAGCCTGGCTTGCGCTGATCCTGTTCTTTCTCTACGCGCCAATCATCGTCATGGCGTTCATGTCATTCAACGCCTCGCAATATTATCAGCTGCCGTTTGAGTTCTCACTGACTTGGTACGAAAAGCTAAGCCAGAATACCGAGATCCTGAATGCCGCGACCCGGTCGGTTCTTATCGCGCTGGCGACAACGGTGATTGCCACAACTCTGGGGACGGCCGCTTCTCTGGCGCTTTTCAGGTTCGAGTTTCGCGGAAAGCGATTTCTGCAGGTCATGCTGTTCCCGCCGATCGCAATCCCCTGGCTCATCACCGGCACAGCAATGTTGATCTTTTTCTACGGCGTCGGATTGGGGCGTGGTACACCTTCTGTTCTGATTGGCCATGTCGCTCTCGCTCTGCCTTATGTGATCGTGGTGGTAAGCGCCCGGTTGGCGACCTTTGATGTGACTCTGGAAGAAGCTGCTCGATCGATGGGCGCAGACAGCTGGACTGTGACCAGACGCGTGACCATGCCATGGATTGCGTCGGGTATCATTGCAGGTGCCCTGTTCGCCTTCGCGGTCAGCTTTGACCAGTTCGTCGTCTCGTATTTCCTGTCCGAACCCGGTGACAGTACTTTGCCGGTGCTGATCTACACGTCGATCCGCAAAGGCTTCACACCGGAAATCAACGCAATCTCGACAATCATAATCGTCATCTCAATGGCCGTAATGCTCTTTGCAGCCCGGTTTTCAAATTTCGGAGGAGAGCGCTGATGGCCGAAGTCTCTGTCCAGAACGTCACCAAGACCTTTGGGTCGCTCAAGGCGCTGAACGATGTCACCATGGATTTCCCGAACGGCGGGTTCTTTGCCTTGCTCGGCCCATCCGGCAGTGGCAAGACAACGTTGCTTCGCGCCATCGCGGGTTTCATCTTTGCGGATAGCGGCTCGATCTATATCGGCGACCAATCTGTCGAAAACATTCCGGTCGAAAAGCGTGATATCGGGATGATGTTTCAGAACTATGCCCTGTTTCCCAACATGACAGTGGCGGACAATGTGGGCTTTGGTCTGCGCGTGCGCAAAGTAGGCGCCGCAGAAGAGCGCCGCCGTGTGGGTGAGGCGCTAGAGCTTGTTCAGCTTGGCCAGTTAGGCGACCGAAAACCACACCAGCTTTCTGGCGGGCAGCGACAGCGCGTGGCATTGGCACGGGCAATCGTGACCAATCCCAAAGTGCTGTTGCTGGACGAACCTCTGTCAGCGCTGGACAAGTCGTTGCGTGTGGATATGCAGATCGAACTAAAGCGCATCCAGCGCGAGATTGGGATTACTACGATCTTTGTAACCCACGATCAGGAGGAGGCTCTGACTTTGTCCGACAAGATCGGCATCCTCAAACAGGGCACTATGATTCAAGCCGGCCCACCACGGGAGGTGTACAATAACCCCGTCGATATCTTCACAGCCGAGTTTCTGGGTGAAGCAAACATTCTGACCGCTCAGGGCGGCACAGCGCTGAGCTCTGCCGGGGCGGATATCAAGCTGCCAAGCGGGGCGACAGAGCAGTCTACTCTCGCTGTCCGGCCCGAGAACATGAGCATTTCAACCTCGGAACCCGGCGGGGATGAGATTTCCAAGATCCCCGCAACATTGGTCCGACGCATCTTTGCTGGCGCAATGGCGACCTGTGTTTTGGAAAACGGCGGCAACACATTCAAGGTCATCGCGCGCGATCAGGACATCCCGGACCTACCAGAAGGCGGCGAAATTTGGCTGAGCTGGAAACCGGAACACACAATGGTTGTTCCCAACCCATAGTGGATTTTTTTTGGTCCCAAAGGGTTCAGTCACAAATTCCCTTGAGTGCACAGCAAGCAGAATAGGTGGCAGCCCTGCTATTTCTGGGCTGCATTTTGCTTTTTGATAGTCACTTTCCCTCTTTCACTTCTGTTAAAGCCGCCTGCATCTTCACAATTCTCGCATCGCGCAAAGCGGCAAGTTCTTCGACTGATGTGTCGTTGTGCGATGCCGCCAGACCCTGTCCTAGCAATTCTGCAACTTCAGGAGTGAGTTGGGGTGTTCCAAGATCATCCCACCAGCCATTGAACGTGTCGGCGAAGTGATCACAAAAAGCAGGAAGACCGCCTGATCCAGCACCAAGGCTGAAGAGTGTCGTCGGCCCCATGGCGGCCCATCTTAACCCAGGTCCAGCGGACATGGCCTTGTCGACGTCTCCGACGCTGGCGACACCGGTTTGCACCAAGTGAATGGCCTCGCGCCAGACAGCCGCCTGCAATCGGTTGGCGACATGGCCGGGGACTTCCTTGTTAACGCGGATAGTGACCTTACCGATGTCCTTGTAGAATGCCTCGGCCGTGGACACCGCATCTGCGTCAGTCAGGTCGTTGCCCATCACTTCGACCAGCGGAATCAGGTGCGGCGGGTTGAAAGGATGGCCAAGAATAAAGCGACCCGGGTTTTGCCAACCTGCCTGCATCTGGCCAAGCGTCAGGCCGGAAGCCGAGCTTGCGATGACAGCATGCGGCGCAATACCCGGTTCGATCTCAGCAAAAATTGCGTGCTTGATCGGCAAGCGTTCGGGGACGTTCTCCTGTACGAAATCCGCGCCCTCAACCGCTTCGCGTGCCGAACGAACGAAGGAGACCTGATCGGGGGAACCTCGTGTTGTCAAACCCAGTTCATCCATGGATTTCCAGGCTTGGTCGATATAGGCGCGTACGCCGCTTTCCACACCATCGGCGGGGTCGTAGACCGTTACAGACCGGCCCGAGGCCAGAAACAGGGCGGTCCAGCTGGCGCCAATAGTGCCCGCGCCCAGAACAGCAGTATGTGAGATTTCTACCATCAGAATAACCCTGTGTTGATCGGTGATGCGGCAGTCATGCCGCCGTCGATGGTGAACAACTGCCCGGTGGCGAACCCTGCCTCATCCGACGCCAGCCAAACGGCCATGGCGGCAATGTCGGCAGGCTGGCCAAACCGGCGTGTGGCATGCCGGGACAGCGCGTCTTTTCGGGCTGCCTGCGGGTCATCGGACAGATCAAAACCAGCGTCCAACATGCCTGTCTCGATCCAGCCTGGACAGATCGCATTGCAGCGGATTTTTGGGCCATGATCCACCGCGATCGAGCGTGTCAGTCCATGAACAAAAGCCTTTGAAGCGTTATAGAGCGCCAGGGATGGGTCCGCGACCTTGCCGGAAATCGACCCGATATTGATGATCGAACCGCCCTGCGGCATGACCGGAATAAACGCCCGACACATATTGAAAACGCCCCGGCAGTTGGCACCGATGACCAGATCCCAATCGGCATCGGTACTGTCCACGACGGTCTTTTCAACCTGCACGCCAGCATTGTTGACCAGAATATCGGCGGCGCCGGCGGCTTGAGCCAGCTCTTCGACCTGCCCCACGTCAGATACGTCCGCACTGTACCAGGTTACCGCATCCGGCAGGCCCTCAGGCCGGTTGCCGCGCCCGCATGTGCTAACAGTTGCGCCCTCGGCTAAAAAGGCTTCAACAATCCCGCGCCCGATACCCTGACGACCACCGGTGACCAGTGCTCTTTTCCCAGCCAACCGCATCAGTGTGCCACCATGACGTGACGGATCGAAGTATAGGCATCGAGGGCATAGACACTCATGTCACAGCCGGTTCCGGACCCTTTCATCGCAGCCCATGGCATTTCCGGGGTCCCTACCCCATGGGTGTTGACCCAGGTAAAGCCGTAACGCAGTCGGCTGGTCATCTCCATTGCGCGACCGACATTTGCGGTCCAGACCGAAGAGGCCAGCCCATAACGACCAGAATTGGCAATGCGCAAGGCGTCTTCGGCGTCACTGAAACGAGAGACTGAGACGACGGGGCCGAAAACTTCATGAGTGGCCACTTCAGCATCGTTGTCTACATTGGCCAAAACAGTCGGCTTGTAGAAGTAACCCGCACCATCGCCTGAGGCGCCACCGATTACGACCTCGCAACTGGTTCGGGCGCGGTCAACAAAGCCCGCTACACGGTCACGCTGGCTGGCTGAGATCACCGGGCCCATTTCAGTGCCTTCAGCCTTCTGCCTACCGATCTGGATTTGGCTGACCTGAGCCGCAATTGCCGCGACCAGTTTGTCATAGGCACCATCCTGTACCAGCACGCGGCAAGGCTGAGCACAATCCTGACCCGCGTTGAAGAAGCTGCCAAACCTGATCGTTTCGGCAACGGCCTCAATATCTGCATCGTCAAAGACGATCACCGGGGCCTTGCCACCCAATTCCAGATGTACATGCCGGATCTGGTTGCCCGCAGCCCGCATCGCCGCCATGCCAGTGGCAGGACTGCCGGTTACTGTAATCGCCTCCATCCCGGGGCTGTTGATCAATTGATCTCCGATAGTCGGACCGGCGCCATGTATCACATTCATAACACCTTTAGGCAGAATATCGTTCAAAAGCTCAGCGGCTCGCAACATGGATAACGGCGTGAGTTCCGAGGGTTTCAGGACAACGGTGCAACCTGCGGCAATGGGAGCGGCCAGCTTCCAGGCGGCCATCATAAGCGGATAATTCCAGGGTGCGATGGCCGCGACTGGCCCAACCGGATCGCGGCGGATCATACTGGTATGGCCCGCCACATACTCACCTGCGGCAGAACCAGACATCGTTCGCGCCGCCCCGGCGAAGAACCGGAATGTGTCGATTGTCAGCGGCATCTCATCGTCACGAGCCGAGGGCCAGGGTTTGCCAGCGTTCAAACTTTCTAGCTCGGCCAGTTCATCCTGATTTTCTTCAAGGCAATCCGCGATAGCCAGCAACAGCGCGGACCGTTCCGCCGGGGTGCTGCGCGAGAAGCTCTCAAAGGCTGCTTCGGACGAACGCACTGCGGCCTCGACTTGTTCTGGGCTGGCCTCATTCACCTGCGCAATCTCTGCCTCGGTGGCTGGGTCGACAATGGGCAGCTCGGCACCGTCGCCCGCAACCATCTCGCCATTGATCAGCATGTTTGTCTGCATGTTTCCCCCTTCAGAAGGCAACCTGATCGCCACCCTTAAGCCCAAGACGAACTCGCGCCTCGGCGGGGGTGGCGACGGTAAGGCCGAGATTTTCGATGATGTCGTGGATTTTCCGGACCTGCTGAGCGCTGGATACGGCCTTTTCGCCGGGTCCGATGTACAAGCTATCCTCCATCCCGACGCGGACATTGCCACCCAGCAATGCGCTTTGGGTCGTAAAAGGCATCTGAAAGCGACCGGCGGCCAGAACCGACCATTCATACTCATCCCCGAACAGCTTGTTGGCGATAGTGTGCATATGCATCAGGTTATCGAGGTCGGCGCCAACACCGCCCAGAATACCAAACACCATCTGCACAAAAACCGGACCGTCGATCCAACCCTGATCGCGAATCCACGCGAGGTTGTAGAGGTGGCCGAGGTCATAGCATTCGAATTCAAATCGGGTGCCGTGGCCCTGCCCCAGTTCCTTTATGCAGTATTCGATATCCGCGAAGGTATTTCGGAAAATGAAATCGCGGGTCATGTCCAGAAACTCGGGCTCCCACGCGTGTTTCCAGTTCGAATACTTATCCTTCATCGGGAAAATGCCGAAATTCATCGATCCGATATTCATGCTTGCCATCTCGGGCGACGCTTTCACGGCGGCGCGCAGGCGTTCTTCGCGGGTCATGCCCAGACCACCACCGGTCGAGACATTCATGACCGCGTCCGTGGCCTGTTTGATCCGTGGCAGGAAGTCCATGTACAGGTCGGGATTTGGATCGGGCTTTCCGGTTTCCGGGTCGCGTGCATGAAGGTGGATAATCGAAGCGCCTGCTTCAGCTGCTTCGATTGATGCGGCTGCAATCTCGCTAGGCGTGATCGGCAGATGCTCGGACATGGTGGGCGTGTGAATCCCCCCGGTCGGAGCGCAGGTGATGATGACAGACTTCTGCTTTGGCATGGCGCGATCCTCAGAGCTTCATCTGCTGCACCTGGGCTGACAGCCCGCCATCCAGCACCCACAATTGACCCGAGGCATAACGTGCCTCGTCCGAGGCCAGCCAGTTGACCAGATTGGCAATGTCTTCGGGTGTGCCATAGGTGCGCATCGGGTGAACATCGCGCACCGCCTGTTGCAGCTGATCAATGGTTTTCCCGCCAGCGCCGGAACCATCACCGGTGAAGAAACTTTGCAGCATTGGCGTATCGATATAGCCCGGACAAATGGCGTTGACGCGGATGCCTTCTGGTCCATGATCGCAGGCCATCGCACGGGTCAACGCATGGACTGCCCCTTTGGTGGCACAATAGGCTGCGAGACCCGGATCAGCGATGAACCCATCATAGGAACCGAAGTTAATGATGCTGGCACTGGTCCCTGACTGGGCCGCTTTGCGCATCAGCGGCAGTGCGTATTTCGAAGTCAGAAACGTGCCGGTGCAGTTTACAGCAAAGCTGCGGTTCCATTCTTCCAGCGAAGTGTCCTCGATGGTTTTTTCAATCTCGATCCCTGCAGCGTTGACCAAGATATCCAGCTTACCAGTATCGGATTTGACCCGCTCCATCGCCGCGACTGCGTCGGTCTCTTGCGTGACGTCCAGTTTGACAAAGACGCTGCCATCTTCGTCATGTTCAGACAGCGAACCCTGCGGGGTAAGATCGGCGGCGAAGACATGGGCACCTTCGCGGAGGAAGCGTGCGACGATTGCACGCCCAATGCCACCGCGCCCGCCAGTCACCAAAGCGGTTTTGCCTTCAAGTTTTCCTGTCATCGGGTGTCCTCGGGTTTAAACGATAGTGTTCGGCGGCCACAGTCCAATCCATGTGGTTGCGCACATATTGCTGGCTGGCGTCAGACGGCGGGTTGTAGTCCCAATGTTCTCCGGCCCCTGCCTCCATCGCAGCATGCAGCGCGTGCCGGGATTTCTGAGTGGCGATAATATTGCGACGCAGTTCTTCACTGTCCCATCGCTCGGTCACTTCTGCGGCGAAAGCTGCGGCAGCATCGCGATAAGTGGGCTCATTAGCTATGTTTTTCGTTTCCAGCGGGTCCTGAGCCAGATCATAAAGCTGAGGCGGGTCGGCATCACAATGAATGTACTTCAAAGGCCCGCGCCGGATCATGAAAACGGGATAGGGCGTCATCTCGGCACAGTATTCGCCGATCGCTTCGTCCACCGGGTCGGCTTCGCCACGCGCGAGCGGCATCAGGGAACGGCCATCCACCGGTTCGCCCAAAGTCGCTGCACTGCCACCAGCAATGTCGATGAAGGTTGGCAACAGGTCCAGAAGCGAGCAAGCGTTTCCGGCTACGCCATGGGAAACACTCGCGCCCGCCATAATCAACGGCACACGGGCAGAGTGTTCGAAGAAGTTCATCTTGTACCACAACCCACGCTCACCCAGCATGTCGCCATGATCTGCTGTCACGATGATGATGGTGTTGTCGCTTTCACCGATATCTTCGATGGCTTTGACAATTTCACCGACCTTGCTGTCAAAATAGCTGACATTTGCCAGATAGGCGCGGCGGGCGCGGCGCACCTCTTCCTCGGTCAGGGGCACCACGCTGGCTTCGATCCCATCCATCACCCGGCGCGAAAACGGATCCTGCTCATCCAGCGCAGGCACAAATTCGGGCATGGGAATCTCATCGTCATCATAGAGGTCCCACCATTCGGGTTTGGCGACGTAGGGATCATGCGGATGGATAAAGCTGGCCACCATGCAAAAGGGTGTATCCTGCCCCGCCGCGCGTTCGCGTCCCCGGTCAATCAGCCAGCGACGCGCAGCAAAACCGACCTCGTCATCGTAATCGGTCTGGAAAGTGGCGACAGCGACACCGCTTTCCTTGACCGTCTGCATGTTGTGATACCACTTATCGATGCGCTCGTCCGGAGCCTCCCAATCTGGGGTCCACGCAAAATCGGAGGGGTAGATATCGGTGGTGACGCGATCCTGAAACCCGTGTTTCTGGTCGGGGCCTACGAAGTGCATCTTACCGGACAGGCAGGTGCGATATCCCAACGCCTTAAGATAATGCGCAAAGGTCGGGACCGAAGCGCGGAATTCGCTTGCGTTGTCATAGGCGGCGATGCGGCTGATCAACTGGCCCGACATGAAGGCAAACCTAGACGGTGCGCAAAGCGGCGAATTGCAATAAGCCGCATCAAATCGCATTCCCCGCGCCGCCAGCGTGTCGATATGGGGCGTCTTGGCGATCGGGTGGCCGTAGGCTCCGGTCCAATGTGGGGCCAGCTGATCTGCCATGATGACAACGATGTTGGGCCGCGTCATCTGACGGCCCCGGCATAGGCCTCCAGAACCAAACCATGAAAGTGGTGAACTGCGTGTTCGGATTTTCCCGATCCGGTCGGGTCATTGACAATGCGTCCTTGGGTGAAGGCGGGCGTACTCATACCACGCTGAACGCTTTCGACCAGGCTGATGTCCTCGACCTGCAGGACTTCATCCAGATACCGGATGGCATCCAGTTCGCCTTCATCGGGTTCGGGCGTTTCAAGGAAAAAGTCGTATGTCTCCAATGTCCGATCCGGGCCTACGGGAATGATGTTCAGGACAATCATGCTGGATCGTCCCGGATAGCGCATGAGGCAGGTTGTCGGCCACAACCACCAGACCGCATGGGTGCGCACGGTCGCGTTGGAAACATCATAGGCGGTATTTGCCGACTTCCCCGCATCCGCCATGTGGCTGGAATAGATGCCGTGTGTGGTGACCTTGTAGGTATCCATATCCACCAGATCGCAGAAATCCTTATGCGCGGTGGGGCAGTGATAGCACTCCAGAAAATTGTCGACGACATTCTTCCAGTTCGACTTGATGTCATAAGTCAGGCGGTGACCAAAGGTGAGTTGGTCAATGTCAGGTGCCCAATGGCGGATTTCAGTTTCCAGACTACCTGACTGCTCTTTCAGCGAAGCCGCGCTCGGATCCAGATTGACGTAAACAAAGCCAGCGAATTCTTCGACCTGAACTTGATCGAGACAGATCTCACCGGTGCTGAAATTCTCAAGATGTTCAGTTTCCGGCGCACGTACCAGCTGACCGTCCAACTTGTAGACCCACGCATGATAGGGGCACATGATACGGGTCGTACTGCCCTCCCCTTTCAGCAACTCATGTGCACGATGTTTGCAGACGTTGTAAAACGCCCTAAGAACACCCTCGCGGTCCCGAACCACCGCAATAGGTTGCCCAGCTATTTCGATTGTCACAAACGACCCGGATTCCCGCAGTTTCTCAACGTGGCAAACCCACTGCCAAGACTTTGCTATGATTTCACGCTGATCGGCAGCAAACCACTCTTGCTTTACATAAGCGTCGGCTTTCAGAGATTGCGAATTGCCCGCATCCGCCGAATAGCCCTCAGCGATGGTCGCGAACTGAGCCTGGGTCGGTAGGTCTGTCATTTTGGACACTCCTTTGCCTGCCGGTTTGCAAAGGTATGATCTGCCAAAAACCACAATGGTGCGGGCAGTCTAATCGCCATAGACTAAACTTTATTCGCCATCCCTTACACCCACAGCCGGACGGTACATCGGCCAGGCCCGAAACTCGAACGGTACCCTGCCCTCGATCCGATCCTGACTTGGAGGCAGACCAAAGCGTTGCTTGTAAGCACGTGCAAAATGGACCTGGCTTGGAAAACCGCAGGCCTGCGCAACTTCGGAGATGGGAAGCTCAGTCTGTGTGACCAACCCCCTCGACCGGTCCAACCGGATATCCCGGTAATACAATTGCGGACTGGTCTTCACATACTCCTGAAACAGGCGATTCAACTGACGTTGAGAAACCCCAGCAAGCTTGCACAGCTCGGGAATGGCAATCAGCGTTTCCAAGTGCTGCTCCATGATCACGATCGCTTTCCGGACCTTGGGCGGCGCCGTGTTTCCCAGAGGTTCCAGTTGGCTGTCGGTCTGATGTGCGCCCAGCCCACGAAGATTGGGATAGAACAGATATTTCGCGCAATCGTTTGTCAGTGCATCGCCGACAATCCCGTGCAGCAGAAATAGTGCAAATTCGCCGGTTGCAGTCCCGCCACAACAAGTACCGATATTGCCTTCGTGAAGGAACAAATCCTCACACACCTCAGTCTCTGGATATTTCTCACCGAAAGCATCTATATGCTCGTAATGGACGGTGGCACGTCGCCCCCGCAAGAGACCTGCTTCGGCCAGGATGAAGGCCGCGGTATCGATCCCTGCAACATAGCTGCCAGTCCGTGCGTATTTGCGTATCGCAGAAAGCAGGGGCTCACTGGTGAAAGCTTCGGGCGTCCAACTGCTGGACGCAACGACTATGTCTGGTCGTGATTGCTTAATGGAATCCAGCGGCCTGACCGCAACTTCCACCCCGTTGCTGGCTTGGCAATACGTGCCGGTTTCACACGCTACACACCACTGAAAAAGCTGTTTTCCAGCCAGGTAGTTTGCAGCCCTGAACGGGTCCAAAAACGCCATCGTCGCCGCAAGATTGAAATGCGGCGTGACCAGAACCAGAATCTCGGTCAATTCGTTTTTCTTCAGCATGGCCACGATGCAGCGGTCTCTAAGAAACAAGGATGCAACTTTAGAAGATCATTCCCGGCATAGAAACGCCAGCCTTCACCGAGTGTCGATACTGCGGAAACACCTTCCCAATTGAGGTCCGAGTTTAATCACCATGAACAAATCGTTTCGTGACTGACGATGATGCCGCGCCCCGCCAACAAGTATTCAAACTCGCACACCCTCGGTACGAAACGACGTTAGGCTCAAACGGCGTATAAAATCACTGATCGCAGAGAACGGCATCCATTTAAATGGGCTTTCGAAACACGTTTGCTCATGACGAACTGTCTTACCTACGGGGTCATAGCGTCAACACCGTGTCGAAACCGACCCATCGCTACATCAAACCAAAGGTCAACCAAAGCCGAACTTCGACACTCAAAAACCCCTTGAAGGCTAATTGGGCAGGCATTGACCTAGTTTGCGTGATGGCAAGAGATCGACTAACGCCCGAAAACTCCCTGCAGCAGCAGCCTATGCATTTGACAGGGTGTCGGCTGTTCTTCTGCCTCCTTCAGCATTGTTCAGAAATTGTGACAGTTTCCAGTAGTTTTGTTGGTTTACAATATGCCTGCCTCCGTTATGCGCATAATTCGCATATTTTGTTCGTTACATTAGAAACTTGACTCGCTCATCATTACATTTGATAAGTATCTCTTATCATGTATGATTGATTTCACCAGAAAACCGGCACAGAATGGCGGTCATGAAGCCTCCTGTCCCATATCTGCCAGCCACTCCCCCTGCCCTAACGCTCGTCGATCAGGAGGCGCTGAGTGACCTGTATATCCGAGGAACCCCGGAAAACACTTTGCGGGCTTACGAACGTGATCTGGTCTACATCACAGCATGGAAATCTGCCCGGTTTGGTGCCGCACTGGCCTGGCCGGAATCCGAGGCCACAGCGCTCGCTTTCATTCTCGATCACGCCCGCGATCTCAGCAGCGCATCTGAGGCGGACATCGCCCGGCAAACAGCGGACATGCTGATTGCGCAGGGACTGCGCAAGACGCTAACCTGCCCGGCCTCGTCCACGCTGGACCGGCGCATCGCGTCCTGGTTGGCATTCCACCGGATGAAGAACCTGACCAGCCCTTTTGATGCGCCCCAGGTCAAACAGACGCGCGCCAAGGCGCGCCGGGCTATGGCCCGTCCCCCTGCCCCGAAATCGCAGCACCCGATTACCCGCGATGTGCTCGAGCAGTTGCTGTCCACTTGTCGTGGGTCCCGGCGAGATTGCCGCGACCGCGCCATCTTGATGCTGGGTTGGGCTTCTGGTGGTAGACGACGTTCGGAGATTGCTGGATTGCGGTGCGAAGATGTCAGTCTGAAGGATTTCAACAAGGCCGGGCTGATCTGGCTTTCGCTGCTGGAAACCAAAACCACCCAGAAAGGTGAAACACCCCGGTTGGTGCTCAAGGCGCGCGCCGCACAGGCGCTGGTCCATTGGATCGAGGTTGGCGAAATTCGCGATGGGCCGCTGTTCCGCCCTGTCTCCAAAGCGGATCGCGTACTCAAGCGCCGCCTGTCACCCGATGCGATCTATCAGATTGTCCGGCACCGGCTGAAACTGGCGGGCCTGCCCGAAGACTATGCCTCACCGCACGGGCTGCGCTCCGGCTTCCTGACACAGGCGGCGCTGGACGGTGCGCCGATTCAGGCTGCAATGCGCCTCTCCCTGCATCGCTCGCTCGCTCAGGCCCAGAAATACTACGATGACGTCGATATTGCCGAGAACCCGGCGACGGATCTGCTGGGATAGTTTGCAAACAAAATGGCGCCGGAACTCTCTCCGGCGCCATTGCTGAAATTCAAGCCAAATATCATTTTCTTACCCGTGGGTAAGATCATCCTCTTCCCAGAGATCCGCAATAAGTGTCGAGATGGCCTGTTCCAACCGGGCCCTGTCGACCCGTGTGAAATCGAGGTCATACCGCAGATCAATACGCCCGCTTGATGCCGAACACTTCGCAATCCCTGCCCGTCCGGACACCTGAAACGTTGTCTTGGCACGACGCGGTTTGCTGTTGTTCTTCGTTGCATTCTTGGTCGGCTCGGCAGCTTCTGTGTTTAAAAAGCTGCGTAAAATGGCTACCTCACGGCTACTGTCCCGGTCAGGTTCACTCATCAACGCAGAGCTCACCTGCCCGATAAGGCCAGGATCTGTATCAAACTTGCGTTTGAGTTCCACACCTACATTGCGCGGAATGTCGTTGGGATGCATCAGCACCTTCTCCAGCAAGGCAAGAAGGCTGGCGAAAGCCCGAATATAACTACGCTTCGTATAGCTCGCCGACTTGAACAGGATCGACACAGCCTTATCGACATCCACACAATCGTTGTTCGGATCATCTGCAAATGCCCGCGCAAGCGCACCCATTTCAGCGAAGGAGATATCCTTGCGGATCAGATTTTCATCCACCATACGGCGATAGCTGTCGTTCAGCTCTGACGCTTCGGCGATACCTGCAGGGATTTTGGAATAGGCTTCATCACCGGTTTCCTCGTACAGGGCGCGATATGCCGAGAGGCGCCGCATTCCTTGAATCAGGTCAAATCGTCCATCGGGTCGACGTTCTACGCGGATCGGGTTGGACAGGCCAATCTCCTGGATTGAAAGTTTGAGCTCATCCAGTTCGGGATCAGGGCCGGGTTTGCGATCGCGCGTCAGCTTTTTAGTCATCACATCGGATAATGCGATGTGCTCAGTCACAAGACCTTCGGAACGTAAACGGACAAGCTCATGCGCCAGTCGATCATTCTCGGACCGAATTGCATCTTCTGTAGATTGTTGGTCCCGCAACGCATCCGCATTCTCGGAAATCGCAGCGGCCATTGGACCGCGACGTTTTTCGAGCACTTTGTCAGGAACCTTGCCAACCGGTATATCCTCAACAGCCGGCATATCGATATCGAACATTCTGCGTTTACGGCTCATGCGTCATCCTCCAGCTTGTCCCAGGCCGACAACATTACGCCCCGGAATTCTTCATATACATTGTCAAAGGTCGATCGTGCGCGCCGCCAGGTCTCTCGCGTCATTTCGCGGTAGTCCATTTCATAGACCGAGCTCAGGAAGCGGCCTGACTGCTCAACTGCGCGGGTCATCTCGACAGGGTGCTCGGCAACGTGTTCGCCGAAAACCTTGCGGAACGCATCGAACATGGCAAGGTGCAGTGCGTTTCCGGGTTCATAACGCGTCAACAAGAAGCGAAGTTCACAGAATGTCTTGGGCAGACCAATCTTACCCGTGGGTAAGGTCTTGTCGAAACCATAGGCAAGGTCTTCGAGCGCCTCAGCCAATTGACCAATGAAAGACGTGGTCGAGTCATATTCCCAATATCCTGGGCCGGACGGCACATAGAGCATGTCAGCAGCGAAGACCGCATTCATCGACTGATACCCAATGGCCGGAGGACAATCGAACAGGATCAGGTCATAGGCATCGTCGGGAATCTGATCGAGATATCGGGATACCGCGGCAAAGAACGACCATTCCGGATTCAGATGCCGATACTGCGCAGAGGCAAATTCAACGAAGGCAGCGTTGGCGCAGGAGGGGATGACATCGATGGTCGACCATGAGCTTTGTTTGATAAAGTCTGCGATGCGCAGGTCACCAAGACCCATGTCGGTGATCGAGGGCGGCAACTCGCGGCGGGGCAGGGCGGTTCCAGATTCCGCTGCCGCCGGGCGGTTGTTCATCCGCTCGGTCTCGCGGATCAGGTCCCGCGCCATGATGCCCCAGACGGTGAAGTCCTCGGCCACATCCGTTAGACCCATGGAATGGCTCAGCGTCGCCTGGGGGTCGAAATCTACCACCAGCACGCGATACCCATCCAGAGCGGCGGCATGCGCTAGATGCAATGCGACGGTCGATTTGCCGGCGCCACCCTTGAAGTTCGCGACTGCCGCACGGATAGCCCGCTTTCCTACAGGACGTGGCGGCATCAGGGATCTGCGATTGACCTTGAGCCGTCGACGCAGCTCATTGACCTCCTCAAGGCTGAACCAACGTTGCCGGCCGTCTGGCTCCACCTCTCCACCGGGCAGAGAAGGGTCAGCGGCCAGCTTGCCGCGAAAGGTTGACTGGTTCACCCGAAATATCAGCTCGGAAACTTCCCAGCTGGAAAACCGGCGCAGCGTCTTCTCCATCTCGGGGCTGAAAGTTTGCTGGCGAATCCAACCCTGCAACTTGAGTGATTGATTGCGCAATGCATTCAGGTCTTCGTGCGTGTACATGCCTCAGCTCTCTTTTTATTGGACGTAAATTTTTGCCTATTCGCTTTTTACGCTTGGTTTGCGTTTTTGGCAAAAGAAATTATCATGAAATCCCAATCTTACCCGCGGGTAAGAAATTAAGGGGTTTTCGACGCCCGACCGATTCGGAGAGGAGACATCCCTGCGTTCACCCATCGCTTGGCTTAGTGCACAAGATTTAGGGGGACAGATCGGAGAGCTCTGCCCGATTTAGGGGGACAAACCTCTCAAATAGGGGGACGCGTAGGATGTCCCCCATCACCAATACTTCACCAATCTATTTATATTTTTAGATCGGAATGGGGCTCCGAATTGCATCAATTTCAGAGGGCTCTTGACAGAATCGTCACATTGGACGCTAATCAGGACAACATTACGAAAAGCGTTGGGAAACGGCGCTAACGATGCGGACTAACCCGCACGAGGCAGATTGAGACGGTGAGGACCCGGATGCAGCTTTCAAAGCCGGTTGGCCGAAATGCGCCAGCCCTCAAGTATGATATTTTATCGGCTTTGGCTGTCCATGCCTTATCCGGTGACAAGCATCGTCAGCGCAGCATTTTGCGAATCGTGAGCCTGATCACCACGCGATACAACTGGCGTAACAATGAGTTGTCGATTGGGCGGGAAGAAATTGCCCGCCTTTGGTCTGTCGATGAGCGCACTGTCAAAAGAGAAATGGCCAAGCTACGTGGTTTAGGCTGGATAGCGGTTAAGCGCCCGGCTGTTCGCGGACGCGTTGCCGTTTACGAGCTGGACCTCAAACAGATCATGCTGGATACGTCTACGGTTTGGCCTGTCATTGGCACAGACTTTGCAGAACGAATGGGACATGAGCCGGAAGTCGAACCATCGAACATAGTTCCATTCGCAGTTAAGCCACCCCTGGCTGAGACAGACGGTGACGAAGTCTGGAGCGCCGTTCAGGCGGCCCTGCATGGGCGCGACCCTGAACTCTGGTCAAGCTGGTTTCAGCACCTTACCGAGGTCGAGAGGGCAGGGGGCGTCGCAACCCTGATGGCGCCATCTCGTTTCATGGCAGACTACATCGCCCAAAAGTGGAGTGGTCGAATTCTGGCCGCTTACGGGCGCACAGATCCTTCGATCAGATCCATTCGGGTTGAAGCTGCCGAATAGCTAAGTCTGCATTACGTCGCTCGCCGGGCAAGCATTCATCGCTTACCCGGTAAACATATTCGTCGATCAAGCTGATCTGTCGTCTGAATCGCGTTTGTTCAGCAGGCTAAGCGCGCCAAATGTCACCAGCGCACCCGAAAGCAGATAAAGCCCTGCAGCCCACAGGCCGAATACTGCAGTAAGCCCGACTCCCACTAGGGGCGCAAAGGCTGCTCCGAAAATCCAGGACAGGTTCGTTGCCATAGCGGAACCGGAATAGCGGTATTTCTTCGGAAAGCGCTTTGGCACAATGGCGCTTGCCTGACCATATGAGAGACCCAGCACGAGGAAGCCGAACAGGATATAGGCGTACGGATAATGGGCCAATGTTCCGATCATCAGGCTGAGCATGACGATCAGAACCGTGCTGATTTTGATCACTGTGCGCCGGTTGTACATGTCCGCCAGAATGCCCGATGCAATCACTGTCAGGATCGCCAGCGTACCGCCAATCAACTGCACGGTCAGAACCTCGGTGATCTCGAACCGCTCATAGATGGCTGCGAATGCAAGCGGGAACACCGTGACCATGTGGAACAGCGCATAGCTGGCCAGAGGCAGGAAGGCCGAAAGCAGGATGGTTCTGCCCTCGTTCTGAACCAGCTCTTTCAGAGGTGCAGATTCCGTGACTTCTGGCTCAACGCCCAGATCGGCATTCAGCAACCGGACGCGAGCATAGAGGGATACGACATTCACCGCCATTACTGCGAAGAATGCGAACCGCCAGCCCCACTTGATGAACTCTTCTTCTGTCAGAAAACCGTTGAGAACGAAGAATATCGAAGCGGCCACAACGAATCCGATAGGTCCGCCCAGTTGGGGTACCATGGCATAGAGGCCCTTGCGGTTTTTTGGCGCAGCGCTTTGTAGCTGCAGCGTCAATCCGTCCCAGGCGCCACCGAGTCCAAGACCCTGAAGAATGCGCAAAACAGCCAATAAAACAGGCGCGAGCCAGCCGATTTTCTCATATCCTGGCAGCAAACCGATGGCGACAGTGGACGTTCCCAGCAGCAAAAGCGCGAGTGACACCTTGCCGACCCGGCCTATTTTGTACTGCAAGGTTCGACCCAAAAGGCTTGCGACGGGGCGTGCGAGAAATGCGAGAGAAAAGATCGCAAATGACGCCAGCGTACCAGACAGCGGGTCGAGCATCGGAAAAAACAATTGGGGAAATACCAGGGCCGAAGCGATAGCATACACAAAAAATCCAAAGAAATCAGTTACTCGCGCCATGACGACGGTGGTGATCACCTCGTCAATCGTAGCTGAGTAGCGCGGTGTGTTATCAACGCTGGTCATGATATACTCCTGTCTCGAATGTTCGGGATACCCATCGTTCCCGGAGCACCAAGCCAAAGGTAATTCTGTGGGTCATCATTTGTCGCATTGCACCACGACATAGAAAACAGCACAAGGGGCCTCGCAAGCAGAGGTACGTGAATGTCTCGCCAGCTTAGCAACTCTTCAGTCCAAAACCGATCCAAGAGACGCAAGAAAATGAAGCGCGCATTTCCCGCGGCAGCATTGTTGTCGCTAATCGCACTGGCAGGGTGCGACATGGTTGTCCTCGATCCTTCCGGCGATGTCGCCGTTCAGCAGGCGGACCTGATTTTGTACTCAACGGTCCTGATGCTGATCGTGATCGTTCCGGTCATGGCGTTGACCGTGTTCTTCGCATGGAAGTACCGCGAGTCGAATAAGGATGCGACGTATGAGCCGGACTGGGATCATTCGACCAGTCTTGAGATCATCATCTGGTCCGTGCCGTTGGCGATCATCATCTGTCTTGCCGGGCTGACCTACGTCGCGACCCACAGGCTGGATCCATTTGAGCCGTTGAGGCGGATTTCAGCGGTTGAAGAGATCGACGAATCTGTCGAACCGATGGTGATCCAGGTTTCAGCGATGGACTGGAAATGGCTGTTCATCTACCCGGAAGAGGGCATTGCAACGGTCAACGAAGTCGTTGCGATCGTGGACCGGCCGATCAAGTTCGAAATAACATCGACCACGGTTATGAATTCGTTCTTCGTACCGGCGCTTGCAGGACAGATCTATGCCATGTCCGGCATGCAGACCGAGTTGAATGCAGTGATCAACGAAGCCGGCATCTATGACGGTTTCTCGGCCAATTACAGCGGCGAAGGTTTTTCGCAGATGCGCTTTAAGTTCCATGGCAAGGATCAGGCAGATTTTGATGCCTGGGTTGAACAGGTGCGCACGCAGGGAACCGAGTTGGACCGGGAATCGCTCGCTCAACTGAACCAACCCAGCATTTCCCACCCTGTGACCTACTACAACACTGTCGAAGACGGATTGTGGGACAAGATCGTCAACCTGTGCATCGAGGATGACACGCTTTGCCTCAATGACATGATGATGGTGGATGCCTTGGGCGGTGGTGGCCTTGAGGGGCTTTGGAACCGCGAAATGTTCCGTGGCATTTGCTCGGCCGATGACCCTGGTGCGCTGATGGCGATGATCCGCCCCGAAATGCGCATCCGCGAAGACGAAATTATCACTGCGATGACGCTGGTACCTCCGGCGGCCGCGAACTGACCTGAAACGAATAAGAACTGGAAAGATAACGCTATGTCGCTATCTCACGAAGTCGCTGACGGTATCGCCCATGTTTCGGGTGTGGACCCATTCTGGGGCAAGCTGTCTTGGGGCGTGTTTCCCTTCTATGAGCCGATCGTGCTGGTCACGTTCATCGTTGTCATGCTCGGCGGTTTGGCCGTTGTCGGGGCGCTGACTTACTACCGCCTCTGGGGTTATCTCTGGAAAGAATGGTTCACCAGCATCGACCATAAGAAGATCGGGATCATGTATATGGTTCTGGGTCTGATCATGTTGCTGCGTGGCTTTGCGGACGCATTGCTGATGCGGGGTCATCAGGCCATCGCCGCCAGCGGGGGTGAGGGCTATCTGAACGCGCACCACTACGACCAGATCTTCACCGCCCATGGCGTCATCATGATCTTTTTCGTGGCGATGCCCTTTGTCACCGGCTTCATGAACTACGTTATGCCGCTGCAGATCGGCGCGCGCGATGTGGCCTTTCCGTTCCTGAACAACCTCAGCCTTTGGCTGACCATCTCGGGCGCGGTGCTGATTATGCTGTCGCTGTTTGTGGGTGAGTTCTCGACTGCGGGCTGGCTGGCCTATGCGCCTTTCTCGGGGCTCGAATACAGTCCGAGCGTCGGTATGGACTATTATCTCTGGTCGCTGAACATTGCCGGGATCGGGACAACTCTGTCAGGCATCAACCTTGTGGTGACGATAATCAAGATGCGCGCACCGGGTATGACACTGATGAAGATGCCGGTCTTTGTCTGGACGACCCTGTGCACCAACATCCTGATCGTTGTGACCTTCCCTGTTTTGGCCGCAACGTTGGCACTGCTGACGGCGGACCGCTATCTGGGTACCCATTTCTTTACCAATGATCTGGGCGGCAATCCGATGATGTATGTGAACCTCATCTGGATTTGGGGTCATCCAGAGGTCTACATTCTGATCCTGCCCATCTTTGGTATCTTTTCGGAAATCGTGCCGACATTCACCGGCAAGCGGCTGTTCGGTTATACCTCGATGGTTTACGCGACCTGCGTGATCATGGTGCTCAGTTATATTGTCTGGTTGCACCATTTCTTCACCATGGGGGCAGGGGCCAACGTAAACGCCTTCTTTGGCATCACCACGATGATCATCTCGATCCCGACCGGGGCCAAGATCTTCAACTGGTTGTTCACCATGTATAAGGGACGCATCCGGTTCGAGACCCCGATGCTGTGGGTCATGGGTTTTATGCTGACATTCGTGATCGGTGGTATGACCGGCGTTCTACTGGCGGTGCCCCCGGCGGACTATGTGCTGCACAACTCGCTGTTCCTGATCGCGCATTTTCACAATGTGATCATTGGTGGCGTTGTGTTTGGCATCTTTGCAGGCATCATCTATTGGTGGCCCAAAGCGTTCGGATTCAAACTGGAACCATTCTGGGGCAAGGTCAGCTTCTGGTGCTGGCTGATCGGGTTCTATCTGGCCTTCATGCCGCTTTACGTTCTGGGACTGATGGGTGTGACCCGCCGTATCAGTCAGTTCGAGACCACCTTCTATTCGGTCTATTTCGTGATCGCTCTGGTTGGCGCGTTGTTCGTTGCTGCAGGTATCGCGGCGTTCCTGGTGCAGATTTATGTCTCGATCCGCAATCGTGATGCGCTGCGTGATGTCACGGGCGATCCGTGGAATGGACGTACGCTGGAATGGTCGACCTCTTCACCGCCGCCTTACTATAACTTCGCCTTCACGCCGCGTGTCTATGAGCTGGACGCCTTCACTCAGATGAAGCGCGAAGGGTTCGTGCGCCCCACCGATGGGTTCGTTCCGATCCACATGCCGCGCTATACGGCCACGGGCATCGTCATGGCCGGATTCCTGACCGTCATGGGCTTTGCTCTGATCTGGCATATCTGGTGGCTGGCGGCTGTCAGTTTCGCTGCAACGCTGGTCTATGGCATCGGCCATACGTTCAACTACGACCGCGACTATTATGTCCCGGCGGATGAAGTGAAGGGTATCGAAGACCAGCGGACACAACTGCTGGCGGGGGCTGCGGAATAATGACGGAAACAAGTACGGATCAGCCGAAAGAGTTCTTCGTCATCGAAGAGCCCCATCACGGAGACGATCACGAAGAGCATCACGAAAACGGAACCATGCTTGGGTTCTGGATCTATCTGATGAGCGACTGCCTGATCTTCGGCATCCTCTTCGCAACCTACGCTGTTCTGGGCCGCAACTATGCGGCCGGTCCGGCCCCCGTCGACCTGTTCGATATCGAGATGATTTTGGTCGCCACCTTTGCGCTGCTGTTCTCATCGATCACGTACGGGTTCGCTGTTCTGAGGATGGAGATGGATGACCTGCGCGGTACTGTTCTCTGGCTGATTGTCACAGGGCTGTTTGGCGCAGGGTTCCTGTATTTGGAAATCGAGGAGTTCAAGCACCTCTGGCACATTGGCGCGACCCCGATGGCAAGCGCATTCCTGTCGTCGTTCTTCATTCTGGTGGGCACGCATGGTCTGCACGTTCTGGGTGGCAGTATCTGGTTGCTTGTGCTTCTGGCTCAGCTGGGCCAGCATGGGCTGACCCATGAAAACAAGCGGCGGGTCATGTGCCTGTCCCTTTTCTGGCACTTCCTCGATCTGATCTGGATCGGTGTCTTTTCCTTGGTCTACCTGACGGGGGTCCTGCTATGAGCGATCACGCAAAAGGGGCCGGCGGCACCTTCAAATCCTATGTTATCGGCTTCCTGCTTTCCGTAGTACTGACTCTGATCCCGTTCTGGATCGTACTGGGTGATGTGATGGACAATACGGCCTGGGCTGTTGCGATCATCTTCACGCTGGGCGCGGCACAGATGCTGGTGCACATCCATTACTTTCTGCACGTTACCCTGAAGGCCGAGGAGGGGTGGCAGGCAATGTCGCTTGGCTTGACGGTATTGCTGCTGGTCATTGTCCTCGCGGGGTCGATCTGGGTCATGTTCAATCTGGACGCCAATATGATGCCCGCACATGAACAGATCGAGCGGGTTCGCAACCTGCCATGAGCGATCAAAATACCGCCCGACGGCCCGGATGGGTGACCGTGCTGCTGTTGGGGTTGTCGGCGGTGTTGATCGTTGTCTTTGTTTTGCTGGGCAACTGGCAGATGCGACGGCTGGCCTGGAAAGTAGAGCTAATAGAAGCTGTTAAAAGCCGGGCCTTTGGTGAACCGGCCGCGCTGCCTGACGTATTCGATCCTGACCAGCATGCCTATTTGCGTGTCTCTGTTGATGGTCAATTCCCGACGACTGGCGCGATATTGGTTAAGGCGGTTACCGAATTGGGGCCCGGATTCTGGGTCATGTCACCGATGACAACAGGCGAGGGGGTGCTGTGGGTCAATCGTGGTTTTGTTTCGTCAGATCAGAAGCAACCCGAGAACTGGGTTGAAACGGATTCCCGCATAACCGGATTGTTGCGCCCGACCGAGCCCGAGGGCACGTTGTTGGAGCGCAATGATCCGGGAAATGACCGTTGGGTTTCGCGCGATACGCTGGCAATGTCCAAGGCTCTGGGACTTGGCGATACGCTGCCCTATTTCATCGACGCAGAACATGCAGGTGCGCCCGAGGCATGGCCTCGCGGTGGACTTACCATCGTCAAGTTCAGGAACACGCATCTGTCATACGCGCTGACCTGGTACGCGATGGCGATCCTTTTTGCCGCTGCTTTGGTCTACGTTATACGCTCGGGCCGGTCCGAGAAGTAGAGTTAACCTAGAGCCTCAACCCGTCCGTGCCGAAGGTCAGCGTGTTGCCTGCTTCAAAATTGATGCCAACTTCGCTGCCCGGGGACACATCGTGCTGGCCAAACGCGCGCACGGTGAAGGGTTTATCCGTACCGATATTCACCAGAACGTTGGTGTCTGCGCCCAGGTTTTCGACATGCACCACAGTTCCTGACAGAGGTCCTGTCGCGCCGAGTTGAGCGTATTCCGGGCGTATCCCAACTACGGTATTGGTGCTGCCGCCAATCATGTCGCCCGGTACGAAATTCATGGCCGGAGAGCCGATGAACTCGGCCACAAAACGATTGGCGGGGTTGTTGTACAGCTCCATCGGGCTGCCGATCTGTTCGACTCTGCCATCCCGGAGAACCACGATCTTGTCCGCAAGCGTCATCGCCTCGGTCTGATCGTGGGTCACGTAGATCATGCTGGCGCTGATCTGCCGGTGCAGATTGGCAATTTCGACCCGTGTGTTCAGGCGGAGCGCCGCATCCAGATTTGAGAGGGGTTCGTCGAAAAGGAACAGTTTCGGATTCCGCACGATCGCGCGACCGATTGCAACCCGCTGGCGCTGACCACCGGACAGTTCGGCTGGGCGGCGTTCCAGATACGGTTCCAGAGACAGCATCCTGCTGGCCTCGGTAATGCGACGGTCAATCTCACTCTTCGGATGTCTGGCCTGTTTGAGACCCAGCGCCATGTTGCCCCGGACCGTCAGGTGCGGATAGAGCGCATATGACTGGAACACCATGGCAATGCCGCGCTTGGCAGGCGGCGTGTCATTGACCCGTTCCCCGTCGATTTCGACAGTGCCCGATGTCGCATCCTCCAATCCCGCGATTACGCGCAGGAGCGTAGATTTACCGCAGCCCGAAGGACCGACGAATACGACGAATTCGTTTTCCTCAACGGTCAGGTCGATGTTTTTCAGGACCTCCACCTGGCCGAATGACTTGCACACATTGCTTAGTGTCAGGGCGGTCACGTTACGTCTCCTTCAGGTCGACCGGCTGGCCGGTTCTTATGCTTTGATCGGCGGCAAGGCAGATGCGCAGGGATTGCACCGCGTCGCTCATGTGGCGGGTCAGGTCGATATCATCGGCAATGGCTTTCAGCATGTAAGCCTGTTCCGCATCGCAGAGTTCCTGATGGCCGGGTTCGCCTTCCATTTCGATCAGGGTATCTCCGCCGGGTTTGTGCACCAGAATGCCACCCACTTTGGTATGGCCGTCCACGTCGTCTGAGTCGCCTTTGTCGCCTTCGGTGATCGATACCGCACCGTTGGGTGAAACGATGTCTTTCACGAAAAACGCGGTTTCGGACATCATTGGCCCCCAGCCGGCCTCGTACCAACCAACGGAGCCATCCTCAAAGACCACTTGGAACTGGCCATAATTGTACATGTCGGGTGCGATCTCATCCGAAAGCCGCAGACCCATTCCGTTGACACGAACAGGCATGGCGTCGGTGATTTGGCACATCACATCGACATAGTGGACACCGCAATCAACGATGGGAGAGGTGGTCTGCATCAGAGCCTTGTGCGTCTCCCAGGTCGGGCCGGTCGATTGTTGGTTCAAATTGAGGCGGAAAACATAGGGACCACCCAGATCACGGGCTTCGGAGATCAGCCGCATCCAGGACGGATGGTGGCGCAGGATGTAGCCGATGACCAGTTTGCGATTGGTCTTAACCGCCTTTTCCACGACGCGACGGGCATCTTCAACTGTAGTTGCCAGCGGCTTTTCTACAAATACATGCGCCCCGGCCTCCATGGCTGCGCAGGCGAAATCGGCATGGCTGTCGGAGTAGGTGGCTATCACGGCCAGGTCCGGCTTGGTTTCGGCCAGTGCTGTCTGGAAGTCTGTAAAGACCGGGTATGACCGCAGGTCAGCGTGATCGACCGTACCGGATCGGTTCACCAGCCCAACGATTATAGCGTCAGCGTGATGGTGATGCGCCAGCGCATGGCTCAGCCCCATGTTACCCAGACCTGCGATGAGAACCCGGATCATTTGACCGCCCCCGAAGTAATGCCGCGGATCAGTTGTCGCGAGAAGATGACATACAGAACCATCACCGGCAGGATCGCCATGCTGAGCGCGGACAGAACCGCGTTCCAGTCGGTGACGAACTGTCCGATGAAAACCTGGCTGCCCAGCGTCAGCGTTTTGGTTTCCTCAGCAGGGGCCAGGATCAGAGGAAACCACAGGTCGTTCCAGATCGGAATCATGTTGAACACGGCCACGGTCGCCATCGCCGGGCGCACCAGTGGCAGAACCAGCCGGAAAAAGATTGTGTATTCGCTGAGCCCGTCAATGCGCCCGGCGTTTTTGAGATCATCGCTGACCTGGCGCATGAATTCGGAAAGGATGAAGACGGCCAGCGGCAGACCTTGTGCGGTATAGACGAGGATCAGCGCCATCAGCGTGTTTACCAGCCCCGTCGCCACCATCATGTCGAGGATCGCAACTGTACCGATGCGGATCGGGATCATGATGCCCAACGCCAGGTAGAGCCCCATCAGAGTGTTGCCTTTGAACCGGTATTCGCTGAGCGCGAAGGCCGCCATCGCTCCGAACAGAAGGATGAAGAACAACGACGCTACGGTCACAATCATCGAGTTCTGGAAATACAGGAAGAAATCACCCTGTTTCATCACCGTCTGATAACCGATCATCGAGAATGTTTCGGCATCCGGCAGGGCCAGCGGTTCACGAAAGATCGCCTTTCGGGATTTGAAGCTGTTGATCACGATCACAAAGACCGGGAATAGCGCGATCAGCGTGTACAGGATCAGCGCGCCGTGCATGGCGGCGATGTTGAAGGGGTTTCTGCGAGCTTTGTTCATGATCCCATCCCCCTCAGAACTGATACCGGCGGATACGGGTCTGGATCAGAAACAGGTAGATGCAGACTCCGGTCAGGATGATCGCGAACATGCCCGTTGCAATTGCCGATCCCATATGCGGATCACCCAGTTGCAGCTGGAAGCCGAAGAAGGTGCGGTACATGAAAGTGCCCAGAATATCGGTTGAGAAATCCGGCCCTGCAAGCGCGCCCTGTGCGGCATAGATCAGGTCGAATGCGTTGAAGTTACCGACAAAGGTCAGGATCGAGATGATGCCGATTGATGGCAGGATCAGCGGCAGTTTGATTTTCCAGAAAGCAGACATTCCGGTGATACCCTCGACCTCGGCGGCCTCTAGAATTTCTTCGGGGATCGACAGTAGCGCGGCATAGATCAGCATCATTGGTATCCCGATGAATTGCCAGACCGAGACCAGCGCGAGTGTTGTCAGAGCGTACTCCTCTTTCCCCAGCCAGGGGGCATAGAGGGATTTAAGGCCAATCGCAGCCAGCATATCCGGCGCGATGCCCCAGATCGGGGACAGGATCAGCTTCCATGCAAATCCGACGATCACAAAGGACAGGATTGTCGGGATGAAGATGGCCGAGCGATAGAAAGCGGCAAAGCGCAATCGCGGATGGCTGAGCATAGCGGCCAATGCAATCCCGATGGGATTTTGCACCAGCATATGGATGAAGAAGAACCAGAAGTTGTTGCCCAACGCGTTCCAGAAGGATTCAGACCATAGTGGATCGCCAAACAGGGTTCGGAAATTGTCGAGGCCAACAAACACGCGGGTCTGGTCAACTTCGGTGTAAAGCGCCAACCGCAGCGTATTGAACAGTGGAAAGACCATGACGGCCGAGTAAACCAGCACAGCGGGTGCCAGAAAAACCACGATGTGCCATTTGATCCGGCTATTGCCCATGTCATGCCTCAAGAGTTCAGGTTGGCTCCGGCCTGAAAGCCGGAGCCATTGGTGTCGTGAGTGGTTTACTGATGCGGGGCGTACCAGGTGGCCAGGCCATCCTGCAGTCGTTTGCCGGCGTCTTCTGGAGACTCCTCGCCCTTGATCACCTGAGCCGAGGCGTTCCAGGTTTCGTTCTCAAGGTTTGGTGTTCCGCGCGATAGGATCTGATAGGTCGAGCGGATGGTCGACCCACAATCTCCGCGCCAGCTTACGAACTCCTGCGCCAGCGGATCTTCCATGGGAACATCAAAGCTGGACAGCGAGAAGAAACCGGGCAGGGCGTTCGCATAGATCGTTGCGAACTCTTCCGAACCGACCCAATCAAGGAAAGTCCGGGCTGCTTCGGCATTCGGAGATGCGGCATTCAGGCCAATCGCGATATCAGTGTGATCGGAGATGTAGCAATTATCACCTGCTGCAGGAACTGGTGGTTTGAACGCACCCATTTCGAAATCGGCCAGATTGTTAAAGCCGCTGATTTCCCAGCTGCCTGCCGGGTAGATGGCGGCGCGCCCAAGCGTGAACAGGTTCTGGCTGTCGGGATAGGTCTGCGCCTCGTACCCGTCACCCAGATAATCGCCCCATTTTGCCAGTTGGCGATAAGGGGCAACCCACTGCTCGTCCGTCAGTTTTTGCGATCCATCGATCAGGCCCAGACGACCTTCTTCGCCTTTCCAGTAGTTCGGGCCGATATTGTTGTAGCCCATGGTGGCGGCTTCCCACTGGTCATTCGTACCCATGGCCATTGGAATGTAGTTGCCGTCTTCCTTGATCTTTTCGAGGACAGTAAAGAACTCTTCTTCGGTTTCCGGCACGGACAGGCCAAGCTCTTCGAAGGCATCCTTGTTGTAGATGAAGCCATGAATTACTGAGGCCATCGGAACGCAGAACGAGGCCGAGCCGTCATCGGTCTGCCAGGCGGATTTTGCTACATCCGAGAAATTGGCCATTCCGCTCAGATCAGACAGGTCCACCAGATGTCCGGCCTCGTACAGACCCAGCGAAGTATCAAACGGGCGGCAGGTAATCAGGTCACCGGCGGAACCGGCATCCAGTTTGGCATTCAGCGCGGCGTTATATTCAGCCGGGGCGGAAGGTGTGAATTTGATCTTGATGTCAGGGTTTTGTGCCTCAAAGGCCGGAATGATCTTTTCCTGCCAAAGGGCAAGGTCGTCATTGCGCCAGCTTTCGATTGTCAGAACCGTTTCTGCCTGCGCGGCACCAGCCAGAGCTGAGGACGCAAGCAGAATTGCGCTTAGTGATGTTCTTTTCATGGTCTTCTCTCCCTAATGTTTTGTTCTGGTTCAAATTTGTGCAAGCGCCGGGCGCAGATGCCCGCCTGCGCTATCAAGCAGTTGCTTTGCCTGTGTCAGATCGGTTGCCCCTGCGGCCAGCAGAACGGCCTGTTTCAGGTTGCCTGAGGCCTGATCCAGCGCCTCGCTTGCAGCGCGATCCGAGGCTCCGGTAATGTTCTGAACAATGCCTTCGGCGCGCTGACGCAGTTTGCGATTGTCTGCGATGACATTGACCATCATGCCGTCATGGACATGCCCCAGCCGAATACCCATCAAGGTAGACATCATGTTCAACGCTACTTTCTGCGCCGTAGCAGCGCCCATCCGGGTTGACCCTGCAATCATTTCTGGCGGTGTATCCAAAAAGATGGCGCAGTCGGCATGTTCGAACAGCAGGGCATCTTTGTTGTTGGCAATGCAGATGATCCGGGCGCTCGCTGCACGGGCATGCTGAACGAAGCCTACGGGATAGGGGGTGGAGCCACTTGCAGAAATGGCGATGACTGAGTCCCCGGGTTTGATCTTGGCAGTTGCGACCCTGGCTGTTTCTGCATCGTCTTCGGTATGACCGGGCATTTCTGCGCCGGTCGGCACTCCACCAGCCATGCAGATGGCGATCGATTCAGGGGACAGCCCATATGTACCCGGCAGCTCGGCGCCATCCGCCAGACCCATCAGGCCCGAAGAACCCGCAGCAACATAATAGATGCGACCGTTGTTTCTGATTGTTTCCGCAAGGATCGCTGCGCCCGAGGATAGATCTTCAATGCAGTTGTCCAGACCGTTTAGGGCAGCCTTCTGCGCGTCGAGCAGGCGTACGAGAATGTCCGGATCTGGACGCAGGTCCAGCCCTTCAGCTTCGTCTCGCAGCATTTCGGTTTGCGGCAGCATTTGCGGCGACATGTGATTCCCCTTTGGTGGAGTAATTAATACCTATATAATACCTTTTGTCTACCTCTTGCTTGGAAATAACGTAATTACCAAGAAAAATCACCAAAATAGCAAGATAAATGTGGCAAAGGTCTTTTTTTCATACAATAGGTATTGTAAAGGTATCTACATGGATGAGTCCTTCCCATATCTCATTGCAATTGACGGCGGCGGCACGCGCTGCCGTTTTGCTATGACTTCGCCTGCGGGGCGGATTGAGGTAATGCTTGGTAGCGCCAATGTTTTCTCGGATCGTGAAGCAGCCGTGCAGACGTTGGTGGATGGTCTGGGTGCATTGATCGAGCGGGCCGGGCTTCCGTATTCAGCACTGTCGGACATTCCGGTTTATGCGGGGCTGGCCGGCGTCACTGATGCGACAGTGGCGTCAGAGGTTGCAGACCGATTGCCATCGCGGATCGTTGAGGTTGAAGATGATCGCAGATCAGCAGTCGTGGGTGCGCTGGGGACAGTGAATGGGTCATTGCTTGGCGTTGGGACCGGTTCATTTTTGGCGCGTCAATGTAATGGTGAGATCAGATTCATCGGTGGCTATGGGCCGTTGATCGGAGACGAGGCATCGGGAAACTGGTTGGGCCTGCAACTTGTTCGGCGCGTCTTGCTGGCCATGGACGCAATTGCGCCGCACAGCCCACTGACCCGAGACATCAGTAAAAGGTTCAGCGATGATCCGGCGGAAATCGTCAAGTTCTCAGGGGTTGCGCGCCCCGCTGAATTTGCCGAGTTCGCCCCCATGATCATTTCAGCGGCGAAGGATGCAGATCAGGTCGCGGTGGAGATCATGCAAAGCGGTGCGGATTACCTCGTGGCTGGGTTGCACGCATTGGGGTGCGCCAAAGACGAACCCATCTGCGCAGTAGGTGGCGTGGCGCCACATTATGCAGATTATCTGCCGTCAGAAATGCGCGAGGCCTTAGCAAAACCCAAAGGGACCGCAGTCGATGGAGCCCTGTTACTGGCGGGTCGGTTGGCCGAGCAAGCGAAAGTGGAGGCAGAGTGATGGCAGATACCATCGAGAACTTCCTCAAGTCCGACGACTGGATGCAAGACGCCACGGGTCCACGATATGTGCGCCTGCGCAAGCGGATCGAAGAAAGCATCGAAACGGGTCTGCTGGGCGAGAGTGCACCTTTGCCTGCAGAACGGGAAATCGCCAATCTGACCGGCCTGTCGCGCGTTACGGTTCGCCGCGCGATGCAGGATCTGGTGGATAGGGGCATTATCATTCAGCGTCAGGGATCGGGGAGCTTTGTTGCCGACGGCACGCCGAAGGTTGAGCAATCCCTTTCCCGGCTGACGTCGTTTACCGAAGACATGACCCGGCGCGGGCTGGATTCCTCCAGCGAATGGCTGGAGCGGGGTGTGCATACACCTTCTCCTGAAGAGGTGATGGCGCTTGCTCTGTCTTCGGGCGAAGCGGTTGCGCGGATCTCCCGCCTGCGCCGCGCCAACGACCGACCAATGGCGATCGAGCGCGCCTCACTACCGATCGATATTTTGCCAAAACCAAACTTAGTTGAATCCTCGCTTTATGAAGTTCTGGAACGCGATGGAAATCGTCCGGTTCGCGCATTGCAGAGGATTTCAGCCATCAATCTCGAAGACGACGACGCCGCCCTGTTGGGTGTTGAACCGGGAGCGGCTGGATTGCGCATTGTACGCACCTCATACCTGTCGAACCGCCGGGTCGTTGAATTTACCCGATCCATATATCGCGGCGATGCCTATGACTTTGTGGCGGAACTGCGCTTGGCCAATAGCTAGGAAACAGCATGCAGCAACAGATCACCCGAATGCGTCGGGAAATCGATGAGATACCTCAGGCCGTTGAGCGGCTGTTGGTTCAGGGTCAGAGCGATATCGCGGCCGTCGCCAATGTTGCGCGAGAGCTTGATCCAACCTTCATTGTGACGGTTGCGCGAGGATCGTCTGATCACGTGTGTACCTATCTTAAGTACGCTTCTGAAATTGTGCTGGGGGTTCCGGTCGCGTCAGTAGGGCCATCCATTGCATCGATCTATGATTCCGTTCTGAAGTTGCAGCACGGCTTGTGCCTGTCAGTCTCACAATCCGGAAAAAGCCCCGATATCCTGGCTATGGCGCGCAATGCGGGACGCGATGGGGCGTTAACTGTCGCGCTGACAAATGATGCAACCTCTCCATTGGCAGAGGCCAGTGCGCACCCGATTGATATTCACGCAGGACCAGAGTTGAGCGTTGCTGCAACCAAGACCTTTGTGACATCTGCTGTTGCCGGCCTATGGTTGCTGGCAGAGTGGAGCAGGGACGACAAGCTGCTCGCGGCCATTCGGGCACTGCCAAAGCAGTTGGAAGCGGCAGCCAGGATTGACTGGCCCGAAGTCAGAGAGGCAATCGGAGCGCATCCATCGTTGTTTACTCTGGGACGCGGGCAGGCCCTGGCCGTGTCACATGAGGCGGCTTTGAAGTTTAAAGAAACCTGTCAGTTGCATGCAGAAAGCTATTCTTCTGCCGAAGTGCTGCACGGACCGGTTTCCATCGTTCAGGAGGGGTTTCCGGTTCTGAGCTTTGCGGCAGCAGATGCCGCTGAAAATGCTCTGGCCGAAGTGGCGGATGCGATCAGCGCCAAGGGTGCGCGGGTGTTTGCGACAACTGACAAGGTGAAGCGGGCGCTCAGAGTGGATCATGTGCGAACGGATCATGCGCTTGCCGACCCGCTGAGCCTTATCGTGTCATTCTATTCCATGGTAGAGGCGTTTGCAGCATCCCGGGGTATTGATCCAGATACCCCGCGCCATTTGAACAAGGTGACTGAAACCGTATGAGCCAGCAGCCGAGTGCCGTAGTCGGTGCAGACATACTGACGCCTGAAGGTATCGTGCGGGATCATGCTTTGCTGCATGACGCTGGCCGCATCGAGTCCATTGTACCGAAAGCTGATCTTGGGGCCGGTGTCGAAGTTATCGAGCTCGACGGAGGTGTGCTAATCCCGGGTTTCGTTGACCTTCAGGTCAACGGCGGCGGTGGATTGATGTTCAACAATGCGCCGGATGTTGAGACGCTGCGCCGTATGGCTGAGGCGCATGCGCAGATCGGTGCCACTTCGATCCTGCCGACACTAATCACCGATACGCCCGAGATTACGGAACAGGCAATTGCGGCTGCCATCGAGGCTGTTGAAAACGAGGTGCCAGGTATCATTGGCCTCCACCTCGAAGGTCCGCATCTGTCCAGATCGCGAAAAGGGGCACATGAAGCCAATCTGATCCGGCCAATGGAGCAAACGGATCTAGAACGGCTGCTTGCAGCTGCACAGAAGCTGCCGGTTCTGAAGGTGACAGTTGCACCCGAGAGCGTCTCCGGTGACCAGATCAGAACTTTGTCAGAGGCTGGGATCGTGGTGTCGTTGGGCCACACTGATGCGAGTTATGAAGATTGTCGTGCCGCAGCTGAAGCTGGCGCGCGTTGCGTGACGCATCTGTTCAACGCGCAAAGTCAGATGGGAAATCGCGAGCCGGGCACTGTCGGGGCTGCACTTGCTTTGGGTGAATTGTCCGCTGGTCTGATCGCTGACACGATTCATGTTCACCCGGCCTCAATGTGCAATGCTATCCACGCAAAGAATGGACCGGGTCGCGTGTTTCTGGTCAGTGACGCCATGGCGACGGCGGGTTCAGACATCGCCAGCTTCATGCTCAATGGCAGGGAAATATTGCGCAGCGAAAACCGGTTGACCCTGTCTGATGGTACGTTGGCCGGGGCGCATCTCGAGTTGTTGGATGCAGTGAAGAACGTTGCCGAACTAACCGATGTCTCATTAGAGACAGCTGTTGAAATGGCCAGTCGCATCCCCGCAGATTTGGTTCGGCAGCCGCATTTGGGTCGCCTTTCTCCGGGTGCCGCAGCAAACATTTTGCATATTGGTATAGATCGGACTCTGCAGGGTGTGTGGCAGAGCGGAAAACAATTGGTGAGCTAGTCTGACAACACCCTAGGGTTGGTCGAGTTGGCGGTGCAAGAGCTCGCCGTGTGGTTTCAGCTATGACGCTGCCGAGTATAAAGGTAGTGATCTTCGGGTTGCGTAAATCGGAAAAGGCGGACCTTTGACTCAGTACAGTGCGAAACGTTTGCCTCGGCAGATTGGTGCCTCAGGGTGGAATGCCATTCTGCCAACACAGACGTTTTTCCCAAAGCTTGAGCATAACATCTCTGCCGATATCACGATTGTAGGCGGTGGGTTTGCTGGCCTTACCGCTGCCCGGCGTCTGCACCAGCTTGATCCAACGCTGAGGGTTGTTGTTCTCGAGGCTGGTCGGTTTGCTGAAGGATCAGCCGGGCGGAATTCGGGCTTCATGATTGATCTGCCCCATGATCTGAGTTCGGATAACTACGCGGGATCAACGTTTGAGGATGACAAACACACCATCGCATTGAACCGGCAAGCCATCGCTTTTGCGACGCAGGTTGCTGAAGAATGCGCGTTGACGGATGAGATGTTTGATCCCTGTGGAAAGATCAATGCTGCAGCGACGCGGGCAGGAGACAGGCACAACCGCGAATTTGCAGCCTATCTTGACCGGCTGGGTGAGCCGCATACGCTTTATGACCGTCGTGAGATGCAGGAGATCACAGGCAGCACGCACTATCGATCAGGGCTGTTTGCGCCCGGTACCGTGATGATTCAGCCTGCCGCCTACATCAGGGCCTTGTCAGAGCATTTGGCGCAGAAGGTTGAGTTGTTTGAAAACTCTCCGGTTACAGGTTTTCAAAAGGAAGGTGCGGACTGGTTGGTCAAAACGCCAGATGCCCGTGTTTCAACAGGTCGGATTATTCTGACTAACAATGGTCATCTGGAAAGTTTCGGTTTCTATCAACGACGTTTGATGCATATCTGCCTTTATGCCTCGCTGACCCAATCGCTGACGTCTGAGCAGATCAACAGGTTGGGTGGTCAGCCACGTTGGGCCGCCACGCCTGCTGATCCGATGGGAACATCAGTACGCCGTGTTTCCGGCAGTTATGGCGACCGAATTCTGATCCGTAGCTGTTCGAGTTTTCATCCGACGCAGGAAACGACCAGGATGCGTTTGCGCAATGCGGGATGGGTCCATGATCGCAAGTTCAGCGAGAGGTTTCCTCAGCTCGCGGATGTCAGGATGGAGCACCGCTGGGCCGGAATGCTGTGTCTGAGCCGAAATGGATCAGCGGCTTTCGGAGAGCTGGACTCAGGGGTGTTTTCCGCGTGCTGTCAGAACGGGTTGGGCATTGCCCGCGGCACTCTGCAAGGGATGGGAGTTTCAGAACTGATATTGCAGGGGGGATCACAGATCGCGGATCATTTCCTTGCTCAGCCGATGCCGCCCCGATTGCCGCCGGAGCCGTTCGGATCGCTTGGGGCAAACAGCTATCTGATTTGGAAAGAGTGGCGGTCGGGAAAGGAGTGATTGCTGCTCTAATTGGTCCAGAAATCTGATGGCGGTTTGGAAACCGGATGTGATGGTTTCAGCTACCGAGACCAATCCTGCCCGGGGAAGTAGATGCGGATAATCCGCATTTCGCCTTGGGCAAACTCAGCAAGAATTGTCGCCTGACGCTTGTAGCCGAAAGTCCGAATTTGCGATTGCACCGGATGCGCGGTTCCAATGAGCGCACCCCCTTCGGCAATTTTTTCAAGCCAGTCAAAAAGTGCATCTACCCAGGCTGTGGCAAATGCCTGACCACGCTCACTCATCAGATAACGCGCGCGACGTTTGATATCGGTGCTGGCCCTTGCTGTGAAAACAAGTTTGTTAGGTGTCACTGGTCAGAGCGCCCAGAACATCCCGTTTCGCTGCATCTGCGCTCAACAGTCTTTCACCATTCCTCTGACTTTCCAGATATTCGGCGATGTCATGATCGATCTGGCGGGCATCCGGGACCATCCCACGCGACAGGAATTCGCGCAAAGCGGTGCGCACAACCTCAGAAACAGACGCATAGTCGCCCGTGGCAATGCACGCATCAATTTCTGCAGCGTGGTGATCCGTAAGTGAGATACTGACGTTTTTCATATCTCATATAATAGTATTAAATCATATCGACGCCAAGCCCTGCCTGTGATCTGATCTTTCAGATCTTTGTTCTGTCAGGATTTATTAGGCGCTTGGTGATCCGCAACCGTGACCTTGCTCCAGACGCAATCATGATCTGACAGAGGTTTTTCGTTCTGGTCGAGCGAAGACAGAACGCCCTTATCCACACAAGTCAGATCACGGCCTGCGATCCAGTCGAGCTTCATGACCCGGTCCGGGTGCGGGGTGATCAGACTGGGCCGGGTTGTCGGCCCATCTGCGGTAAACCCCCAATTGTAACCGCGCTGTTCAGCCAGTTCGAACAATGTCTCATGCCGCCAGTCAAAATCGGGTGGCAGGTGATTTCCGGTATTCAGATCGCCGCCAATCAGGATTGGCATATCTGGTGCAAACTGGTCGAGAGCATTCAGCAGGGTCAGAAACTGTGCATGGCGGTGCGCAGCAGCGGCATTGCTTTCCAGATGGGTGGAAACGAAACACACAGGTCCATTGGCTGTCGGAATGACGGCTGCGATAGCCATGCGACCCCCGACCCGGGGTTGATCGGGGTCGGCAGCGCCTGCATCTGCAGCAAACCAGTGTCCATGATCATCGAGGCGGATCAACGCTGTGCGCTCGAAAGGCGCAGAGGACAGGATCGCATTGCCGTGCCATCCAAGCACATTGAAATTGTCGGAACAGAATGCGCGTTCTGTCGGTCCGCCCAAATCCAGTTCGTGGAATTCGACGCCAAAGGCGTAGGCCATATCCAAAGCGGAAGCCATGGCTTCGGTTGTGTGCCGTTGACCTGTTCTTGCCATGCCGTGATCGACCTCGGAGAGCAGGACCACATCCGGGGCGATATTGCTGAGGTGATCGGCTGTTTCTTCCGGGAACAGGCAACGTTCGACATTCCAGGCCGCCACAGTGAAATTGCCGGGCAGTTGCTTGGATGATGCCTCGCCCCCCGTTTGCAAAGCATTCATGGCAGGCAGATTGGACAGCAGTGCACGATGTGCCTCAGCCGTTCGAGGTGCGGTCAAAATCCGTTCGCGCTGTACCGGTGTGATCGCGGGCAGCGCGC
This sequence comes from Ruegeria sp. CE12, assembly GCF_056537525.1. Taxonomy (NCBI): domain Bacteria; kingdom Pseudomonadati; phylum Pseudomonadota; class Alphaproteobacteria; order Rhodobacterales; family Roseobacteraceae; genus Ruegeria; species Ruegeria sp. CE12. The sequence goes on along the minus strand of NZ_JBQFRS010000006.1, from coordinate 91,990 downwards.
TTACCGTGGTTGTGATCAAAGAACTTTTCCCGATTCAACATCAAACAGACGCAGGGCGTCGGGTTTCAGACGGACCCGGGTCTCACCGATTTCAGCCGCATGGTCCTTGCCTATGAGGACGGTGAAGGACTGGCCGCCCAGATCACCATGCAACAGCCGGTGGGCTCCAAGCTCCTCAAGGATATCGACCCGGAAAGGAACTGCACCTTGCTCGTCAAGCACCACGTCTTCGGGGCGAATACCCAGTGTAACCGGACCTGTGTTGGAGGCCGAGGCAGGCATCAGCCCTTCGTACCCGTTGATTTTTACCTGTCCCTGTTCCACTTGTGCGTCGATCAGGTTCATGGGTGGCGCACCCATGAACGAGGCAACAAAGGTCGAGGCCGGGTTGTGATAGATCTCGGATGGCGTGCCGATTTGCTCGATCCGTCCAGCGTTCAGAACGATGATGCGGTCGGCCATAGTCATCGCTTCGACCTGATCATGGGTGACGTAGACGGCCGTGGTTCCAAGACGGCGTTGCAGGGCCTTGATCTCGATCCGCATCTGGTTGCGCAGCTTGGCATCGAGGTTGGACAGGGGTTCATCGAATAAGAACAGAGACGGATCGCGGACCACCGCCCGACCCATGGCGACGCGCTGACGCTGACCGCCCGACAATTGCGCCGGTTTGCGGTCCAGATATTCGGTCAGGTTCAGCATCTTCGCCGCGTCTTGTACCTTAGCGTCGATCTCGCTTGTCGATGTGCCGCGGTTCTTCAGCCCGTAACCAATGTTCTTGCGGACCGTCATATGCGGATACAAAGCGTAGTTCTGGAACACCATTGCGATGTCCCGATCTGCGGGGTCCACATCATTGACCACCCGGTCGCCGATTTTCAGCGTCCCTTCGGTAATTTCCTCCAAGCCCGCGATCATGCGCAGCAAGGTGGACTTGCCACAGCCCGATGGGCCGACCAGAACGACGAACTCGCCATCCTGAATAGTGAAGCTGGTAGTCTCAACTGCCTGAAAGCTGTTTGGATAGACCTTGCGGATGCCCTCTAATGATACCTGAGCCATGCGCGTATTCCTTATTTATCGGATTCTGTAAGGCCCTTGACGAACCAGTTTTGGAAGAAAACGACGATCGCCACCGGCGGAATCATCGCAACGATGGCCAGCGCCAAAGCCTGCCCGTGTTCGGGGATTTGACTGTCGGTGTAGGACAGAACGATCTGCTTGATGCCGCGGACCAGCGTGAAGAAGCTCTCATCCGTGGTGATCAGCGTCGGCCACAGATACTGGTTCCAGCCAAAGACGAACATGATGATGAAGATTGCCGCGATCATGGTCCGGCTGAGGGGCACGAGGATGTCGATAAAGAACTTCCACGGACCCGCGCCGTCGATCCGGGCGGCCTCGGCCAGTTCTTCGGGGACGGACATGAAGAATTGCCGGAAAAAGAACGTACCGGTTGCCGACGCGATCAGAGGGACGATCAATCCGGTGTAAGTGTTCGTCAGGCCCAGCTTCTGGATTGCTTCGTAAGAGGGCAGGATGCGCACCTCAAGCGGCAGCAGCAGAGTGGTGAAGATCACCCAGAAGGCCAGCGTCGCAAAGCGGAGGCGGAAGTAGACGATGGCATAGGCGGCCATCATCGAAATCACGATTTTGCCTACTGCAAAGCCGATGCCCAGAATGAACGAGTTCATCAGCATAAGTGTGCCATCGACCGTCTGGGTAAAGCCGCCCTTTTCGAACATGGCGGCGTTGAAGTTCTTGCCCAGATCGTCACCCAATGTCAGTTGCAGACCCTCGCGGTGAATGGTGACCGCATCGTGGCTGGCCGTGGTCAGGGCCAGAAGGGGCGGTAGCATCATCAACAAAGCGCCAAGGATCAGAACGGTGTGATCTCCGATCGCCTCCCATTTGATCCGGCGAGGGCGATGAACAGTGACAGGTGTTTCAAGGGTTGTGTCAGCCATTGTCAGCCCTCTCAAGTGTAGTGAATCCGGCGTTCAACCAGCCGGAACTGAAAGACAGTCAGGATCAGAACAAGCACCATCAGAACCACGGATTGTGCCGATGATCCGCCAAGGTCATTGCCTCGGAATCCGTCGAGATAGACCTTGTAAACCAGCGTCATCGGGTTGTTGCCCGGTTCACCCTTCATCAGCGCGTCAATGATGCCGAACGTGTCGAACAGCGCGTAGGTGATGTTGATGATCAGCAGGAAGAACGCAGTTGGCGCCAGTAGAGGGAATGTCACTTCCCAGAAACGCCCGGTGGCCGATCGGTTGTCGATCATGGCTGCCTCGCGCACTGAACGCGGAATGGATTGCAGGCCAGACAGGAAGAAGATGAAGTTGACCGGGATTTGCTTCCAGACGGCGACGATGATCATTGCCGTTGCAGTGGCGTTATAGTCCACGCCCAGTTTGAAATCCCAGCCGAACATCTGAAAAAACTTGGTCATGGGGCCTGTGCTTTGGTCAAAGAACAAGATGCCCAGAAACCCTGCGACAGGTGGCGCAATCGCATAAACCCACATCAGCAGCGTGCGATAGGTCTTGGCGCCCCGGATTACCTTGTCGGCTTTGACCGCCAGCAACAGGGCGATGGCCAGCGAGAAGAACGTGACCAGTACCGAGTAGATGATCGTAAACCCAGCGACGCGTTTGTACTGATCGTTGCCCAAGAGGGAGGTGTAGTTTTCGGCGCCGACAAAGGTCGATCCGAACCCAAACGGGTCCTGCAGGAAGAAAGAGGATTGCAGTGCCCAGCCAGCGGGCCAGTAAAAGAAGATGGCGATGATCATCAACTGAGGCAGCAGCAGCGCCACAGGAAGCCAGATATTGTCGAAGCCCGCGCGTTTCATGAGTGGTCCATTGCGAAAAAAGAGAGATGGCCACGCCTTGACAGCGTGACCATCCTGGGGGTGATCCAGAGTTTAGCTCTGGGTCTTGGAGAAGCGGGCCAGCAGTTCGTTGGCTTCGGCTTCGATGGTCTTGAACGCGGTTTCCACATCAGTTTCACCGGTCAGGATACGACCATATTCTCGGTTCATGATGTCCCGGATCTGAACATAGAAGCCCATGCGGTAACCCTTGGTGTTGTCACCGGCTTTGGCCTGCAGCTGGTTTACACCTACTTCGGCGGCTGGGAAGCGGTCGTAGTGGCCGTCTTTCTTGGCAACTTCGTATGCGGCTTCGGTGATCGGAACGTAACCGGTTTCCTGATGCCAGAAATACTGAGTCTCAGGCGAGGTCAGGAAACGAAAGAATTCGGCTGCTGCCTTGTTTTCTTCATCCGACTTGCCCGACATGGCGAACAGGGCAGCACCACCAATGAAGGTCTGGGATGGCTCGGTTGTGACAGCTTCCCAATAGGGCAGCTCGGTCGCGCTGAACTCAAACGGCAGGTCTTTCTGCAGCAATCCGCCAAAGGAACCGGACGAGCCCAGCCACATGGCAACTTTGCCTTCTTCGAACGGCTTGGCGTTGTCACCCCAGCCGGTGCCATACCATTCGAACAGACCGTTTTCTTTCCATTCGGTTACGGCAGTGAAGTGCGCTTTGATCGCGTCGTTGTTCACCAGGATCTGGGTGTCGTTGCCGTCATAGCCGTTGTTGTTCGTCGCAAACGGCAGGTCGTGGCGCGACATGAAGTTCTCGGTGAAGATCCACGGCAGGTGTGACTGGCTGAGTGCAATGTAGCCTGCATCTTTCAGGGCAGTTGCTGTGGTGGACTGGAACTCTTCCCACGTCTTTGGCGGGGTGACGCCTGCTTTTTCGAGCGCGTCGACATTATAGTACATGATGGGCGTCGACGAGTTGAACGGCATGCCGATCATCTTGCCGTCGCTGTCGGCATAGAAGTAGCGAACGCCGGCGATATAATCGTTGATGTCGAACTCAACGCCGTTGCTGGCCAGCAGGTCTTGAACCGGGATGGTTGCGCCCTTGGCACCGATTACGGTGGCGGCACCGGCGTCAAACACCTGCATGATGTTGGGCTGCTCGCCCGCGCGGAAGGCGGCGATGCCAGCAGTCAGCGTCTCTTCATAGCTGCCTTTGTATACGGGGGTGATCTTGTATTCGTCTTGCGAGGCGTTGAAATCCTCGGCGATCTTGTTGACGGTCTCTCCCAGCTGGCCGCCCATTGCATGCCACCAGGTGATTTCGGTTTCGGCGAAGGCGGTGCCTGCCATCATGGCAAAGGCGGCGGCGGTGGTGCTGAACTTCATGTTAAGCATCTCGGTACTCCGGTTTTCGCGCCCAATACAGGGCGTCGGTGAGGATGCTGAACATCCTCAGAATATAAGGGAAAAGACCCCGTTGCAGCAGTGTTTGCAGAAATGCGGCAGCCGCATCTCTGGTCGAACGCGCACCAGATGTGCACACGCGTTCACATAGCCGGTTAGCGTGACAGTCTTGTGAAGCTTTTGTTTGAGAATCTTGACAAATTCACCGTGCGTCGATGAGACGTTGTATATGAACGAAGACAGCCCAAAACACCGTCGCGTGACGGCACAAACAGTGGCCGACATGGTTGGCGTATCGCGATCCGCGGTTTCTCGTGCCTTTACGCCAGGCGCTTATGTCGATGCGCAGAAACGAAAGCGGATACATGCTGTCGCGGCAGAGCTTGGATATCAGCCCAATGCATTGGCTGCCGGGTTGCAGGGCGGTCGGTCGCGACTGGTTGCCATATTTGTGGGCAATATGCGCAGCGCTTATGACACTGCTTTTGTCAGCCGGCTCGTGGGAAAGCTCAACGGAATGAAGCGCTGGCCCATTCTCATTGATGGCAGCGATGATAACTCCAGATCTGCGATCGAAGATGTATTGCGGTATCCGCTGGACGCCCTGATTGTCAGAGGTGGCAGCATGTCTGCCGAGATGGTTGGGCAATGCACCAAGCTGGGTATTCCGATGATATCCTCAGGCCGCCCCATTGACGCGCCCGGCGTCGATAACGTTTGTTGCCGAAATGCCGATGGCACGATGATGATGACACGGATGTTGCTGGAAAAGGGGCGTCGGCGTTTTGGGTTTATCGCAGGTCCTCAGGACTTTTATTCTTCGGGTGAGCGGCGGAATGGAGTTGTGAGTGCTCTGGAAGAAGCTGGTCTGGAACTGGAGGCTGAAGTACAGGGAGACTACACCGTTGAAGGTGGTTACCAATCGGCATCGGAAATTCTAAAGAGGGCGCCTGGTATTGACGCATTGATTTGCGCTAATGATGCGACGGCTTTTGGGGCGTTGTCCGCAACACAAGACAACGGGCTTGATATTCCCGGCGATATTTCAGTGGTCGGATTTGACGATGTGTCGATGGCAAGCTGGCCGCAAATGTGCCTGACCACAGTTCGCAATCCCATTAACGCATCAGTCGATGAAACCATTGCCTTGCTTGAGCACCGCCTGACCAATCCGGGCAGAGCATCGCAGACTGTGTTTGTTGATCCGGAAATCGTACTTCGGAAGACCCACTAAGCACTGCTCCGCTGCGCAGAATGTCAGCTTGGAACCAGGCGACAGTACAGCTAAGAGTTGATCTGTGCCAATCTGCAATCGGCAGACTTCAGCTTGTCTCAGATGGCAATGGGTGTCTCATCTCACTTCCATGGGCCAGAGGTGCCATCTCTGCCGGTAGGTTCGCTGCACTGTGCCCATGTCTTTGCTGACAAAGGGCATTTTCGCGCTGATGCTGGTGTGGGAACTTGCCTTTCTTCGACGTTATGCAGGTGTTGTTTCGCCGCAATCACTCAGTGGGATCATTTGACAATCACGGTTGCGCATCTTCTAACATGTGTTGTAACAGCCGACCAACTTTGCGTCTTGGATGCCGGAGGTATAGCCACTGCCGAGGTCACCCACAGACTCGCGGCCAGAGTGGAGATTGACTAAAAGTGATATCAAAGTGATACAGCTGGGCGCGCATCATGGACGTTGTAACAGGCGTCAGTCATCCGGATAAAGAACGATAGTCGAAGCCTTCTTTCTTGCAAGTATAAGAGGGTTTTTACGAGAAAATTTAATGTACTGCACCCGAAGTGGAGGGTCCTGTGAAAGTTACACAAACCGAGTTGCCCGGAGTTCTGTTGTTAGAACCCGCCCGTTTTGGCGATGAGCGCGGCTTTTTCTCAGAAAGCTGGAACCGCAAGACGCTGCTCGCTGAAGGAATCGACATCGATTTTGTGCAGGATAATCATTCACTTTCAGCGACCGTGAATACTGTGCGGGGGCTGCATTTTCAGTCACCTCCACATGCGCAGGCCAAACTGGTCCGCTGCGGTCGTGGCCGGTTGTTCGACGTTGCTGTCGATGTCCGTAAGGGGAGCCCGACCTATGGCAAGTGGATCGGGGTTGAACTCAGCAGTGAAAACGGCAGGCAGTTGCTGATACCCGAAGGTTTCCTGCACGGTTTTGTCACGCGCGAACCTGATACCGAAATCGTCTATAAATGCACAGATTATTATGCGCCGGAATGTGACGGGTCCGTTCGTTTTGACGATCCTGATATCGGGATCGACTGGGGTCTGACGGCTGATGCTGTTCTGTCTCAAAAGGACAAGGATGCGACTTTGCTGAAAGACTTTGACAGCCCATTTGAATACGAGGAATGAACATGAAGCTACTGATCACCGGCGGCGCAGGTTTCATCGGTTCAGCTGTTGTGCGTTTGGCCATCAGCAGGGGCCATGAGGTTATCAATCTTGATGCACTGACTTATGCGGGGCGCCTCGAGAATGTAGCGCCAGTAGCGGACAGCCCGCTTTATCATTTTGAACAGGCCGACATCAGAAACCGGGCTGATCTGGATCGGGTTTTTGCAAAGCATAGCCCTGATGCAGTGATGCACCTTGCCGCTGAAAGTCATGTTGACCGTTCAATCGATGGTCCGGGCGATTTCATCGAAACCAATGTGACCGGCACCTATAACATGCTCGAGGCAGCGCGCAGCTATTGGGTGGGGCAGGGGCGTCCGGACGATTTCCGCTTCCATCATATCTCGACGGATGAGGTCTATGGCTCGCTTGGTGAAGACGGAATGTTCACCGAAGAAACCCCGTATGATCCGCGCAGCCCGTATTCGGCATCAAAAGCATCATCCGATCATCTGGTTCGCGCCTGGCATGAGACTTACGGTCTGCCAGTGGTTCTGACCAACTGCTCCAACAACTACGGTCCTTACCATTTCCCCGAAAAGCTGGTGCCGAAAGTGATCCTCAATGCCATTTCCGGCAAAGAGATACCGGTTTACGGGCAGGGACTGAACGTTCGTGATTGGCTTTACGTCGAAGACCACGCAGACGCGCTGTTGTGCGTTCTGGAAAAAGGCAAACTTGGTCGCAGCTACAATATCGGTGGTGAAAACGAACGATCCAACATCGAGCTGATAGAAACGATCTGTCGGCTGCTGGATCAAAAGCGCCCGGGTTCTGAACCTTATGAGAAGCTGATCACCTTTGTGACCGATCGCCCGGGTCACGATGCCCGTTATGCGATTGATCCCGATCGTATTCGCACCGAGCTGGGCTGGCGCCCGTCGGTTACTGTCGAGGAAGGTCTTGAGCGTACCATCGATTGGTATCTGGCAAACGAGGACTGGTGGCGTCCGCTCCTGGATCGCGAAGGCGTTGGCACAAGGTTGGGGCACGGCTGATGGCTGCTCCGCTCCTCGTATTCGGCAAAACCGGACAGGTTGCGCATGAACTGACTTCGTTGGCACCCGACGCGGTATTCCTGCCCAGATCTGCTGTCGATCTGTCAGATCCCGAGGCTTGTGAAGCGGCAATCCGCAAACACACACCGCGCGCAGTGATAAACGCGGCTGCCTATACTGCCGTGGACAAGGCCGAAGAAGAAGACGCACTCGCTCATGTCATCAATGGCGAGGCACCTGCCGCCATGGCGCGTGCAGCCGCCGCGCTTGTTTGTCCGCTGGTACATATTTCTACCGATTATGTCTTTGACGGACAGGGTGAGACCCCGTGGTCTCCGACCGACCCGGTGGACCCGCAAAATGCGTATGGCCGGTCCAAATTGGCGGGGGAGAAAGGTATCGCCGCTTCGGGCGCTACATATGCCATTTTGCGTACGTCCTGGGTGTTCTCGGGACATGGCAACAATTTCCTCAAAACCATGTTACGGCTTTCGGAGACGCGCGATGCGTTGTCGATTGTGGATGACCAGATCGGTGGACCAACGCCAGCCCGCGCCATTGCCGAGGCCTGCCTGGCGATTGCCGAGCAGCTATGTGAAGATTCCGGCAAGAGCGGGATCTACCATTTCTCTGGCGCGCCCGATGTCAGCTGGAAAGATTTCGCCAGCGAGATTTTCAGCATTGCCGGTCGCACCGTTGATGTCACCGGGATTCCGACGGCGGATTATCCGACGCCTGCCACCCGCCCGATGAATTCGCGCATGGACTGCAGTACGACTCAGGCCGTGTTTGGCGTGCCACGCCCGGATTGGCGCGATGCAACACAGACCATTGTTGAACAACTGCGGCAGAAGGGTGAGATTTCATGAGCGACTTCTCAAAAATCCGATTAGCCTCAAGGAGCGAAACGTGACAGATCGCAAAGGTATTATTCTGGCCGGTGGTTCCGGAACACGGCTGTATCCGATCACGATGGGCATCTCAAAGCAGCTTTTGCCGCTCTATGACAAGCCCATGATCTATTATCCGATTTCGGTGCTGATGTTGGCTGGCATTCGCGAGATTGCGTTAATCACTACGCCTCAGGATCAGGAACAGTTCAAGCGGACGCTCGGGGATGGCAGTCAGTGGGGCGTTTCTCTGACATATATCGTACAGCCATCGCCTGATGGACTAGCGCAGGCGTATCTGCTGGCAGAGGATTTTCTGGATGGTGCGCCCTCGGCTCTGGTTCTGGGCGACAATGTCTTTTTTGGTCACGGATTGCCGGATATTCTGGCAGAGGCTGACGGCCAGCAAGACGGCGGCACGGTGTTTGGTTATCACGTGACCGACCCTGAGCGATATGGTGTTGTCAGCTTTGACGAGAACGGCTCGGCCGTGGAGATCATTGAAAAGCCGGAAGTGCCCCCATCGAATTATGCGGTGACAGGACTGTATTTCCTGGATGGCGATGCGCCAAAGCTTGCGCGCGAAGTGAAGCCGTCCGAGCGGGGCGAGCTTGAGATCACCACTTTGCTCGAGATGTATCTGGAGGCTGGTAAGCTGACCGTTAAACGGATGGGGCGTGGTTATGCCTGGCTCGATACGGGCACTCATGCCAGTTTGCTGGATGCCAGCAATTTCGTCCGCACCCTTGAGCAGCGACAGGGTTTGCAGACCGGCTGTCTTGAGGAAATCGCCTTCAGTCAGGGATGGATCAGCGCGGATGACATCGCAGAACGCGCTGAGATGTTCAAAAAGAATGCCTATGGCCGGTATCTGGCCAATCTGAATGAGCCAAACTAGTCCGTGCCGTCGGGGCGGATCTGGTTGCTAAGTACTCAATGAGGCCCGCAATTTTTGCGGGCCTCTAATGATAATCCACATGGACTGCAGGTCTGGTTTGTCGTGACGGGTGCTGGCCTGGCTGTACCTCCTGAAGGCAGCTGCGGATCCAGACAAATATGATCTTTATTTATTGCTTCTGCTGACTTGGTCAGTTCTGGCTGCAAAACTTAGGTTTTTGTAGCCAATGGGGTTGTTTGTTTTCCGAGAACTTGGTGACCTATTGAACTTTGGTGACGGCTGTGCGGCATGGACACGTGCCTGAATTCAGGTTCTTCTGAAACAATACCGATTATCGTCAACATTGACAATTTACTGTGGCCAACTATGTATAACTCCGACAAATGATGGAATTTCGATGCCGCGACCAAGTTTGAAAACACAACGTTCCGAGGAAATTCTGAACGCGTATATGACGTGTGTTGCACGTTTTGGGCTTGAAGGTGCCACGCAAGAAAGAATTGCGGAAGAGGCGGGAGTAAAGCGCCCATTGCTGCGTCACTATCTGGGCAATCGAGATCAAATGATTGAGGCGCTTAATGAGCATGTGGTCGGGACATTCAATGCTCTGACGGGAGAGCTGGATCAGGTATTGCAGTACATTGAAACCAGCGATCAGTTGGTCGAAGTCCTGTTCGCCAGCGATGGTGCTATCGATCCACGACTGATGACCGTTTGGCAATCTTTGACGGCATCCGTTGGGGATTACCCCTCCCTTGCTCAACCACTACTGGAGACCATGGTGCGGTTTTTGGCAGTGCTCGAAGAGACATTGAAACGAACATGCCCCGATGCAGATGCCGAGCGCGTTCGCGCTGTGGCGCAGGGCGTATCTTCGATTTTTGTATCATTTGACTCTCTGTCACCCCTGAAACCACCAGAGACATGGCGCGACGAGCTGAAAAGCGCGGCCCTCTTGCTGACAAGCAGTCTGGAACCAAAAAAATAGAGCTTTGGCAATTCAAAACACGTGCCATCGATCTTGGCTGAGGAGCCATTAAATGACCCGAATGTACCACCGTCTGCCGGTTGAGGCATACACCTCAAAGGATTGGTTTGATGAAGAACAACGCCTGATTTTCTCGCGGACATGGCGATTTGCCGGGCTGGCCGAGGACGTTCCTGAGCCGGGGCATTATATCTCGGTGCAGGCGGGCCTGAACAATATCTTTATCGTGATGGGGCGGGATCGTCGTTTGCGCGCGTTTCACAACATTTGCCGCCATCGCGGCACTCAGTTGATCCGCGCGGTGGGCAAAACACAAAAGGCTCTGACCTGCCCCTATCACGACTGGACATATGACCTGGAAGGCAACCTGATTTCGGTGCCAGATGAGGCCAGAGAGTTCCCGAACGGTGTTGACAAGAAGTGTTTTGGTTTGAAACCGGCGAGTGTCGATATCTGGCGGGGAATGCTGTTCGTACATCCAGATCCAGATCCGCCATCTCTGGCAGAATGGTTCGGTGCGGTTGACCCGTATCTCGGACCTCACAAACCGGAAGAATTGGTCGAATACCCGGATTCAGCCAGCTCGTATGAGATCAGGGCGAACTGGAAGATCGTCGTCGAAAACTATATCGATGTCTATCACCTGAGCCATCTGCATTCGAATACGTTGTATATGTATGATCACGCCAAGGCCGAGTATGGCTGGAAAGGTCCTCATTATCATTTCTGGGAACCGCCGGCGCCGGACTATGCGGAAGATCTGGAAAACAACCTGCCGTTTCCGCGTGTCATCCCCAAACCGCACTCGGGGGCGTGGGTGCCGATGCTGTTCCCCGGGATTGGAATAGGGGCAAGTGAAGAGAGCTGGAATCTGTTCATCATCACCCCACTGGCACCTGATCTGACGCGAATCCAGAACCGGAGCAAGCTGGCTAACGTCTCGGGCTGGGAATTCCAGAAGCAACAATGGAACAGTTGGGGATTCTGGAAGGGTTTTGGTGGGCCCAAATACGAAGGCGATGACGCCATTGATGAAAACGATCCGATGGCGTCGGGTGATTTCACCGCCGAGGATGTCTATGCCTGTGAACAGCAGCAGAAATCCCTGTACAGCCCGTATCTGGAAATCGGGCCTTCCGCGGTTGGGGAAAGTCCGATTACGAACCATCAGCAGGCAATTCTGGATTTCATGAAGGCGCAAGAGGCGTCTTGAGACAAGTGAAAAACTGCGAGTTCATCAGGCTGATTGTTCAACTCGCTTTGTTGCCGGCCTTGAACTTTAGATGGGGTAGCCATGATACTGTTTTTTCTTTCTAACCTGATCTTTCTGGCCAGCTTTGTCTGGTTGATGCTGAGCGGTGCCGGCCTTGTCATGTGGGCGGGGTGGGTTGTCGCCTGGTTTGCTGTCGACTACGCGGTCATGTGGATTACCGGATATGAACCGCCCAACTGGATCTGGGGCGCAATTCTCGCGGTGCTGGGCGGCCTTTGGGTGATGTTAGGTGCAGGATACGTTGCATGACAGCCGCATTCTTCAAACTGAGTGTAACTGACATTCGCGAGGAAATTGGCGGTGACGCTACAAGCGTAATCCTGACCGTTCCGGAAGAGGCGAACGATCAGTTTCAATGGCAGGCGGGGCAACATCTGCCCTTGCGGTTTATGATCGACGGGCAGGAACATCGCCGCTGTTACACGATCTCGAACCCACCGGGTGAAAATCTGCGTATCACCGTCAAACGAACCAAAGGTGGTGTGGTTTCAAACTATGTGGCTGATCGGCTGAAGGTTGGCGATATCGTTGAATCTCAGAGGCCGGATGGACGGTTTGTTCTTGAACCGGGATCGTTGAAACGGCGCACGCATTACTTCTTTGGCGCGGGCAGTGGTATCACCCCACTATATGCGATGATCAATGCAGTACTGACTGATGAACCTTATTCGGTTGCGTATCTGATTTATGGCAACAAATCCCACAAGAGCATCATCTTTCACGAAGAACTTGATGCACTGGCAGCAGAATACCCTGAACGTTTCACTGTTCGGCACATTCTGTCCTCGCCTTCGATGTGGACCTGGTTTTCACCATGGCGCTCTGGTCGGGTAGACGCCGAGGCGATCGCGGCTGCGATCGATGAGTCACCGCCAGTCGCGCAGAACGTACAATATTGGATCTGTGGACCAGGGGAGATGAACAAGGCAACTCGAGCTGCATTGCTGGCGATGGACGTGCCTGACAACCGTATTCACTTGGAAAGCTTTGGTGGCGCAGGCGCCATTGACACAACGGTCAAAGGCATCGCTGCGACAGCTTCGATTACTTTGGACCGTCAGGAGCATACGGTTCAGATTGCTGCGGATCAAACCGTGCTCGAAGCAGCCCTCGCTGCGGGTTTGCGTCCAGACTATAGCTGTCAGTCGGGCGTTTGCGGAAGTTGCAAGGCGAGGTTGAAAAAGGGCAAGGTCCATATGCGTGCGCAGATGGCCTTGGATGACGAAGAGATCGCGCGCGGCGAAATCCTGACCTGTCAGAGCGTTGCTGAATCGGATGCGCTGACAATCGAGTATCCTTGAGTTTCGGGCTAGCGGGTGAGTGGTTTTCGGCCGACCTGATCCAGAACCCAACACCGGGTGCCCTCGAACACGGCGGCGGTAAGCGCATTCCCGTATCCCGCACCCGTATCCAGATTGATCCGGTTGCCATGATGTTCGGGCATGGTCACATGGGTATGACCATGGACGACGAGTTGGGGGTGTGGCTCGCGGTAGGTCAGAAACTCATCGCGTATCCAGATCAGATCGTCGGGATCTTGTTGATTCAGTGCGATACCGGGTCGAATACCGGCATGCACAAACAGAACCCCATCTTCCTGATGAAGGGTCTTCAGCCCTGCCAGAAACTCCAAATGCGCTTTAGGTACGGCGTTTCGAGCTTGGGCATGAACCTGATAGATCCGATCGCCTTCAGCAACGTCCACCCCATAGGATTTCAGCGTTTCGATCCCTCCGATCCGGGGATGAAGCCAGTGGTATCCGACCAATAAACGGGCATCGTTGCGAGGATACTCTTCCATGAACATGGAACACATCTGATCGTGATTGCCGCGCAGGAAGATCCAGTTTCGACCGTCTGCTTGTCCGCGCAGCAACAAGTCTATTACCTCACGGCTTTGTGGTCCGCGATCCGTGTAATCGCCCAGAAAGACAATCCTGGCACCCGCTCCGCCGTCCTGTTCAATCCGTGCCAATGCCTCCTGCAGCATCTCTAGCTGGCCATGGATATCTCCGATGGCGTAAACGGGATTGGGTGCCAATCGATCGTTCCTTTCTGGCCTTATCTTGCGCTAATCAGCCCATTCGATTTTGAAGTCTTCGCGGAAGGCAAATCGTATCAGATGGCTCTCAATCACGTCTTTCCATTTTGTGATATCACCCCGAGGACCAGTTTCAGCCTGAATATTCAGATGGATGTCGTCGGCAGTCATTGAGACCCGATAGCCATCGGTGAACGACACGCTGCCCTGATGCGCATCAAACGACGCTTCGGCCTTATGGGACCAGTGCTTGCACAATTGCTGCAGATATTTGCTGGCCGAACCGGTCTGGGCGACACCAGACACTTTTTGGTTCGGCAATAGGGCAAGCGCGTCATCCGCCGCCTTGCGTATTGCATTGGCAAACAAGTTCACATCAATGCTGGTGGCGACAAATGTTGCACCCAGATCCAGGCATTTACGCTGCAATACTGGATCGAGCGTCAGAATACCGGCAGCTTTACCCGACGCAACGATCAGGCTTATCGCGTTCAAAACGGCCTTTGTTACGTCCGGATGACCGGCCTCACCAATATGTCCCATATCCGCTGCGAGATCTGATGGCCCGATGAAAACTCCGTCTACTTCGGTCTCCAGAATATCGTCCAATGCGTCCAGACCAGCGCGGTTTTCAACCTGGACCAGCAGGCAGATCTGTTCGTCGGCAGTTTTCAGATAGTCAGGGATCGCAGCAAAGCGTGATGCGCGTGCAAGTGCAGACCCGACACCCCGGACGCCAAGTGGCGGATATTGTATGGCCCGAACCAGCTCTCGGGCCTGATCGCCGCTTTCGACCATCGGCACCAGAATGTTCTGAACACCCGCATCCAGATACTGTTTGATCATCCAGGTCTCACCGACTGGCAGACGTGCGATTGGCACACTGCCCGAACCTTCGATCACACGCACCTGGTCAAGGATCGAGCGTAGATCGTTGGGTGCGTGTTCTCCATCGACCAACAACCAATCAAACCCTGCGGTCGATGCGATTTCAGCAGCATAGGCATTGGCCATCCCGATCCAGCATCCAAGTTGAGGCTGACCTGCTTTCAGAGCGGCTTTGAACATATTCTTTGGCGCGGGCATGTGTGGCGCTCCTTCAGGCGAAGTTGATATCGACCGATCCGAACGGCCCGAAATCCGCGTGAATCTCGGTGCCTGACGGGCATTCGACGGGGCGAATGAAGCTGCCCGACAGGATGACCTGACCGGGTTCGATGCTTTGGCCGTATTGCGCCATGCGTCGTGCCAGCCAGACAACGCTTTCAACCGGATCGTTGAGTACACCTGCACCCAGACCGGTCTCTTCAATCTCACCATTTCGGAACGTCAGCGCCCCGACCCAGCGCAAATCAAACACATCGATGGCGTGTTGTTCGGCTCCCAAAACGATGCCCGCGTTGGCAGCATTGTCACTGATCGTGTCAAAGACGGTCCGGGATTTGCCTGTTGCAGAATCTACCCGCTGAATGCGCGTGTCGAGGATTTCGATTGAGGGCGCAACATAGTCTGTTGCGGCAACTATATCGTCGCGCGCAACGTTTTCCCCACCGACGGCTGACTTCATGACAAAGGCGATTTCCGCCTCGATCCGGGGCTGAATGAACCGGCCTGCAGGCACCGTATCACCGTTGTCGAACGCCATGTCATCGAACAGTATGCCACTGTCGGGGATGTCGATGTTCAGCGCGTATTGCATTGCCTTCGAAGTAAGCCCGATCTTCCATCCGATCACCTTGCGCCCCTCGGCCAGTTTCTGGTGATAGATGGCGTTCTGCACCTCATAAGCGTCGTCCATTCCCATCTCAGGGTGGCGCAGCGTGAGCAAACCGATCTGCTCACCCGTGCGTTCGGCTTCCAGCAGATCTGCTGCGGCACGGACGTGATCTTCGGGTGTCATACCTGTTCATCCTCAACGGTGTTTCGCAATTTACCGATCCCATTGACTGAGATTTCAACGACATCACCCGGGGCAAGGTATTTGGGTGGGTCAAACCGCGCGCCGGCACCCGTGGGCGTGCCGGTGACGATGATGTCGCCAGGTTGTAGCGTCATGAAGGTCGAGATGTACTCGATCTCGCGCCGGATCGGGAACATCATGCGGTTCAGCGTGTCGTCCTGACGTAGTTCACCATTTACGCGGGTTTGAATGCGGGCGTCATCCAGCTGCGCCGCGTCGGTGAACGGCACCAGCCACGGGCCAATTGCGCCCGAGTTGTCCCAATTCTTGCCTTGTGTGACGTTGAACTTGGCGTGCCGCACCCAGTCACGGATCGTACCCTCGTTGCACAATGTCAGTGCAGCGATGTGATCATAGGCATCTTCCTGCGAAATCCGCCGCCCGGCTTTGCCGATTACGATGGCCACTTCGCCCTCATAGTCCAGAGTTTGGTTCTCCGGCGGGCGTATCATCGGGCGATCATGGCCGGTGAAGCCGCTGGCAAAGCGGGGAAACAGCGACATGTATTTTGGCTGTTCACTACCATCTTTGTATTCGGCATTTCGGTCCGGAAAGTTCACCCCGACGCAAAGGATACGGCGGGCATCGGGCATGACCATTTCATAGGTGAAATCCGTGTGGGTAACCGGCTTTCCTTCTGCTGCTTTAGCCAGCTGGTCGAACTGCCCTGCGGCGATCACTTCATAGAGGCTGCTGTGACCCGGGAAGGCGTCATTCAACGCAATTGCCCCCTCGTCGGTGATTGCACCGAAGTAGGTTTCGCTGTTGGCAGTGTAGGTGGCAAAGCGCATCAGACCTCCTCGGCGGCATCGATCCCGCCCATGCACAGATATTTGAGTTCCATGAAGTCATCCAGACCATGGCGCGATCCCTCGCGGCCCAGCCCAGACATTTTAACGCCGCCAAAGGGAGCTTCGGCGGTTGAGATCAATCCGGTGTTGATGCCAACCATGCCATACTCAAGCGCTTCAGAGACGCGCCAGACGCGGGCCATGTCACGCGAATAGAAATACGAGGCCAACCCAAACTCGGTATCATTAGCTGCCGCGACGACCTCGGCTTCGGTGTCGAACCTGAATAGCGGCGCGACCGGGCCAAACGTTTCCTCATTGGCCACAGCCATATCCGGCGTTACGCCGGTCAGAATGGTGGGTTCAAAGAAGGTGCCGCCAAGAGCATGCGGTTTGCCACCAAGCGTGATCTGAGCGCCCTTTGATGTAGCGTTGGAAATATGTTCGGTCACCTTGTCTACGGCGGCTTGGTCGATCAACGGACCAAAGATGATACCTTCGTCAAACCCGTTTCCGGTGGGCAGGGTCGCGACCTTGGCGGCGAGCTTTTCAGCAAAGGCGTCATAAACCCCGGACTGCACGTAAATTCGATTGGCACAGACACAGGTCTGGCCGTTGTTGCGGAATTTGGCGACTACAGCACCTTCGACGGCAGCATCCAAATCTGCATCGTCGAACACGATAAAGGGCGCGTTGCCGCCCAGCTCTAAACCCAGTTTCTTGATCGTGGGCGCGCATTGCGCATAAAGCATCGCACCGATCTCGGTCGACCCGGTAAAGGTCAGTTTTTGCACGATCTTGTTCGACGTCATCTCGCCGCCGATGTCGCGGGCTGAGCCTGTGATGACCGAGAACAAGCCATTGGGCAGTCCCGCCCGCTCAGCCAATACTGCCAGTGCAATTGCCGAGAACGGGGTCTGGCTGGCGGGTTTCAGCACCATTGAACAGCCCGCTGCAAAGGCTGGCCCTGCCTTGCGCGTGATCATAGCGTTGGGGAAGTTCCATGGTGTGATTGCGGCGACAACACCGATGGGTTGTTTAATCGTGATGATCCGCTTGTCTGGCGCATGGCCGGGCGTGACGTCACCATAGGCGCGCCGGGCTTCTTCGGCGAACCATTCGATGAAGGAGGCGCCATAGGCGATTTCACCTTTCGCTTCAGCCAGCGGTTTGCCCTGTTCAGCAGTCAGGATCGCGCCCAGATCGTCCTGATGCGCCATCATCAGCTCAAACCAACGACGCAGGATCTGGCTGCGGTCTTTGGCCGTCCGCTTTGCCCAGTTTTTTTGCGCGATTTGAGCCGCTTTGATGGCTGCGCGTGTCTCTTCAGCCCCCAGATTGGGAACATATCCAATGATATCGCCTGTAGCCGGGTTGGTCACGGCCAAGCCGTTTTTGGCATCGGCCTCAATCCAGTCACCGCCGACAAGGGCTGCCTGACGCAGCAGCCCGGGATCTTTCAGTTCCAGCATTCCAGTCCCTTACGGCGCAATGATGGGTGAGGCGGCAAGATCAGCCTCTTTCACGTCAACACCGACAAAGGGTGTGCCGTGCTCGAACCAGCTGCGCGGGGCAGGGGCTCCCCAGAGGGTTTGGCGCTGCGGATCTTTCAGGTCCCATTTGATCGGCTCCAGATCAGGATCGACGGTCTGGTAATCCGAGCAATAGATTTCGATGCGGTGACCATCGGGGTCGAGGATGTACAGGAAGAATGCGTTTGAAATACCATGCCGCCCTGGTCCGCGCTCGATATTGTCGACGTAGCCGGTCGTGGACATCAGATCGAGCAGATCAATGATATTAAGCGGCGTTGGCACCCAGAACGCCACGTGATGCATGCGCGGGCCCGTTCCGTTGGTGAATGCCATGTCGTGAACGCCACCTTTGCGATGCATCCATGCGGCCCACAGACGTTTGCTGTCTTCATCCTCGGTGTATTCGGTCACGCGGAACCCGAAATCGCTGTAGAAAGCGACGCTGTCGTCGACATTGGTCGAGAAACAGTTGAAGTGATCGATCCGCAGCGGCTTTACCCCACGATAGAGCGCGTATTTCTGATGGATCGGTTCCAACCGGTCCATCTTGTGATAGAATTCCAGCGGGATTCCCATATTGTCCGAGGTCAGGAGTGTCCGCCCCTGATAAGGACGCTCAACCCATTCGGTCGGACGGCTCTTGGCTTTGAAGTATGCTTCGGCCTGGTCCAAGTCCGCTTCATCGAAGGTTTTGAACCCCATGACTTCGACGGTGCCCGGTTGATCTGATTTCTGCAGGATCACACAATGATGACCACGCTCTTCCATGGCGCGCAGATAGACATGGGTGTCGCTCTCGTCTGAAACCTGCAGGCCCAGAACTTCGGAATAGAACTTACGCGATGCGGTCAGATCACTAACATTCAGGCAGACATGGCTCAGGCGGATCGTGTTGAAATCAGGATACAGATTGGGGGCGGGAACGGGCATTGAAGCCTCCTGGAGTTGGTGTGGTTTCGCGCGTCTTGGATCGGGGCCTGCCGTTAGAGCTTGCCCAATTGCATGATCTTGTGCTGGCCAGTGGCAAAGCCGATGTGCTTTTGCTCCATGTAGAATTCAAAACTCCAGTCACCGCCGTCGCGGCCGATGCCCGATGCTTTGACCCCGCCGAATGGTGTGGGCAGGTGGCGTACATTCTCCGAGTTCACCCAGATCATTCCGGCCTCGAGCTTGTCGGTAAACCGCAGCGCGCGCGTCAGATCATTGGTCCAGACATAGCCTGTCAAACCATAGGGTGTATCGTTGGCAATCCGCAGGGCTTCATCTTCGGTTGTGAACGGGATCGAAGTCAGGACAGGGCCAAAGATCTCTTCCCGCGCAATGCGCATATCGTTGCTTGCATTGGTGAACAGGGTGGGGCGTACAAAATAGCCTTCGTCGCCTACCTTGACCCCTCCAGCTGCTACGATTGCGCCATCTTCTTTGGCGATGTCGAAATAGCTGGTGACCTTGTCGTAATGTTCCTGGGTGACCAGCGGGCCGATTTCGGTCGCCGGATCCAGCGGGTGACCGACCTTGATATTGTTCACCCGCTCGATCAGTTTCGCCTCGAATTCTTCCTTGATCGTGTCCTGGATCAACAGGCGTGAAGATGATGTGCAGCGTTCACCGTTGATCGAATAGATCATGAAAATCACGGCATCCAGCGCCCGATCCAGATCAGCGTCGTCGAAGACGATGACCGGGTTTTTGCCGCCCAGTTCAAGGTGGTTTCGTTTGTGAGTATCGGCACCCTGTTTCACGATCAGGCTGCCGGTGCGGCTTTCGCCCACAAAAGCGATCGCTTTCAGCAACGGGTGTTCGCACAGAGCTTTGCCTGCATCGGGCCCGTACCCGTTCACGGTATTCAGCACACCTTTGGGCAGCCCCGCCTCTTCTGCGATCTCAACCAGCAGCCTTGCCGTCAGCGGCGAGTCTTCGGCTGGTTTGTGGACAACTGTACAGCCTGCGGCCAGCGCAGGGGCAATCTTCCACGTGGACAGCATAAACGGTGTGTTCCATGGGGTAATCACACCCACCGGCCCGATTGGTACCCGGCTTGTGACATTCATCAGCGTCGGGGATTTCAGATGCTGCCCATCCCGCGCCTGAACAACCTGATCGGCGAAGTAGCGAAAGTTCTCTGCACCGCGCAGGGCCGCTTTGGACATGAAGCGGATGGTCTGGCCGGTGTCCCAGCATTCGCACAAGGCAATTTCTTCGGCTCGTGCCTCGATCGCATCGGCGACATTCAGCAGGATTTTGCGGCGTTCGGTGGCTGGCATGTCGCGCCATTCCGGAAAGGCATCAGCGGCGGCTTTGGCAGCGACATCTATGTCCTGTGCGGTGCCATGTGCCACATCGCAGATCACTGACTTGTCGACCGGTGATGTAGATTGGAACACGCCTGCTGTGCCGTCCTGATCTTTGCCAGCGATACGGTTCTTGATCCCGCCTTGCCTGAAGCGCGCCAGATAGCCGGTCAGTTTTTCGATATTGGTGTCCAGTGCGCTCATGCGTCAGGTCTCCTGAGTGCTTGGTCCCAAATGGTCACGGATCGTGCCGGTTTTGGGTGAAAGGTCGGGGTCGATGTCGCGCATTTCGAACGATAGCGCGATGGAGTATTGCGAGAAGGCCGGTGCCAGATACGCCTTTACGGCTTCGAATATCTGTTGGGCAGCATCCTGTTTGACTTCGTCAGGGCGCCCGGCGCGCAACCGGATCGAGATATCAATAAAGCCATGATCAGGGTTACCATCGGCGATGGAGTAGTGATCGACCCTTGTTGCGCGCACGCGGATGCCGGGCATGGGAAAGGTATCAATCTCGGCTGCGGTTGACCGGATGCATTCACACAGGCCAGCCATGTCGATCCGATCCTCGAGATTGCCGGAATATTCGACGTGGAAGTGGGGCATGTGGTCTCCTCTAATTAGTAAACATGTTTAGTAAATGATATCGATCCTGTCAAGAACTTGCTTTGTTAATCTTTGCAATTCCTGGATCAGGCCTCTAGAACGCGGATATGACTGTACAAAGCCATACCACCAGCACCTCGCGTGCTTTGCCCATCGCCTTGCTGCGCGCGCGCGAAACCGTCATGGCGCCGATCCGCGACATGTTGCAAGGCATCCAGCTGACCGAGCAAAAGTGGAGAATCCTGCGCGTTCTCGATGAGATGGGAGAAGTGGAGCAGAGCACGATCTCGAAAGAGGCCTGCCTGTTGCTGCCCAGCCTTACCCGTATTCTTCGGACGATGGAGGCCGACGGTCATGTCACCCGTCGTCAGGACAGTCAGGACAAGCGGCGCACCATGGTAACGATCACTGATAGTGGTCGCCTCATACTCGAAGAGAACCTTGCGACCTCGCTGGCGATTTACAGCAGCATCGAACAGCAGATGGGGCAGGAGAAGCTGGATCAGCTACTGGACCTGCTTGAGGAGCTGCAGGCGGTCAGGGTCTGATCCCCTAAGGCGATCGGCTTGCGCGTTGGGCTGGACACTAGTTTCAGCGTACGAAGAATAGAGATGTATTCAAGGTTGTTGGTTTGCTACTTTCCAACAATTTTTATCGTGAATTCCCGTCTTGCAGATGCCGGAGGAGGAGGAAAAGGAGCCGCGGCTTTTACCTGTGCAAGTGCGACCTGATCCAGTCGCTTTGATCCCGAGCTGCGGCTTATCGAGGCCGACATCAAGGAGCCGTTATCGGCAATGCGAAATGATACCAGCGCCGCTCCTCGGATGTTAACGCTTTTTCGGCGCGCGCGCATGATGGCACGCTTGACCAGTCCGGCATAATTACTCGCCTCGGCATTGCCTTGCTTTGCGGAATTGACCTTGGCTTTTTGCGCATTTGCATCACCTTTGCTTGTCTCGCCGGCCTCACTGCCTTTTTTGGCATTGTTCTGAGAATTTCCCTGCTGCGCCGCGACCTGATTTTTTGCCTCTGGTTCGGGTTCTGGTTTTTTGACTTTGCTTTGCTCTGGCGCTGCCTTTGGTTTGGCCTGCTCGACTGGTTTCATGGCCTGTTGTCGCGTGGCCGGTTTTCGAACGGCAACGACAGGTTTGGCTGAGGCGGTTGCTGGTGCCGGACTGGCTGCAGCAGCGATCTCTGGTTCCATCACCTGCTTGGAAGGGTCTACAGGTTTTGATTGTTCGGGTGTTTCAGCGGTATGTTGTTTGGTGACTTCAGCTGCTGCTGCAGTTCCCGCTGTGTAGTCTTCAAAAGAGGAACCCAACGCAGCAACCTCAACAGATCCACCGCCTTCGATCTGTATCTCTTCCTTTGCTGAGAAATCGTGCAGCGCAACGCTGTGGGTTGCGAGGGCCAGCAGGACGGCGATGATGGCCGCAGTACGGGAACTCGGGATCATTGCAGCGCTCTTTCAGTGACGACGAAGATCTTTTTGGCCCCAAGGCCGCGCAATTCTGTGCTGACCTTCACCAGCTCGGTTGCTGGCAAGGCCCGATCCGGGACGACCCGAACGCTATCCAGCGGCAATTCCAGCGCTGCACGATCCACATATGCGCCAACCGAGGTCAGTTCGGCACCACGATATTCGAGAACGCCGTCAGCTCGGATCACCAATGCATCCGGCGGTTCGCGCCCTTCCAGATCCCGTGTCTCTGCAAGCTGCACAGAGTTGCTTAGTGGCGGCGCGATACTGCCCGCGATCATGAAGAAGACCAGCATCAGAAAGACGACATTGATAAGTGCAATTGTCGGCTCTTTGGCCTGATCAGATTTTGGATCAAGACTGATCATCCCAGCACCCGTGTCTGTAGCATCTTCATGGGGCGCAGCACCGTCAGCAGGTCAATAAGTTGCTGCGAGCTTGCTTCTTTTTCGAGACTGATCAGCACCGTCTGCTGCTTGTCACTTTGTAAAGCTGCCCCAATCTGGTCGAGGAGTAGGGGTTTGCCATCAAGTGTGATGCGCTCGGCCTCGAGTTTCAGAAAGCGGATGGTGCTTTCCTGTGTGCTGCCACCAGCCCCTGCCGAAGTCAGTTCGATTTCGCCAAACTTTGAAAAGGTCGAACTGAGCATGAAGAACAGCAGCAGCAAAAAGATGACATCGATCAGCGATGTCAGTGACAGGCGCTTGCGCCGCTTTTTTCGGGTATCAAGCGCCATGAGCCAGTTTCGTGGTCGCGAGGGTGGCGCCCAGTGGTTCCTCTGCCGCGTGACCGGGTGCAAAGATCGTCCGCAGAGCCCGGTTCGCAAAAATGCGTTCGCGTCGCATACGAGCCTCGAACCAGGTCAGGATCAAAGAGGTGGGCATTGCCACCGCCAGACCTGCGGCGGTTGTCATAAGGGCTACCCAGATACCGCCTGCCAAAAGCGAAGGGTCCACCGCGCTTCCGGCGCCCTGAAGCTCCTGAAAGGCTTCGATCATTCCAAGTACTGTTCCA
Source organism: Ruegeria sp. CE12 (assembly GCF_056537525.1). NCBI lineage: Bacteria > Pseudomonadati > Pseudomonadota > Alphaproteobacteria > Rhodobacterales > Roseobacteraceae > Ruegeria > Ruegeria sp. CE12. Next base: position 68,570 of record NZ_JBQFRS010000006.1, on the reverse strand, counting down.
AACAGCCCCAAAAGAGGTGCGAGTTGTGACACCATATCCAGAACATTCAATCCGCGTTCCAGCCGGGCAAAGCGGTCTTCGGCCTCGGCATCGACGCGGTCCGAGAGTGTCTGATCTCCGCCTGAAAGTGCCATCCGGACCACAGGTTCCAGATAGCTGCGGCTTTTGCGTAAATGGGCCAGCGCTGCGTCGCGGTCATGTCTGTCCCAGGCTTCAATCGCGAGAGAGAGCTCCAGATGGCGTCCAACGCCCGCAACTTTATATTGCCACAGCTTATACAGGACCAATGACAGCGTGGCGATTGATGCGGCGATCAGAATGGCGACAACCGGGCCGCCAAGTTCGAGTATTTCCAGTAGGGTATTGTGAAGATCTGACATGGGTTAACCAATCATCTCTGTTTCAAGCCGGCTTTTGAGACGCAGACCATCCATACAGGCGTCTGTCGAATTGCCGTTAATCTCGCAGGTCGCTGCGCCGTTGATCAGAATTCCTCCGATCTGGTCGCACTTTCTGTCGTTAAACTGAAACTGTCTTACCCTCGGACGTCCGGTGGGTAGTTCCGCGAAGTCGAGCAGAGTCAGCAACGAAACCTCTCCCTCTTCGCCGAACAGGACGACCTCATAAACAGCTGAGGAAATGTCATCCGGATTGCTGTTCTCGATCAGAAAATTCAGCAGGCAGCCGTCGTCTTTGGCTTCCGCCGAACTCAGTTCGATCATAACACCCGAGGGTTCCTGAGCTGCGGCAAATCCTGCCCCTGTGATCAGGGGCAGGATTGTCGGGACCGCTCGGACAATGTTGCGAAAATGGGTTTTCTTCATTGTCGGTCCTTTCGATTGAATCAGAAGGTTTTCGCCAGTGTCAGCTTGAAGTTGCGACCTGGTGCATTTCGGGTCGACAGATAAGGCAGGTAGTTCTTGTCCAGGATATTCTCGATCCCGACGCGGAACTCGAAACCTTCAAGGGCACCTTCTTGCGGCAGGTAGGTTGCGCGCAGTGTATTCACACCATACCCGGCAGCCAGAGTACGGCCGTTGGTTTGAACAGCTTTGGCACCCAAGATTTCCCAGCTTACATCCAGCGTTTCACCAAACCGTTTGCCGAGTGTAAGGCGGGCTGTGTCTGCCGGTTCGTTGCGCCAGCGGGATTCAGCCCCGGTGTTGGTGGTTTCTGTCGCGTCCGTCACGTTGGCATTGAAGTCGACGTAGAAGCCGCTTGCATGTGCATAGGAGGCTTCGATCTCAACGCCCTGAGCGTTGACTTCGTCAAGATTACGATACGACGTGATGTCCCGCAGGGTTGTATCATACAGGTTGACTTTGGCACGTATAACGTCACCAGAGGAAAACACATCGCCACGGTCATATGAGAAGCCAGCTTCCCAGGTCGTCGATTTCTCGGGCTGGGTCATGAACAACGGAGTTCCAAGATCGTCGATGATCGGCAGATTCTCCGTATAGGCACCGCTGGCAAATACCGCGAAACCACTTTCGAATTCGTAACGTGCCGACAACCCGCCCATCAGGGCATTGTTGTTGTAGCTGGCGTTGTCCGGCGGGCTTTGGTCCGCGTCGCCTTTGATCGATTGGGTCTCGTAGCGAATGGCGGGTGTGATTGTCCAGTTTTCACCTACCTGCATGTCGTCAACTGCAAAGAATGCAAATCGACGATCCGTTCCACCGGGCGCTGCAAACGCATCAAGCCGTTCGCGGTTGATGTATTCAACACCGACGCGCAGGTCGTGATTGACTATTCCGGTCTGGAAATAAGCTGTGTTCTTGACCGTCAGCTTAGTCGTTTCATACCGGTGATCGGCGTCCAGCAGTGGCGAAGGACGTCCTACGGCAGAACTGTCGATTTGCTGATCCGAGTAGCTCAGATTGACGTCAAGATCGATCAGATCATTGTCTGCAGGTCGATATTGATAGCGCAAGATACCAACAGCCGTCTCGATATCTCTGTCGACATTCCCGAAAGCACCGGAAGTCGTTCCAAACGAGTCGTAAGGGACATCTCTTTCCTGAGAGGTCGAGTTGTTCCAAGACGCGGTCAGAGAGTGCTCGAAATTGTCACCGAATGAGTATTTGGCTTTCGCAAGGTATGACGGCAGCTCAAATGCACTGTTTCCGATGGTTTCGCCGCCGCCATCTTTCTGATCGCTCTGTTCGCGGTGAGTGTAGTTCAGCAAGAATTCATACTGCTCGGTCGGTTGCCATGCCAGAATGGATGAGGACAGGAAGCCATCGCCATTTGATGCTCCGCCAAAGGTTTGTCGGAAGCGGAAGCCAGGTTGACCTCCGGTGAAGTCAGAGGCGTCTTTGGTTTCAAGCAGAATTGCACCACCAACAACGCCGGATCCGTACTCGAATGAACCTACGGTGCCGCGTAGAACCGATACGCTTTTATAAAGCTCCGGATCGGTGAACAGCTGGTTGCCGATGCGATAGAGTTCTTCGGCACCGGTGGTCGCGCCATCGACCTGAATCAGAACTTTCTGGTCGGTTCCGAATGTACCATTCGCACCGAAGCCGCGGATATTTATACCGGACCCCTGAGGCGTCGAGCCATTCACAAGCGTCACACCAGGAACCGAGTCGATCAGTTCTGCAACAGTGTTGGCCTGCCGATCATTGATCTCTTCCTGATCAATGTTTGTGATCGGAATTGCCGTGTCTGTCTGGATCTCACGTTTACTTTCACTCAGTTCCAAGGTGCCCAGGAAGCCATCTTCCTGTTCTTGTCCCTGTTCCTGCGCCAAAGCCCCTGCTGCGATTATGCTCAGGCAAGAGGCTGTGCCCAAAAGCCTCATCATTCGAAATTGTGCACGCATTTCTGTCCCTTCGATACACACTTGGACCGGAAGGGCTTGCACTAAGCTGGCGGTGGTCTGTTTTGGTCTTGTTTTCTGAATCACTGTTCAGTGACGTGGGACCGTTAATAAAGCTTACTAAAATAGTCAACAAACAATCTTTATATCAATATTGACTACGCAACGTCCGGCAGCGGCCTGTGAGGTCACAATGGATGCAGCGGAAGTATAGCCTTGCGATCAATCTTGTGACCGTGGCCACGCGCTCGAATAAGCAGCGCAAATTCTGTCGGTGATTTGAGACCACGGCGGATCGCTCTATCTTATGTTCTGGAGAAGCAGAGATGGAGCTTGCGAAGCAACAGCTACGATTCCTCTGTCTTATCATTCTGGCCTTTCTGTCAGCAGACCGTTTAGATGGTCAGGTTGATACGGCAGAGGCAACTGAGAACCGCGTGTTGCACACGGTGATAGAAGGACCAATTGGTCCGGCAACCGTGCATCATGTTGCCCGCGTTCTTGAGGGCTCAAGGAACCAACCAACCTCTGCTGTCGTATTTCAGCTCAACACCCCGGGAGGGCTGGCTGACGCAACGCGCGAGATTATTTCCGAGATACTGCTTTCACCAGTTCCGGTAATTACCTATGTCGCGCCTCCGGGTGCCCATGCCGCCAGCGCAGGTACCTATATCCTCTATGCCAGCCATGTTGCGGCAATGGCACCGGGAACCAATCTGGGTGCGGCCACACCAGTTGCAATTGGTGGTCTTCCTGGTGGCTTGCCTGGGCAACCCCCCGATGCTGCGGACGAGAAGAGTGACGAGACTGAAGAGGGTACCTCTGACGATCCGCTGGCCCCAAAGGATGTCATGTCGGCCAAGGCCACAAACGATGCGGCGGCCCTGATCCGCAGCCTGGCTGAATTACACGATCGCAACGCAGACTGGGCCGAAAGTGCGGTGCGGCAAGCCGAGAGTCTGTCTGCAGCACAGGCACTGGAACTGAACGTTATCGACCTGATGGCTTCGGATTTGCATGCGCTGTTGCGGGATGCGGATGGGCGCAGCGTGGTGATGGGTGAAACCCGAGAAACGCTGAAGGTTTCAGGTCTGCCCGTGGAACGGATCGAGATGGGGGCAGTCACACGCATACTCAGCATCCTTTCAAACCCGAACGTGGCATTGGTGCTGATGATGTTGGGTGTTTATGGCCTGATATTCGAGTTCTGGAACCCTGGGGCTGTTGTGCCCGGAGTGGTTGGTGCGATCTGCCTGACGCTGGGGCTCTATGCGCTCAATCAACTGCCTCTTGATTACGCCGGGCTGGCACTTATCGGCCTTGGTATCGCATTCATGGTGGCCGAAGCTTTCTCTCCCAGTTTCGGGGTGCTGGGGCTGGGTGGGATCATCGCCTTCTCTCTGGGGGCAGCAATGCTTGTGGACACGGAAGTCGAGGCCTACCGTGTCTCGTGGTGGCTGATCGGTGTCATGGCGATGGTCAGCGCATCGATCCTGGCTGTACTTCTTGGATATACGATTCAGACCTACCGGCGTGCGCCGGTTACGGGCGCAAACCGGATGATCGGGGCGCCAGCGCGCGTATTGGATTGGTCCGATGGGGTCGGGTTTGTTTGGGTTGAGGGCGAGCGCTGGAAGGCCGACGGAAATGCCGACTTGCGGCCTGGTCAAGAGGTGCGCGTTTTGGGGGTCGACGGGCTAACGCTGCGTGTCGGCCCGGCGATGGACAAGCAATCTGAAACTGGTGGAGGGGTTTGATGATGCAAGCATTCCAGTTTGAATGGATCGCCTATCTCATCGCGTTGGTGCTGGTCTTCCTGTTCCTGCAGGCAGCAATCTACATCTTTCGGGAGTATGAGCGTGGGGTGTTGTTCACTCTGGGGCGGTTCACACGGGTTTCGGGACCGGGCTTTGTTCTGATCATTCCGGTGGTACAGCAGCTTGTGCGTACCGACCTGCGTATGTTCGTGGAAGATGTGCCCAGTCAGGACGTGATCAGCCGTGACAATGTCTCGGTCAAGGTTAACGCGGTGATTTACTTTCGTATCGTCGATCCGCAGCGGGCAATCATCAACGTGGCTGATTTCCGGGCCGCCGTCAGCCAATTGGCACAAACTACTTTGCGGTCGGTTCTGGGCAAGCACGAACTGGACGAGATGCTGGCTGAGCGGGACAAGCTAAATGCTGACATCCAGGAGATCTTGGATCGCCAGACGGACGCTTGGGGCGTCAAGGTAGCGAATGTCGAAATCAAGCACGTGGATATTGACGAGAGCATGGTGCGTGCCATTGCCAAACAGGCCGAGGCTGAACGTTTGCGACGGGCACGGGTCATAAATGCACAAGGTGAGTTTCAGGCGGCGTCGAAACTGGTCGAAGCGGGCAAACTTCTGGCGACCCAGCCAAACTCCATGCAACTGCGCTATTTCAACGCTCTCAACGATATCGCCGCAGATGGTACAACGACGGTCGTGTTTCCTTTGCCTATTGATCTGTTGCCCAAATCTTCAAAGTCCGACGTTTGAAGCAAGCGGTGAAGCGCAGCATCACAGGAGGCGGCCATGGCCACGACAAAGACCGGAGAAACGGCAGTCGTTCTTGGCGGCACTGGATTCCTCGGACGCAGGGTTGTCCGGGAACTGAAGGACGCAGGGTTCATCGTCAGTGTTGCGACGCGATTTCCAGAAAATGCTGTTCAACTGGGCTTTGGTGATGAGAGCTCTGTTGGTGTGGTGCGGTGTGATTTGAAGGAACCAGAGACGTTGCGGCGTGTCTTCAATGGCGTTGCCGTTGTCGTCAATTGTATCGGATTTTATAGCGAAACCCGCTCGGAAACTTTTCAGGATATCCATGTGATCGGTGCGCGCTCCGTCGCTGAGGCAGCGATCTCGGTTGGTGTCAGATCCCTGATTCATGTCTCCGGGATCGGAGCTGATCGCAATTCTCGATCCGCCTATGTGCGTGCGCGGGCGGAAGGAGAAAAAGTTGTTCTCTGCGCCTGTCCGGATGCTACGATACTGCGCCCAAGTGTTTTGTTTAGCCGAAACGGTGCTTTTTTTGGCGACCTCGTCGCGATCGTACAACGCATGCCGATTTTTCCGTTGTTTGGGGATGGGAGTGTTCAGTTGCAGCCGGTCTGGGTCGGTGATGTTGCGAGGGCCGCGGTTCGTGTCTCCGGATTCTCTGATGCTCGCGGGCGCATTTACGAATTGGGTGGGCCAGATGTCCTCACCTACAGGGATATAGTCCAAAGACTGGCGCGGCGCGGCGGCAAAAAGAGGTTGCTAGTACCTGTGCCCTACCAGCTCTGGTGGCTGCTTGCTATGACGATGGCGGCTTTGCCCCAGCCGCCTATTACGACCGCTCAGGTGGCGCTTATGCGGCAGGACAACGTTGTTGGGGACAATGTCGCGACCTTTTCCGATCTTGAAATCCATCCACAATCTGCTGTTGCTCTGGGTTTGATCTGAGCCAACTGCCGTTTTAGACCGGTACGAACCAGTGGAGCTGGGCACTATCGTGACGCTGATGAGGATCTGTCGCCAAGTTGTTGATCCGGCACTTTCTATTGCGTCACGCTATATCTTGGTCAATTGTGCTCCCTGCTTCGATCTTTTTCGTGACTTCGCTCGCAGATCTGTTGCAGTCTCATTCTTTGGGTGGGCTGCCACGTTGCGGCGGGGCTATGCAAAATAAATTACCAAGGGTTTGCAATGTATTTCACAAAATCAGGCTTCGTATCGGGTTCGACACTATGTTTGTTGGCATTCATCCTGTCGTCCGCCCCGGTTGAGGCGCAGACGGAGGCCCCTCCCAAGCCAAGCGTGGTGGTCGCAGAAGCATCGATGACGGCGGTCACATACAGCGATACCTATCTTGGTCGCATAGAGGCGATTGACTCGGTCGATATCATCGCTCGCGTTGATGGGTTCATTGAAAACATCAATTTCAAAGACGGTGCAAAGGTCGCATCAGGAGATGTCCTGATTGAGATTGAAGAAGATTCTTATCAGGCCGATATCACTCAAATTCAGGGCCAGATTGAATCCGCGAAGGCGCAGAAAACTCTGGCCGATATTGAACTGGACCGGCAGCAAAAACTGTTTGCCAAAGGGGATACGCCGGAAAATGTCGTCCAAAAGGCACAAGCTGAGCAGGGTCAGGCAGATGGCTTGATCACGCAGCTGCAGGGCAGCTTGCAGGATGCTCATATTCAGCTTTCTTACACCAAAATCGCAGCGCCTTTTGACGGGCGTATCGGTCTGACAGACCTTAGCAAGGGTGCTTATGTGGGTCCGCAAAGCGGCACGCTTCTGACGCTGACCAGCATTGATCCGATTTATGTTTCCTTTCCGGTAGCCAATGCGCAACTGCTTGATTTCCAGAAAAAGGGTAAAAACCTGCAGGGTGGTAAGGTCACGCTTCAGCTCACTCTGGCGAATGGCGAGGTATATGAGAGTACGGGTAAGGTGGATGTCATCGATACCACGGTTCAGGAAAGCACGGATACCGTTCTTGTCCGTGGGATTTTCCCCAATCCTGACGGGACGTTGCTGAATGATCAGCTTGCCAGGGTCAACGTGATAGACAATCCGGATAAAAAGTCCCTGACAATACCCGCTGATGCGCTGCAAAGCGATCAGAGTGGCTATTTTGTCCTGACAGTCGGAAGCGACGGGAAGGTTGCAAAAACACCGATCAAGACCGGTGAGGTTACCGGAACAAAGGCCGTGGTCACTGATGGGCTGAAGGAGGGCGACAAGGTGATCACCCAAGGCGCGCAGAAGGTGCGCGTGGGTATGGAAGTCACGGCAGAGCCGGCAGATACCACCCAGCAACCAGCCAAGGAATAAGCGAATGATCTCTCGTCTTTTCATTCGCAGACCGCGCTTTGCGATCGTCATTTCCGTATTGTTCACGTTGGCTGGTCTGATCTCGCTGACGCAATTGCCGGTGCAGCAACTGCCCGACATTGTTCCACCCACGGTACAAGTGACAGCCTATTACCCCGGGGCCAGCGCCGAGGTTGTCGAATCCACCGTCGCCCAGCCCATTGAGGAACAGATTATCGGCGTCAGCGACATGCTGTACATGAAGTCCACCAGCGGTGGAAATGGCAGCTACAGCTTACAGGTCACGTTCGAACCCGGAACGGATCCGGATATCAATGCGGTCAACGTTCAGAACCGGGTATCGCTTGCAACGGCCTCACTTCCTGATGAGGTGGTGCGAGCGGGGGTTGTTACGCAAAAGCAATCAACTTCGCTTTTGCAGGCGATTGCGGTCACGTCGGACAATCCTGAACACGACACGCTGTACCTGTCGAATTTTGCAACCATCAACCTGCTCGACAGTATCAAACGGTCGCCGGGTGTCGGGGATGCCACGATCTTTGGTGCGCAGAACTATTCCATGCGGATATGGCTGGATGTGGACACCATGACCGGTCTGAATGTTGCGGTGTCTGACGTTGTTTCTGCGTTGAATTCTCAGAACGTTCAGGCGGCTGTGGGTCGTGTCGGCGCTCAGCCGATGTCGGAAGACCCTACGTTTCAGCTGAACATTCAGACGCAAGGGCGTCTGAGCACAGTCGAAGAATTCGAGAACATTGTTGTCCGTGCTCAACCCGATGGGTCGTTCATATACATCCGCGACATCGGGCGGGTTGATCTGGGCGCGCAGTCGCAGGATTCATTTGCTCAGTTTGACGGCAGTCCGACTGCAATGATCGGGGTCTATCTGGCTCCGGGGGCCAATGCGCTGAACACGGCTGAAGAAGTGCGCAATGCAATCGAGCAGCTGGAACCATCCTTCCCTGATGGGGTTAAATGGCAAATTCCCTATAACTCGGTCTACTTTGTCGAGGCCAGTATCGATGAGGTTGTCAAAACCCTGATCGAGGCTTTTGCGTTGGTCGTGCTCGTGGTGTTCCTGTTCTTGGGCAGCCTGCGGATGGCCTTGATACCTTTGATTGCGGTTCCGGTTTCGCTGATCGGCGCGCTGGCATTCATGATGGCGCTTGGTTTTTCGATCAACACCGTGACCCTTTTGGCGTTGGTTCTGGCGATCGGCATCGTTGTGGATGATGCGATTGTTGTTCTCGAAAATGTCGAAAAAGTCATGTCAGAGCGACCCGATCTTTCGGTCCCCGAAGCCACCGCCGAGGCGATGGAGCAGATCACCGCCCCTATTCTGGCTATCACGTTTGTTCTTTTGTCGGTCTTCGTTCCGGTTGCCTTCATACCGGGGATTACGGGGGCCATGTTCCGTCAGTTTGCCGTGGCTGTGTCATTTTCGATGCTGATATCGGCCCTGAATGCGCTGACGCTTAGCCCGGCTTTGTGTGCGATCCTTCTCAAACGTCATGAGGGACCCAAAAAGGGCCCGCTGGCCTGGGTATCCCGCAGGATTGACAATGCCCGGGACGGGTATGCTGTCGTCGCGGGTATGTTTGCGCGGCGCGCCATTCTTGGCCTGGTCTTTCTTGGGGCCGCCATGTTTGGCGCAGGCACATTGTTCAAGATAGCACCATCCGGGTTCCTGCCGACCGAAGATCAGGGTGCGTACTTTGTGGAAATCCAGTTGCCTCAGGGTGCATCGGTAAATCGCACGGCCAAGGTCATGGATGAGGCTTATGAAATCCTGTTGAAGGCTCCGGGCGTTCAGGATGTGATGACCGTCACGGGCTACAGCATTATTGATGGGCTTACGGAATCAAATGCCGGTTTCATGATTGCCATCATGAAACCTTTCGAAGAACGCACGGACCCTTCCCTGTCCGTGGATGCATCGATTGCCTATACGGGCCAACACCTCGCGGCGATGAAATCGGCCATCGGAATTCCCTTTAACCTTCCGCCGATTTCAGGGTTGGGAACCGGTTCAGGGTTCGAATTCCAACTCTTGGATCTGCAAGGTGGCAGCCCGCTGGAACTGGGTGCTGCCGCAAAGGGAATGATCACGGATGCCAATAGCGATCCGCGGCTTTCGGGCGTGTATACGACGTTTTCGGCCAATACGCCCAAGCTGAATTTGAATCTGGATCGAGAGAAGCTGCAGACCTTGGGTGTTGATGTCAGCACATTGTTTCAGGCGATGCAGGTGACAATGGGTGGGTACTACGTCAATGACATGAACCTGTTCGGGCGGACCTGGCAGGTTAATCTTGAAGCGGAGGAAGAGTTCCGAGGCACCATCGGAGATGTCAGTCGGATTCACGTACGCAACAATCAGGGTGAGATGGTTCCGGTGCGTTCTGTTGCTACGACGGAACTGACGACCGGACCTGAGAAACTGGTGCGCTACAACAACTATCGGTCTGTGACGATATCCGGCAATCCAGCACCGGGTGTGTCATCGGGCCAATCTATCGCTGCCATGGAGCAAGTGGCCGCCAAATCCTTGCCCAATGGCTATAGCTATGACTGGACGGGAACTGCACAACAGGAAATCGCCGCGGCCGGAAAGACCCCAATCGTATTGGGCCTTGCGGTGCTCTTTGCTTACCTGTTTCTGGTTGCATTGTATGAAAGCTGGACGATCCCACTGATCGTATTGCTCTCGGTCTCGTTCGCGGCTTGCGGCGCCATGGCGGCATTGCTGATCGCGGGTCTGGCCAACAACCTCTATGCCCAGATCGGGCTTGTTGTTCTGATCGCCTTGGCCGCCAAGAACGCCATTCTGATTGTGGAATTTGCAATGGACAGGCGCGCGAAGGGTATGAGCATCGTGGACGCAGCGATTGACGGGGGGCGATCTCGTTTCCGCGCCGTGATGATGACCAGTTTTGCCTTCATTGCAGGGCTTTTCCCTCTGGTCATCGCGACCGGAGCATCGATGCTCGCGCGCAAGGGCGTTGGGACACCGGTCTTTGGTGGCATGATCGCGGCTTCTTTTGTCGGCGTGTTCTTTATTCCTGCCCTCTACGTGCTGGCGCAATGGTTCCGCGAGAAGGTTCATGGGCCGGGTGAGGTTCAGGAAACAGAGGAAATCAATTAAGCTAAGAGCCGGATTGGTGCGGATCGCCGGGAGCAGTTATCGAGCGATCCGCCCTCACGTGCCTTAGTAGACGCCATTCCGTTCCATTTAGTAGTTAGCAGCGTACGGGTTCGTTGATGATCCATAGCGATCTTGCTGCGTGGAGTTGTGATAGCTGTGTTGCCATGTGGACGACTAATATTGACGTATAAGAACGCTGGGTCTGAACCGCTGTTCACAAACGTTTAGTTTAGTCGGCATCTTCCATCTTGGTGGCATTGAGTTGCGCAAAGTGTTCGGCACCGACCCGGTCGTGCAACTCCAGTTGCGTTTCCAGAAAATCGATATGACCTTCTTCGTCTGACATCAGACTTTCAAACAAGCTCATCGAGACATAGTCGCCGGCATCCTTGCAGACATCGCGTGCCTCTTTGTAGAGCTTGCGCGCACTCTGTTCGGCAGCGAGGTCGCATTCCAGAGTTTCACGTGGGTTTTGTCCGATGCGCAAAGGGTCAAGTTTCTGCAGGTTTGGATGGCCTTCCAGAAAGATGATCCTCTCGATCAGTTTGTCTGCGTGCTCCATCTCTTCAATGGATTCTTCGCGGCTTTTCTTGGCCATGCTGCCGAGGCCCCAGTCATCCTGCAGCCGATAGTGGAGCCAATACTGGCTGACGGCTGTTAACTCGTGACGCAGTGCTTTGTTGAGATATTCCAATACCTTCTTGTCGCCCTTCATAGTGCTTCTCCCTGGCTGACTTTAGTGGCTTGAGGTAGAGTCTATGGTTTGAATGGTATCATCATTTGCAACACTCTCAAAAAGTCAGCAATTTCCTGATGTGTTCAAAGGCTTACCCCTTTTTCTGACGATTCTCGTATGTTTTCAGCCAGTTGGCATGAAGCAGGCAGCGACCTTAAATTGTGCGCAACTTGCCGAAACTACGGGCGCTGGGGACATGGAAACACGTGCGTTTCAGTTGACGCGTTTACACCGTCTGAACGGAGGGGCTACTGCCCGGGATCAGGATCAGTTGTATCGTGGCTTTGAGACATCGCCGGTTATGATTGCGATACGCTCAAGTGATGCCAAGAGCTTTGTGTTGTGGCCGCCTTCGCACAAGAGCATGCAATTGGTTTCTGCAACCCCCCGGATTCCGCGGCGGATGCTCTGCAGAGCCAATATCAGATAGCGTTCTTCATCTGTTATACCCTGTGCGCAGTTCACGCAGTGTGGGTTTGTGTAACTGAATGCCCGAATCCGGCTTTGACGCATATCATTCAAGGCAATCAGCACTGCGTTTGCGATAGTTGCACCAAAAGGGACGGGAAACACCTGTTCCGCGTGACGGAATGCGTCGATCCATGCTTCGCTCTGCGGTTCGGAAAACGCCAGAAAGAAGTAGCGTGAAACGTGCAGCACATGTTCTTCAAATTCATCGAAACCGCAGCTTGAAACCGTTTGCTGCTTAGCCATCCGCGAAGCTTTGTTACGCTGAGGTCCGCGCGATGGTTGTGAAATTGGCTCCATGTGCGCTTCCTTGCCAAACCATGAAAAGTCGCCTGGCAGGGAAACCGAGGAAAAGCTGGGCGCGTATTTCCTGACTATAATAGTAGGAATATGTCAAGGGGAATGGATCATGAGGCTTGTGTAAAGCCGAAATTACTGCTTGGCTGTGAACGACAAGGCCAGGTTTTCCCAGCTAGCAGAAAGATACTAACAGGGAAGCCGCCATGTCTGACGCCAGCCGTTCCAACGATCCGATCCTGGAAATCAAGAGCCTGTCGATTGAATTGCCAAAGGGTGCCGACCGAAGATACGCGGTCGAGGATGTGACGCTGACGCTGAAACGCGGTGAAGTTACCTGTATTGTCGGTGAAAGCGGATCAGGCAAGTCGGTGATGACCAGTGCCATCATGAACGATGTGCCGCCCCGTCTGCGCGTGAGTGCTGGTGAGGTTCTGTTCGACGGGCGCAATGTGCTGCATTTTGGTCAGTCCGAGCTGAATGAAATCCGCGGCGCACGAATCTCGATGATCTATCAGGAACCCATGGCAGCGCTGAATCCGTCGATCAAAATCGGCGCGCAGGTAGACGAAGTTTTCAAGCTGCACAGGCCCGAGGTTTCCAGAGCGCAGCGCAAAGCAGAGACCCTGAAACTGCTTGAGCAGATGAAGCTGCCCTCACCGCGCCGGATCTACGATAGTTACCCCCACCAAGTCTCGGGCGGGCAATGTCAGCGGATCGTCATCGCCATGGCCTTGGCGTGCAAGCCAGACATTTTGATTGCCGATGAACCGACCACGGCGCTGGATGTCACGACGCAAAAGGAAATACTGAACCTGATCAATGATCTGAAAGAGGTTTATGATAACGCGACCGTCTTTATCACGCATGATTTTGGTGTGGTGGCAGATGTAGCCGACCGCGTTGCTGTCATGTGTTGGGGCAAGATTATCGAACAGGGGACCACACAAGAAATCCTGATGCACCCCAAAGAGGATTACACAAGGCTTCTGGTTGATGCGATGCCGCTGCTGGAGACTGTTCGATCTCCTGATCTGACGAGAAACGACTCCGCTATTGTTGAAGTGAAGTCACTGCACAAGCTTTATGGTACTGGATCCAAGCAGGTCCATGCGCTCAACGATGCCAGCTTTGCTTTGCGACGTGGCGAAACACTGGGGGTTGTCGGTGAAAGCGGGTCGGGAAAATCCACGCTTGCCAAGGCTCTGATCCGATTGGTTGAGCCGACTGAAGGGGCGGTCATAGTCAACGAACACGATTTTCTCGCCTTGCAGGACCAGTCACTTCAACAGGCGCGACGCGAAATACAGATGATTTTTCAGGATCCGTACGGGTCGCTTAATCCCACGCAAACCGTTGGGAACATTATCACGCGTGGACCGACCCTGCAGGGCATGAGTCAGCGGGAGGCCAAAGCCAAAGCGATGGAGTTGCTGGGCCTCGTCGGTTTGAAGCCCGAAGCGTATTATCGCACCCCGCGCAATTTCTCGGGTGGTCAGCGTCAGCGCATTGGCATTGCCCGCGCGCTGTCGATGAACCCGGATGTTGTGATTGCTGATGAATCTGTCTCAGCGCTGGACCTGTCGATTCAAAAGCAGGTACTGCGCCTGATGAACGATCTGCAAAAAAAGTATCAGATGGCCATCATTTTTATCACCCATGATCTGAGGGTCGCTGCGCAAATCTCTGACTATATCACTGTGATGGAGAAGGGCGTGATGGTCGAGTTTGGCACTGCAGATGAGGTATTTAACGCGCCCAAACATGAATATACCAAGAAGCTGCTTGATGCAGCGCCTGGTCGCGATTGGCACCCCCCACGCCTGAGCGTTGAAGAGGCAACGCAGATCGCGCAGAGTATCGAAAGAGTGTGACCCTTTCCGAGTTGAGTATATTGTTTTTGCGAAGTTAGAGATCGTTGAGGTCGGCGGTTGGGATCGGCAATTCCAGACCTATTTTCTTGCGCCCCATCACGACGGAGGTTCGAAAGCGTCGGACATTTGAGTTGTTGAAGAAAAGACGTTTTGTCAGCGCTTCAAAATCTTCCATGTCGATTGCTGTGCAGATCAGGCAGAAATCGGCCTCACCCGTTACGTAGTAGCATTGCTGAACCATCGGCTCGGTCTGAATGCATCGGGTGAACGCATCGATTTGATCTTGGCGTTCGCGTTCAAGTTCGACCATCACTACAAATGTCATATGAACGCCGATCTTTTTGGGATCGATCACAGCAACTTCTTTCGTGATCATGCCCCTGTCGCGCAAAGATCGCAGCCGTCGCTGCACCGAAGCTACAGACAATCCGGCTTCGGCTGCCATCGCTTCCAGCCCACGCCTCGAGTCGGTCTGCATCAAATCCAAAAGCTGTGCGTCATGCTTGTCCATCGAGAGGCTCCGGTATTTGACGAATTGTCGAGAAAAATTCTCGCAAAATACGTCAATGGTGATCAGATAATATCAGAACTATTCGATACCGTCGTGTTCATGGAACAGAGAATCACACTAGACCCCGAAAAACCGCGTGCTCTTTGGCGGATGAACTCCGTTTACAGGCCGACCCCGTTGGACAGTTTTGAATACGGCGGCAGAACACTTTTGGTCAAAGATGAGACCGCACGTATGGGGCTGGGCGCGTTCAAGGCGCTGGGTGGGATCTATGCCGTGGCGCGAATGATTGCGGACAAGGCGGGTATCTCGGTCGCGCCCGAAGGCTATAGCAGTGACGACTTTCTTCGAACCGCTGAAGCGATGACTTTCGTGTGTGCCAGCGCAGGTAATCACGGGATGGCGGTCGCAGCAGGTGCCGCGATGTTTGGTGCCAAAGCGCGTATTCACCTCGCGGAGACAGTACCCGAGGCCTTTGCAACTCGGCTGCGCGAAAAAGGTGCCGAGGTTGTTAGATCAGGCGCAGATTATGAAGCCAGCATCGCCGCCGCGATCGAGGATTCCGAGGCCAGTGGTGCCGTTCATTTGGCTGACGGATCGTGGACCGGATATACCGAACCGCCCCGTCTGGTGATGGAGGGCTATACCGTTATGGCTGAGGAGATGCGCGAAACCTTTGAGGCAACAGGCAGTTGGCCCAGCCATGTGTATCTGCAGGCTGGTGTTGGTGGGCTGGCTGCGGCAGTCGCTTACATGATCCGCTCATCATGGGCAGTACAACCACGTATTCTAGTCGTTGAACCCGATGCCGCGCCGTGTCTGCGCGAAAGTGCGCGGGCAGGCCAGTTGGTGACGGTTTCGGGGCCGACTTCGAACATGGGCCGTCTGGATTGCAAGACGCCTTCGATGCTTGCTTACGAGATTTTGCGTGATGCAGCAGATGAATGGTTGATTGTGACAGATGCCGAGGCCGAAGAGGCCGTGGGGAAAGCAAGGGAGATGGGGTACTCTACAACGCCTTCCGGTGCAGCAGGATTAACCGCATGTCTGGCTGGTGACGCCCCTCATCCTTTGGTGATCTTGTCAGAGCGTGGATTGGATGACGACTGATTTGACGCCGTCCGGCTGCGACGGACGCAAATGCGACCACTACTGTACCGGCATCTTGAACCACTGCCAGGTTAACGGCGAAAGCGTGTTCGGTCAGTAATCATCTCGGTTGTGCCTTACTGGAAACCAGCCTTCTTGAGGCCTTCGACAAAGTGCTGGGTGTCCTCAGGGCGTCGATCCGGCTGCACGTTCTCCCAACGCTTGAGCGAAAAATTCGGATGCGCCTTGCGGTGCCTGTCGGCAATATCCCGGGCCGCGTCCAACTTGCCCATATGTGCGAAACTGGCCGCCAGAAGGCGCTGCCCCTCGGTCGGGTTGTTCATCTTGCTTACATGCTGAACAGTCTGAGAGTATTCCTGAAGATTGAAATATGCCCCGGCAAGATGCCACAGATATTGATCCGGAAAGTAGGGATTGAGCCGCATGGCTCGCTGCAGATATTCAATTGCCGTTTCATTTTGCCCCGAATGTGCCATCGCATCAGCATAGTCTGAGTGCATGTCCGCGTCATTGGGGTTGAGAGACAATGCCCGCTTGTAAGATTCGATCGCTGCGTCGTGTTCTTTGCGATAGAGATGCACGTAGCCCAGCTCGCCAAAGCCTCTGGCATCCGTGGGGTCCAACTCTACCGCGCGCTGCGCATAAACCAGTGCCTTGTCGAGCGCGGTGTCGGGGTCAGTGGTCCAGGAGTAGCGCCAGTCGATGTTCAGGGTTCGTGACAAAGCGGCTGCGGCGCGCGCGTATCTGTCGTCGCGCTCCAAGGCGGATTCGTAGCAGCTTTGAGCCATCCGGTTGTCGTTGCGCGTATATCTGAAAATATAGTGCTGCCCCTTGAGGACCTCTCCGTAAGCTGCGAGGTTACTAGGCGTGGCTTGGACCATCCTCTTGCGCTCATGGGATTCAATCATCACGGCGGTGGAGGCAACAATGCATTCGGTCACTTCATCCAGAATGTCGAAAACGTCGTCGATCTTGCGGTCAAAACGCTCACCCCAAATTGTCCTTTCGGACATCGCATCGATCAGTTCGGCAGTGATACGGATGCGACTGTCCGATCTGCGAACGCTGCCTCGCGCGATGTAACGCACGTTTAGCCGGCGCGCGGCCTCTTTCGGTGACATAGATTGGGTTTTGAAGAAGAATGATGAGTTGCGGGCGATAACGAACAAGTTCCGGAATTTGGACAGGTTCATAATGATGTCATCGGTCAGCCCATCTGCGATCCAACTGTCTGCCTCGTCATTACCGGCGCTGGTGAAGGGCAGGATCGCTACGGAAGGGATGTCCGGACGATCCATCAATTCTACTGGTGAATCAGGGCGCAAGGTTGCGGCCATGGTCGCCCCCTCGGCCTCGCTGCGCACGCAATAGGTCGAAATTGGCGACAATATGTTCTTGAGCTGTTTCGGTCCGAGGAACTCATAGCCATAACGCAGCCGATTGCAGACCTGTTCATATACCGCTGCACTGACATAGACACGCTCGGGTTCTGCGATCTCCTGCAGCCTTGCTGCGATGTTAACGTTGTCACCATGGATACCGCGTTCGTCGATCAGGATTTCCCCAAGGTGAATACCGGCGCGGAACTTGATCTTGTCATTTTCCGTGCGTGTCCTGTTGTGCTGTGCAGCAATTCTGTGCAGTTCGATCGCAAATTTGACGGCGCTCGTGGCCGTTTCAAACAGGGCAAGAATGCCATCGCCCCGAATTTCTATGACATTGCCCTGATAGTGCGTACAGGTGGCTTCGAGCTGTGACAGGAGGGACTTCAATGAACTGTAGGTGTCCAGTTCATTTTGACTCATGAGCCTTGAGTAACCGACGACATCGGCAAACAATACGGCGCCAAGTCGTTGTCTGATCAATGGTCCAGAATTGGTGTCGTTCACGGTCGGTACTCGATTAGCACTTTGCTTCGATCATATAGGCTACGGTATGGCTGCACGCTGTTCCCCCAAGATGGACTGCAAGTTTCAGTCGTTTATTCGCGCTCGGCACATTGCGGCGGCCAGGACCAGGCCGCTGACGCGTCCGGCCCAATGGTGATTATTGTTTCCGAACCCAATTCATGCGTCAATTCCTGACGCTTAACCCTCCATTCCTCCTGCAGAATACCAACAGCCACCATGTCGTGAAACTGTCCGTTTGCAAACCAGGCTTCTCGCATTTTGCCTTCGACCTGACATCCTACCCGGCTGACCAGATCGCGGCTGTTGTGGTTATCAGCTCGATAGTACGATGTTACGCGATTCAAGCCCAATTGTCTGAAAGCAAAATCCAGCACCAGACACAGTGCTCTGATCCCGACGCCGCATCGCCGGATTGATTTATCGATGAACAGCGCGACGACAGCATCTCGGTTGATCTGTGATATTGCCTCTAGTCCTATCGCCCCAAGCGCTTCGCCACTGTCGGATTCGATCATGAACCAGCATGTACTATGGTCGATAGGTGTTCCAACAATATTACTCCAGTGCTCCTCCATCTGGCACTGGTTGAGCGGGATGCGAGATTTTCTGTCAAAACGAGCGAGATCTTCCACATCCTGAAACCAGTATGTGATGATCTCCAGATCCGATTTCGTTAACGGGCGCAGTCTGAATGCGCTGGTCGGGGGTTTGGACACAGAAATGACTACCCTCAAAACTCGATTTACAATTAACTATTCGTGCAACAATAACACAAAAAATTCTTGAATACGAAACTGGTAATCTAAAATCGGCTCGATCGCAATCCAGCTCTGATGCAGCGCTTTCTCAGAACACATTAGGTAATGTATCAATTCTGTTTTTTGTTGAAACAGGATGTCAACAAATCTTCAAAAATAGAACGTATTGAGCAATCATGAATGGGCGCATGGGCAGGTTTTGCAACGAAAAGTTGACGCCCGCTTTGATTTGAACGCTTCACCTGGTGCGAAGTTTAATGGTCGCTCTTGCCGCTAGGCGACAATACGCCGTCGAGGATAAGCATTTTCAGGCTATCGCGTATTTCTTGTTCGGGGAACTTGCCGATGCTCCAGTGCCGCAATGACCATACCGTACACAGAAAGTACAGATAGTTGGCCATGAGTTCCGTATTCATCGGGCGGAAAATCTGCTGATCAACGCCCTGATCCAGAATTGTTTGCCAACGCCCCATGAATTTGCGCTCCATGTCGAATACGCGGGCCCGGTTTTCGGCCGACATTGAACGAGTCTCCGAATAAACCAGATTAATGTAGCGACGATTTTCACCGATGTAATCGATATAGCGATCCACGGCTCTAATCAGGTTCTGGTCTGCGGGGCCTTTAAACAACTCGCCTGTGTCGAAAAAGTCGATAATACCCTGCATGCACATGGTCGTAATCAGATGCAGGATTTCGTCCTTGTCCTTGATGTATTTGTACATCAGGGGAACCGACAGTCCGGATTCCTTTGCGATCTCGCGCATGGATGCGTTTCCGAAACCGTGTTTTGCAATTACTTTGCAGGCGCCTTCAAAGATCTGACGGCGCCGCTCTTCGGCTGTATCAGACAGCGGCCGTGCAGGTTTTTCTGGCGGTACTGTGATGGGAGCTGTGCCAACAGCAGTCTCTACGGAAAAGGTACAGATCACCTCCATGATGACAGAAGAACTGCCAAGGTTCTGGTCGGTTTGAACAATAGAAACGCGAAACGAGTTCAGTGGCGAATCGTCGGGTGAAATTCGGGCTGCCTGCGCCTCGATCTGACCCTGACCAGCTGCTGCCAAATTGGTCGCTGATGCATTGATCATTGTTGATCGCGTCGTGTTTCCCAGGCTCTTTAATTCATCGCGTGCAGCATCGATCGCCAAAGTCAGGCATACGGTATCCAATTGGGATTTCTCAAGAAATTCCTCTACTTGCGATGCGGAATACAAAAACACGCGGCCTGCCTCCTTTGGATCTGACCCGTGGTCAACATCTTGAAATCCCTACCAGATGTCCAGTTAGAAAAATCTGCAATACGCACAAGACGCAGGGGAAGGTGATTCAAGACTTGACGCAATGAGATGCTGTGTGTGACAGTTAGTGAACGTTCAATAAAAATCCGAGAGAACACCCGCATGAAGTTCAAGATTCTCGCCATTCCTTTCGCCCGTCAGCACGGCGAAGATGTTCAGCTTGCCGGTCGCGACCCCGCGCGATTCAACATGATGATGACCACGTTGCGGGATCAGATGATTTTGGCCGAGGAGCTTGGTTACGAAGGTTTCTGTCTGACCGAACACCACATGCAGGTCGAAGGGGTGGAATGCACCACCAACCCGCTGTTCTGGAACATGTACATCGCCCAGCACACTAAGGATTTTAAGGTGGGTCAGTTGGGGATGAACCTGACCGCGATGAACCCGATAAAGACGGCTGAGGACATAGCCTTACTAGATCACATGACTGGAGGTCGCGTCTTTGCAGGCTTTTCGCGTGGGAACACACCGCGCTGGACCGCAACTATGGGTCAACATTTGGATATCACCTCGGCCGAGTCCGACAAATCCGAGGCCGACCAGCGCAATCGCCGCGCCCTGTATGAGAACTGGCGTCTGATCAAGTCGCTCTGGACCGATGATCTGACCGAGCATCAGGGCGAGTTCTGGAATTTTCCGTCCAATGTGGAATGGGAGTTCAACCCGACGAAGCTGTGGGGCGGTGACAGTCCTGTCGATGACAACAAAATCCTGCGCAAGTCGGGGATCGTTCCTCGCCCGTTGCAAAAGCCGCACCCTAAAGTCTATGCGCCGTTCTCGTATTCGATGGAAACCGCAAAATTCTGGGCTTCGGAAGGCGCAAAGATGGTGTCCTTTGTGACCGCCGACAAAGAAGAGTTCATGCCGGTGATCCTTGAGAACTGCCTGCAGGCAGCGCATGAAAAGGGTCTCAAAGACACGACCAATAACGATGTTCTGGCTTTGGGCGCACATCTGATGATGGGCAAGACCCCCGCCAAGACCAAACAGTATCGCGAGATGTTCGATAAGCTGTGGTTCTCGGCCTACGACGCGCCGCCATACCATGTGCCGCTTGGACGTGTCTGGGATGGCTCGCATCAGCAGGTTCTCGATCAGGTCGGTGAGCTGGCCGAACGCTATCAGATCGACGAGTTCTTTGTCTGGCACCACGTGAACTACTTTGGTGACGAGATCGAACAGGAAGCACTGATCGAATTTGCCGAAGGCGTCATCAAGCCGCTGAACGGGTAAGGAAAAATCATGTTCGATCTGCATGAAGTTTATAGGCTGTCGCCTATCGAAGACATTATCGCGGACTGCGCTCTGGGACGCATGGTAATCCTCGTCGATGATGAGAGCCGTGAAAACGAGGGAGATCTGGTAATCCCTGCCGTCTGCGCAGATGCGGCGGCCATAAACTTCATGGCGCGTTTTGGTCGGGGTCTGATTTGCATGGCGATCAGCCCCGAACGGGCCCAGCAGTTCAGCCTAGGGCCTATGGCAGCATTAAACACCGACCCTCACCACACAGCGTTCACCATTTCCGTGGACGCCAAAGAAGGTACCACCACAGGTATTTCCGCCAGCGATCGCGCGCGAACAATTGCGTTGCTGGCGTCAGATGATGGGTTGGCTGCCGATCTGGTTTCACCCGGACACATGTTCCCGCTGGTGGCAAAGTCTGGTGGTGTCCTTGAACGCGAAGGTCATACCGAAGCCGCGGTCGATCTGGCCCGATTGTCAGGGCAGGGCGATGCCGGCGTGATCTGTGAGATCATGAAGGACAACGGTGAAATGGCGCGGCTGCCCGACCTTCTGGAATTTGGGGCTCGTCATGGTCTCAAGGTGGGTACGATCGAAGACCTCAGACGATATCGTCAGAGGTTGCCCGCCAGCAAGGCCGCGTGACGGCAAACTCCCACAGCGTCTCAACACACTCACGACCGAGGACATCCCATGACCGCATTCGCCGAAATCGAAGCCCTGATGCAAGCTTACATCGAGAATCTGCATGATGGGGACATCAGCAAGACAGATCAGATGTTCCTGCCGGAATGTGACCTGTGCTGCGCCAATGAAGACGGTAGCTACGTCCATATGACGTTGGATAAGTATAAAGAGGTCATTGGCGGGCGTGAAAGCCCGAAATCCAAAGGTTATCCGGTATACGGCCACACAATCTCGATCGACCAGTCCGGCCCGAATACCGCCATGGTCAAAATCGACTGTGCCGTGCAACCCCGATATTTCATCGACTACCTGTCACTGGTCCGTACGGGCGAGGGCTGGAAAATTGCGGCCAAGGTTTATTACGTCCAGCGCACCGAAGACTGATCCCTCAATCTGACCGAGCCAGAATTTTCGCACATGACGGCCCCTTATTCTCAACTTTCGGCGCGTGCGTTGGTGCAGGCCTATGCCCGACTGGAGCTGTCTCCGGTCGAGGTGACGCAGGCCGCTTTGGACCGGATCGCTCAGGTCAACTCAAAGATCAATGCCATATACCATCTGGAGGCAGAGCCCGCGTTAGATGCGGCACGCGCCTCTGAACAACGCTGGTATGATAACGAGCCACAAGGCTCGTTGGACGGTGTTCCAACAACGATCAAGGATGCATTGGATTGTATTGGCATGCCTGCTTTTCGCGGGTCAGCCGCCGGATCCGAGACGATCAGCACCACCGATCATCCGACAGTCGCGCGGATGCGCGAGGCCGGATCAGTCATCCTAGGCAAGAACACTATGTGCGACTACGGTATCCTTGCCGGGGGCGTCAGTTCGAAACACGGGGTCACCCGTAACCCCTGGAACCTGTCACGCACGACCGGCGCGTCATCCTCTGGCGCATCGGCCAGTGTTGCCGCGGGGATCGAGCCCGTTTCAATTGGCACAGATATTGTGGGTTCAATCCGTCTGCCTGCCTCTTATTGCGGATTGGCGGGCTTCAAACCCAGTCAGGGGCGTGTGCCATATTACAGGTGTAACAGCCCGGCCCTGACAGCCGGCCCTCTGGCGCGTAACTTTGGCGACGTTGCGCTTCACATGAATGTCTTGACGGGCGAGGACACACGCGATTTCACTGCGTTGGAACGCGATGGCATCAACTATGTTTCCCGGTTGTCCCGTTCAGATTTCAAGACAAAATCAGTTCTGGTCGTTCCCGAACTCGGTCTGGGTGAACCGGTAGCTGATGATGTGCGCGTAGCCGTCCTGAAGGTTGCACAAGTGTTGCGTGATTTGGGGGCAGAGGTCACCTATTGCGAAACCGCACCTTTCAGCCGTGTCGACCGGGAACCGGCCGAAGCGTTCTATAAGATCCGCACTTTGTCAGAGTTGATGCGCCAGCCTGAGGCTGAACAGGCCAAAACACCCTACATTCGTGACTGGTCCAATGATGCCCGTAGTCTGACTGCGGTTCAGCATCAACGTAACTTCGATCATACGCAAACCTTGCGCGAGCGCGCTCTGGCAATGATGGGAGTGCATGACTTTGTACTGCTTCCGTCGACGCCGGACACCGCGTTTGCGGCCGAACTGCCCGGATCGGATCCTGAAAGGCCCTTTGAAAGCTGGGCCAATACCTTCCTGTTCAATCTGACCGAACAGCCGGCTGCGAGTATCCCGGCCGGGCTGGATCACAGCCACTTGCCGATTGGCGTTCAGCTTGTCGGGCGCAGATATGATGATCTGGGCGTTTTGCAGGTTGCCTGGAGGATCGAGCAGGAAATCGGCGAGATGCCCCAAGCCCCGCTCTAATAACAGCAAACAATACTTCCAACAGTTATGCGCGAGTTTCAGGAGGTTGAAGTGACCGAAAAGAGCACAATCCCCGGCCAAATCATGACCATGCCGCTGACCGTGACCAGCATATTTTGTCATGCGATGCGTGCACATCCCGAAGCAGAGATTGTCTGGCGCAATTCGGACATGTCGATTGATCGCTATACCTATGCCGATATGGGGCGACGTACTCAGCAACTGGCCCACGCCTTGACTGGGCTGGGTGTGGGACCCGGTGACAGGGTGGCGACACTAGCCTGGAACAACAACCAGCATCTGGAACTCTACTATGCCTTGGCTTGCATCGGGGCCATCTGCCACACGATCAACCCGCGCCTGCACCCGGATCAGATTGCATTCATCATCAACGATGCGCAGGATACCCGTCTGTTCTTCGATACAACATTCGCGTCGCTAGTCGATGCCGTGTCGGGACGCTGCCCATCTGTGCAGGGCTGGTATACCCTGACCGGACCTGATCGGGTGCCGGAGATGAATACTGAGGTCATCGACTACGAAACGCTGATCTCAGGTCGGCCAGAAACGTACACCTGGCCGGAACTTGACGAAAATGCAGCGATGGCGCTGTGCTATACCTCTGGCACCACTGGTAACCCCAAGGGGATTCTCTATTCTCACCGGGGAACCGTGCTGCATGCCATGGGCGTGTCGGGTGGCGATTGGTTAGCGTTAAGCTCCAAGGATGCGTCGTTGCCGGTTGTGCCGATGTTTCATGCCTGTGCCTGGGGTATTCCTTATGCCGCCCTGATGAATGGCACCAAGCTGGTTATGCCTGGCCCGGGCATGGATCCGGCACCGTTGCAAGAGCTGATGGATGGCGAAGAGGTCACTATGATTTCAGGCGTGCCAACTGTCTGGCTGGGTCTGTTCGAATATCTCGATCAACGCGGCGAAAAGCTGAAGACAGTAAAACGCGCAATGATGGGCGGGTCGGCGGCGCCGCGGTCACTGATCGAACAGATTGAACTGGGTCATGGCATCGATGTTGTCCACGGCTGGGGTATGACCGAGTTGAGCCCTGTCGGTACATTGTCTGTTCCTAAATGGGGCGAAGACAAGCTGCCGGATGACGACCGTATCGAGCTCAAGACCAAACAGGGCCGGGCGCTCTATGGGATCGAACTGCGTATCGTGAACGATGATGAGCAGACCTTGCCGCATGATGGGGTTGCCTCAGGCATGTTACAAGTGCGGGGGCATTGGGTTGCCAGCAGCTATTGGGGTGGGGCCGGAGCCGACGCCTTTACCGCAGACGGCTGGTTTTCGACGGGCGACGTCGCTGCGATCGACCCAAAGGGATATCTGCGCCTGACCGATCGGACCAAGGATGTCATTAAGTCGGGCGGCGAGTGGATTTCCTCCATTGATCTGGAAACCATCGCCATGAGCCATCCGGACATTCTTGAGGCCGCCTGTATTGCCGCGAAACATCGCAAATGGGACGAGCGCCCGATGATTGTGGCCGTCAGGCGCGAAGGGTCAGATGTCAGTCGCGCCGACGTTCTTGCGCTCTACGATGGCCAAATCGCCAAGTGGTGGACGCCTGATGACGTGGTGTTTCAGGCCGAGCTACCGCACACCGCAACCGGTAAGGTTTCGAAACTGCATCTGCGTGAGCAATACGCAGACCACAAGCTGCCCACCGACAACTAATTCTGTTTCTGAGGATCACTCCCATGCGTTCTGCCGTTATCGTCTCGACCGCCCGTACAGCTATTGGCAAAGCCTTTCGCGGTGCCTTCAATGACACACACCCCGCTGTTTTTGGCGGCCGTGTAGTCGCCGAGGCGGTCAAGCGGGCTGGGGTCGATCCGGCCGAGATTGAGGACGTGATCATCGGTAACGCTGTGCCCGAAGGCGCAAATGGTGGCAATCTGGGCCGTCAGATCGCTATGCGTGCGGGCCTGCCGGTGACGGCGTCGGGACAGACGATCAACCGGTTCTGTTCTTCGGGGCTTGAAGCGCTGACCCGGGCCTGTTCGCGGGTCATGGTCGATGGCTGTGACGTGGTTGTCGGCGGCGGTGCGGAAAGCATCTCGCTGGTGATGGGGCGCGACAACACTTATCGGCTGAAGGAAGAGTGGATCGAGAACAACATCCGGGGTTTCTACGATCCGATGATCAAGACCGCAGATACCGTGGCCGAACGCTACGGTATCAGCCGCGAGGCACAGGACGCATTCGCCCTGCAATCGCAACAGCGTACCGCTGCTGCACAAGAGGCTGGCAGGTTCGACGATGAGATCGTTCCGATCACGGTCACTAAGATGAATAAGGACAAGGAAACCGGTGAAGTCACCCAAGAAGAGGTCACGCTGACCCGCGACGAGTGCAACCGCCCCTCGACCACGCTGGAAAGCCTGCAGGATCTGGCCCCGGTAATGGGTGGGGACAAGTGGATCACCGCCGGTAATGCCTCGCAGTTGTCGGATGGTGGGTCGGCGCAGGTCGTGATGGAAGAGAAGCTGGCCGAAAAGCGCGGGCTTGAGCCTCTGGGACGCTATGTGGGCTATGTGGTTGCCGGTTGCGAACCCGACGAGATGGGCATTGGTCCGATCTTTGCGGTGCCGAAGTTGCTGGAGCGCAACGGGCTGAAGATGGACGATATCGGCCTGTGGGAACTGAACGAAGCGTTCGCCAGCCAAGCGCTGTATTGTCAGCAGAAACTGGGCATTTCCGACGAGATCCTGAACGTCGATGGCGGTGCGATCTCGGTGGGTCACCCCTATGGCATGTCGGGCACCCGCATGGTTGGCCACGCGCTGATCGAGGGCAAGAAGCGCAGAGCGAAATACGTTGTGGCCACCATGTGCATCGGCGGTGGTATGGGCGCGGCCGGCCTGTTCGAGGTTCTGTAAATGGGCGCGATCAACAAGGTTGCCGTCATCGGTTCCGGCGTGATGGGAGCAGGCATTGCCGCTCATTTCGCCAACGCCGGGGCGCAGGTGCTTTTGCTGGACATCGTGCCAGATGGAACTGCGGATCGCTCGGCGCTCGCTAAGGACGCTATTGCCCGTATGACCAAGGGCCGCGCGCCTCAACTGGCCGATCCTGCTTATGCCATACGGCTGACTGGCGGGAACCTCGAAGACGATCTGGCTTTGCTGTCTGATTGCGATTGGGTGGTTGAGGTTGTGTTGGAGGATCTTGGCGTCAAGCGAGACCTCTATACCAAGCTCGCTCCGCATATGCGGGATGATGCGATCCTGAGCTCGAACACTTCGACAATCCCGCTGGCGGACCTGATGGCCGAAATGGACGAAGTTCTGTGCAAACGTTTTGTCATTACCCATTTCTTCAACCCGCCGCGATATTTGCGGCTGCTCGAACTTGTCACCGGACCGAAAACCGATCCGGATGTGGTCGAACGCGTCCGCGCCTACGGTGACGAGCGTCTGGGCAAGACCATGGTGCTCTGCAACGACCGGCCCGGATTTATTGCCAACCGTCTGGGCGGCCTTTGGATGAACGTGGCCGTGCGCGAGGCCGTTGCACGTGGCATCACGGTCGAAGAGGCCGACGCCGTTCTGTCGCGCCCCTTTGGTGTTCCGGGAACTGGCATTTTTGGTCTGCTCGATCTGGTGGGCATCGACCTGATGGGCAAGTCGCGCCTGTCGATGCGGTCGCTGCTTGAGGCTGACGACCCGCAACAGATCCACACCGAGGGTGTCGATACATTCGACCGGATGGCCGCAAAAGGCTATGTCGGGCGCAAGGGTGATGGATCGGGTTTCTATCGCCGGTCCAAGGACGAAGCGTGCAAAACTATTGCCGAAGCCATCGACCTTGAGTCACTGGTTTACCGCTCGCGTGCCAAGACGCCGGAACTGGCAAAAACCTTTGGAACAGATTTCATCGATCAAAAGGGCGACAAGCTGGCCGACTACGCCTGGGCGGTGATGAGTGCGACTCTGTCCTATGCGGCCTACTGCGTGCCCGAAATCACCGATAGTCCGGCGGCCGTAGATGCGGGCATGGAGCTGGGATACAACTGGCGCATGGGCCCGTTCCGCCTGATGGATAAGATCGGCGTGGCCAAGATCGCTGCCCGTCTTGTTGAAGAAGGTCAGGATGTACCGCCTTTGCTGGCCTTGGCGGCGGAACGCGGCGGTTTCTATTCGGGGCGGGGTCGTGATTGTAAGGTGCTGCTGCCCTCGGGTGAGCAGGCGGATACACCGCGCGGACCCGGAGTGATCTTTGCCTCGGACTTCACGGATGATCCGGTTTTCACCTCCGAGGCCGTTGCCCTGCGCGACATGGGCGATGGAGTTGCGTTGCTGTCCATCACTTCACCCAACGCCGCCTTGGATGATCTGGTGATGCAGGGGATTTCCGATGCACTGGATGTCGTGGAATGCGATTTCCGCGCGATGGTTATCGGCTCCGACGGCAGTCACTTCTCGGTCGGCGCCAACTTGAAGAAGGCGCTGGACCGCGCAGACGCTGGCGAATTGGATCTGGTCGCTGGGCAATTGGCAATCGGTCAGGCCACCTTACGCAAGATGAAATACGCACCGTTTCCGGTGGTCTCGGCTGCCTGTGGTCTGGCCTTGGGCGGCGGGTGTGAGATCCTGATGCATTCGGACCGAGTCATGGCGACGCTGGAAAGCAATATCGGTCTGGTCGAGGCCAATGTGGGCCTGTTGCCCGCATGGGGCGGAACAACGGCCCTGTTGCTGCGCAAGACAGCGGAATTGGGCGATCCGGTTAAAGGGGCCGAAGCAGCATTTGATGTCATCTCGACGGCGCTGATGGTGGGATCTGCTCCTATGGCGCAACATGCTGGCTATCTGCGTAAAGACGATGGTGTGGTGATGAACCGGGACCGGTTGTTGGCGGACGCGAAATCGGCCGCCTTGGAACTGGCCAATGGCTATGCCGCTCCGGCCAAGGTCGAAATCACGCCGGACGCCGCTGCGATCAACACTGCGCTTGAGCCCAAGCTGGCCGCGCTGGCCGAAGCAACTGCGGATGCGCCCTATACGGTCGAGATAGCTCGCGAGACGGCGCATGTTCTTGCAGGGGGTGACGGTGGCACTCTGGATGAAGTGGCACTGCACAAGTTGGAAGCCGAAGGCATGATGCGCCTGATCCGACAGGATAAGACCATCGAACGGATGCGGCACACCATGAACACCGGCAAGCCGCTGAAAAACTGAGGGAAACACAGTATGGACTATCAACTCCCTCAGCGGGATATCGCGTTTCTTCTGGATGAGGTGCTGGACCTTGATAAAACTCTGGCACTGCCGGGTTACAAGCATTGTGACAAGGACACGTTCTTTGCCGTCGTTGACGCAATCAATTCCCTCGTGCGGGACAATCTCGCCACCTGCAACGAGGCCGGCGACAGCCCCGGCGCTCGGCTGGTAAATGGTCAGGTCTATGCTGCCCCCGGGTTTGGCGATGCCTACAAGGTGTTCTGCGAAGACGGCTGGAATGCGCTGGCGCTGGATGAAGAGTATGGCGGCCAGCAACTGCCCTTTGTTTTGCACGCAACGCTGCGCGAAGGCATGGCCGGAACCAATTTGGCGTTTGCCCTGATCCACGAGCTGAACTTCGGCGTGGTCGAGGCGCTGATGGCTTATGGCTCGGAAGAGCAAAAGGCCATCTATTGCCCGCATCTGACAAGCGGCAACTGGGCCGGAACCATGAACCTGACCGAGCCGCATTGTGGCACGGATCTGGGGCTTATCCGAACCAAGGCCGTTCGCAATGGTGACGGATCCTATGCCATCACGGGCAACAAGATATTCATCACGTGGGGCGATCATGACATGTCAGAAAACGTCGCCCACCTGATCCTAGCACGGGTCGAGGGGGCGCAACCCGGTCCGCGTGGTCTATCGTTGTTTCTTGCACCGAAATACATGCTGGATGGGGACAACAACACAACGGACCAGCGCAACGCGATCACCATTGCGGGGATTGAGAATAAGATGGGCATCCATGGATCGCCCACTTGCGCCATTTCGTTCGAAGGGGCCAAAGCCTGGATTGTTGGCGAAGAGGGCAAAGGGCTGGCCGCAATGTTCGTTATGATGAACGCTGCGCGTCTGTCGGTAGGTTTGCAGGGTCTTGGTGTGGCAGAAGTAGCGTTACAGTCTGCCAACGCTTACGCACACGAACGTCTGCAGGGCCGGGCACTTGATGAGCAACTGAACCCGACCGGCGTTGCCGATCCCCTGATCGCCCATGCCGATGTGCGTCGTCGTTTGTTAACCGCCCAGGGTGAGATGGATGCGGCCCGTGCGCTGGCCTACTACGCCGCAAGCCTGCTGGATGAGGCCCATCGCGCGGCTACGCCCGAGCAGCGCAAGGCTGCCGATGCCCGGTTGTCGCTGTTGACACCGGTGATCAAATCCTACCTCTCGGACATGGGATCTCGCCTGGCAAGCGAAGCTGTCCAAATGCATGGCGGGCACGGATACATCAAGGATTACGGTGTCGAGCAATTGATGCGGGATGTACGTATCACCGCGATTTATGAAGGCACAAATGCGATTCAGGCCCGTGATCTGGTGATGCGCAAGGTGCGCGGCGATCAGGGGGAAATAATCAAAAGTCTGGTGGCAGACATGCTGGAGGAGGCGAGCAATCTGCCTGCAGAGCTTTCCGATACGCAGCGGAGTCTGCGAGGCGCGGCCGAGCGGTTGGATCGTTCAACTGATTGGGTGTTGGATGCGTCGCAGGGTGAGGTCTTGTCCGGTGCCTGCGACTATCTGGAAATCGTAGCGCTTAGCCTGTCGGCTTGGATGTCAGCCCGGATCGCCCGCGCAGCAAGTGCCGCTACCGGCAGCCAGTCATCGGACTATTATGCAGATCGTCTGGATGCCGCACAGGCATTCATGACGCGTGCGCTGCCGCGCGCTGTAAGCCACGAACTGATCATGCAAACGGGTGAGCCCGGCGTTATCAGCCGGGCAGATCGCTGTCTCTGACCCTCCTTCTCCCCAGACAGCGACGCGACAGGGCGCTCTGAATTCAGAGCGCCCTTTTTTGCAATTGTCGCGATAGAGTTTCGGATCAGAGAGCAGCTTCGCTGCCCAAAACGGTGGTGAACTCGTTCGAGAACGTGCCGCCGTTGCCATGAGCAATGGCAATGTTGACGTCATTGATCTGTCGATCACCGCCATCCCCGCGGATCTGGGTGGCGGCTTCGATCAGGCAGAACAGGCCGTACATGCCGGGATGCACGCAGCTGAGTCCGCCGCCGTTGGTGTTGACAGGCAGGCTGCCGCCGGGCGCGATATTGCCATCTGCGACAAATGCCCCGGCCTCACCCTTTTTGACAAAACCCATGTCTTCTAGGAACAGCAGCGTGTTGATGGTGAAAGCGTCGTACAGCTCGACCACGTCCACGTCCTTGGTCGTGATGCCAGCCATTTCAAAGGCGCGTTTTGAGCTGTCCATTGCACAGGTGGTAGTGAGCGTTGTCGCCTGGCTGATTTCGCGGTGAGAAATCGCGTTGCCGCCGCCAAGGAAGTAGGCAGGTTTTTCCTGATAGTCTGTGGCACGCTCTGCCGAAGTCACGATGATCGCGGCCCCGCCATCTGACATCAAGCAGCAGTCCAGAACTGCAAGCGGATCCGCAACCATGGGAGAAGCCAGATACTCATCCATGGTCAGGTCCGTGCGCATTGTGGCATCCGGGTTCAGCTGTGCCCATTTGCGGGCCGAGATCGCCACATGACCAAGATGCTCCTTCGGTACATTGAATTCATGCATATAGCGCTGCGCGGTGAAGGCATAACCCGGGACCGGGACCATAGGTTCATAGGCACGTTCCCATTGCGGGGTTTCAATCAGGCCGTTCAGGTCCCGTGCGGATTTAGCGTTTGAGCCGTAGCAGATCAGAACGTTCTTACACAGGCCTGCCTGAATCGCCATCGTTGCTTCAAGTAGGTAGGACATGAAGGATGATCCCCCCACCATGTCCGAATTCGCCCAAGTTGGATTTATGCCCAGATACTCCGCAATCGAAAGCGTCGGGAAGAAGTGATAGAACGTGCCGCCACAGATCCCGTCGATTTCGGACAAATCCATACCTGCATCGGTCAGTGCGTTTTGTGTGGCCTTGGCGATCAGTTCCATGGGTGATGTATCTGGCGTTTTGCCCAGACCCCAATAGCCTTTGCCGACGATGGCGGATTTCCCGCGAAGAGAATGTGCCATGATGTGGTCTCCTTATTCCGCGGGTCTGAAGAAAACAGCCGGTTCGCCGGATTTTGTGTTGGGTCCGAAGTCAGGGGTCATAACGACGGCCTGGACCTTCATCCCGATTTCAATCGCTTCGTTGTCGACGTCGATAACACGACTGAACATCCGGGGTCCTTCATCCAGATCGATCAGTACATTGTTGATATCGCCACCGAATTTCGCGGGCCGCCGGATGATCGTCGAGGCGTAGACCGTTCCGCGGCCAGATGCTTCGACCCATTCCAGATCATCCGCACCAGTTGTTGGTGACAGAGCGCGAGGATAGAAAACGTACTCTCCCGTTTTGGTAGAGCGCTGAATCAGGAATTTTCCGGCCGCCAAACCGGCGCGAAAAGTCGTGTCTGCCTGTGGCCTGGCTTCGGGAAGGGCAAAGTCAGTCATATGTCTTCCTTGGTTTCACGCAGCGAAAATAGCTGCATCGTGAGTGGGTTGGGGATTGAGAATACGTTGTCGTAGCAAGGCGGCCTCGGGCAGGATGCGTGTACGCACGTGGCCTGCCGCTGCGCCTAGCAGATCCGGCTCGGGAGCTTGTGCAGCAACGGCTTCCATGTCGGCCCAGACACGCCCAAAATAGACGAGACCAGTCAAACGCGTGTAGTCGGCAACCGAGGGCCCGATATCAGAACGGGTCTGCATTTCCCTGGTGGCCGCACTCCATGCCTCGATTGCATCAGCCAGTTCCATCGAGGTAGGACCATCCGAGACAAGTTCGGTAAAGGCCTGAGCCGCGGCGCCTTCTTTCGCGCGGATTGCGCGGCGGGCAATCCCTGTGGCCAGCACACCATTGGTGCCTTCGTAGATTGCCATGATCCGCGCATCGCGCATGATCTGCTCGACCCGGTATTCCTTGCAGAAACCGTAGCCGCCGTGGATTTGAACTGCCTGGCTGGCGGCCATGTTGACCGCGTCGGTTGCAAACGCCTTGCATGTCGGGGTCAGGATATCCAGCAGTCCCTGATCGGTCCCCAGATCCATATCTACAAATGTCCGGTAAACCATTGCCCGGCAGCCCATTGCTTGGGCGTAAATGTCCAACAGCATCCGCTGCACGTCACCGTGCTCTGTAATCAGGGCCGTGCCTTCGGACGTGGTTCCTTGTCGCCGTGCCGCTGCGTGGGTGCGCGCGCGCTGAAAGGCGACATCCATCTGACCAACCGCTTGCAGCGACACATCCAGGCGTTCGGCATTCATCATGGTGAACATTGCGGCAAGGCCCTTGCCTTCTTCACCTAACAGCTCGGCTTGCGCCCGATCAAAAGCCATCTGACAGGTGGGCGAAGCATGCATGCCCATCTTTTCCTCGATGCGCACTGTCTGAACTGTGTTGCGGGTGCCGTTCGGCAGAACGGCCGGACAGGCAAACAGGCTCAGTCCCCGCACTCCTGGCGCTGAATTCGGCGTGCGCGCCAGTACCAGGTGCAGCACGTTATCGGTGTAATCGTGATCGCCACCTGAAATGAAAATCTTGGTTCCGCTGAGTGCGTGTCCATCGGCGGTGGGTGTTGCGAGTGTTTTGATCCGCCCAAGATCCGAGCCCGCATCAGGTTCAGTCAGGCACATCGAGGCCATCCACTCACCTGATACAAGCGGGGGCAACAGACGCGCCTTTTGGTCATCGCTTCCGGATGCTTTCAACGTACGGATGCAGCCCTGCGCGAGGCTCAGCACCATCTCGTAAGAAATGCACGCCCCGGCCAGCATGTCCGCCAGCACGGCTCCGAGAACGTGCGGCAAATCCTGACCGCCGAATTCTTCGGGCGCGCAAAGTCCTGGCCATCCAGCCTCGGCGTAGCGCTTGTAGGCCGAGATCATTTGCGGAGGCATTCTTACGCGACCGTTTTGCAGGCGAGCGCCGGTATCTTCACCAATCAGATCCAGCGGTGCGATCTCGGCATTGACGAACTTTCCAAGGGCCGGGATCACCGCGTCGGCCAGATCGTCGCTCCAATCCGGCAAGCGGTCGGGTTGGCCAACATGTTTCAGTACAAAGGCGATGTCAGCCTCGGATGCAGTGTAGTCGATCATGTGTTTCCCCGGCCTGTGACGATGACGACATCTGAGCCTTCATAAAGTTCGGTTACCGCATCGGCGCGCAGCTCCAGCGCAAGACGCTGGTTGATATAGCCCTTGTCCGTGATTTCGTTTCTTTCCACCGATGGCGCATCGCGTTCGATCCGCACCCGTCCAACGCGTGTCGCACTACCGGTTTGACCGGCGTTATAAGCAGCCAGTTGTTTAGTGATGAAGGCACGTACAGCTGGATCGTCTGCATATCCTGCCTGAGTATCGTCACGCCCGGTCAGCGTTTTGCATTCATCCGTGTTCAGGAACAGCAGAGCGCCAATCTCGGCCCGGTCATGGCCGGTAATGACCGCGTCAGATGCTATTGGACTCAGTGCTTGCAGCAGAGCCACGCGTAAATTTCCAACAGCAACCCATGTGCCGGTCATCAGCTTGAAATTCTCGGAAATGCGCCCATCGAACACGATGCCTCTGGATGGATCCTTAGGATCCTCCAACCGCCCGGCATCGCCGGTCAGGAAATACCCTTCTTCGTCGAAGGCTTCGGCGGTCTTTTCGGGATTATTCAGATAACCGGTCGTCACGTGCGGACCGCGGACTCGCATTTCCAGCTTGCCACCATTGGGTAGGAACTTGAGTTCTGATCCCGGGCCGGGCACCCCGATCACACCCGCTTTGTCGATTGGGAAGTGAACGCAGGTTGCCATCATTGCCTCTGTCAGACCCCAGGCGCTGACAAAGGGTACTTTCTCGCCCCGCTCTTGGATCCCCAGCTGTTCCAGCCCTTTCCAAAGGTGATCTGGCAGGCCGGCACCGGAGAAAAAGATCAGATCAAGTCGTTTGAAGAACGCTTGGCGAAACTCATCATCTTCGCGCAGGACCGGCAGCAGCATGTCAAAGCCGCGCGGGACGTTGAAGAACAAGGTTGGCGACACCTCGCGTACATTGCGAATGGTCTTTTCGATTTTGCCAGGGACGGGCTTGCCGTCGTCCAAATAGAGACTGCCGCCATTGCGCAGGATCATGTTAAAATTGAAATTGCCTCCAAAGGTGTGGTTCCAAGGCAACCAGTCCACGACCACGGGGGGTGCGGATTCCAGAAAAGGCCAGATTTGAACAACCGCCTCTTGCGTGGCCAACATCATGCGCTGAGTCACGATGACGCCCTTCGGCAGGCCGGTCGAGCCAGAGGTGAACAGGATTTTCCCCGTTGTGTCGAGACTAACCAATGCGTGTGCATCGGAAACTGCGCCGCTGACATCGGCCTTAAGTGCGCCATCGAAGGTCAAGTCCCCGTTGTCGGACAGACAAGCGACATCCGATGCAGACAGCATCGCAAACGCCTTTGCAAACGCCTGGGCATCATCAGCATAGGCCATGCCGGGTTTTGTTGTATCCACGATGTGGCGCAGTTTGGCGAGCGATTCATCAAACAGTGAATAGGGCACCGAAACGGGCACGACCGGTATTCCGACATGCATCGCTGCCAACATAAGAACGCCATGCCGAATCGAGTTTCCGGACAGGATCAGCAACGGTCGATCTGGTCCAAGCCCTTGTTGCAGCAAAAAGGCGGCAAGCGAATCTACCTGTGCTTTTGCCTGTGCATATGTAACGCCCTGCCACTTACCGTCTGGCCCGCGTTCCATCAGAAACGGTCGGTTTGGCGCTTGTTTCGCCCACTGATCCAGATAGCTGGACAGGCATTGCTCCGTGAACTCAAGCCCGTGCGGGCTGCGGAGCACAAACGCACCGTCGCCCAGATCTTCGCGCAGCACTTCGGCTGGTGCGAATTTGGCAGCCGGTGCCTTAAGTTCATCGTCCTTTGGGGCAGTGTTGCTCATGTCCTGTCTTCCTGAATCCACCGAGGGAACGGGTAAAGTGCATCGGTATTTCGAAATTCACGCTAACCAATATTATGTTAGTATGCAAATAAATTATTGATCGTTCACTAAAGCTCGAATACATGGGTATAACGCACCGAAATTCAGCGCAAGAATCCAAGCAGCGTTCGTCAGATCGCAGTGCCCTGGCCGCAAATGGAGGCAAGATATGAAAATCGAAAACGCATCAGTAATCGTCACCGGAGGCGCGTCAGGTTTAGGATTTGCCACGGCCGAATATCTGGCGGCGCGCGGCGGCCGGGTGGCTTTGTTCGACCTTCCGGGGGACAAACTTGATGCTTCGGCGGCTCAGCTCGGAGCAACTGCCGCCGCATGTGATGTGACCAGCGAAGCAGAGGTTGCCGACGCTTTGCAAGTGGCCATTGCGGCGAATGGCCTTCCGCGGATCGTGGTGAACTGCGCCGGGGTGACACATGGTGAGCGGATTGTGGGTCGTAACGGTCCGGCATCGCTTGAGGGGTTTGCACGCACCATACAGATCAATCTGATCGGAACGTTCAATGTCATGCGGCTGTCCGCAGAGCAGATTATGCAAAATGATCCGCTTGAGGACCAAGAGCGGGGGATCATTATCAACACAGCCTCAGCTGCAGCGTTCGAAGGTCAGATCGGGCAAGCGGCCTATGCGGCCTCAAAGGGTGGGGTTGCGAGTCTGACTTTGCCGGCGGCCCGAGAGTTTGCACGCTCGGGGGTGCGTGTCATGGCTATCGCGCCCGGCATTTTCTCAACCCCGATGATGGATCTGTTGTCTCAGGAGATACAAGATAGCCTGGGCGCCAAGGTTCCGTTCCCGACACGTCTGGGACAGCCATCCGAGTTCGCCCGTCTGGCGGGTCATATGATCGAAAATACGATGCTGAATGGCGAATGTGTCCGTCTGGATGGGGCAATCCGTCTTGAACCCAAGTGAGGCTGTTGGAATGGAATACACGCATATCAAACCCGAGACTGATGGGAATGTCGGCATCCTGACCCTGGACCGGCCTGCGAAGTTCAATGCGATCAATCACGGGCTGTTGTTTGAGATCGAGCACTACTTTGATACATTGCCTGACGAAATTGGCGCAGTTGTGATCCGCAGCTCGGGCCAGCATTTTTGCGCTGGTCTGGATTTGTTAGAGCATTCGATGCGCGATGCCGCAGGGGCCATGCATGAATGTCGCCTGTGGCACAGAATTTTCGACAAGATCGAGTATGGCAGAGTGCCGGTTGTCGCCGCGATGAATGGCGGTGTTCTGGGCGGAGGGATGGAACTGGCGATGACAGCCCATATCCGGGTCTCGCAGCAGGACACATTCTACGAATTACCCGAAGGTCGCCGCGCGATTTTTGTAGGCGGCGGCGCTACCGTGCGCGTGGGGCGGATCATTGGTGCCAGCAGGATGATGGAGATGATGCTGACTGGACGTCGCTATGGGGCCGAGCAAGGGTTGCAGCTGGGTTTGGCCCATTATGTCGAGCTGAATGATACAGCCTTTGACAAAGCGATGGAACTGGCCCGGCGCGTTACTGAAAACGCGCCTTTGTCCAACTACATGATGATGCAGGCGATCACGCGCATCAACGACATGTCGGCCAGCGATGGATTCTTTGCAGAGAGTCTGGCGGCGGCGATTGCTCAATCCTCTCCCGAAGCGCGGGCGGGGATGGAGGCGTTTCTGACTAAAACGGGGAAGCGGGACAATCAGTGAGGTCCGAGACACGCGGGATCTGGCGTGAGAGCGGTTCACCAGATCCCGGTGTCGGGCGGGGCAGAGCCCCGGTGGTTAGTCGACGAAGGCGCGTTCGACGACAAATGTTGCAGGTTTGTTGTTGGCACCCTCTTCCAGTCCGAACCCTTCCAGCGCGGCCTTGGTATCCTGAAGCATTGCCATCGAGCCGCAGATCATTCCGCGATCATGTTCCGGAGAGATCGCGGGTACGCCCAGATCATCGAACACTTTGCCTGACGCCATCAGATCGGTGATCCTGCCCTGAAATGCATAATCCTCACGCGTGACGGTGCAATAGTGGCGCAGGTTCTGGGCCATCTCACCCACCAGCGGGTCGGATTTCAGTGCTGTGACCAAGTTTTTGCCGTATTGCAGTTCCGCTGCCTCCCGACAGGTATGAGTCAGGATAACTTCATCGAATTTCTCATAGGTTTCGGGATCGCGGATCAGGGACGCAAAAGGTGCGATGCCGGTGCCGGTTGAGAACATCCACAGCCGCTTGCCTGGCAGCAGCGCGTCGTTAACCAGCGTACCTGTCGGCTTTTTGCGCATCAAAACGGTGTCACCTTCGCGGATCTTCTGCAGATGCTCGGTTAGCGGACCATTTGGTACTTTGATCGAATAGAACTCGAGTTCTTCATCCCAGCTGGGTGAGGCGATAGAATAGGCACGGAACACCGGCTTTTCGGCATTCGGCAGACCTATCATCACGAATTCACCGGACCGGAATCGAAAGGTCGATGGGCGGGTGATACGGAATCTGAACAGGCTGTCCGTATAATGCTGAACTTCGGTCACCGTTTGGGCAAACACGCCTGCCGGTATGGGAAAATCCGTCTTTGATTGGGTGTCCAGCGACATCATGCTCTCCTATGCGTCCGCGGGAGCTTCGGACAGAAGCTCCAGTTTGCTGTCCTTGCCGTTCCAGTCATCGGCGTCGGGCAAAGGGTCTTTTTTTTCCGTAATGACGGGCCACCGTTCTGCATATTTACGGTTCAGATCGACCCAGTCTTCCATTCCGTCATCGGTATCCGGGCGGATTGCATCTGCAGGGCATTCCGGTTCGCAAACGCCGCAATCAATGCACTCATCAGGATGGATGACCAATGTGTTTTCGCCTTCGTAGAAGCAGTCAACCGGGCAGACTTCGACGCAATCTGTAAATTTACAGTTGATGCAGCTATCCGTCACTACATAGGTCAACGTGGCTATCCTTGTCGTTAGTGTACGAATGAATATTTCTGAACGGCGTCGCCTGTCAACACGTTTTTGTACTAACGATTATTTAGAGTGCTTCGTGCTTGACCTAGAGGCCAATATAATTAGTATACTAACGAAATATCCAAATCTTCGAGAGGGACAGATGGCTGATAAACTGGTCGTGAAAAACATCGGACTTCTGCTATCAGGAAAGATGGAGAACCCGATTCTCGATGCGGACTGCGTGATCGCCATAGACGGCAAGATTTCGGACTGGGGATACGAAAAGGACCTCGATTGTGACGATGCTGACACCGTGGTGGACGCCAATGGTGTGACTCTGGCACCGGGCCTTATCGACAGCCATATTCATCCGGTCGTTGGCGACTATACCCCCAGACAACAACAGCTTCACTGGATCGATTCCACGTTGCACGGCGGCGTGACCACACTGATTTCCGCGGGTGAAGTGCATATGCCGGGTCGGCCTAAGGACGTGGTGGGCCTGAAGGCGATGGCGATTGCAGCGCAGCGTTGGTATGAGAATTTCCGACCTTCTGGCGTAAAGGTTCATGCCGGAGCACCGGTAATCGAACATGGTATGGTCGAGGAAGACTTCAAAGAGATGGCTGACGCCGGCGTCAAGCTGCTGGGTGAGGTCGGGCTGGGTACGGTCAAGGACGGCAAGACTGCCAAACAGATGGTCGACTGGGCGCGAAAGTACGGTATCCAGTCAACAATCCATACTGGAGGGCCGTCGATTCCGGGGTCCGGCCTGATTGATGCGGATATGGTTCTGGAAACCGGAACCGATGTGATTGGGCATATCAATGGCGGGCATTCCGCGTTGCCTGACGATCAGATCACCTGCCTTTGCGAAAGCTGTACCGCCGGGTTGGAGATTGTGCACAACGGGAACGAACGCGCCGCACTTCTGACTCTGAACACCGCGCGTGAGCTCAAGCAGATGGATCGGATCATACTGGGTACGGATGGACCAGCTGGCTCTGGTGTGCAGCCACTGGGTATCATGCGGATGGTCGCGATGCTGTCAGCTTTGGGCAACGTTCCCGCCGAGATCGCGTTTTGCTTTGCGAACGGAAATACCGCACGTCAGCGCGAACTGGATACGGGTCTGATCGAAAAGGGGTATTGTGCAGATTTCGTGCTGATGGATCAGGCGCAGCACGCACCAGGTAAGACGATTCTAGAATCTGTTCAGTTAGGAAATCTTCCGGGTGTCGGTATGACCATCATCGATGGTGTCGTGCGTTCAGAACGCAGTCGCAATACGCCTCCGGCAACGCGATTGCCGCAGATTGTTAGCTGAACAGATCACTTCAGGATGTTGAAGGCATTGGGGCAAAGCGAGACTGGGAGGTAAGATGAGCGCACCTTTGCAGGGCCTGAAAGTGGTTGAGCTAGCCAGGATTCTGGCGGGTCCGTGGATCGGTCAGACATTGGCCGATCTGGGGGCCGAAGTTCTCAAGATCGAAAGCCCGGATGGTGATGACACCCGCAAATGGGGGCCGCCATTTATCGAGCGTGACGGAGATCGGACGGCCGCATATTTTCACGCCGCAAACCGAGGAAAGGATAGCATGGCGCTGGACTTTGCGGATGTGGAGGACCGGTCAAAACTGCTCGACCTGATCCGCGAGGCGGATGTTGTGGTCGAAAACTTCAAAGTCGGCGGCCTGCAAAAGTTTGGCCTGGACTATAACAGTGTCAAAGAAATCAATCCCCGCCTGATCTACGCCTCTGTTACGGGGTTTGGTCAGGACGGGCCATATGCACATCGTGCCGGTTATGACTTTCTGATCCAGGGCATGAGCGGAATCATGGATCTGACCGGCGATCCACAGGGCGAACCGCAAAAAATCGGTGTGGCTTTTGCGGACATATTCACCGGGCTTTACGGAGTGATCGGAATTCAGGCTGCGCTGGCGGAACGAGAAAGATCGGGGCAGGGGCAACATGTGGATCTGAGCTTGCTCGATTGCATGACAGGAGTGTTGGCCAACCAGGCAATGAACTATTTGGCTTCGGGGAATTGCCCGACCCGACTGGGGAATGCGCATCCAAACATTGTCCCGTATCAGGTGTTCTCGGTTGCGGACGGCCATATCATCATCGCGAGTGGAAATGACCGTCAGTTTGCAACGCTTTGCGGGATTCTGGGGTGTTCCGAACTGGTTGATGATTTGCGGTTTGCAACCAACCCGGATCGTGTGGCGAACCGCTCTGAACTGAGCGACATGCTGAGCGAAGCCTGCCAGAAATGGACCAAGGCTGACCTGTTGGCAGCGCTCGAACACGGTGGAGTGCCAGGGGGGCCGATCAATACGGTCGCCGAAGCGCTGAGTGATCCGCAAATTCATCATCGTGTTATGCAGATCGAGCCGGAAGGTGTGCCGGGGCTGCGCACACCAATCCGGTTTTCACGGTCGGCATTGCGTCTGGACAAAGCATCGCCCAAACGGCCGGTCAGATCATGAGATTTTGCGCAGGATTTTGATCAGGTTGCGTTGCTCGGCGGCGGTCAGGGGTTTCAGCGTTTCGCCCGTGATCTTCTGGCCGACTTCTTTCATCCGTTCAACCAGCGCCTCTCCGGCCGGCGAAAGCGATATCAAAGTGCGGCGTTTATCGTCCGGATCGGCCTCGGTAATCGTGAAGCCCTTTTGCTTCAAGCGGTCCACAACACCTTTGATCGTCGCGACATCCATGGCGGCCAACCGGCCCAAGCGGTTTTGCGAACATTTGCCGAGCTCGGCAATTCGCACCAAAGCTGCAAATTGAGTGGGCGTCAGGCCTTCCAGGGTGTGCGACTGAAAAATCGAAGCGTGACGCTGATTGGCCAGACGCAACAAATAACCGACCTGACTGTCGAGCAGATAGCTGTCGTCTGAGTCTGTCATGGTTGCTCCTGACCGGTATTTTCGTTTGTGTTATAATAAACGTCCGGGCAACCGCTACAATAGCCAGGGGTCATACCGCAAGGTAGGAACTGGAAATCTCAGGATTTTCGTCCAGATCCGCGAAACTACCTTCGAACCTCATCTCTCCTTTTTCTATGATATATGACCGGTCCGAGACCAGCCTTGCAAAATGCAGGTTCTGTTCACTGATCAGTACCGACAAACCTTCGCGTTTCAATTCGGCTATGACACGCGCCATCTGTTCGACGATTACCGGAGCGATCCCCTCGGATGGTTCATCCAGCAAGACCAGTTTGGGGTTGCCCATCAGGGTGCGGGCTATGGTCAGCATCTGCTGTTCACCCCCAGACAACTGCTTGCCGAGGTTTTTCCGACGCTCATCAAGGTTTGGGAACAGCTCGAACAGATGTTCCAGCGTCCATTCCGGGGCACCCGGGCGGGGTGGGCGACGACCGACCTCCAGATTTTCTTCAACTGTCAGGTCACCAAATATCCGCCGTTCTTCGGGAACATAGCCGATGCCTGCGCGGCAAATGGCATGGGGCGTGCCACCCAGGATGCTGCGTTCGTCATAGTGAACTGTACCTGCTGTGTGGCGTACCAGCCCCATGATTGATTTCATTGTCGTAGATTTTCCGGCGCCATTGCGCCCCATCAGCGCGACAACTTCGTTCTCTTGGATATTCAGAGATACGCCGTTTAGAATCTGTGCGCGGCCATACCATGCACCGAGGTTGGTGACTTCAAGCATAGGCACCCTCCGCTTCGAAAACGCTGCCGCCACCCAGATAAACTTCCTGTACCGTTGGGTTTGCTCGGATTTCCGAGCCGGTGCCTTCAGCGATCAACTCACCCCGATTCAGGACAAGTATGCGGTGGGCATGGGCAAAAACCACATCCATGTCATGTTCAGTGAAGACGACGCTGACCCCTCCCTTTGCAACGATTTCTGCGGTCAGGGACATTAGCGCGAGCCGCTCGGAAGGTGCCATACCAGCGGTTGGCTCATCCATCAGCAATAAGGCGGGTTCGTGGGCGAGTGCGATCGCCAGTTCCAGCCGCTTGAGGTCACCGTAGGCCAGTTCCGAACAGGCGCGCCCGGCCTGATCCTGCATCGAGACGAGCTCCAGCAATGCCATCGCCTCATCCACGTACAAATGTGTCGCACGAGAAAACAGGTCAAACACCCGACGATGATGCGAGATCAGCGCCATCTGCACGTTTTCGACAACTGTCATCGAAAGGAAAGTCGCCGTGATTTGGAACGTGCGGCCTACGCCCATTCTCCAGATTTTCCGCGGTGGATGGCCGATCAGGGCCTGGCCACGCAGCAAAACCGAGCCACTATCAGGTTTCAAATACCCGTTCAGCATGTTGAAACAGGTTGTCTTGCCTGCACCGTTTGGGCCGATCAGGGCCAGATACTCACCTTCGTTCAGATCGAAGCTGACATCTTTGACCGCCTGCACGCCTCCAAAGCGTTTGGAAAGGTCACGTACCTCAAGCACCCGAGTCATGCCCGCTCTCCCTTCAGCATGCGCAACAGTCGCTGAATGCCGCCTGCGATCCCATCCGGAGCCAGCAAAACGACGACCAGAATGATGGCGCCGAAGATAAACCGCCAGTAATCCAGCCGTGTGACCCAGTCCTCAATCAGAACAAAGGCACCGGCACCCAGGATTGGTCCAGCCAAGGCGTGAATACCGCCCAGCAACACCATGATCAGGCCGTCGATACTCTGCGCAATCCCCAGACTGTCAGGAAAGACGCTGCCTTTGGAAAAGGCAAATACGACGCCGGCCAAACCTGCAAAACCTCCGGCCAGAACAAAGCC
Organism: Ruegeria sp. CE12; assembly: GCF_056537525.1. Taxonomy (NCBI): domain Bacteria; kingdom Pseudomonadati; phylum Pseudomonadota; class Alphaproteobacteria; order Rhodobacterales; family Roseobacteraceae; genus Ruegeria; species Ruegeria sp. CE12. Next base: position 25,161 of record NZ_JBQFRS010000006.1, on the reverse strand, counting down.
CATCCATTGGTGGAAGCGGGTATCGACACCGATCGCTTCGGCCCGGGTCTGGCTGTCGCGTATGCCGCGCAGCACGTAACCGAAGGGCGAGAATGCCGCGCGGCGCAACATCCAAATACCGCCAACACACAAAACAAAAGCGATATAGAAAAAGACCTTGTCCGAACTGGCCCACTTGGCAGGCCATACCCCAAGGATTCCATCATCGCCTCCGGTAAACTCCTGCCATTGGAAGGTGACCCCCCATAGGATCTGAGCGGCGGCCAGCGTGAGCATCGCCAGATATACGCCAGAAAGCCGTACGCAGAACCAGCCAAAGAACAGGGCCGCCATAGCGGCGCAGATCGGGCCAAAGATCATCGCCGGGAGCATTCCAAATCCGAGAAACTTGACGGCCATCGCCGCAGCATACGCCCCGACACCAAAGTAAGCGGCATGCCCGAAGCTGACCATGCCTCCGACGCCCATCATGAAATGCAATGACACTGCAAACAGCGTTGCCACCATCACATCCACCATCAGGACCGTCGTGAAATCGGCGGTGAAGAACGGGCTGAGTGCAAGTACGCCCAAAGCCGCAAAAAGAACCATAGCCGATTTCTGGTCCATCAGCGCCAGAGGCCGCTCGGGTTCTTCTGGCGCGCCTTTCTCGCTGCCCGGTTTTCCGAATAACCCATGAGGCCGGAAGATCAGGACGATCGCCATCACGATAAAGGGCAGGACAATCGAGATTTGGGGGAAAATCAGGATCGCAAACGCATTGAGAACCGAGATGAGAACTGCGGCGACAAATGCCCCTGAAACACTGCCCATACCGCCGATAACGACGACAACGAAGGCTTCACCGATGATCGAAAGGTCCATTTGCAGCGACACCGCTTCACGTGGAATTTGAAGCGCACCGCCCAGCCCGGCCAGGAATGAACCCAGCACAAAGGCCGCCGAGAACAACCAGGCCTGATTGACGCCAAGTGCGCCGACCATTTCGCGGTCCTGTGTGGCTGCACGGACCAGCACACCCCAGCGCGTCTTGTGGAACAGCAACCAGATCGCCAGCAGCACGACAGGTCCGATCGCAATCAGGGCGAGATCATATTCAGGGATTGGCTCTCCCATGATCCGGACCGCTCGATCAAGTCCAGGCGCGCGCGGCCCCAGCAGGTCCTCAGCCCCCCAAATCGCCAAAGTCGCATCCTGAAAGATCAGAACGACCCCAAAGGTTGCAACCAGCTGGAACAACTCGGGCGCATGATAGATGCGGCGCAGGATGGTCAGCTCGATCACGAGGCCGATCAATCCGACAATCATTGCAGCCAGAATCACACTGCCCCAAAATCCGATGATGCTGCCGCTCCAGATTGAGACCAGCGTATATGCGAGATACGCGCCGATCATATAGAACGAGCCATGTGCGAAATTCACGATCCGCGTAACGCCGAAGATGATCGAAAGCCCGGAAGCGATGAGAAACAGCGAAGACGCATTCGCCAATCCAGTCAGTAGCTGAGCAAAATAGAACCCCATCGGGCCACCGTCCCTTGTTCGTGTTCTTATTGTGGGGCGGGGCAACATATGCCCCGCCGATTTCGGCTTATTCCGCCGGACGCAGGGCTGTTGCGTCTTCTTCACTGGGCAGATAATCGGCCCCATCAGCATAGGCCCAGTCGACCATCACAGGGTTACCATCCACCATACCGGTCTTGCCGACATAGGCACCCATCGTGGACTGGTGGTCAGCCGCGCGGAAAGTGAATGGGCCGGTGGGGCTGGTGTCAACGGTCAGTCCCTCCATTGCAGCCAGCAATGCCTCGGTGTCTGTTGAACCGGCTTTCTCCAGTGCAGCAGCAATCGCCAGAACTGAGTTGTAGCCGACTATCGAACCCGTCTTGGGTGCTTCGCCAAATTTCGCGATATAGGCATCGGCAAAGGCTTTGTGGTCGTCGGTCTCGATATCTGTTGATGGATACCCGGTTACGATCCAACCCTCGGGCGCTTCATCCCCCAACGGAGCAAGATACTCGGGCTCACCAGTCAGAAGAGACGCCACATCGCGGTCTTCGAAGAGGAAGCGCAATGACCCTTCACGGACGAATTTTGCCAGATCACCACCAAATGTGACGTTGTAGATCGCATCCGGTTTGGCCGCCTCCAATGCGCGTACGGTTGATCCAGCGTCGATCTTGAATAATGGGGGCCACTGTTCTTCGACAAACTCCACATCAGGGCGCAGTTTGGTCAGCTCTGATTTGAATGCCTTCACCGCATCCTGCCCATAGGCATAGTTCGGCGCGACGGTGGCCCATTTCACAGCGTCCAGCTTGGCGGCTTGTTCGGCCAGCATTGCAGCCTGCATGTGGGTCGAGGGGCGCAGCCGGTAGGTGTATTTGTTCCCCTTGGACCAAACGATCGCGTCTGACAGAGGTTCGGAGGCGAGGAACAGAACCTCTTTCTGTTTGGCGAAATCCGATACGGCCAGGCCGATATTGGACAGGAATGTACCAAAAATCAGCACGGCTCCGTCTTTCGAAACCAATTCTTCAGCGATGCGGATTGCGGTCGCGGGATCTCCGGTATCGTCGCGGCTGATGACTTCAAGTTGTTTGCCGTTGACGCCACCTGCGGCGTTGATCTGTTCAACAGCCAGTTGCCAGCCTTTTTTGTAAGGCTCCGTAAAAGCCGGAAGCCGGGTGTAGCTGTTGACTTCGCCCAGCACAATGGTGTCTTGGGCCAAGCCGCTGCCGGCTGTTAAGCCGGCCAAAGGCAACGCGGCGAGCGCGCCAAGTACCGTGCGTCTGATCAGATTCATATCTAGTCCTCCCTATGATCATTTTTCACGGCCAGTTGTGCCCGGCTTCTTGGTCGTTGTCAGTGCCAGATTGAGGTCAATTACATTTTTAGCGTAGCCCGTCCTTGCCTTCTGCCTCTTCAGAGGTCAGCCCTCCAACGCGTGGCAACGGGCGGCCACTGTCTGTGACCGCGACGGCCACCATGATTTCATTGGCCCGAGGAGCGTCGTTCAGCTGCACTTCGATCCCATCAAAATGAGAACGTACATAGGCCGCATCCTTGTGGCCCAGAGGTACGTCCAGCACTTGTCCGGGACTGCCCATCTTCTTTGACGACGGAACCAGAGCGGCACCTTTCTCGACCTCTTTGCGCAACGGGGCGCCCAGTTTCGGATGCAGGATCGCAGCGGCATGCTCCAACTCGCCGTTTTCACCGACCATCGCCGATTTGCCATAACTTTCGGCCTGTTCCGGTGTGATACCCAGGGCTTCGACGCAGCGGCGGCCAAGTAGCGCGCCCAGTTCCGCACCTGTCTCCATTAACGGCGTCAGATCCTCGACATACTGTCCAGCGAACGGGTTTTCGATTACTGCGACGGCCACTGCCTTGCGGGTGGCAGGTGATATCTGCCGTCCTGCCTCGATGTGTGTTTCTTCGATGTTGACGGCAATCTTGCGAATTTTGGTCATCGCAGCCCATCCTCTCCTTTGATATCCCAAGCTTCAAGCCCGCCCGAACGCGAATGAACACGCGGCCCGGTGGTCATGACCAGAGCGAATGCAAGCTCTCCTGCGCGCGGCGCGTCGTTGCTTCCGACCTCCATGCTGTCGAAATGACTACGAACGTAAGAAGCGTTGATGTGAGTGATTGGCACATCCAGCCGCGCACCGACGCCACCCACTTTCTTTGAGGACGGGACGATTGCATTTGCCTGGCCCAACAATTGCCGCATCGCGTAGCCACCGGGAGCGTGCCACAGCGCGCCATGCTCCAACTCTCCGGCTTCACCCACAAGAGAACCCTTGCCATAGCCCTCGATGTTGTCGGGTCCGCCCAGCATGTCGATGAGCTTTTGTGCCATTTCCAGTCCCAGTGGCTTCAGGTCTTCCATGAAGCCCGTGATTTCAGGCTCATAGCGCCCCGCGAACGGGTTGGAGATAGTAGCGAGTGCCGATGCGCGGTATAGAGGTTTGTCCGGGGCAGGGCCGCCTTCGTGAAAAACCTCTTCCAGCGAAAAAACCGTTTTTCGCAGTCGAACGTCAGGCATATTCGGGAATCCTTTGTATTGAAGAAGATACCATCCGGGTCGGCCCGGTCTGGCAGCTATGACCCTGAAGCGAAAGATGAGCGGCGCTGATCAGGCCCCTGGCTCTCATGTCTTCGGCTGCATCAAGACCGCGCTGCAGGGCGTCGCGGATTACTGGTGCAGTGAGCGCGCCAAATGAAACCGGGACCAAGCGCGTACCCAGATCGGTGTCATCTCGTAGCTCAATGGCCGGGACGCGATGGATTGCGGGGTGATCGGGAAGATCGACGGCATTGGCGATCAAGGTTGCCGCCACATCTGCTTGCGCCGCGCTTTGTGCAAGCACGGTCACGCTGTCAGCAATACCCAGGCTCAGACTGCGCCCACCGCGACCGGATGTGGCTACCCCGCCGATATTATCCTCGGCGCGAAGAGTGATGCGCCCTAATTCCTGTCCTTCAAGACCGCTCATCGAAATGTTGAAGGTCTGGCCCGGCCCGAGAAAAATGGCTATATCGCCGCCGTTGTTGACGGATGCACGGTTCAGAGATGCGGCATCGCGCATCGCGCTAAGCACGTCGTCGGCAACTGCCCCTGCGACAGCGGCCATGCGAGTGACAAAAACACGTGCATGCGCGCGCGCGGCCTTGTCCATGCGTCGGGCGATCTGGCCATTCGGGTATGGGCAGTCCGAGGTCAGGGGTTGTCGAAGTAGTTCAAGCTCTTCCACCAGTTCCTGCAGCACCGATTGGAACCGGCAGTGCGCGGCCTCAAACGCATGTTCCCGCTCACCTTGGGCGTCGACGATCAGGTCGATCGGCCCATGCTGCAGATGCAGCCGCTGTCCACAAGGAAGTATGGCGGAAACAGGTTTCATCTAGCCCGAAGTACCTTTCGCCCATCTGTAGTTGGCAGAGGCCATCGGGTCTGGCTGGTTTTGGAACTGATCTACCTTGCGGGTCTCGTCTGAGACAACATCCGCAACGGGCTTGATTTCGTTCATGTGCCCACCCAGTGTCCCATAGTCACTGACGCGCATGGTGAACTCGATCGGAGCAACAAGGGCAGGGGTCGGCACATATCCGAACGAGCCCGTGGGCATATCCAGGACATCCACCATCACGGTAATCCCACCACCAGGCCAGACAAAGGCTTCGGCCCCACCACAGGAGACGAATGTCAGTGAATCCTTGACGGATTTTGTAAGCCGCACAGGGTTTTCGGTGACACCGGCGCGCAGGCTTCCGCCCGCACCTCCCATGAACAGAACCGAACAGACCGAAGGTTCGCAATTCTCCGCAATCAGTTCAGCCGATGCCTTGAGCGCTGGAGGGATATCCGCAGACTGTGGTTTCAGATCAGCATCGAGTTCATAATATCCGTATTGCTCACCTGTGGTCGAGACCATCAACAGCTTCAGGCCTTCCCGCGCAAACTTCGCGTTGAAATCACCCAGAATCGTGAGCGGATCCTCAATATCCGTGCCACCCCAGCCAGTCCCCGGTTCGGCCACATTGAAATAGCGCCCGGGCGTCGAGCGGCGTCCGTTAATTTTGATGCCGGTCGGTTCGACATCCAGCAGTTTGCCTGCCTGATGCTCGGATAGTACCCCGGTGATGTGATCATCCACCACCACAACATCATCCACGTGATCGACCCACTGCTTGGCAAACATGCCGATCGTGGCGGATCCGCAGCCGACCCGCATCAGCTTTTCCTCGACCCCGTTGATAATGGGAGCCTTACCTGCCTGAACCACGACGGTGGTTTCGTGGCCCTCATCGCCGATCACCATCTCGACAGCCTCGCGGTTGCACAGCCGCAGCAGAGCGTCGCAGGTGACCCGCCCCTCTTTCTTGCTGCCGCCGGTGAGATGTTCAACCCCGCCCAGAGATAGCATTTTTGAGCCGTATTCTGAGGTCATTACATGACCGATCGGTTCGCCATCAACACGGACAATATCGCGCTCGTGCCCGATGTGACGGTCGGTGTCGATCTTAACCTTCACGCCGCAATACGAGAAAATCCCTTCAGTCACGACCGTGACCATGTCCACACCTTCGACCTCCTGGCTGACGATGAAGGGGGCGGGTTTATAGTCCGGATATGTCGTACCTGCACCCACAGCGGTCACGAATGGCCGTTTACCCTGAACTATGTCACCGTCCCAGTCATTCGGGCCGGAGCTGTCCTTCATGAACGGCACAAGCCGGGTGTTTTCAGTACTTTCGATGATGGTCAGCGCGTCGAGTCGTACCAGATCTCCACCATGGTTGGCATAGCGATCGCATGCTCCGGCTTTGCCGTCTGCGATGAAGCACATCACCGGGCAGGCGTCGCATCGGATTTTCTCCGGCTTTGCACGATCAGTTGCCATTTTCGTTTTCCTTGATTGCCGCGCGCAGTCGGGAGGGTGTCGCGGGAAGTCGGTTCAACCGGACACCGCAGGCACGCTTAATTGCATTCAGAAGAGCGGGTGCAGTTGGAATAAGCACATGCTCACCCAACCCTTTGGCGCCGTAAGGGCCATGGGCGTCTTCTTCTTCGATGATGATCGTTTCGATCGGAGGAATGTCACCTATGGTTGGGATAAGATAGTCGTGCAGGTTTTCGGTGCGGCCCGGGAGGTATTCCTCCATCAGCGTCATACCGAGCCCCTGGGCAATGCCGCCCTGCACCTGTCCTTCGACCAGCATCGGGTTGATTGCCTTGCCGACATCATGGGAGGCGACGAATTTCACAGGTTTCACGGTGCCCAGCTTTGTGTCAACTTCGACCACCGCCAGATGCGCGGCATAGCCGAATTGTGCGTAGGGCACACCCTGACCGTTTTCGTCCAATGGCTTGGTGGGCGGGTCATAGGTTTCCTCAGCCCGCAGGACATATCCCTCTGCATCGGCGGCGAGCGTGCTGAGGTCGATCCGGTGGGATTGTCCGTTTTCGTTCACCTCTAGCATACCTGTTGAAAACGTGATCTTTGCATCCGGCCCGGCATTCACACGAGCCAGAATCTGCGCGCGCAATGCTTGACCTGACAGGCGTGCGGCGCTGCCCGATACATAGGTCTGACGTGATGCCGATGTTTTGCCCGCGTCTGGCGTGACGTCCGTATCGCCACCGATCAGCTCGATTAACTCAACAGGAACTCCCAAAGCCGTTGCAAAGATCTGAGTGATGACCGTGTTTGCACCCTGACCGATATCCATTGCCCCCTGATGCAGAACCAAAGTGCCGTCCGCCCGAATGCCGGATTTTATAGTCGAAGGGTTAGGCAGAGAGGTGTTGCCGCACCCATACCAGCCCGCAGAAACACCGACTCCGCGCTTGAGAGTATCATTGCGCGCGTTGAATGCCTCTGCCGCGTCACGTTCCGCTCTCCAGGCCGGCTGCAACGCCTCGAGGCAAGCGCGAATGCCGACACCCTGCTCGAAGACCTGTCCGCAAACTGTAGGTGTTCCATTTTCAAGGGCATTTCGAAGGCGAAACTCAAGCGGGTCCATATTCAGCTTGTCCGCCAGCTCGTCAAACAGGCTTTCTTGAGCAATTGCAGATTGTGGAACACCAAATCCACGAAACGCCCCGGACGGCGGACAGTGCGTGTGAATGCCTTTGGCCTCGGCGCGATAGTCCGCAATTTTGTAGGGGCCTGAAGCGTGGACCGGCACCCGATTTGCGACGGTTGGCCCCCAACTTGCATAAGCACCGGTGTTGAACAGACCGTCAAATGTCATGCCGCTGACCCGGCCATCGTTTGTAGCGCCAATCGTTACCCAAAGGTCCGACGGATGGCGTTTGGTTGTCGATTGCATAGACTCGGTGCGTGAGTATGTCAGACGAACAGGTTTTCCGGTTCGTAAGGCCGCAAGAGCAAGATAGGGCTGAACCGAAAGGTCGAGTTTGGAGCCGAACCCTCCTCCGACACCCGTCGGTATGATGCGTATTTGATCACGGGGCATGCCCAGAACGATTTCCAGCGAATCCAGATCCATGACCGGCGCTTGAGTACATGCATACACTTCAACGCGGCCATCCACGATCTCGGCATATCCGGCTTCTGGTTCAATATAGCCATGCTCGACAAAACCTGAACGAAAGTAACCTTCGGCAACCACATCAGCCCGCGCGATGGCTTCATCAGCGTCACCGCATTTGACGAATCCGCCACACATGACGTTGCCGTCACGCCCGTCATGCAGCTGCGGCGCCTCTGGTTTCATTGCATCCTGAATAAGCAGGGAAGCCGTGCGTTCGTCCCAGCTTACAGGGAAGGTGGTCGGATCAAATGTCGCCATCATCTCCGGTGTACCAACAACGGCGGCCACCGCCTCGCCGCGAAAGCGCGCCTCGGATTCAGCAAATACCGGCTGGTCGGCGAAATCGGGGATTACACCAAATATGTTACGGCCCGGAACGTCGGTTGCTGTCAGAACCGCCTCGACGCCCGAAGTATCCTGAACCCACGTTTGCAAATCCCCAAAGGTGAAACCCGCCCGATGATAGGGCGAGCGGATTACGGCGATTTCCAGCGTGCCAGAAGGTGCGACATCGTCGCCAAACAGCTCAGCCCCGGTCACCTTGTCATGGCCATCCACCCGGCGGATTGCATCTCCTGCATGACCGATGGATGGTGTCGGTTCAGCTGCGGTTCCTGCTGCAACCACTGCATCGATGATTTTGCGATATCCGGTGCAGCGACAGAGGACGCCTCCAAGCGCATCCTGAACCTGTTGAACGTCTGGTAGAGGCGTCTCGCGAAGCAACGCAACAGCTGCAATCATCATTCCGGGCGTGCAGATTCCACATTGGGCGGCACCATGGTTCTGAAAACTCGTTGCAAGCTGTTTCGTGATCGGATCGTTTTGTGATAGTCCGCCGAGCGTTTCAACCGAGCGACCTGCGACCTGTTGCGCCGGCATAAGACAAGCACAGACAGGATCACCATCGACAAGTACAGTGCACGCGCCGCAATCTCCGGCATTGCAACCAATCTTGACGTCACGCGCGTTGAGGCGCTCGCGCAGAGTTTCGGAAAGACGTTCGCCAACCCGGGCAACTGTACTGGCGACCTGACCGTTCAGAAGGAATTCGGTTGTGATTTCATCGGCCCGCTTATCCATGGAACTGACCCGCCTCTTTGATCGCTCTGGCACATTGTTCTGCGGCAGCTTCCAGCCGGTATTCGGCACTGCCGCGAACGTCATCAATCGGGCTGAGAGAGTTCAGATGATCCGGGCTGACCCTGACATCTTCGATCTGTTGACCAATTAACTCCTGCTCGAGTTCGGGCAGACGTTGCGCCACTGCGGAACACGCCCCCACTGCGACACGTGCATGATTGATGCGGCCATCCTGATCCAGATTTATGACCGCCGAGGTCATCGTGATCGAGATTACCAGATACCGTCGTGCACCCAGTTTCTCAAAATGCCCGACGGATCCTTTTGGCGGATCGGGCAGATAGATCGCGGTAACCATCTCATCATCTGCCAGCGCAGTCCGGCGCACGCCGGTAACGAAATCCTGTAGCGAAAGTTCCTGAACCCCGCGGACCGAGCCAATTTCGACGCTGGCATCCAAGGTTAGCAGGGGTGGTACGCCATCTGCTGCCGGAGACGCATTACACAGGTTTCCGGCAACCGTTCCACTGTTTTGAATTTGCAGGCTTCCAACCTCACGGGCTGCGGCTTGCAATCCGCGAAACGCAGGGGGCAGATTTACACGCGCTACGTCCGTCCAGCGTGTCGCTGCCCCTATTTTCCAGCGCTTTTGGTCAAAGGTGACGCCTGCAATCCCGTCAATCCGGGTGACATCCATCATATCGGTACACAATTCGTGACGCTGCCGGGATGGAAAGAAGTCTGTTCCACCGGCGATTATGGCAAGGTCCTGAGAGGCGAGCATACTGAATGCTTCGTCAAATGAACCTGGTGTTAGATACCGCAATGCTGTCATTCCTGATGGCGAGCTTTCTGTTTGTATACTAATGATATTAGGCAATCGAAAAAAAAGTCAACGATTTGTTTGAGGATCATTTGCTCTTCGGTGGAAGGCTGGTGCTGTGGGCTGAAAATTCACCAAAATTGCCGTTGATTGTCATATTTTTAAGGCTCAATGAACCTGACGGCCGTTTCATTTGTCTTTGCGTCAGACTGGCTACTCTTACTTGGGCGAGCCAAAGAAATGCTGATTCCGGAACTCACTTTTCATCAGTAATTCGTTGACACACTAACATTCCCTAGCAACTATAGTGATCGATCACTCACCTAGATGTGAATCCACTGGCGGATCAAAATCGACCGCTTGATGTCAAAAGGGAGGAAGAAATGAATAAGTTCAAATTGATGCTGGCAAGCGTTGCGATAACTGCATTGACCGCAGGCGCCTCAGTTGCGCAGGAAAAGGTGCGAATCGCATTCATCGATCCGCTATCCGGCCCATTCGCAACCACCGGCACGCAAGGGTTGGCTATCTACCGCCACAGCGTCAAAGAGCTGGTTAACGAGCCCGGTGCTTTGCTAGAGGGGCAAGCCGAATTTGAGATGGTACCCTTTGACAACAAGATCAGCGCCAAGGAATCATTGATCCAGCTACAAGTGGCGATGGATCAGGGTATCCGCATCATTGCGCAGGGCGCATCTTCTGGTGTTGCCAACGCACTGACCGAAGCGGTAGCGAAGCACAATCGCCGCAACCCCGATGATCCGGTCATCTTCCTCAACCACTCAGCTGTGGATCCAGCCCTGACAAACGACAAGTGTCAGTTCTGGCATTTTCGTTTTGATGCGAATGCTGACATCAAGATGGACGCCCTGACTGACGACATTGCAGCCAACCCGGACATCAAAAAGGTCTATATCATCGGCCAGGACTATTCCTTCGGCAAAGCCGTTGCGGCAGCGGCTCAAAGATTCCTTAAGGAGAAGCGTCCTGATATCGAGATCGTCGGGAATGAGTTGCACCCGATCGGCAAGGTCAAGGATTTCACACCTTACGCGCGCAAGATTGTAGGCTCGGGCGCAGACGCAGTGATCACCGGCAACTGGGGCGGTGACATGGTCGGTCTCGGCAAAGCGGTCATGGGCGCAGGCTTCGACAAGCCCATCTACACCTATTATGGCGCAACGTCCGGCATAACGGCAGCCTTTGGTGAAGAGGGTGACGGCATCGTAAAACTGGTTGGCGCCGGTCAGGTCAATCCTCCGGCAACCCCGGAAGCCCAGGAATTCGTTGCAGCGTTTTATGAATCTTTCCCGGATCTCGATTTTGGCCAACCGCAAATGGCAAACGTCGCCCCGATGCTGGCCGCTGCCATTAACGAGGTCGGCAACGCAACGGATATCAAAGCAATCGCCTATGCACTGGAAGGTATGGAGTACGACAGTATTGTCACCGGCAAGACCGTCATGCGCGACAGCGATCATCAGGTGATACAGACCGTGACGGTGCAGGGCCAAACACCTGACGATATCCTGTTCGAATATGACAAATCGGGCCGCGGCATGGTTGCCGAAACCGTTGTCGAGATGGCCTCTGCAGACTCGTCCACAACGTGCGAGATGAAGCGCCCTTAACCCACTCAACGCTCTGGCGGCCCGTTTGTTTTCAGGCGGGCTGCTGGGTCACCACTCTATCAATGCAGGGAGACAAGCAATGGCGCTGTTCCTCGTGAACGTGTTGGATGGGTTTGTGACCGGACTACTGCTGTTCATGCTATGCAGCGGTCTGACACTTATCTTTTCCATGATGGGCGTTCTGAATTTTGCCCATGCCAGTTTTTACATGCTGGGTGCCTATTTCGCCTATCAGATCAGTCTGGTCACAGGATTCTGGGTCGGCCTGATCATCGCGCCACTTATTGTCGGGGTCATCGGAGCCTTCATCGAACGTTACGGGCTCAGACGAGTGCATAAGTATGGCCATGTACCAGAACTGATATTCACCTTCGGTCTTGCCCTGCTGATCGAAGAGACGGTTCAGTTCTTCTGGGGTAAAAGCCAGCTTCCGTTTTCGGAACCTGCAGCACTGGACTTTGCCGCCTTTTCAATCGCCGGCAATTCTTTCCCAGCCTACAAACTCTTCATGATCTTTGTCGCGATGGGGATCTTCCTGACACTGCTTTACATCCTAACCAAGACCCGGATCGGCATGACCATTCAGGCTGCGCTCAACTATCCCGAAACCGTCCAAAATCTCGGGCACAACGTGCCTCTGGTGTTCATGTGTGTCTTTGGCGTCGGCACGGCTATGGCAGGTTTGGCTGGTGTCATCGCAGGGCCGGTTCTGGGGGTTTTCCCCGGGATGGCTGTGCAACTGGGATCAATCGTCTTTGTCACTATTGTAATCGGCGGGCTCGGGTCGCTTTGGGGTGCGTTGGTCGCATCCCTGATTATTGGCTGGATGCAGACCTTTGCCACAGCTTATGACATTACGGCCGAACAAGTGCTGACCGCCATTGGCTTTACCAAGCCTGAATTGATCTGGGATCATCCGCTGCAGGATCTGTGGACCCTGACACTGCCACAACTGGGGCCCATCCTGCCCTATCTGCTGATGATCATCGTACTTGTCTTTCGCCCGCAAGGTTTGATGGGGAACCGCGAGTCATGAGTATCGCAAGTAAAACCCCTTTGACAGCGGGTACGACGCGGCTGATTTCGCTGTCGACAGCGGTACCCTGGGCCTTCGCTGTGTTTTTTCTTTTGTGCCTGCCCCTGGTGTTTCAGACCAGTTCGGCCCTGACAATTATGAACCAGATGGCCATCACCATCGTTTTTGCGCTCAGCTATAACATGTTGCTGGGGCAGGGGGGCATGCTGTCCTTTGGCCACGCGGTCTATATGGGCCTTGGTGGATTTTTCGCCATGCATGTGATGAACATGGTCGAAGACGGTTTGTGGTTGCCACTGCCGCTTCTGCCGGTTGTCGGTGGCTTGTTTGGCTTGGCCTTTGCCTTCCTCATCGGCAGTTTTTCAACGCGCCGTGCCGGAACCGTATTTGCGATGATCTCACTGGGTGTCGGCGAACTGATCGCCGCCTGTTCGGTCATCATCGTCGTGTTCTTTGGTGGTGAGGAGGGGATTTCGGGTGATCGCACCATGGGCCCGCCGGTCTTTGGCTATGAGTTCCTGACTCAACAAGAGGTCTATTACCTGACCATCTTCTGGCTGCTGCTGGCCACGTTGTTGATGTATCTGTTTTCGCGTACGCCTATCGGTCGGATCGCCAACGCAGTACGCGACAATGAAGAGCGCGCCGAATTCATCGGCTACTCTCAACGTAATGTGCGCTGGATTTCCTTCTGTGCTTCGGGTTTTTTCGCCGGGGTGGCGGGATCCCTGTTTGCGATCAATTTCGAGATCCTGACCGAAGAGAATCTGAATCTTGCCACCTCTGGTTCAATTCTGCTGGTGACGTTCATTGGCGGGGCTGGCTTCTTTGTCGGGCCGATCATCGGTGCCGTGGTTTTCACTCTGCTGCAAACGGTTCTGGGGCTGCATACCGAGCTTTGGGCGCTCTATCTGGGTATCCTGTTTGTTGCCTGTGTGATGTTCTTCCCGTCGGGCTTTGCCGGACTGATCGCGATGCACCGCCGACCGTTCTCACTTGGTAAACTGCACCTGCTGATCAAGCCATATTTCAAAGTTGCGATCCCCTCGATCACCAGTGTTTTGTCGCTGGCGGCCATTCTGGAAATCCTATTTCACAAGCGCCACGGCTATGGTGGAGATCATGGGATGGAGATGTATGGGATCGCTTTTGACAGCGGCGGCTATCACGCCATCGCCTTTTCGGGCCTCATCGCTGCCATATCCCTGTTTCTCGTGTCACGTGTGCTGCCGGAAATCCGGGCCGTCTGGGAAGAAGCAAACCACGCAGGAGGTCGAGGATGAGCGTTCCGGCAATCGAGCTGAAAAAACTTCAGAAGAGCTTTGGCCTGGCCAGCATCATTCAGGGTGTGGATCTGCAGATCGCAAAAGGTGAGCGGCACGCGATTATCGGACCAAATGGGGCCGGGAAATCCACGCTGTTCAATCTGATCACGGGTCGCTTTGCGCCAACTTCAGGTGGGGTATTCCTTCACGGTGAAGAGGTCAGCGGTATGAAGCCGTTTGAGATCAATCGCCGTGGCCTCAGCCGGTCTTTCCAGATCACCAACATCTTTCCGAACATGACCGTATTCGAAAATATCCGCTGTGGGTTGTTGTGGACGATGGGGTATCGCTATTCCTTTTGGCACATGATCGGGCGGCAGCATGATGTAACCGAAAAGGCTGATGAGATCCTTGAGCAGATCAATCTGACCCAGCGCCGGAATGAACTGGCGGAAACGCTGGCCTATGCCGAACAGCGCGCGTTGGAGATTGGGATTACCATTGCTGGCGGAGCTGACATCATTCTGCTGGATGAACCTTGCGCGGGTATGAGTCATTCGGAGACCGATTTGATAGTCGACCTGATCCGCAAGGTGACCGAAGGCAAGACACTCATGATCGTCGAGCACGACATGGGCGTGATTTTCGATCTGGCCGACAAGATTTCGGTTCTGGTCTACGGCGAGGTGATCGAGTCTGAAACGCCGGACATCGTGCGCGCCTCGGCCAAGGTGAAAGAGGCCTATCTGGGCGCAAGTTTGGAAGAGGAGGCGGTGTGATGCTTCAGGTCACTGACTTGCACGCCTATTACGGTAAGAGCCACATCTTGCAGGGGGTCAACCTCGAGGTGGGCGAGGGTGAGATCGTCTCGCTGCTGGGTCGCAACGGGGTCGGGCGATCGACCACCTGCAAGGCCATCATGGGAGAGGTCGCGCCACATGGTTCGATCCGCTTTCGCGGGGATGAACTTGCCGGGCGCAAGAGCTTTGAAATCGCCAAGGCAGGCATCGGTTATGTACCTGAAAACAGGGATATCTTTCCTGGCCTCACGACCCGGCAAAACCTGATGCTGGGCCTGAAACCGGGTCAGAAAGACGGCGATGGTCGATGGCGCATGGAGGACATGTTCGAGATGTTCCCCAACCTGCGCCGCCGCGCAGATGTGGATGCATCGGTCATGTCGGGTGGTGAAAAGCAAATGCTCACCATCTGTCGCGCGCTCATGGGGGATCCCGACTTTATCATGATCGATGAGCCAACCGAAGGTCTGGCCCCAAAGATCGTTGAGCAAGTCGGAGATCTGCTTGTGCAGATCGCCGAGCGGGGCGTTTCGATCTTGTTGGTTGAACAAAAGCTGACCATTGCCTTGCGCGTGACCAACCGGGTCTATGTCATGGGTCATGGCCACATGGTCTATGAGGGTACGCCACAAGATCTGAAGGAAAATGCTGACATCCGACAGGAATGGTTGGAGGTCTGACGATTTAGCTCTGTAGTGCCGGAGCAGTTGACAAGGTCAACGGGAGCCTGATCCAGGCTCCGTTTCATGTGATTATTTCTTCAGGAACGGACCTATGACCTTGAAGAATTTCTTGCCATAGGGTGGTCGCAGGGCCTTGAAAACACCATCAATGTTGATCTGCTTGAAAACAGCTTTTGCATGACTGAAGCGTTTGAAGCCGTGGATACCGTGATATGAACCCATGCCGCTGGCGCCGACACCGCCGAAGGGCAGCGACATCTGAGTCATATGCATGATGGTGTCGTTGATTGTGGCACCACCGGAAATGGTGTTTTCCACCACCTTTTGTTGCTCAGCCTTGTCCCGGGCGAACACATAGGTCGCAAGAGGGCGCGCGCGATCATTGGCAAAGGCAATCGCTTCATCCAGCGAGTCATAAGGCAGGATGGGCAAGATCGGCCCAAATATCTCGTCCTTCATGGCTTCAAGTTCCGGGTCGGCGTCGATGATCAGGGTCAGCGGCAGGATTTTCTCGTTCGAGGCGGAAAGGTCCTCGTTTGCCGGATTCACCTCGACGATGCGCGCACCGGCGGACCGGGCCTGTTCGACCAGCCCTTTGAGTCGTTCGAACTGCCGATCCGAGATGATGTGGGTGCAATCGGGGTTGCCGGACAGGGTTGGAAGCGACTCGGCGACCTTGGTGGCAAAGGCGGTCGCGAACTCCTCCATGCTGGCGCGCGGGACCAGAATGTAGTCCGGCGCAAGGCAGACCTGCCCGGCGTTGAAAATCTTGCCTGCTGCCAGCCGGGCGACTGTTATTTCCATATCTGCGCTGGGGGCGATGAAGGCCGGGTTCTTGCCGCCCAGTTCCAGTGTGGTCGGGACCATGTTCTCGGCCGCAGCGCGCAAGACATGTGGCCCGATGGTGCTGGCGCCAGTGAACAGCAGGTGATCGAATGGCAGGCCGGTAAAGGCCTGAGCCACTTCGACGCCCCCAGTGGCTATGGCAACCTCATGTGGGGCAAACTTGGCTTCGAGTAGCGATTTCATCAGGTCCGAGGTCCGGGGTGTGTATTCCGACGGTTTCAGCATGACCGAGTTGCCTGCGGCGAAGGCCTCGGCCATTGGTCCGATGGACAGGATGATGGGGAAGTTCCACGGGCTGATGATGCCAATCACGCCCAGCGGTTGATAGTGAATTTGCGCGCGGGCGCCCAAAAGGCCCAAGGGAAACTCGGGCGAGGCTTTCTCAGGGCGCATCCAGCGGTCCAGATTCTTCCGTGCAAACTTAATCTCTTTCAGGGTGCCGACAATATCAGCTGCGATTGTCTCATGCCGTGACCGGTTCCCAAAGTCCGCAGAAATGGCGTCGATAATGTCATCCTGGCTATCCACGATCAGATCAATCAGACGCGTCAGACGACCTTTCCGCTCGGACGCGCTTGGCGCGCCATGGATGGCCTGATGGGTCTTTTGTGTTTCCAGTAGCGTCGAGAGGCGTTCGAAGGGGCTGGGGTTGTGATCGTTCACTTGGGCCTCCTGTTTGGTCCTGCGGGCGTAGTTAACCTTATCGCTGGTTGGTGCGCCTGTTCCAATTCCTGAATCAACAGCATGGGTTTTCATTTGATGATGCCGGGCTGCGATGGCCGCGTTGACATTGGATCAATTATGTGAAAGTAAGTGAACGTACACTATAGTGTAAGAGTGCAGAATGACCCTGACCACCGAAGACAGGTTCAAAACCGGCATGCAATTGCTTGCGGCCTCGACGAACATCGTGACCTCAGAATACCAAGGCGAGAGAGATGGTATGGCCGCGACAGCTGTTTGTTCGCTGACGGTTGATCCGCCCGCACTGCTGGTGTGCATTAATCGCACCGCCCGCACATATGGTACCGTAATGGATAGTCGAAAATTTGCTGTGAACCTCGTGCCTGACGACATGACTGAAGTGGTTGGCGCCTTCTCCTCAAAGGCAGACAAGGAACAGCAGTTTCAGATGGCCGGAACCTGGGGCAGGGGTGACTTGGACCTGCCTGTGTTGAAAGAGGCCGTTGCCTCATTCGAGTGTGAGGTCGAAAGTTGGGCCAATACGAAAACACATGCGGTGTTCTTTGGATTGGTCAGGCAGGTTTATCTGAACCCGGATAAGTCGGCGTTGATCTATGGGCGCAAGGGTTTTCACAAACTGACGCCACTCGGCAAATGATCGAGTGATTATTTGCGTGGTTGGTTTTTGCGGGAGGTTGGGAGCCTCCCGTAAGCGCCGTCAAGCCCAGCCTGGGAATCTCCTGCCAAGATTGAAGAGTTCTTCGTTGACAGCCCAATGTATCTTGCTTGATAGTTAAAAAGCGAACGTTCACTAACTTAAGTATTGATAGGAGGTGCGGATGCCGACGCTTGGCCAGTTGATTGATCGAAATGCAGATCGCTTTGGTGATCACGACGCATATGTCGAACTGGACCGCCGTCGCAGTTGGGGCGATCTTGGCAAGCGTACAGATGCCCTGGCCCACGCCTTGCAGGGTTTGAATGTGAGAAAAGGGGATCGCGTTGGTGTTATCCTGCCTGACTGCATCGAGATGGTGGAGACGATCGGTGCCTGCGCAAAGACCGGCGCGATCCGCGTGGGTTTAAACTATCGTTTGGCGCCGTGCGAGATTGGGGCCCTTATCGACGACGCCGGCATCGATGTTTTGTTTGTGCAGGCAGTTATGGTCGATATAGCCAAAGAGGCCCTGAACGCCAGCAAACGCCAGCCCATCCTGATTGGAATTGGTAGCGATCATGGTTTTGATCTGGACTATGAGGTGCTGCTCAGTGCTGAGATAGGTTCCGGGCCGTTGGATCAAACACCGCATGATCAACTTATGATCTGCTATACGACCGGATCGACCGGATTGCCCAAAGGCGCCATCTATCCACATCAGATGATGATGGAGTCCATGGCCGCAATCGCGCTTGCCGAAGGTGCTACTCCGGATGATGTTTGGCTGCATGCGATGCCGGCCTCCGGTATTCCGATCATGCATCTTCTGCGTAACATGTTCCACGGTTCCAAATGTGCAATCATTGGCGAGTGGGATGCTGAAATCGCGTTGAAGCTTATTGAACGTGAACAGGCCACCATTTGCGTTCTTGTTCCGACCATGTTGAATGGATTGCTTACCTCAGGCCAGATCACCAGGTACAATTGTTCCTCGATCCGACAGCTTGGTTATGGATCGGCACCGATCCCTCCTGCGACTGTTCGCGAGGCGCTCAAGGCGTTTGGCTGTGAATTCCTGCAGATGTTCGGCACGACCGAGCTGATGGGGATGGGTATGATGCTCACAGCCACGGACCACGAGCGCGCGCTGAAGGATGGGCATGACTGCCTTGAAAGCGCGGGTAAACCTTTGTTCTTTGTAGATGTACGTGTGGTTGATGATGCCGGGCAGAAGCTGCCTCGGGGTGAGGCAGGCGAGTTGCTGATCCGTTCGCCTTTTGTCATCCCCGGTTACTGGAATCAGGCCGTTGAGTATTCCGAGACTGTGCGCGACGGCTGGTTGCATACGGGTGATATCGCGCTGATTGATGCCGAAGGATATGTGCACCTGAAAGACCGTGCCAAGTTCCGGATCAAGTCAGGCGGATACAACGTATTCCCGGTTGAAGTCGAAAACTGTTTGGCTGAGCATGACGCGGTGGATGAAGTCAGCGTATTCGGCCTTCCGGATCCCAAATGGGGTGATCGCATACATGCGGTGGTTACGCTGCATGCAGACCAAACCACCAGCGGCCCTGATCTGCGCGAGTACTGCCGGGGCAAGATTGCAAACTTCAAGATTCCCAAGCGTATAGAGATTTGGGAGACGTTGCCAAAAGGTCCGACCGGGAAGATTCAGAAGCGTAAGATTATCGATATCTGCGGAAGTTCGGATAACCGCGAGATGACCTGGCATACCTAAAGTTCAATCTGGCGTGCCGATGAGGCATTCCAAAAGCAGATAAGTGCTGATGCCGTCAGGCGTTGCGCGCTTTGTCCACCCACTAACCTGTTAATTCGCCAGTTTGGTGATGCCAGTTGCTGCCCCTGTCTGCAGAACTGGCACTGCCGGGCGGTCATCATTTAGTTTGCCCATAATCGATGGGCGCCGATCGGGAGCGCCAGTTCAAACGCCGTGTGAATGACCGCACATGCGCATCGATTTGCCAGGGCGCGACAATTCATCCTGTCCGACAGAAAAATATATCGTCATTATTGACAATAAACTTGCGAAACATAAATTGTCAACATTGATAATTAATGCCATTTCCGCTCCGCGGGCCTGGTCATCACCCATAATCCAACTCAGGAGATTCTGATGTCACAAAACGCGCGCGTCAGCCGATTTCTGATGCAAGCCACACTTGGTGCCGATCAAGCACTCGTGGATCAGGTCAAAGCCAAAGGCATGGAGCCCTGGCTGATGGAGCAACTCAAGTCCGCTCCGATTGCCAATAACGTGTATGAGACCAGAACGCGCGAGATCTGGCAGAGTTTCCGCCAGAGAATGGTGGCAAAACACGGAGCAGCCGCGCTGAATGGCGAAGGCAACAATCCGGCCCTGCCGTATAAATGGTATTTTCATATGGCTTGGTGGCAGCACTTGTTGTCTCAGCGACAGGACATGCTCCGGCAGCGCGTTGCATTGGCATTGTCCGAGATTCTGGTGATATCGGATAACTCGTCGCTCGAACTCGATGCGGTGGGCATGGCCAGCTACTATGATATTCTCTACCGCCATGCGTTCGGGTCCTACGCCGATATGCTCTACGAAGTGTCGATGCATCCCACGATGGGCATCTATCTGAGTCATATGAACAATCAGAAGGCAGTGCCGGAGAAACACATCCATCCTGATGAAAACTATGCGCGTGAGATCATGCAGCTGTTTTCCATCGGCCTGTTTGAGCTGAACCCAGACGGCAGTGAAAAACTGGATAGCGCCGGAAATCCGATCCCAACCTATGACAACGCCGATATCCGCGAAATGGCGCGGGTTTTCACCGGACTGTCAGCGGCAGCCTACCGGTACGAGTGGACCACCAGCTTCTGGCAGGATGACTACAACGGTTACCCTGTCGGCTTCGACGACGGTATCGAAAAATCGTACAAGACCGTACCGTTTGTCTCGATGACGCAACCGATGGTTTTTCACAAAGACTATCATGACCGCGGGCCCAAAAAGCTCCTGAATGGGCATATCGATCTGCCGGGCGGACAAAGCGGCGAAGAAGAAGTTTGGGAGGTCGTTCAGCGCCTTGTGGCTCATCCTTCGACCGCACCTTTCGTTGCCCGCCACATGATTGCGCGGCTGGTTACATCGAACCCCAGCCCAGATTATGTCAGAACCGTCTCCGAGGCGTTTGGACCAAACGGTGATATGGCCTCGATGGTCTATGCGATCCTGGCTTACCCGTTGGCGGCGCCGGTTTCAGACACCGTCTTGCCGGGTGGCCGGCAGGATGGTGACCTGTACGTGCAAAGCCAGAAGCTCAAATCGCCGCTGCAGCGCATTACTCAGCTTATGCTGGCGTTCAATGCCCGGAATGAAAGTGGCAAGTACTGGCTGCTGGGCGATGATATTCAGGATGCGCTGGCGCAGCATCCTTTGTCGGCACCGACCGTGTTCAACTTCTACAAAGCCGATTTTGTTCCTCACGGAGAGCTAGAAGACAAGGGGCTGGTTGCGCCTGAATTCGAATTGCATACGTCGTCGACTTCGATCGCTTGGATCAACCAGATGTATCAGTGGTTCTTCGGAGAATGGTTGCCCATCGTATCGACACAGATCGGTGCCTCGGAAGAGGGCAAGATGGTTCCCGAGATGTGGCCCGAAGCACTGGAGAAAGAAACTCAGGATCATCTGAAACTTGATCTCGGTGAAGCTATCGAGATTGCAAAGGATCCGGCGCAACATGAGGCACTGATTGATCAGCTGTCCGAATTGCTGACCAGTCGACCGGAATTGGCGATCAAACCGCAGATCAAAGAAGCGTTCAGGCTCTATGCCAATGAACCGGCATGGGTCGTTCAGACCATCCTGTTCATGATTACGATTTCACCCGAATTCACCGTGCAGGAGGCTTGAGCCATGGCAAAATTCGCACTTTCCCGCCGTCAATTCATTCAGACAGGAGCTGCCGCCGGTGTGTGGTCCATGAGCCGGACTGCGCCGTCCTTTGCCCTGCCGGGTGGAACGTCCCTGTCGATTGCTCCCGCACGAAAAGCACTGGTTTTCATCATGCTGGATGGCGGCAACGACAGCTACAATATGCTGGTGCCCATTGATGATATCCATCATCGCCAATACGCAGAGACCAGATCCAATCTTGCTCACAGCAAGAAAGAACTCTTGCCGCTTGAGGGTTATACAGATGCCAATGGCCGCACCTTCGGTCTGCATTCGGCAATGCCCGAGGTCCGGGATTTGTTTGATCAACGCAAGCTCAGCTTTGTTGCCAATGTTGGCCCGATGATCGAGCAGGTGACAAAAGAGAGCTTTCTGAACGGCTCGGCCCGCATTCCTCTTGGGCTGTTGTCCCACGCTGATCAGTTCAAACACTGGCAAACCTCACGTCCGGATCAGCGTCTGAACAAGGGCTGGTTCGGGTATTTCGCAGATGCACTGCAGCCCTCGAAATCCGAGCATGAGATTGCCATGAACATCTCGCTGGCTGGCAATAACATCGTTCAGAACGGAAACGGCAGCCTGCCTTACGCCATTACCGAAAAAGGCAGCACCGGCTTCTACGTAACCGAAGAGCAGTCGATCCTGAACGAAACCATCAAGGCAAGTTTCGATAAGCTGATGTCAGCAAGCTACGATGGCGATCCGTTCAAGGAAACCTACCTGAACCTGACCCGGACTGCTCAGGCGCAACACGAGGTTTTCAAAGCAGGCACCAAGGATATTTCGGTTCCCACGGCTTTCTCGGAAACACCGCTCAGCCAGGAGCTGCGCAAGGTTGCTCAAACCATTAAGGCGTCAAGCGAGTTGGGCTTGCAGCAGCAAACCTTCTTCCTGCGCTATATCGGCTGGGATCATCATGATGAACTTCTGGATACCCAAGCGGGCATGTTGCGAGTTCTCAGCCGGGCATTGGGTGAGTTTCAGGCCGCTCTGGTCGAAATGGGACTGGACGACCAAGTCGTGACTTTTACCGGATCGGATTTCGGCCGCACGCTCACGTCAAATGGCAATGGCACCGATCATGGCTGGGGCGGCAACACGATTGTCATGGGAACGCCGGTTAATGGTGGGCAGGTCTTTGGTGAATATCCGGAACTTGGACTGGATAGCGACAATCCGTTGGATGTCGGAAATGGAGTACTCATCCCGACGACCTCGACAGATCAGCTATATGCTGGATTGGCCCATTGGTTCGGCACGCCACATGATCAATTGGATATGCTGTTTCCGAACTTGCATTGGTTCTCGATGCCCGGGCAGAGCAGCAATCTCAAGCTGTTCGGATAGCGAGTGACATTGGCGACATCAGAAGAAACGAAATAAAACGCTCTGCGGACCTCCGCCGGAAAGCCGGGGGTCCGCTTTGCCTATCTGGGTGCCTCAAATCAATGGTCTCATTGAGATCGCGCATGTGGGGAAGGGGGGGTTGACCCTAACGGCGTTTGAGAGAAAGAAACGGATAAGGTCTATATTCGATTGATTGGAAAGCTTATCTTGTCGCAGATCACCGTCATAAGCGTTTGTTACAACAGCAGCCGGGTTCTGCCGGAGATGCTGGGTTCGATCCCCGAAGGCGTGCCCGTCATACTGGTCGACAACGCATCGGATGATGTCGAAACAATTCAGCAAATGGCCGATGCGCGGGGTGCGACTCTGATCAGAAGCTCTGAGAATGCCGGTTTCGGACGGGCCTGCAATCTTGGCGCAGCCCAGGCTCAAACAGATTTGCTTTTGTTTCTGAATCCGGATTCATGCCTTCAGCCCGGTGCGCTAGAAGCACTTCAAAAAGGGGCTGACCGCCACCCCGATGCATCTGCATTTAATCCCGGCATTATAAAGGGGCGCGGAAAACCTCTGTTCAGGCGTTCCAGCGTGATCCTGCCGCGCAGTGAAGCCTTGCACCAGAAGGAGGCCGATTCCGATATTGAGCTACCTGTTCTCGTAGGATCTGCTTTGCTGGTCCGACGAGTTGCGTTCGAAAAGATCGGAGGGTTTGATCCGGAAATCTTCATGTATCATGAAGACGATGATCTGAGCCTGCGATTGAAAGCGGTATGCGGTCCCTTGTATTACATACATGAAGCTCAGGTAAGCCATGCAGGAGGACAATCCTCTCCGCGCAGCACCGCCATCGCGGGATTGAAGGCCTGGCATATGGGGCAATCGAGGGTGTACGTTGCCCGCAAACATGGCGTTCCCTTCGCTCTTGGGCGGGCCATAGCGTCTGCCGCAATTCAGATGCTGTCTCCGGTTTTGTTGTTTTCGGCGAGAAAACGCGCCAAGCAGTGGTCTTTCCTGCGCGGTATCTGGCAAAGTCGGGATGTTCAACCAGTGCTATTCAAACCCTAAAAGTCGTACTGGAGTCTCGGTGGGCCTGTATGAGTTGGCCTGCATAATTTTAACATAATGATAATTACGCGATACATTTGCGCCTGACCCCACCATTGTCGGAGTACGTAAATAATGGGACGGAATTATTGAGACTCGTCTCCCATTGAATTCAACACCTTAAGATTTTTGTGCTTTTTGAATGTTTCGACGGTTCAAGCGCTTCAAATCGACGTTAAACAGAAAACTAATGAGACTCTTCGCGATCTGGAAACCGGAACAGTTACTCTTAGTTGGACTTAGTTGATCAGCAAAATACCTTGGCCGAACGCAGTGCTCTGGACCATTTGAGTCTAGAAGAACTCTCAAAGTCAGATCGTGGGCATCGCTGGCTCTATCTAGCGATCAACCGTTCTAAGCGATGTGTGATGGGCATGAGACCGGCAAAAAAGCCGAACTGTTTTTAGTCATGGACACCTATACATTACGGCATCAATCAGCATGTCTCCCAAATGACTAGTTGCTGTAGTGTCAAGTAAAACCAAATTTGCACCGTGAGACGCGGCCTGCCGTTTGATTTCATTTATTGCCCGGTCTTGTGCGAACTTGTTTGAACCCACCTGAGGTATTAAGCCGATTTCTTGTGAACCTGAGCAAGTAGGTGCTGAAGCAAACGAAACTTGTACTGAATCGGGCGAGATCGCTGGGTAGCTTGCACCTGTTTGAATGACAGTTGACTGGCAGCCCGATACAGCGAGCGTCAAAAGTGTCGCGAATGAAAATCTGCGCATGTTTAGCCCTCAATTACTTAATTTAGGGTGTAAGAAGTACGATCCGCTGAGAATTGCAGCTTATAAATTATCTGCTGATTGTTGGCTGAACTGATGATGCACGTGATCCTGTATCCATCCGTCCCTAAGGGGCGAACTGACAACATACGGTAACATCCTTTGCCACGTGCGTTGATCATGGTGCCAAGCATATCACATACACTCTGATCACCACTTACACACGCGGGATCGTTTCCAGCCACAGCGGCATGGGGTGCTAACACGCCCCATGCGGTGAACGCCGCTGCCGAAATGACCCCATTTCTCCAATTTGCAGATCTGCTCATAGTTGATCGTCCTATTAACTTGCCTCAATGCAGGTACTTTGTAGCGGCCCTTGAGAGTTTTCTTCCTAGAACTTCCACTCATAGGATGCCCAGAGGGCCTGAGTTGAAACGTCGGCCCCGAGGGTCGACCT